>OMXE01000022.1 GCA_900314935.1 uncultured Prevotella sp.
AAGTCATCTTACTAATGGGCATCATGCTAAGTGATTGAATACAAACAGTTAATAAACAATAAATATTTTCCAATTATTTGGAAAGCAACATAGAAGATACGAATAAGCGAGTACAATACAAAATAAATTCATTTATTTTTATCTCCATTGCACGATTATTTGTACCTTTAGATAAGTTACAATGCACTCGGCATAAAAAACAAATATATTTGTTTTGTTCTGCTCTCGTTTTTTCGTAACTTTGCATTTGATATGCGAAAAGTAGATATATTTCCCATCATCGTGTGGAAGCGGTGGACAATCTCGTTCCTGCTTATAGTCGCAGGTCTTTTTTTGCCCCAGCTGTCATCCGCGCAGTCCAAAAAGGCAAAGGCTGCCCATCAGGAACAGTCGGCCAATGCCCGACAGGCCCGACAGATCTTTGACCGTACCTATCAGATGGTGTTTGGTGCTCAGGGTTCCACGTTGCATTATGCTGTCAATATCATCGGCATCTACAAAACCGAGGGTACAATATGGTATAAAGGTAAGAAGAGCAAGTTTGTGGATGAGAAGTATAACGCTTTCAGTGATGGCTTCACCTATTATTTGGTGGAGCGGAAGAAGAAAACGGTTACTATATATGATGCCAATTCCGACAAACGTGACAAATATGCCACGAAGTTCAAGTTCGAACCCGAGAATTTCCTATACAGCATTGCTGATAGTGATGAGGGGTTTATCATTACCTTGAAAGCAAAGAAAGGAGTGAAGGGCATCAAAGAGATACATGCCTTAATTGATAAGAAGACACGCTACCCTTTGAGTCTTCGTATTAAGTTGGGAATCTTCAGCACAACAGTGAAGATCAGTAACTTCAAGAGCGGGAATATCAGTGATGACCTGTTCGTCTTCCCCCGACAGAAGTATCAGGGATATCAGATTATCGACAAACGCAATGAGTGATACCAATGGTCAAAGAAGTGAGAGCCAGTTCTCAATGGGAATACCCCGGTTCTTGTCTTCATTGTCTTTGTTCACCTCAATCAGACGATAGAGGGCATCCATGGCAACACGGGTACTGGGTTTCAGCGGCTCGTCGTTGAGCAGATGACCGATAAGGATGGCGGAGAACATATCGCCGGTCCCGGGGAAATGAACGGGAATCTCGGTATAGGGTAGCAGGAAATACTCGCCGATGAAGTGGTTATAGCCCACCACCGCACATTGTCCATCAACCATCAGACTGGTAATCAAGGCCGACTTCGTACCTAACTGGCGCAGTTTGTCAAGCAGTTCCTTGGCCTCTTGCCAGCTCACACCCTCTTTCCGATAAGGGGTGTCGGTGAGGTAGCAGGCTTCGGTGTAGTTGGGGAAGATCAGATGGGCCACACTGATCATCTCGCGCATGCTCTGCACGGCTGCTTCCGTTACACCGTTATACAGCTTTCCCTCGTCGCCCATGATAGGATCTACGAAGATCACCGTACCGTTGGCAGCTTGCTCACGACAGTAGGCAGCCACAATCTGTGCCTGTCGCTCACTGGCAATGAAACCGGTGGCAATGGCATCGAAACTGAAACCGAGTTCCTTCCACACGGGGAATACACCTTTTATATAATCCGTAGTGTCCATGATATTGAACTTCCCATAGTCGAGGGTATTTGATACCAGCGCCGTGGGGAGGTTATATACAGGGTGTCCCATATACGACAGGATGGGAAGCATCGCCGCCGTGGCCACCTTGCCATAGCCGGCAAGGTCGTTGATCAATAATATCTGCTTTTTCGCCATATCGGCTGCAAAGTTACGAAAAAACGAGTGCAGAACAAAACAAATGTATTTGTTTTTTATGCCGAGTGCATTGTAACTTCGGCGAAGTTAAAGGGAATCATGTACCATGCTGATAAAAAACTGGTGGAGCCGGGGATCCTCATCGAGCTCGGGATGGAAGGCGGTGACAAGCTGATTGCCTTGTCGTGCTGCCACGATATGGTGGTCAACCACTGCCAGTACCTCCACCTCCTCTCCTGTCTCTTGGATATAAGGTGCGCGGATGAAGGTCATGGGCACCTCGTCGGGAATCCCTTTAAACGGTGCCACTATGTGGAAACTGCCCAATTGTCGTCCGTAGGCATTGCGGCGTGCCACGATATCCATGGTTCCTAAATGGGAACGGTCGAGTAGGATAAGACCAGCGCAGGTACCGAAGACGGGCAGACCCTCTTGTATGGCTTGCTGGATGTCGTGATACAACCCCAGGTCATGCAGTAGCTTCATCATCGTGGTGCTCTCCCCACCAGGAAGAATCAGACCATCCTTCGGCTGTTGCCAGTCGGCTGCCTGTCTCACCTCGAAATAGTCAACACCGATGCGTTCCAGCATCTGCTCATGTTCCGCAAACGCCCCTTGTAAAGCCAATACTGCTATCCTCATCTCACTTCCCTCTTTCCGCCATCAACAGCTGGATCTCACTCTCGTTGATGCCCACCATGGCCTCTCCGAGATCTTCCGACAGCTCTGCCAACAGTTTCGCATCGCGGTAGTTGGTGACGGCCTTCACGATGGCCTGTGCCCGCTTGGCGGGATTGCCGCTCTTGAAGATGCCTGATCCTACGAACACTCCCTCGGCACCCAGCTGCATCATCAGGGCTGCATCGGCAGGTGTGGCCACACCGCCGGCGGCGAAGTTCACTACGGGCAGCTTACCGTTTTCATGTACGAACTTGACAAGGTCATAAGGGGCACGCAACTGCTTGGCTGCCTCATACAGCTCATCCTCGCTCATACTCACCAGTCGGCGAATCTCACTCTGCATCATCCGCATGTGGCGCACCGCCTGGATAATGTCACCTGTTCCCGGCTCCCCCTTGGTGCGTATCATTGTGGCACCTTCGGCAATGCGCCGCAAAGCCTCACCTAAGTCCTTGGCACCACAAACGAACGGTACTTCGAACTGGGTCTTGTCAATATGATACACATCATCTGCCGGTGATAGAACCTCACTCTCATCGATATAATCAATCTCAATGGCCTGCAGAATCTGGGCCTCGGCAAAATGACCGATGCGGCATTTGGCCATGACAGGTATGGTGACAGCCTCCTGGATGCCACGAATCATCTTCGGGTCGCTCATACGCGACACACCGCCAGCGGCACGGATATCAGCGGGGATGCGCTCCAAGGCCATCACGGCACAGGCTCCAGCAGCCTCGGCGATACGGGCTTGTTCGGGTGTTGTCACGTCCATAATCACACCGCCCTTGAGCATCTGTGCCAGGTTGCGGTTCAGGGTTTGTCTGTTCTCTTTCATTTTTATTCTATTTTTCTGTGTTTGTGATTTATTCTATTCTTCTGTGTTTATGACGGAACTGGGTTGGATTCTCTCCAGTGAGTTTCTTGAAGAACTTCGTGAACTGTGCCTGGGAGTGGAACCCGTATTGATAGGCCACCTCTTGAATGCACTTTTTCGTATTGCTCAGGGTAAGCTTGATCTCCTGCAGCAGATATTCATCGATAATCATCTTGGGCGACTGCCCTGTAATGCGTTTCGTGACTTGTGCCAGGTAGCGGGCACTGACATTCAGCATATCGGCATAGAAATGCACATCGCGATTGGTGGCATGGTGAAGGGTAAGCTCACTCAGGAACTCGTTGTACAGCTCACTGCTCCTGCCTTGGAGGTTACTGATGTAGGCCACCTGACGGTTCACGTAGCTGTTGGCTTGCAGGATGGCTTCCTCAAAACCGTTCCCTTGTGCCAGATAGGTGGCGATGGCGGAGGAGAGCGCACCACCCAGACCATGACTGTTTGCATGGGTGAGCTGTGGCAACGGGTATGATCGTCCATCGGCGGTCACTACCACCTCATCGGCTCCGCGACGGGTGATGACATGGCACAGAGGAACCAGATGCTCGGCAATGGCTTTCACCACCTCGTCACTCATGAGCTGCTCACCGCGAACGGTCGTGACGACGGGATCATAGACGATATACTGCGGGTGGTATTTCTCTAACAACCGGGTCACCACCTCCACCGTCTCCACGTTCCTCAGCATTCCAATCTTCACCGCTTCGGGCACCACATCATCCATGATGGCCTCGATCTGCCGGGCAATGATCCCGCTGGGCAGGTCGTAAAACTCCTGGATACCCAAAGTGTTCTGCATGGTGACCGAGGTAACGACAGAAACAGCATAACCACCCAGATTCGTGATGGTCTTGATGTCTGCCTGTACTCCGGAGCCGCCAGTGCCGTCGGAACCGGTGATCGTTAAGATGAGAGGCTGGTTGTTCTGTTTCATGGGTGCAAAGGAAACACTTTTTTCCGAGACCATGAAACTTTCTTCTCATTTTGACAAGGATTTCTTCAATATTGACACAATCTGAACATGTTGAGACCTTGTCGGAAGGGGAACAACTGTAACTTTAGAATGGTGCGGGTGCCGTGAAGGTGAGTCGTTCACCCGTTTTAGGATGAATGAACGACAGTGTTTCGGCATGCAGATAAAGGCGGTCGGCCCGATGTCCATACAGCGCATCCCCCACGATCGGCACCCCCAATCCTTCCTGGTGGGCGCAGTGCACGCGCAGTTGGTGGGTCCGCCCTGTGTGGGGATGGAGGATGATTCTTATCGAGGAAGGAGGAGGGAGGAAGGAGGAAGGAGAAATGTACTGGGTACATGTGTCCTGAAAAGAATCCTTTGTATCCTGTATCTCAGAAGTAATCTCCTTCCTCCTTCGTCCTTCGTCCTTCCTCGTAATCCAAAATTCGGTGATCGCCTCCTTCCCATTCTCCCAATCCACCAGCTGTCGCGGACGGTCATAGATATTCGGTCGGAGGGGTAGGGAGATGGTGCCTTTGAGCGGTTTTCCCTCGGGCATGTGCTCTAGTAAGGCCACGTATGTTTTCTCTACCTGGTGCTCCAGGAACTGCTTTTGCAGCTCCGTGTAAGTCCATCTGGTCTTGGCAACGACCATCAGTCCTGAGGTATCCATATCGAGTCGGTGCACGATGATGGGATTCATATCATCATGCAGATAATCCCTCATCATGCTCTCCACACTCTCCTCCCCAGTCTTCCCCGGCACACTCAGCATCCCAGCGGGTTTGTTCAGCACGAGGAGGTGGGAGTCTTCGAAGAGAATTTTAATCGAGGAAGGAGGAGGGAGGAAGGAGGAAGGAGAAATGTACTGGGTATATGAATCCTGTATCTCAGAAGTAATCTCCTTCGTCCTTCCTCCTTCGTCCTTCCTCCTCGAAAGCATCCACCCCAAAATCGGGAGGCACTTCCCTCTGCAGGCGGGATAATAGTTCAGGTGATGACGGATCTCCATCTTGGGCGATGCGCCCCACCAGAACTCGGCCATGCATAGGGGTTGGAGGTTGTTCTCAAAAGCATACTGCAGGAGTTTCGGTGCACAGCAGTCACCCGACCCTGCTGGGGGTAGCTGACCGTTATAATCGTTGAAGATCTCGATGAGGTCTTTGGTCTCACCCTGCGCGTTCCGCATCTTGTATTGTGAGAACAGCCAGCGCTGCAGATCGTCAGATGCCTCCTTGCGTTGTTTCTTCAGTTGTTCAATTCTGTCTGTCAGCGATTGCTCCTTTTCCTTCCACGGCATCTCCAGTTCCTCACAGCGCTTCTTGATGCGCCGCATCTCGGCCTTCATGAACTGACTCTCTCGGATTAGCTCCGCATTCTCTTCAGGGGAGATGTTGCGTTGCAGACGCTTCATGTCGCGCAGCACCTTAGCGGTCTTCATCTTCTTCTCGTGCTCACTGAGCAGGTCCTCCGTGGTACGAAGCATTTTCAGGTAGTCGGACTGGTGATAGAAATCATCCAATTCCTTCTCTAACAACTCCACTTCGTGGTTCATCTCGGTTATCTTCCGTTCATGCACCTTGAAGTACCCATCAGGATCCTGCGCATCGAACACGGGCGGCACAAACCACTCCCAGTCGTTCCTGCCAGCCAGCAATCCGCTATATGCCGCCAAGAATCCTATTCCCGCACCCTCATCCTGTATCTCAGAAGTAATCTCCTTCCTCCTTTCTCCTTCGTCCTTCCTCGGAAGATAAACAACCAACACCCCAAACATCTTCCCTTGATCAGCATCTTCCTTGATCTCAGGGTGCTCCATGATATACCGCTGCACCTCTTCTACCGCCAAGATACTCAGCGGGTGTGGCTCGTAATCAAACGGATCATTGAACTGCTTTGGTCGTGCAATGTCGGTTTGAAGTGGGTGGAAATGTTTCATGAAGCCAAAGGTACGAATAAGTAAGCGAAAAACCAAACAAAATTTGAGTTTTTCCGAACGTGAGTACATTCGGCAAAGCCAAAGGTACGGTTTTTACTTCAATAAAACAAATCTGACAACACTTTTTTACGGAACTTAATCAAGTATCAAATTACCATAAAACGAAATGCGTTCTCGCTTACGGGGGTACACACTGATGTATGAATTACCGTCGGTGGCCACATCAATCAAAAATGTATAGGAGTCCTCCTCATTTTCCACCCCTATTTCTATATGCCGTCTGCCTTTCTTTGTCAGTACCTCTTGGTAACTGCCGATGGGCTCAAAGAGTATCAGGCCCCTCTGACCTAATATATTCATGATCATATTATATCCGTTCTTCGGCAGAAATGAGATCAGCGAGTCGTTTCTCACCTCTAACCTATATGGTTGTGGTAAAAGCTGATTTACTTTTTCTTCGGTTTCGCTCGGGTCGATCATCATATTCACTGCAATCTTGTAGTGCCTTTCAGCCAATGCAGACTCCACTCTATCTGCCTGTTCAGTCTTCCTCGCGGTCTTCTCCTTTGATGTCGCACATCCCATGAGCGCAATCAAAGTCAAGAGTACACACGCCATTGAAAACAGATTCCTCTTCATAACTTAACGATTATAGTGATTAGCGCCGTAAATTTATACATTTTTTTACTGCGAACATGTGGGGAAATCCCTAAATAACGATAGGGGATTCCCTATGATGTTGTGAAAGAACAATAATTACATTTATCACAAACTATATTCATGTTTTTTTTGGTGGTTTGTAGTATTTGTTGTATCTTCGCAAACGATTTTTTAATAGTGTGACAATAAAGATGTAAGAATATGAAAACTACCGGAATGATGCTGACCGCCTTGATGTCAGTCGTTTGCTGCACACAGCTTGCAGCACAGGGATTCCAGCGGGAGAGTTTCCCGGAAGGTTCCTACTCACCAGTGACCAATATTAACATCAACGGATATCCGCGTGTGCTTTCAGATAACCGCGTGATGTTCCGTGTGAACGCCCCACAGGCACAGAACGTACAGATTGATCTGTGCGGAACGAAGTATGATATGAACAAGTCGGATAACGGTGCCTGGACCGTGACCACCAACCCACAGGTGCCAGGATACCACTACTATTCGCTCGTTGTTGACGGTGTTTCAACAGCCGACCCCGCCAGTCAGTCGTTCTACGGATGCAGTCGGTGGTCGAGTGCCATCGAGATCAAGGAAGCAGGTATGGATGTCTTCGAGGTGCAGGATGTGCCTCATGGTGAGGTACGCACCGTGTATTATTATAGCAAGGTGGATGAGTCGTGGCGACCCCTGATGATCTATACCCCGGCCGGCTATAACGACGGTAAGCAGGACTACCCCGTGGTGTATATCCAGCATGGTGGCGGTGAGGATCATCGCGGTTGGATGGAGCAGGGTAGGACAGCCCAGATCATGGACAACCTGATTGCTGCCGGTAAGGCCGTGCCGATGATCGTGGTGAGCTCCAACAGTAATGTGCGTTCCCGCAACGGACGGAGCAGTGAGGGCCGTCAAGTTCGCTTGGATGGCCGAGTCGTGACGGACGAAGGCAAAGCCAACGGTGGCTTTGGCGGCGGCTACAGCTGGCAGGGTATGCAGGCTTTCCGAAGCGAGATGATTGAGAATATCATTCCGTTTGTGGAGAAGAACTACCGTGTGAAGAAAGACCGTAAGAATCGTGCCATGTGCGGCCTCTCCATGGGTGGCGGACAATCGTTCTATATCGGTTTGCGCGACCCGGAGGTGTTCGCCAACGTGGGCGTGTTCTCCACCGGTATGTTCGGCGGTATTCAGGGCGCTTCGAACTTCGATTTAGAGAAAGAGGTACCGGGCATATTGACCGATACCAAGACCTTCAACAAGCAGTTTGACGTGTTTTTCATGAGCTGCGGTGAGCAGGATCCGCGTATTGAGTACACCCGTAACATCGTGAAGAAGATGCGCGACGGTGGGGTGGAGGTGAAGTTCAACTCCTATCCTGGCGACCATGAGTGGCAGGTGTGGCGCAAGTCGCTGCATGAGTTTGCACAGTATCTGTTCAAATAACCTAATAGACTTTTTGATATGACACCCAAGGAAATAAGGAACAAACGACTGGCGGAGCGGATGATCAAGAATCTGAAACGTCGCCACATGGAAGCCTTCTACTGCGAGACGGCAGCAGAGGCAGTAAAGAAAGTATCTGAACTGATTCCCGATGGCAGTAGCGTGACGTGGGGCGGTACCATGACCATCCGCGACATGGGCATCCCGCAGGCGCTTAAGGAGCGCGGTACACTGGAGGTGCTCGATCGTGATCTGGTTGAGACTGACGAGGAGAAGCTGCAGATGTATGTCCGCGCCTTCACCACCGATGTCTATCTGTCGAGTGCCAATGCCATCTCCGAGGACGGAGTGATTGTGAACATCGATGGTAACGGCAATCGTGTGGCAGCCATCACATGGGGACCCAAGAAGGTGATCTTCGTCATCGGACTGAACAAGGTGGCTCAGACTGTTGAGGCTGCGTTGGCTCGTGCCCGTTCCACCGCATCGCCCATCAATGCCGCCCGCTTCGATATCGACACCCCCTGTCAGGTGGATGGTGTGTGTCATAACTGCAACTCGCCGCAAAGCATCTGCAACTACGTACACTTCCTCCGCAACTCTCCCAAGAGCCGCCACACCGTGGTGCTCGTCGGCGAAGACTTCGGCTATTAACCCCATTAAGCCCATCAAGCCCATTAAGCCTATTACAATCAAAACAATACAACAATGAAAAAGAACAACTTTTGGATGCTCATCGTCATCCTACTCTTCTGCGGCATGACCGTTCAGGCACAAGACAATGAAAAAAAGGAACCTGGTCCTTACATGTCTGCCCGGCACTTGCCCAACATGCTGAAATGGTTACCCGCTCCTCCTGATACCACGAGCGAAGAATTTGTCCACGACATCATGCGTTATATGTGGGGCAAGAAACAGCGCCTCAATCCCGAGCGTGCTGCCATTGCTATCCGCGATGCCGTGTGGAACATCGATTCCACCCTTGCAGAGTATTTTGTACCGTTCGGAATGGAGATCTCAGCAGAGAAGACTCCCGATATCTACAACTACCTCATCAGGAGTATCAAGACCTGCGATCAAATGGGTACCAGGGCAAAATGGTTCTACCGTCGTAAGCGTCCTTTCATGCGCATGAATGAACATATGCTCACCCGTAACGAGGAGGCAGGACTGGTCAACAACGGTTCCTATCCCTCCGGTCATACCATTCGTGGGTGGAGTGCCGCCCTGTTACTGGCAGAGCTCAATCCTGCAGCTGCCGACACCATCCTGGCCCGTGGCATGATGTATGGCGACAGTCGTGTCATTGTAGGAGCCCATTGGCAGAGCGATGTCGATGCGGGTCGTCTGGCCGGTAGCGCAGCAGTCCTTGCCCTCCACAACAATGCTGAGTTCCTGGAAGACCAGGCCAAGGCACGCGCGGAGTTCCAACGACTCACACAAGCCAGAAAGGAAGAATAAACACGCTACGTAAGAGGGTTCTGCTTGTCATTGTTAACCATGGCAAGCACCTTCTTACGGGCATAGATATGAAGTCTGTAGGTAAGGTAAACGGCTCCGCAGAAGCAGATGCCGCCAAGAGCCGCATTCACCATGGCTGACATGAGGAGTGCGTCGTATAGTCCATGTGCCAACACCGGAGCTACAAGAATCATCGCCCATGTTCTGCGCGAACGATTCACAAAGTGGTAAACAGAGTAATAGTAGCCCATCAGTACGGCAAAAGCATAATGTCCCGGAACGGCCATCAGCGAGCGTAGGAAAGCCACCGACAGCCAGTCGTCTGCGTTATCGAAGAGATACAGAATATTCTCCAGTCCTGCAAACCCCAATCCCACACATACCGCATACACAATACCGTCGAAGTGTTCGTCGAAATACGGATTGTTCTTCAGAATCCTATGTAAGGCAAACAGTTTGAATGCCTCTTCGGGAATGGCAGCCACCATGAAGGCATCGACCGTTGTTCCGAAGAGGGTGGTGGGTCCACCCTCGCCGAAGAGCACCCCACTGATCATCGATTCCACCATAGCAACAGGCAGACAGATCAGCACACCATAGCACGTTGCTTTGATGAGTAATGATGTGGGTTCTTTTTTCCGGTCCATTTTCCAGATATACCCCCAAAACAGAATGGCAGGCAGTAGCGCAGCCGCGATGATGATCAGGAATTCCATTCTTCGATGTTGTTATGCAATACCTTTTTTCTTGTCATATTGTTGGAAGAGACCAGCGAGTATCGTACCACTGATGCTGTGCCAGGCACATGATATGGCGCAGGGCAGTACGGCAAGAGGCTGTGCAGCAAAGAACGTACTGGCAAGAACAGTGGCCAGTCCGGCATTCTGCATTCCCACCTCGATGGATATGGTGCGTTTCTTTGCTGTGTTGAATCGTGCGAGCTTTCCCGACAGCCATCCCATCATATAGCCTAAGGTGTTATGACAGAACACCACGGCAAAGGTCCAGAGGAACAGCATCAGTCCGCGGGCCACCAGGTCATCGTGCACGGTAGAGATTACACCGCCCACGATGCAGGCCAAACAGATCACGCTCAGTCCGGGCATCAACGACTGTATCGTTGGAAAGCACTCCTTCTTCGAATACGTGTAGTTCAGGAAACAGCCAATGGCCACAGGGATAATCGTCACGATGAGGATATTGAGGAACATGCCGATGGTGTCTATCTTGATGATCTCACCAGCCGTCAGCTCCATTAGCAGCGGAGTCATCACAGGTGCCAGTAGGGTAGAGGCGCAGGTCATTCCCACCGAGAAGGCCACATCGCCATGACATAGGTACGACATGATATTACTCGACACACCGCCGGGACAGCAGCCCACCAGCAGAATACCCAAGGCCAAGGCAGGCTCCAAGCGAAACACATGCACCAGCAGATAGGCCACACAGGGCATGATGATAAACTGTGCGCAGGCACCGATGAAGATGTCCCACGGGCGATGCGCCAGAATACGGAAATCCTGCGTGGTAAGGGTAAGTCCCATGGTCAGCATGATGATTCCTAAAATCACCGTCTGCGTATTCCCCCTCACCCAGTTAAAGGTGTCAGGCACAAAAAAAGTAAATACGGCCACGGCAATCACCGTCAAAGAAGCATTTGCCGCCAGCCACCTACTGATCTTTTGAAAAGCTGCTATTCTCATGATGCCTGCAAAGGTACAAGTTTTATTCGGTTATTCAAAGAAATACGTCGATGATTATTTCTATGTTTCAAGAAGTGATGACGGGAGCCCTGTTCCTTGGCACGAGAAAAGTCGGAATTAATATAAAAATAGTTACAATTCAATAGCTTGTCTTGGATGACATGGAATTTTTGTTTATCTTTGCGGAGGTTGACGCTGATGAAATCAAAGCATATGGACTATGACTAGAAATACTAAATCTATCATTTCTCACGTTCGACAATCTGATAAAATCATTCAGACAAATGACGAACACCAGCAAGGAGTAGCACAAAGAGCAGAATCCTTTGCTGCAGAGTTTGGTATGGGTGATTGTGGACGAGTCATGGGCTTGCTGCACGACAAAGGGAAGGAACAGGAGGAATGGCAAAAGTATATTAAAGGTATTACTGGCCTTAACAAGGAATATGCTCAAGTAAATGGGCAGGACCACCTGCACCCGCACCTATTCACCGCCGCAGGTAAGGGCGATCGTGGAGGCGCTGGGGGAACCGTAGTTTTAGACATAAGAACTCTTAGACATAATAACATAAGAACATAATTAATTCTCGTTGTGACATATAAGCCTAGTTAGTGGGTGTTATAAGGCTGATAAGTGGGTGTTATAAGGCTGATAACGAGGTGTTATAAGGCTTGTAGAAATCGAACTAAATACAGGAAAGTGGTGTAGAGGTGTAGAGGGTGTAGAGCATTTTTATAAACTTATATATTTAATATCCCTCGCGCGCGCACGGGGATTTTGTGAAAACCCTCTACACCCTCTACACCTCTACACCAGATAGAGTAGTTTCTTTATATATAAAAACTACTCAAAAAGGCTGATCGGTATCCTCTAAAGGCCTGGTTTTCTGATATTCGTCTATATCGATTATCTTTCGCTCTAATACGTGGTAGGATTTACCATGTTTGGTCCTGATACTTTCAAAGCCCATCTTTTTCATGACCTGTCCCACACGGTTTACCGACAACGGTTTCTTGATGCCGCCATTGATCTTTTCGAGGATGGTGGCAGCGTTGACCCATGTGCCGGAGTAGTCGGTGTCGGTCAAGGCGTAGTACTTCGAGATGAGCTGTTCCTCGATGGAAGGCGTCTCGAACTGCTTGTTACGCTCGTTCAGGTGGATGATCTCTTCGCGCGTGAACCAGTAACGGAAGGAAGAGCCATAGAGGAAGAAGGCCTGCGCGTAGAGCTTCATATAGTCGATATGTAAGTAGTTATGGAGTTAACTTGCGAAAGTTGAGTTACTGACTGAATAGGAACTGCTGGTCGGCATATTCCCACTTGACGGTGCCGAAACGGATGAGACGGGCCAGCAGGGTGATGACCTTGTAACGGGGAATGGATGAACGGCGGACAAGCTGATTTAGGGTCCCTTGCCGTTTAGGAGATTCCCGCCAGAGGGCAAGGTGAACAGGTGAGGCAATGATGTTCTCGTCGTTGATACGGATATAGGCACGCATCTTCCCTTCTTCCGTCTGGGCACATACGGGTCTTTTGTCTGAAGGGGGTACCGTGGCAACAACAATGGTTCGCCCATCTACATGAAACGTGTCGAACTGGATACTCGGCTCCGGCTTGCAGTACTTATATGCGGCCTGATGCATCATGTAGATCTCTTCTTCTGAACGCACCCCAGAGAGATGACCGTCGTCACGAACACCGATCAATAGTCGGCCCCCGTCGGTGTTGGCAAAGGCAGACACCGACTTGGCGAGCTTGCAGGCATCGGAAACACGGTATTTGAAGTCCTGCTGCTGATGTTCACCCTGACGGATGAGATCAAGAAGGTATTTCTTATCGTCCATGATTCTACAAAGATACGGCTTTCTTCTGAATCTCCCACACCTTTTTCCCTTAATTCTTTGTGGTTTATCATTTATTTGCTATTTTTGTGGCGTCAAAGAGTATATTTCAATGGAAGTGATAAATGTTTTGAGTATATGATGTGTGATACTGTGATTACTTGGGCAAAGGAGAACTTTATGTTTATTTCTCTGATAGTGGGGGTGATTGGTGTTGTAATCGCCTTCATCTCCTTGGTTTATGAGATTAAGAAGAAAAGGAAAGAACGTAAGTGATAATATAGGAGGAATGTATATGAAAAGGAAGATGATACTGATGATGGTGCTGTTGTTCTTTGCTGTGGTGTGTCCGGCTCAGAGCATTCGTAACAGTAACAACTCGGTGATAGCAAAGGTTGAGGCTGACGGGACTATCAGGAACAGTAATAACTCGGTGGTGGCACGAATCAACAGTAATGGGGATATACGTGACAGTAACAACCGTCTGCTAGGAAAGATAGGTAGTAATGGAGACATCAGGAATAACAACAACTCATATCTGGGAAAGGTAGAGAGTAGCGGAACGGTGAGGAACAGCAACAACTCCTTGTTAGGGAAGGTTGACTCGGATGGTACCGTTAGAAACAGCAACAATAGCGTCATCGGTTATGCGAAAGGGGTTCCCATGCGCTATGCAGCCGTCTTCTTTTTCTTCCACTTCTGGATGTAATTCTCACGTTCGAGTAAATAAATCTATTCATTTTCTTCTCACTTAATCGAATTTTTCGTATCTTTGCCAACTAAATTGGCGAAGATACTCCATCTCGGCATAAAAAACAAATGGATTTGTTTTGTTCTGCGCTCGATTTTTCGTATCTTTGTCCCCCGAATTGAGAAAATGGTCCCGTAGCTTAGCTGAATAGAGCGTCAGATTCCGGTTCTGAAGGTCTTGGGTTTGAATCCCAACGGGATCACTTTACAAAATTCGCAAGATTCTGAAATTCAGAATCTTGCGGATTTTCTTATTTTACAAATGCACCACATTTGCACCACTGAGTAAGCGCCCATAAACCACATTTTTTAATGTCTAATAGCACTTCCCAATATCAAGTTCCCGCCCTCAACGACTTTATGATGCACATGTAATCAAAGACATAATAACTATTTTTAGACCAACATTCAAAAACGCCATATGTACTTCTGCTGAAGCGTTTACGACATACGAACTGATGCCGTTTTATTTTCATTTTTCACTAAACAATCAAATCATTAGTGCCCTTTAATATCGAGGCACTAATGATTATTAATAATGTTCAAATTAACGCAGTTTAGTCTCTTCATATTTTATCTTTCGTTCCTCATATTTTGGTACCATATTATGGAAGAATCGTTCCCATACCTTCATAGCTGATTCCATAGCCTTCTCATCCATGACAGATATTTCTGATATGCGAGAGCCTAGTGTACTAACCGAAGCCAGTCGTTTACCGAAATACTGGTCTTTGTCAGCATCATATAACAGCCACCATCTATCATGGAAAGGAGCTTTCCCGTCTGACTCATAGCAACACGACTTTACCTCAATTCGCCCCGTCAACTCTGCCGATACAGCATTCCAGCCGTTTTGAAACACTTCATTGAGACCATCCTGACGATCGTTGTTGGTCAATATTGAGCACTTCAAGTCATTATTTATGTCCATCAATGTTTTGATGATAAACAGATCTTCCGCATGGAAATAGGGGTCTATTATTCTAATGATGTCACAGGGATGTTCTTTATACCAGTCAACTAATTGTTTTATACCTTTATTGCCCTCTCCAACTTGTATCATAGATTCATTGTTGTCGCTTAGCTCATTCATGATACGGTTTACACGTTCCAATTTAACTTTCGTTCCTGAAGCAATAGCCAGCACTAATTTCAAGTTATAAATGATAGCATAATGCACTTCTCTGAGCAATATACGGTATTTTCGGTTTACCAAGTTCTTCTCAAATAGATTCTCCATAAAGAATAGTACTGCATTTTGCATTTCTGTTATCGAATTTTCATATATTTTTGTCATTATCGATTGCGTGCTATTCACGTCCCTTACTACATTCTTTCGCTTAATAAGACATTCCATCTGCCGTTCAAAGAATCGAATCTGTTCATCATTCGTAAGCCTTATAACTTGGCCAAAGTCGTTTTTTGCAGCTTCAATCTTCTTGTTTGATGCCATGCGGTCTTTAAGGCGCTTTTTATAGTTTAAACGAGCAGGATCATCATCTAGCATTTCCAGCATATTTTCTGCCAATTCTACATCATGATCCCTCACCAAATCTATCACTCGCTGATAGTCACTATATGAACCATTACCATCAGACTTTAATGAGCCCATAACTTTTTTTGCAATACCTTTTGTCTTGCTATTTGCTGCCACAAATGCCTCTTGAAGACAGATGCCATATCGATTGAACTTGTCAAACGTATAGCATATATCTTCAGTCTTTTGAACAGCTAAATCAATAAATTCTGCCTTGTCAGAAACCTTTTTCAGATATTCAGCCACATGTGCATATAAGAATGCTTGATCTGCTACATTAGGAACACTCTCAATCTCTGACTTTAGACCATTGCTATTTACTATTCCGCTACTCCTACTCCCGTCTATCATTGCCTTACAAGCTATGCGGTAGCCATCGTGTTGAATTCCCCCCTTCATGGGTAAACGCTCCATAACAATCTTGTTTAAGTTGTTCCACAATACATTTTGTATTTCCCTTGACAGCGTTCGATTACTATCACGTTTGATAGCCTGTGCTATAATATCAGTATAATTGAAAATAAAATTCTCATCCGTCGTATGAGCCATCAGATCCAGTAGCAGATCGTAATCTTTCTTCTCCATAGAAATCTGTGCCTGTATTTCTCGAGAGCTGGTATATTCAGGATAGGGGTATTTCGTAAGTATGTAGCGGGCAATATTCTCTATGCACGCATTCTGGAAAAAAGAATCAAAGTCCTTTAAGCGGTCATACAGTAGTGTTTGTGAACACAAGTACAATGCAGGTGATATATGATAGAGAATTCTCTTCTGGTAATATCTTGAGTATTGGTCTATAGGTTTTGAGACATAGCGATTGAGGATGTTGTTAAACCTTTCTATATCATTCATTCCGTAGTACTCTAGTGCTATCCTTGCCCAAAGGATCATACATTCACCATCACTTTCGTCGTAGGCCATCAAGGTCTTAATTTGATCCAAGTCTTCATCTGTACATAGTCCCGATCGTATTAAAATACCCAGTGAATGGACATATAGACTCATACTTTCAGTATATGCAGCGACACACGAATATGAAGAGAGTAATTGGTTGGTTCTAATTGCAGTAGTTTTTGCAACATATTCCCGAGCTTCGTTTTTCATTGAAATCTTCGAGAGAACTTTGGCTATCTCATAACCTGTATTTACTTTCAGCCATGGTATATTAATCTTTTCCCACATAGTGTTTAAATCTTCCTTCACGACTTGACTAAACTTTTCGTCGTCGTAATTCTGACATATCCATACATATAGGGTTGCAAAAACATAACATTGTGCATCTGCCTGCTCTATTTCCTTAAATATGTCATAATTCTTCTTTACAGCATCGTACAAAGCCATATCCTTCCCGGCCTCAGTTATCTTTTGTACCAATTCAATAAGGGGCTTATACAGTTCAGTTTTATCGTATGTAATTCCACTAAACAACTTCATGAAATATTTCCAATCAAGTTTCTTCACATCTGTCTGCCTCACATATTCTGTTGTAGCCAAAAGAAAGGCTCTGGTCTTACGCTCTTCGGTGTTCATTTTGTCTATAACATCTTTAATAAACGAGGGCGCAGTACATACTAATGCTTTGATGGGACCTTCTACAACTTTTAAGTGATAGGCTGAACTACCTAATATTTCAGTAATGTCATCAGTGACATCATCTTGCAGTTTGAAGGCTGGCATCATCCATTCTTCCACGTCCTTTTTCTCGCCAAGCAACTCATAGTCTCTCAACAACAGTGCTTTGCAATGCGCCTGAAGAGCTTTGTCTTTCAATTCTGTAATTTCTAAATACAAATCTTCCAATCTGTTCTTTGCGTCAGATTTATCAAACTTCTTTAGGGCACTAATTACAAGTATCTGCAGTTTCACATATTCCACTGTTGGATACTTGATATTAGCCATTACGGCATCAAGTAGCCCAACTACTGTTTTTACTTGTTCCTTTATCATGTCAGCCAGTGGTTTACAGAATTGCCTCAGGAACGACACCTTGGGCATAGTGTTTGTCGAAGTGTCTATTGTTAGTCTTACAGCATACTCAACGGCAAAGCCGATGTCCTCTCGATCTTTATGATCAGGAATCCAATAGCTTAAGAAATACAACTGACTGCTAGCAGTTGGCAGTTCCTTCATCTTTGCAACCACCTGCTTCGCTGTACTGTCTTTCATTATCGACTTCATAACTGTGGCCATCTTCCTCAACCCTTCGTCAGAAATTCTCGTACAAACGACATCTGCCTTAGCTGAATTGGCTCCGTCAATCCTGCCTTCATAGTTATATGAAAGAGAGATTGCTGTATATAATCGGTCTATCTGTTGACGGTCTTTAGTTACTCTAGCCACCTTATCGATGATTTCCAATGCTTTTTCTAATTTAACAGGTAACATCAATTTGGCCAACTCCAATGCCTTATCAGGAATGTGCTCGAAGTCTATCGTATCTGATAGCGTTGTTATTTGTATATCTATCTCTTCACTCATAGCGTCACTTAGGTGTTTCCCAGACTGTGCTATAATAAGCAGACATTTAAGTCGCTCTTCCAACAAGAAAACGTTTTGCGTTAAATCAAAAGCTTGTTCTTCATCTCCTATCGAAATCAATGCTTCTATTTCAGAGTCGCTTAATTCGTTTTTCTCAATTTCCCTTGACACACTTCGGTTGATGGCAAAACGGAAATAGGCTGCTGCCTGAGAATCAAAGTCATTACAAGCATTAAATCCATACTCGCACTGTTCGTTCAGAGCTGCTTGCGACATTTTATTTTCCAGATAATGTTGTACGTTATCTGAGGTCAAATAAGCGACTAGCTGTTTGTTGTCTTTAACATGCTTATATAGAGCTGGCAAATAAAGGAATTGATCCTCAGCCTTCCCCCACTTCTCCATCATGTCAATTAACAATAGTTCTATGTTGGTCTTCATATGAGATAACCTGACACGTAAGTATTTTCTGTAATCGTCACTCTTCAGAGTTATCAAGTTATCCCTTTCCTCTATATATTCCTTACACCGACCTATAAGGTCTGCTGTTGCTGCTTCAGTCAGGTTCAGTGTCCTCATCACAGATTGTCTGCTTTGTGGTAATTCGCTGTAGGCCAACAGTGCCATCACCATGGTCAACTTTTCGTCTTTTTGGTCTTCTATCCAGTTATAGTCATCCTCATAAAAGTCCTTAACATCATCGCGATAATAACAAAGAATTTTATCCACGCCATTCTTTTTAAGCTTGTCTGTAAGGATGACTAAGTTCCTAGCATGGCCCTTACCACTTAGATCGTATATAGTGTCAATTGTGTCATGACTTAAACCTGGCACCACTCGCCCTAAGTAATCTTCTACGTCATTTTTTTGGAATCGTAGCATTTCGTTCGTCTGTTTTACAGGTATTCCTTCTGGTAGCAGTGGTTTAACAGCATCGCGATCACCCGAAAACAGAAAACGTCCGTTCTCTAGACCGAATAATGGAGCCAACAACAGTTTAATTGAGTCCACATATTCAGGAGGGATGGAAGCAAAACCATCCAGAACAAAATAGAGATATTTATTTTTCTTGTTCTTTGTCTGCTTACTTAATCTATAAATGCAATTAGAAAGAGTAACCTCTTCGTCTCCAGGATTTAATTCCACTTTAGTATAGAATGATAGTTGTTTCAAAAGGCTATTCACAATAGTCCTTATACTCAGTAAGTGTCTTGACCATCCATTATTAAAATACGAGGCACAATTTTCACCATGGCGTCTTGCAAACAAAGCAAGTGCTGTGGTAATACCGACTCCCTCTACTCCAGTTAGGCACAGCACCCGTTCCTCTTCAAACTGGCTGTCAAATAAATCCAAATACTGATCACGTGATATAATATATTCCTGTAACTTCGGCCTTGTCTCACTAAGTGAATACATATTCACCAATTCCGTATTAATATTGTCTGCCATGCGTTCTTTATATTTAGTTCAAAAATACTGTCATAGAAATATAAATCAATTCTCCATGATGATTATACCTATATCACCATATTCTTTACCCTTTTCTGTAACTCTTCAATCCTTCTCATTAATGCATCAAATTCCAACGATTTACCATAAATGAAAAATCGTCTCATGTCAGCATAATCAGTCTTCCAAGCCTCAATATCCTTCTCTTGTATCATGAAGTTTATAGAAAGTGGATTGTGAAGGTCATAGTTCACATACTTCAAAGCATAGTACTTTCTACGATGCTCAACTATATTATCATATAAGGAACGGTCTGCTAATGCATCACGTCCATATTGAGTATCCATCAGTTTCTCCAAGTCATAAAAATGTCTTGACATTCGCACACTTCTCGGTTTTTCTTTCTGGAATTCCTCAGCAAGCAGGAATAGTTTTTCTAAAAACGTACGAGTGGGAACTACTGTCCTTATCATGCTATTGGCATCCGAATCTTCATCATCAAAACTTTCCCCAACCATCGACTTGATTTCACGTTTCACTGTTGGTTCGTCCATCGAGAGACAACTAATCTCAATCTTCACACGTGGTGGTATATAGTTGATAGTATTCTCAATAATTGATGGATAATGTAATAAAATGACGGTCGGATCTTTATCTGAATCTATCAGATGCCATTTGCCATTCTTGTCTTGTAATTGGGTTACATTTTCAATAGTATATCCTGTGATTCCCATATCGTTTAATCGAGCATCAAGTTGCATAGAAAGAGTTCCTTGTATATATTTTCGAGCCACTTTGCGCAGTTTTTCACGCTGACTTTTGCTTGTGCTCTCAATGCCAAAGAAAGTGTGGCTGATAGCTAAATCTATGTCTTCTGAAAAACGCTCGATGATGTTGAATCCTTTCGAGAGCGATGTGCCGCCCTTGAATATCAGCGAGTCACGACAATCTGTTTGGAACAATGCCTTTAACGTTACAGTCACCCACCAGTCCTTTTCTATTGCAAGCCGATTAATACCCGAATGACCAATTTCCGTCTGCTGCAACATGGCCAAACGGTCAACCAATTCATTATTTAGCCACAGTTTTCCCATCATCTTCATTGTATTTAAGCATTGGTTTTATAATTCGTTTCATCCAAACAGGCATCATATCCACATCCTTTACTAATGTGTCTTTATCAGGTTCTTTGGTTATCAGTAAGCGTATCGTCTGCAATTCTTCTTGTCCCACATTCTCTTGTTTCAACGCCTTCAATGCCTGTACCATAAATGCGATTAGACTTGTCCTATAGCAGAAGTTTTTCGGAACTCCACGTTTCAAAACTACTTGCTGATTCACTAATTTAACAGTCCTTTCACTACCCGTTGTCAAATATGTATAATTTATTGGCACCTGAGTAGAGAGTCCTAAAGCGTTTAATGCCGTTATACCAGAAGGTAACACCTCTGCATTATCCCGAGTAGCAATGGCTTGAACGATTTTCTCAACGGATGGTGCCACTACTCCAAATTTGCTTTTTCTCGGTTTTGCATATATACCCTGTGCAAGTTTCATTAACACACCCTCATCTGTTAACTCTGCTAATGTTCCACCGACAAATTCTGAATGATATTCAGGAAAGTCTGAACGGAATAGAATACTATCTTCAGGTAACGCTTCTATACGCTTTCGAAGGGTACCACTATCTATAGAATTATCGCTACTCATTACACCTTTGAAATTTTGACAATTTTTCAAATGCAAAGATAAAACAAAAAAATAATACTTCCAAATATTTTAGCTTTTTTATATTGGTTTTTCTTAATATTCTTGCATAGCATTTATTTAGCAAACATAGCATCATTTTCAAAAAATGATGGAAAAGATATATATTATCCATCGGGATTAATAATTGTTTTTGTAACTCGTTCTTCAATGAATGTCTTGACGCTTCTAATGATGATCTGAGTAAATTGCCAACCTCTCCCTCACATACTTCACACTCGCTACATACTCCTCATCGGTGGTGAGGTGCTCGATAATCATGGGCATGTGGGGATTCTCGGCGGTGGCCAACTGGGCGTATAGCTCTAGGTTCAAGGTGCCCTCGCCACAGGCACATTCCTGTAGCTGGAAGGTGTATTCGGGCTTCAACCGGATGTCCTTCAGGTGACAGCTCACGATGGTACCATGCAGTTTCTCGAAACACTCCATGAGAAACTCATCATTGAAGAAATACCTGCGGGGTGTGGTAATCATGTTCACCACATCGAGGTGGGTGCCGAACATCTCACGATCCACATCCTCTATCAATCGCAGATACTCGTCAGGACTACTGGGAATCATCCACGGCATGGACTCGATACAGAACTTGGTATGTGTGGGCTGGGCAGTATCGATGATCTGCTGAATCATGCTGACCGCCATATCCCATAGCTCCCGACTGAAGTTCTCGCGATAACCACCATCCCAACGCGGACCGTAGGGCGTACCCACCACATTCACACAACAGTCGGCCCCGATAGCATCAGCCATCCGGAGCTGACGCACGGCATAGTCAATCCAATGCTTGCGCTCATCGGGGTCGGCAGCCAGTGTGTTGCGCCATACCCCCACCTCGGCAATGGTTAGTCCGACTTGATCGGCCGCCTTCTTATATGCCATGTAAACATCCTCCCCGTCGTCACAGCAAACGGGGAAGTTCACGGTGTCGAGACCGAGAGCCTTATGCTTCGCCGCCCAATCCTCAGGGGAGTGATGTTCCAACGATGATGAAATACCTAAATACATTAGAAGTTCCTCCTGTGAATAACCGTGGAATCCATCTTATCCAACGCAGGGATGCCAGTGCGTGCCATGATACCAGCCAGTTCGGCAGTCATCTCGTTGATGCGAATCGACACGGCATCTTCTCCTTCCTTGAGCAGCGGCATCAGATGACGGCCCACCGATACGGCCTTAGCACCGAGCGCCAGACACTTGTAAGCATCCATTCCGCTTTCGATGCCGCAATCCACAAACACCGGTATTTCTCCTCCTGTTACAGAAAGAATATCCGGGAGCGCCATCAGCGGCGGTACGGCATATTGGATCATGCCATGATGGTGCGACACCACCATACCTGCACAGCCAGCCTTCATACACCTCTCGGCATCGTGCGGACTGAGTACACCCTTCGCGATGAACGGTACACCGGCAGCCTGCACAAAGTCGGTCAGCTCCTCAGTGGATTTCGCCTTCATGGGGAGTCCGAACACATTATCGTACCCGCCTTCGGAATTGAAGGCATGATCGATATCCATTCCCACAGCCATACAGCCCACCTTGACCGCATGGTCGATCTTGCGGAACACCTCGCGGTTATCAGCATGCGGCTTGATGATCTTGATGGTACGGGCTCCAGTGGCCACGATGTCCTCCAGTTCTTGGTCGCTACCCATGCCCACCCAATGCACAGCACCACTTAGGGCAGCTGCACGGGCATAGATCACCATACCGTTGCGTGCTGAGTTATGCAGATGCGACAGGGCAGCGGTCATAATCGGTGTGCGGAATACTTCGCCGAACAGCGTCATTTCGGTTGACGGGAGCTCAGCATCCAGGTAACGTGTCTCGATCAGCAGAGAGTCGAAATAGTCTCTCGTGATCTTGTCGGAATTTGATGTCAGTTGCATATCATTTATTTTTTTGTGACCGCAGCATTGATCTCGTCCATCTTCTCATCACTCAGTTCGTATTTGCCGATGACGTAGATGGCCAGGACGAACAAGGCAGCGGGAATCAAGGTGACGAGCCAGAGGATGCCCTGCTCAGCCAGAGGAGTCTGTAAGGTTTCTCCCGCCTTGAAGTCAACCCAGGCAAGCACCAGTCCGGGGATGACACCACCCAGCGCCATTCCTGCCTTCATGAAGATGCAGATGAGCGCGTTCACGATGCCCGCCACACGCTTGCCCGAAGCATATTCGCTATATGTAACCACCTCGGGAACCAGTGCCCACATATAACCCGTGGCCACTACAAAGCCCGTGCTCTTGACGAACTGTACTGCGAAGATCAGAGGGGAGTAGGTCTTCAGAGCGGGAATGGAGCCGCAGAGGTACATCAGTAGCATGGCGGCGATGGCTATTCCGAGGAACAGACGGAACATCCCGTTCTTGCCGATCTTCCGTTTGATGGCAGGTACCATAGGTAGGAAGATGAATGCGGGAATGGTACCGAGCCACATAAATACCGTGGTCATGAACGGCGTGGCATGCATGTTGAAAGTCATGAAATACGAGTCGGCCGCATTACTGATGCTCATGGTGGTGAACGCGATGATGAAGAAGAGAGACAGGATCCTGAGCGGACGGTTCCTCACCAGCTCCATCCAGAGGTCGCTCACCTTGACACTGGCGGTCTCGCTCTTGTCCATCACGATGCGCTCCTTACTCTCAAAGAACGTGACGAGCAGCAGTATCAAACCGGTCAGGGCGAAGATGCTCATGGTGAAGAACCATGCCTGTCCTGCCTCGGGGGTGTTATAGACCGCCTCCATCTGTCCCGTCTGCGGGTTCAGCACCTTTGGTGCGAAGAGAACGATGACCAGCGGGAGCGTCTTGATGATCAGTCCTGCGAGATTAGCCATGATCATGCGCACACTGGTAAGGATGGTAATCTCATCGGTGTCGCGCGTAAGCGATGTGCCCAATGCTCCATAAGGCACATTGATCAACGTGAAGCACATGCTCAGTCCTACGTATGTGATATAGGCATAGAGCAGCGATCCGCTGAACCCGTTCCAGAAGCACAACATGGCGAAGGCAGCCAGAGGGATTCCACCGAACAGCAGCCACGAGCGGTATTTGCCCCAGCGCGGGTGCGACTTATCGACCATCGCCCCCACCATCGGGTCCCATATCACGTCGATGATACGCACCACAAGGAACATCACGGCCACCACCGCCGAATCCAATCCAAAGACGTTGTTATAGTAGAACAGTAGCCAGATGCTGACTGTCTGATAGATCAGGTTCTGTGCCAAGTCGCCCGAACAGAACCCGATGCGTTCCCTCCACGAGAGCTTGTAATATCCGTTAATAGCACTTTCCATGAGTCTGATAGCTTCCTAATTGCCACCGCAAAGATAAGCATAAAATGATAAATTTTTACATAATTGCAAGAAAAACTGATGGATTCGTGTACAAATCCACACTTTTTCGCACAAAAGACGACGATTATTCCATCTTTTTATTTATCTTTGCCGTCAAATTGGCAAAACCAACTGAGCAAAACAGTGTGACATCAATCATTAAAACTTAAAGATATGGCTTATCAAGAAACAACAACTCGGAGCTATGGCCAACGTGTGGGTAGCTCGTTCAAAGGAATCGGAGGTGGCTTCATCCTCTTCTGTATCGGTACCGCATTACTGTGGTGGAACGAAGGTAGGGCGGTGAAGACCGACAAGATGCTTAACGAAGCGGAGAAAGTGGCCGTGGAGATGGAGAGCGTGAATAAGATCAACCCTGAATACGACGGTGAGCTGATTCATGCCTCGGCAGTGGCTACCACGCAGGATTCACTGGTGGATAAGGAATACGGACTCGGTGAGCGTGCCATCGGATTGCAGCGTACCGTGGAGTACTACCAGTGGGTGGAGCATGCTTCGAGTGAGAGTCATGACAAGCTGGGCGGTAAGCAGGAAACCGTTACCACCTATACCTATACCTTGGAGTGGGTGAGCCGACCGGTGCAGTCGTCAACCTTCCATGATCCTGCCTACCAGCAGAAGAACTACGTGCTGACAACAGCCGAGAACAATACACTATGGGCCGAGAATGTCACCTTCGGTGCCTATAAGCTCAACGAGAGTCAGATACACAGCATCCGTTCCATGGAGCCTGTGGTGGTGAATCTGGCCGACAACCAGCTGAAGGCATGGGACAAGGCCTGCAGGGACATCCACGTTCGCTATAACGGACCGCTGCCCGTAGCTGCCCAGCAGGTGGCACAGAACGTGGTGAACACCGTGGCTGCTGATTCCACCCTGGCAGAGATTCCCGATTCGGTGAAGACCATCGTACCCGACAGTGTGCCGCAGGAGAACAAGAAAGACTACGACTTTGTGCATCAGGCAGGTAACGTACTGTATTTCGGACAGTCGCCTACCAGTCCGCAGGTGGGTGATGTACGTATCACTTTCGAGAAGGTGGTTCCCGCTATGATCACCATCATGGCCAAGGTAAGCGGCGATACATTCAAGTCGTATAAAGCCAAGAACGGTAAGACCTTCTCGGTGGTGCGCATGGGTAAGCAGGACATGGACGAGATCTTCGAGAGCGAGCATTCGCAGAACCATCTCTTCCTTTGGGTTCTTCGTATCTTAGGCGTGATCCTCGTAATCACTGGTCTGAAGGGAATCTTCGATATTCTCTCTACCGTCCTCAAGGTGGTGCCCTTCGTGGCCAACATCGTGGGCTGGGGGGTTGGTGTGGTATGTACGGTGGTCGGCATCGTATGGTCGCTCATCATCATTGCCATTGCCTGGCTGTTCTACCGTCCGCTCATCGGTATCATCCTCCTGGCCATTGCCGCCTTCCTGATCTGGGTGTTCGCCTTCAAGGGCAAGGACAAGCTGAAGGAGCTGGCCAAGAGAAAGGATATGCAACCTGAAATCCAGAAAATTTAGTAAACCATGATAACACAATATGCAATCAGAAGGGGAGCAGCAAGGAAGGTCCTGCTGCTCACCCTTCTTGTCTTTTCTTCCCTGACCATCCAGGCACAGTCGACACCGCAGGCAAAGGCACGCGTGGCTGAGATCAGAAAGATGTATGCCGCCGCCAAGGACCTGGTGGAGAAGAACGGAAAAGACAACACACCGCGTTCAGATACAGAGATTGTGAGTCAGTATGTTGTTCCTGGCACAGGACCCACCAAGGAGGTGATACATTATTACTATGAACTTCAATCCGATGGCGAGTTGGGCGTTCCCTTCTATCAGCCCTATCTGATTACCCGTAAGTATAACGTTGCTGCGAGGGAGTTCTATCAGGAGTTCCTTTACGACAAGGAGCGCCACGAGCTGGTGTTTGCCTTCCTGCAGGAGAAGATGCCTAATGGAACGACAAACGAGACACGTTACTACTGGGGTGAGAGTGGTATGGTTCACGAGGCCGTCAAAGGAGAGCGGCTGATGGACGAGGTGTTCACTCTGAGAAAGGGGCGTGAGCTTGTTGATGCCCTGAATATGTTGATGAATCAGGATTATTAGCGCAAAAATATTCGTTTTTGTTATCTTTTTGTCTGTATTTTGTCTATTTTTGCTTGCAAAATGCGAGAAAAATATAAAATTTCTATTGCATTTTAATATTTTCTTCTTACCTTTGCAGGCAGTTTTGACAAAAAATACAGATTGGAACGACAATGAGTAAGATTATGAAGCCCATCGACTATGAGTCTGTGCTTGATATGCGACAGACCGAGCAGGGCATTAAACTGATTAAGGAATTCTTCCAGCAGAACCTCAGTACGGAGCTTCGACTGCGCCGTGTAACCGCACCGCTCTTCGTGCTCCAAGGACTGGGTATCAACGACGACCTGAATGGTGTGGAGCGACCTGTTACCTTCCCCATCAAGGATCTGGGTGATGCCAAGGCAGAGGTGGTGCATTCGCTGGCGAAATGGAAGCGACTCACCTTGGCTGAGTATCATGTGGAGCCGGGGTATGGTGTCTATACCGACATGAATGCCATCCGCGCCGACGAGGAACTGGATAACCTTCACTCATTGTATGTTGACCAATGGGACTGGGAGGCTGTGATTACGCGCGACCAGCGTAACCTCGACTTCCTGAAGAACATTGTACGTCGAATCTATGCCGCCATCCTCCGTACGGAGTTCCTGGTGTGCGAACGCTATTGTAAGCTGAATCCCTTCCTGCCGCAGGAGATCCATTTCATACACAGTGAGGACCTGCTGGCGATGTATCCCGATAAGAGCGTCAAGGAGCGCGAAGACCTGATTGCGAAGAAGTACGGAGCGGTGTTCATCATCGGTATCGGCGGTAAGCTGGCCAACGGAGAACCCCACGACGGTCGTGCACCCGACTATGACGACTGGACTACGGAGTGCGGTGATGGCAAGAAGGGCTTGAATGGTGATATCCTGATCTGGTATCCTGTGCTGGGCCGTGCTGTGGAATTATCGTCCATGGGTATCCGTGTGGATCAGGAGAGTCTGACCCGTCAGCTGGAGATCACCGGTAAGCAGGATCGTTCCAAGCTGTATTTCCACCAGAAACTTCTTAACGGTGAACTGCCCCTCAGCGTGGGCGGCGGTATCGGTCAGAGTCGTCTGTGTATGGTACTCCTCCAGAAAGCCCATCTCGGTGAAATCCAGGCCAGTATATGGCCGGATGAGATGCGCAAGGAATGTCATGAGTTAGGTATGACGCTGATTTAAGGTTACTTTATACCAGCTCCAGCTCCAGCTTTCCGAGCAAGTGTTCCAATGCGGGGTGTTTAACCCGCATCTCTTCCAGCATTTCGCGGTTATTCAGAATCTTCTTCACCTCATCGGGCTTAGCCAGACGGAGGTGAAGAGTGATCTCGTTGTTATGAAGATTCATGACGAGGGTGTTACGGATGCGTTTCTGGATGGTTTTCATCTGATCGAGCAGAATCTCATTGTCGATCACCACCTCGATATGAGGGAATTCGGTAATGACCGGTGTCATGTTCTTCATGCGCGTAGCCATGGCGGTCATCTGCTGCGGCATACGGTTACACATGGCCGTCCATTGCATCAACAGCATATCCTCATCGAACACCCGTTGCTCGCCCGTCTGCGCCTCCTCTTCATTCTCTTTCTGGAAAGCAGGTTTCTCCTCACTCTTACTCAGGTTGGCGAAGGTCATACCAATAGATCCAAGACGTACACGTTGCTGGGGTTTGGGTGTTGCTGGTGCTGCAGGAGTAGTATCAGCAGTTTGAACGACGGGCGCTGTGGGCTCTTCGTTCTTTTTCTGGGAACGTTCGGTGCCACCCTGTGGAGCAACCTTGACTTGAACGTTCTTGACAAGTTTCTTGAACAGGGATTTTAATCGCTTAGGGCTGCGCCCCGCCGAAGGCGTATCATCCTCCTGTGTGATCTGCGCCACCTGAATCAATGTAAGCTCCACCAGCAGTCGCTTATTACTGCTCTGGCGGTAGTTCACATCACAGTCGTTCATAATCTTCAGCGCCTTATACAGGAACGAGGGCGGACATTTCTTAGCCTGCTCACGGTATTGGTCGCGTTGGCGCTGACTCACCTCCAGCAGCGGGATGGTCTGCTCATCCTTCGCCATCAGTACGTTACGCACATGCGAAGCCAGTCCGCTGATGAGATGACCGCCATCGAAGCCGTTGTTGATGACGTTGTTCAGCAGGACCATGATATCGGCCACCTTGTTCTCCAACGCCAGGTTGATGATGTTGAAGTAGTTCTCCGTGTCGAGAACATTCAGGTCGTCTATCACCTTCTGGTACGTGATGTTCCCCTGACAGAAAGATGCCACCTGGTCGAATACCGACAGCGCGTCGCGCATACCGCCATCAGCCTTCTCGGCAATGATGTTCAGCGCCTCCTCCTCGTAAGTGATTCCTTCTTTCTCGGCCACCATCTTGAGATGATTCACGATATTGGGAACGGTCATGCGCTCGAAGTCGTATATCTGGCACCTGCTGATAATCGTGGGCAGGATCTTGTGCTTCTCGGTCGTGGCGAGGATGAAGATGACATGTGCCGGCGGCTCCTCCAAGGTCTTGAGGAAGGCATTGAAGGCAGCTGTGGAAAGCATGTGTACCTCGTCGATGATGAACACCTTGTACTTACCGATCTGCGGCGGGATGCGTGTCTGCTCCATCAACACCTTGATGTTCTCCACGGAGTTGTTCGAGGCAGCATCCAGCTCAAAGATGTTATACGACCGCTGTTCGTTGAAGGCCTTGCAACTCTCGCAGTGGTTGCATGCTTCCCCCTCCTCGGTAGGCGTCTCACAGTTGATGGCCTTGGCAAAGATGCGTGCGCAGGTAGTCTTTCCCACGCCTCTCGGACCGCAGAAAAGGTAGGCATGAGCCAGCTTTCCGCTCTTCACCGCATTCTTCAGCGTGGTGGTCAGCGCCTCCTGTCCCACCACCGAATCGAAGGTCATCGGCCGGTATTTGCGTGCTGATACAATATATTCTTCCATAATTATTGAAAAGTTTCGTGCAAAGATAGTAATTTTTCAATAAATATTGCTATCTTTGCGCTCAAATAAGGAAAAAATATGAGTAAATCAAATCCTGTATATGCCTTTCTCAGTCACAACAAATATTGGATTGTGCTGATTGTCGGTGTCCTGATTGTGGGTGTGCTCGATGAGAACAGCTTTTATCAGCGTGTGAAGTACGACCTGCAGATTGAGGAGCTGAAGACGAAAATCGCGGAATACAATGCGCAGTATGAACGTGATGAGGCACAGTTGCGCGAGTTGCGCCGCAATCCGAAAGCCATCACGAAGATTGCCCGCGAGCGCTATTTCATGAAGGCCGACGATGAGGATATCTTCGTACTGAGTGATGATTTACAACCGGTAAAGGAGGAAGGTGATGAGACAGCTGAATAGGTTCCAGAACATCTTGTTCCTGATAGGCGGTGCCATGATGGTCATCGGTGCCGGCTTCTATGTATTCGGGTTCAGTCATCCCGCCTCATGGGTTTTCCTTGTGGGCGCCATTCTGTTCTCTTCCATGCAGATACTCCAGGCATACGGTGGCGACAGCTTCGTGATCCGTCGTCTGCGCCGCATCATGATCTTCGCCGATATCCTGTTCATACTGGCAGGGTTGCTCATGGTGGAGAATGCCTATAATTTCCTGTTGCCGTTTTTCCAGAACCATATCACCAACGGTCTGAACGCATACATTATTTATATCATGGGAAAATGGGTGGTGCTGCTACTGGTTGCTGCCATTCTTGAGGTATATACCACACACCGAATTAGTCATGAATTGGAAAAAGAGGCAAAAAAACGCTAAAAGTATGCTCATTTGTTTTAAATAGCATGAAAATTTTTCCATACTTCAATATTACATTGTACTTTTGCAAAGTCTTCGTGCCGGTAGTCATGCCGACATAAGCTGTTATACGAGTTTTTTATGAATAAAATCATCTACGCACTACTGACATTGGCCGCGCTTACTTCGTGTGCTAACAGTTACAATATCCAAGGCTCTTCCGACGTGCAGATGCTCGACGGACGAATGCTCTATCTGAAGGTTTTCAAGAACAGTGACCTGAAGAATGTGGATTCGTGCGATGTTGTTCATGGAAAATTCCAGTTCACCGGAACGGTTGACAGCACCAGGATGGCCACGCTGTTCATGGACGATGAGAGCATCATGCCCGTGGTGATTGAGCGTGGCGAGATCGTGATCAAGATCGACAACTCAGAGCAGAAAGTAAGCGGCACACCGCTGAACGACAAGCTCACCGCTTTCCTCGAGGAATACAACCAGCTGCAGAGAAAGATGGAAGACTTAGGACATAAGCAGAGTCAGGCCATCATGGACGGTGAGGACGAGAACGTGACCAATGCGCGTCTGAACGAGGAGGCTGCAAGGATTGCCGATGAGGAGGATAAGCTCGTTACCGGCTTCATCGAAGAGAACTTTGACAATGTATTAGGACCGGGTGTGTTCTTCATGCTGACGGCAGCCGACCGTACTCCGCTGCTCTCCCCATGGGTGGAGGCATTGATGAGTAAGGCCACTGATAACTTCAAGAACGATGCGTATGTGAAGACCTATTACGAGACAGCCAAGCAGAACGAGGCCATCATGAACGGTATGGCCGAACCGTCAGGCGCTCCGCAGACGGCTCCGCAAGCACCGCTGCCGCAGACTCCCACACCCAATCAGCTGGCACAGCCAACGGATTCAGCGCAATAAATACCGAATAGTTTTGAAAACACTGATATCCCACGCAACCATCGTCAACGAAGGACGTTCCTTTCAAGGTTCTCTGATTATTGAGGACGATCGTATTGCGGACATCATTGAGAATCCATCAGCACCCCAGGGGCAGTTCGACCAGACGGTTGATGCCACGGGGTGTTTTGTTTTTCCGGGCATCATCGACGACCATGTACATTTCCGTGAGCCAGGACTCACGCAGAAGGCCGATATCGAGAGCGAGAGTAGGGCGGCAGCCTTCGGGGGCATCACCTCCTATTTCGATATGCCCAATACCGTTCCTCAGACCACCTCTTTGGAAACGCTCAACGAGAAGTTCCTGCTGGCACAGCGAAGCAGTCATGTAAACTACAGTTTTTTCTTCGGTGCCACGAATGGAAATGCTCATCTCTTCCCCCTGTTGGACATTCATCGCATCCCCGGCATCAAGCTGTTCATGGGTAGTAGTACGGGGAATATGCTGGTTGACAAGAAAGCGGCATTGGAAGAGATCTTCCGTACTTCACCGCTGCCCATCATGGCACATTGCGAGGATACGGGTATCATCAACAGGAATATGACTGAGGCGAAGGCGCGCTATGGTGACGATCCTGCTGTGATTCATCATCCGGAAATACGCAGCGAGGAGGCTTGTTACGAGAGTTCGCGCCTGGCCGTGGAGCTGGCCAAGAAATACCATGCCCGTCTGCACATCGCCCATCTCACCACCGCCAAGGAGCTTGAGCTTTTGGATAGTCAAAGGGATTCGGTCAAAGGTAATCATAAAGTTCAAAGTTATGTCACTTCGTTCCATGACTTTTGTCACGACTCGGCCAACCGTGCAAGCACAATGGCCCTCGCTGCTCCAAAAGTTCAAAGTTATGTCACGGCGGAGGCTACGGTGAGTCATCTGTATTTCTGCGACGAGGATTATGCCACGTTGGGTACATTGATCAAGTGTAACCCGGCCATCAAGACCAAAGCCGACCGTGCCGCCTTGCGACAGGCGTTGACAGACGGTCGTATAGCCGTTATCGGCACCGATCATGCGCCGCATCAGTTAAGCGACAAGCAGGGTGGGGCAGCCAAGGCCACATCGGGCATGCCTATGATCCAGTTCTCGCTGGTCACCATGTTGGAACTGGTGGACGCAGGTGTCCTGTCTGTTGAACGACTGGTGGAGCTGATGTGCCATCATCCTGCACAGTTGTTTGAGGTCCGCGAACGCGGGTTCATCAGGAAAGGGTATAAGGCCGACATCGTTATTGTCAGTCCTGATGCCCCCTGGACCGTCACGGAAGATATTATCCAGAGCAAGTGCCAATGGAGTCCGATGCTCGGACATACCTATCACTGGAAGGTACAACACACCTTCTGCAACGGTCATCACCTGTACAACCAAGGAGTTTTTGATGCCCATTATCACGGCGAGGAACTGTCATTCAGATGATACAACAAATCACATACGATATCAGTACGTTGGTTCCCTATGTGAACTGGATCTACTTCTACTATGCCTGGGGCGTAGGGAACCAGGGGAGCATGGAGCGCGAGAAGCTGCGCCAGGAGGCCGACCAGCGTTTGTCGTACCTCGATGGTAAGTATCACACCTATGCTGTCTTCGGCCTCTTCGAAGCAAACAGCGATGGCGATGATGTGGTGGTATGGCCCGAGGGAAAAGATCATCCGGATGCTTCCGTACGTATTCCCTTCCTGCGCCAGCAGCACCCTGTAGGGAGCGAAGAGCTGAATCTGTGTCTGTCGGATTTCCTCCGTCCGTTGTCATCAGGACAGACAGATACCATTGGCGTCTTTGCCACTACCGTTGATCATGCCTTAGAGACCGATACCGAAGATGATCCGTTCTCGAGGATGATGGCCCAGACATTGGCCGACCGACTCGCTGAGGCTACCGCAGAGCGAATGCACGAAGAGGTGCGGCAGCACTATTGGGGTTATGCCCCCGACGAGCACTTATCCATGCAGCAGCTGCATGCTGAGGCCTTCCAGGGCATCCGTCCAGCCATCGGCTATCCCTCACTTCCCGACACCAGTATCAACTTCATTATATCCGACTTGATTGGCATGAAGGACATCGGTATCCGTCTCACCGAGAGTGGGATGATGATGCCCCATGCATCGGTAAGCGGCTTCATGATAGCCCATCCCCAGGCACGATACTTCAACTTAGGTAAGATAGGGGAGGATCAGTTACACGACTATTCCCTGCGGCGCGGCATTCCCGTTGAGCTGGCCCGTCGTTTCCTTGCCTCCCACCTGTAATTTCCAATTTTCAACTTTCAATTTTCAATTCGCATATGATCGCCCGAATCCTCATCCCCCTGATCCTTCTCATCACCCTCCCCGTGATTTATCTGCACCGTCATTACCTGAATCGGCGCAAGCATCATCAGGTATTGTGGAAAACCCTGATATGGATACCCGCCGCCCTCATGGTGGTCTATACCTTGAGCTTGTCGGCTGGAAGCGATTTTGCCCCAGCGGATATGAATATCCTGTACTTCTATCTGTTCCTGTTGGGTGTTATTGTCGCCCCCCTGGCCGTATTCGCCATATGCAGTGTCATCGGACTCCTGTTCTGCAAGCTGTTGCACAAACGACAGAACTGGGGAAACCTCGTGGGTTTCTGCTTGGCGCTCATCACGCTGTTCATTGCTGTCTATGGCTTCACCATTGGGTATAACAAGACCGAGGTGAACGAGCAGGAGTTCGTATGTAAGGATCTGCCCGCATCGTTCGACGGCTACCGCATCGTACTCTTCAGCGATCTCCATGTAGGCTCTTACCTGGGAGGACGTGAAAAGGTACTGGAGAAAAACATCCGGATGATTAACGAGCAGCAGGGCGATATGGTAGTCTTCGTGGGCGACCTCCAGAACCTGCAGCCCTCAGAACTCGATCCGGTACAGTCGGTACTCTCCACCATTAAGGCCAAGGACGGAGTGTATTCCGTCATGGGCAACCACGACTACCCCAATTACATCAAGGCCGACTTTGCCACAGAGGCGTTGAACGAGAATCTGACCAAGAGTAAGCAACGCAGTATGGGATGGAATGTGCTGCTGAACGAGAATAGGGTGGTGCGTAGAGGAGCCGACTCCATCGTGGTGATGGGTGTGGAAGATAATACACCGGGCTATACCGGTAAATATACAAGACGAAGCGATCTGCAGAAAGCACTGCAAGGGGTGAAAGACGGTGCCTTTGTGGTGTCATTGGTGCATAACCCAGAACTCTGGCATTACGAGCTCTTACCCGATTTGAAGGCGCAGCTCACACTCAGCGGTCATACCCATGGCGGACAGCTCAAGTTCTTCGGGTGGACGCCTGCTTCACTGAAAACCGATTATGTGGCCGGGTGGTATGAAGAGAACGGTCGTTCGTTGTTCGTTACCTCCGGATTGGGCGCCCTCGTTCCCTTCCGATTCGGTATGTCGGGAGAGATTGTGGTACTGACGTTAAGAAAGGGGAAATAAAAAATCTATTGATCGGGGTTCTCCACGTATCCTTGGTATTCAGGAACCAGTCCCGACATCACCTTTTCGTAACTCTCGTCCATCATGCGTTTGATGTTCTCCGGTCCTTTACTCTCAGGATAGATAGGCGCATGAATGGTCAGCGTGAGCGGATGCCAGGAGATGAAACGGTAGTCGCGCATCCTCGGCATCACATCAAAGCAGCCGTTGATGGTCATGGGAACCACCGGCAACTGCAAATCATCTGCCAGCATAAAGGCACCACGGCGGAACACACCCATATGACCGGTAAACGTGCGGGCTCCTTCGGGGAATACCGAAAGCGACATCCCCCCTTGTAATATCTTCCGCGCTTCATCGTAGGTCTTCTTGATCTTACTCGGTCCGCGCTTGTCCACGAAGATCTGATGCGAGCGGGCGCAGGCAAACCCAATAAACGGCATCTTACGCAGCTGGTGCTTCATCATCCACTTGAACTGTCGTCCCAGATGACCGAATATCAGGAAGATGTCGAACATGCTTTGGTGGTTACTCACAAAGACATACGATTCCCCCTTTTTCAGGTTCTCCCTACCTTCCACCTTCACCGGCAGCAGGAACAGCTTCAGCGATAGCCATCCCCACGCCTTACCGGGGTAGTAGCCAAACCAATGACCGCCTCCCAAGCTGCAGCCCACCACCACTGTGAGCGATATAATGATGGTCCACACGATAAACAGTGGAACGGCAATAAACAACTGGTAGATGCAATATAGTATTCTCATAACAGATTAATGATTTTTCGGGGGTGCGGTGGCGCGGGGGTGCGGTGGTGCGAGAAATGCTTCATGAGTAGGTAATCATAAAGTTCAAAGTTCAATGTTCAATGTTCAAAGTTCCGGCAGGGCCGGATACTTCCTCGTCCATCCGTCCCACCTTAGGCGCATCACGCCGAAGAAGGCCTCGCCGAAGATGCCACCCGACATCTTGGAAACCCCTTCGCGACGGTTCACGAAGATAACCGGCACCTCCTTGATCTTGAAGCCGATCTTGTAGGCCGTGTACTTCATCTCGATCTGGAAGCCGTAGCCCTTGAAACGTATCTTGTCGAGCTCGATGGTCTCCAGTACGCGCCGTTTGTAGCATTTGAATCCCGCGGTGGTATCATGAACCTTGAATCCGGTCACGAACCTGACATACTTCGAGGCGAAGTAGCTCATCAGCACCCTGCCGATGGGCCAGTTCACCACGTTCACGCCACTCACATAGCGTGAGCCGATGGCCAGGTCGTTTCCCTCATCTGCACAGGCAGCATACAGTCGGGGCAGGTCGTTCGGGTCATGACTGAAGTCGGCATCCATCTCGAAGATATAGTCGTAGGTATGTTCCAACGCCCATTTGAAGCCCATGATATACGCAGTACCCAGCCCCTGCTTCCCGCTGCGTTCCAAAAGGAACAAACGGTCGGCAAACTCCTCTGCCATCAGTCGTTTCACGATAGCTGCCGTACCATCGGGCGAACCATCGTCAATAACCAGGATATGGAAACACTTTTCCAGACCGAATACGGCCCGGATAATCTTCTCGATGTTCTCCTTCTCGTTATACGTCGGAATGATGACAATACTGTCGCTTGCGTTCATGACTACCTCTGATGAATGATAGTGCAAAGATAATGGTTTCTTTTGAAGTCACCAAATGTTTCGGCAGTTTTGTTTACACATAATGAACTCCCTGTTCATCACGCTTTGGACCCCGCGCTATACAGTCGTGCGGCAAGCGCCCCACTGATGTTATGCCACACGCTGAAGATGGCACCGGGAATGGTGGCAAGGGGGTATGCGGCGAAGTGGAGCACCGCCAGACTGGAGGCCAGTCCAGAGTTCTGCATGCCCACCTCGATGCTCAGGGCGATGCGTTTCTCGCGCTTTAAACTGAGTAGCTTGCCGATGCTGTAGCCAATGGCCAATCCACTGAGGTTATGGAGTATCACAACCAGAATCACAATCATTCCGCCCGCCATGAGTTTGTCGGCCGTGTGCGAGACAACGATGCCCACCACCATGGTAATCATCAGTGTGGAGAAGGCAGGCAGATAAGGCACAACCTTGCGGGTTGTCTGCGGAAGGTAGCGCTGACAAAGCAGTCCGCCGATAATCGGTGCGATCACCACATAGAGAATGCTCAGCAGCATCCCCACCGTGTCCACCTCCACCATCGTTCCTGCCAGCAGCCACACCAACAGGGGTGTCAGCAGCGGCGCGAGAATCGTACTGGTGGCTGTCATCCCTACGCTCAGGGCGAGGTCACCGCGGGCCAGGAAGGTAATCACGTTCGAGGCCGTGCCGCCCGGACAGCACCCCACGAGAATCACACCTAATGCCAACTCCTTGGGCAGATCAAATGCCCATGCCAGCAGCCAGGCCATGAAGGGCATCACTGTGAATTGAGCCAGACAGCCAATCAACACGTCCTTCGGGCGACTGAACACGATGCGGAAATCCTTGGCCGACAACGTGAGTCCCATACCAAACATAATCAGTCCGAGCAGCGGATTGATCACCCACGTCGGAATGGCCCCTATCGGGGCAGGCACCAAGAATGAGAATACTGCCATCAGCAGCACCAGCACGCCCATCCAACGGGAAATAAAATCACATATCGCTTTCATCTGCAGGCAAAATTACGAAATTCTGTGCAAGAGAACAAATTTTTAGCCCAAAGACTTTTTTTGCGGGTTGCAGATTTCTTACTCCTTGAAGATTTCATATTTCTATTTACAATATTCACGCAAAGGTACACGAAAAATCCCTGAAGCCCCTATAGTGTATGTTGGTGTATGTTGCGTGTATGTTGAAATCACCCGTTTTCCCCCTATTTAAAGGCTTTTCCAGCAAAATCCGTGTATGTTGTGCCAGTTTTTATATTCAAAATTAGGAAAAGATAGGTTTTGCATGGCGAAACCTATGGTTTTAGACTCCAATACCTATGCTTTCAGGCTCCAATACCTACGTTATTGGAACGCAAAACCATATGTTCTAGAAAGGGTGATATCCAGCAAAATCATTCAATCTTCATTGTAGTTATAAAAAATATTTATATTTTTGCAGCAGAATAAAGAAAGTAGCTTATGACGGCGGGTCTTCGCATACAGGTATTACAAGCATAATCAAGATGATTAGAGCATAGAAACGTGGCAAACTTCACTTTGGAGTGACAAATGAAGAACAATATATGGCTATAGAATTGACATACAGACGGACAAGGAGACTGTCGATGCGCATCGTTAAGAATGGCGATGTGCATGTGTCGGCCCCTCTCGGTATGTCGAAAAAGGAGGTGGAGGCTTTTATTTGTCAGCATCAGGAATGGATTGTTGAGACAAGAAAGAGGGTTGCTGAACGACAGAAACAGCAAGCTGCTTTTTATAATCAGCTACCGTTGACTACAAAGGCTCAAAAGACTGAGGCTACGGAAAAGACCAGGGCACTGGTTGAGCCTTTGGTGGAACGGTATGCAGCGATGATGGGTGTCAGACCGTCGGCTCTCTGCTTCAAACCGATGAAATCCCGTTGGGGCGTATGCAATGTGAAGAATCGCAGCATTCGCTTTTCAACTTACTTATTGTTGTTGCCCGATTGGTGTGTGGAACATGTTGTGGTTCACGAACTGTGTCATCTGTTAGAGCCCAGTCATAATGCTCGTTTCCACGCACTGATGGACAAATTCTTTCCGAAATGGAAGGAGGCGCGAAGGGAAACGCGCAAGAGGATAAAAGACCAAAGAACCAAAGAACAAAAATTAATGGATAATTCGTGGTAATTATATGTTTTCAATACCAGCAAATTCCCGTTTTTTTGTTTACATGTAATTACCATGTAATTAGTCATATAATTAATCATATAATGACTACGAATCTTTAATGTACAACGTTTAATGTTTAATCTTTAATGTAAAACGGGAAAGAATGGTATTTCTGGGATAATTATTCTAATTATTCTAATTTCTTTCAGAACTAAAGCGAACACAAAAACTCATATAAATTTGACCTCTGTCTCCAAAATTTGACCTTATATTTGACCTTTGGTCTTATTTTGTCACGACTCAACAAATGAAATGCAAGCATTTCTTTGTTTTCGCTGCTCCAAAATTTGGTTATTCGCTCACTTAGTTGTAATTTTGCCGAATAATGGAGATACAAGAACTATTGGATGTGTATGCTCATTCGGCACAGTCGGGAGCATTGGTCAATACACTGGAGGATGTTTCTGTGAAGAGCATTTTCCTGCAGGGATTAGTGGCTTCGTCGGCCCCGATGTTATTCGCCTCGCTGACGAAAACACAGTCGAAAGCACTCAACACCGTGTTGTTTATCTTGCAAGATGCCGAGGAGGCAGGGTACTTCTACCACGACCTGACACAGCTGTTGGGAACGCAGCAGGTGCTGTTCTTCCCCTCCACCTATCGCCGACAGGTGAAATACGGTCAGCGCGATGCGGCCAATGAGATTCTCCGCACCGAGGTGCTGAGCAGGTTATCATCCCTTCACACTTCACACTCCACACTCCACACTCCTCTCTTCATCGTGACGCATCCTGAGGCCTTGGCTGAGTTGGTTGTATCGAAGACGAAGCTGGATGAGCGTTCGATGATGCTGAAGGTGGGGGATATGCAGGAGGTGACGGCCCTGGAGAACCAGCTGCGCGACTTGGGTTTCAAGGAGGTGGAATATGTGTATGAGCCGGGGCAGTTCGCTGTGCGCGGTAGTATCTTGGATGTGTTCTCCTTTAGTTCCGAATACCCATTCCGTCTGGATTTTTTCGGTGATGAGATTGATTCCATCCGCACCTTCGAAGTACAGAGTCAGCTGTCGCGCGACAAGAAGGAATCGGTGGAGATTGTACCTGAGCTGGCTTCCCTTGGCAGTGAGAAGATTCCGTTCATGCAGTTCCTGCCCGCCGACACTGTTCTGGTGATGAAGAGCTTTCTCTTTGTGCGCGACAGTATTGAGCAGACCTACCGGGCAGGCTTCTCCAGTCAGGCCATTACCGAGCGCATGGAGGGTGCCACCGAGATGGAGCAGCATGTCATCATGAAAGAGGCCCAGGCCGAGAGTTTCCTGCTGCCAGGTAGTAGGTTCTCTGAAGAGGCAGCCGATTTCCGCAAGATAGAGATTGGTAGCCGACCGACGGGTATGCCGCAGGCAACCATCTCGTTCGATGTCACCCCGCAGCCGCTGTTCCATAAGAACTTCGACCTGCTCATCTCGTCGCTCAGCGACTATCTGGAGCGGGGCTACAGGTTATATATCCTGGCCGACAGCGCCAAGCAGCAACAGCGTCTGCGCGAGATCTTCAACAGTATGTCGCAACAGCCCATTACCTTCATGCCGGTGGACAAGACACTCCATGAGGGATTCGTTGACAATAACCAGAAGATCTGTCTGTTCACCGATCATCAGATATTCGACCGCTTCCATAAGTACAGTTTGCGAAGCGATGCTGCCCGTTCGGGAAAGGTGGCACTCACCTTGAAGGAACTGCAGGAGATGGAGCCGGGCGACTATATCGTGCATGTGGATTTCGGAATAGGAAGGTTTGCCGGATTGGTGCGTATTCCCCAGGGGAACAGCTATCAGGAGGTGATACGCATTATCTATGCCAATAATGACAAGGTGGATGTGAGCATCCATTCGCTGTATAAGATATCGAAATACAAGAGGCGCGACAGTGAGGTGCAGCCCCGACTATCGACATTGGGAACGGGCGCGTGGAACCGCATGAAGGAGCGCACCAAGTCGAAGATCAAGGATATTGCCCGCGACCTGATCAAGCTGTATGCCACAAGGCGACATCAGAAAGGCTTTGCTTTCAGTGCCGACTCGTTTATGCAGCATGAGCTGGAGGCGAGCTTCCTCTATGAGGATACGCCCGATCAGCTGAAGGCGACCAATGATGTGAAGGCCGATATGGAAAGCAGTCGCCCGATGGACCGTCTGGTGTGCGGCGATGTGGGCTTCGGTAAGACCGAGGTGGCTATCCGCGCGGCATTCAAGGCGGCTTGCGACTCGAAGCAGGTGGCGGTGATGGTGCCTACAACGGTGCTGGCCTATCAGCATTACCAGACCTTTACCAGTCGTCTTCAGGGGATGCCGGTGAGGGTGGAGTATCTCTCAAGGGCAAGGAGCGCCAAGAAGACCAAGGAGATTCTCAGTGATCTGGAGGAGGGGAAGATAGATATCATTATCGGTACGCATAAGCTCATCGGGAAGACGGTGAAGTTCAAGGACCTCGGACTGCTTATCATCGATGAGGAACAGAAGTTCGGCGTTTCTACGAAGGAGAAACTGCGCAAGATGAAGACCAATGTGGACACGCTCACCATGACGGCCACACCGATACCGCGAACGCTGCAGTTCTCGTTGATGGGGGCGCGCGACATGAGTATCATACAGACTCCGCCGCCTAACCGCTATCCCATCTATACCGAGGTGCATACCTTCGACAAACAGGTGATAGCGGATGCTATCGAGTTCGAGATGAGCAGAAACGGACAGGTGTTCTTCGTGAACGACCGGATCAGTAACTTGCCTGAACTGGCTTTGATGATCAGGAAATATGTGCCTGATGCACGCGTGGCCATCGGTCATGGACAGATGAAACCCGAGGAGCTGGAGAAGGTGGTGATGGGGTTCATCAACTTCGACTATGACGTATTGCTCTCTACCACCATCGTGGAGAACGGTATCGATATTCCTAACGCCAATACCATCATCATCAACGATGCACACCACTTCGGACTGAGTGATCTGCACCAGATGCGAGGCAGGGTGGGGCGCAGTAATAAGAAGGCGTTCTGCTACCTGCTGGCTCCACCTGCGGTGCATCTCACTACGGAGGCACGGAAACGGTTGGAGGCACTGGAGACGTTCTCGGAGCTGGGCAGCGGCTTTAACCTCTCCATGCAAGACCTGGATATCCGTGGAGCCGGAAACCTGTTGGGGGCCGAGCAGAGCGGATTCATGGAGGACTTAGGTTACGAGACCTACCAGAAGATTCTGAATCAGGCCATGGCGGAGCTGAGGAATGAGGTACAGGATGACTTCTCGAGGATGGACGAAGGAGGAAGGAGGAAGGAGAATACTCCTGCTCCTGATGGATCTGTATCTGGGGCTAAGACTTCAGACAAATCTCCTTCGTCCTTCGTCCTTCCTCCTTCCTCCATGTATGTGGACGATTGTGCCCTTGAATCGGACATCGAGATGTACTTCCCTGATCAGTTCGTGCCGAATGATTCTGAAAGGATGCTGCTGTATAGGGAGTTAGATAACCTGGCGAACAGGCACGACCTTGAGGCTTCGCTTGAGGCTTATCGTAACCGTTTGCGCGACCGCTTCGGGGCTATTCCTGAGGTGGCCGAGGAGCTGATTCGTGTGGTACCGCTGCGCGTGGCTGGTAAGCAGCTGGGTGTGGAGAAGATCATGCTCAAGCAGCAGAAGATGATCCTGTTCTTTGTGAGTAATCCCAACAGTCCTTACTACCAGAGCGAAGCCTTCGGACACGTGATCGAATACGCCACAAAAAACGTTCGCCGCTGTAACCTACGGGAGGTCAACGGCAAACGTTCTATGGTAGTGACCAACATCTCGTCGGTGGATGCGGCCTTATCAATTCTCAAAACAATTCCGCTTGCTTCTTAATTACTTATCCAACTCGGCTAAGTTCGCAGCAATCATCTCGTCGGTAACCGTGTAGTTCTGCAGGTCGCCCTTGATGAAGGCCTCATACGACGGCATGTCGATGAGTCCATGACCGGAGAGGTTGAACAGGATGACCTTCGCCTCGCCTGTCTCTTTGCACTTCTTGGCCTCGCGGATGGTGGCGGCAATGGCATGACAGCTCTCGGGAGCAGGGATGATGCCCTCTGTACGGGCAAAGAGCATACCGGCCTCGAAGGTCTCGAGCTGCGGGATGTCAACACCCTTCATCAGACCGTCCTTGATGAGCTGGGAGATAATCATACCGGCACCATGGTAGCGCAGACCGCCAGCGTGGATGTTGCTCGGCTTGAAGTTATGTCCTAAAGTGAACATCGGCAGCAACGGGGTATAGCCGGCCTCGTCGCCGAAGTCGTAACGGAACTGACCGCGGGTGAGCTTCGGACAGCTGTCGGGCTCGGCGGCAATGAACTCGGTTTTCTTTCCGTCCAACAGGTTGTGACGCATGAAGGGGAAGGAGATTCCACCGAAGTTGGAACCGCCACCAAAGCAGCCAATCACCATATCGGGATATTCGCCTGCCATGGCCATCTGCTTCTCTGCCTCCAGACCGATGATGGTCTGATGCAAACCTACATGGTTCAGCACTGAGCCCAAGGTGTATTTGCAGTTCGGAGTGGTGGTGGCCAGCTCAACAGCCTCAGAGATGGCTGTTCCTAACGAACCTGTATGGGTGGGATCCTTGGTCAGGATATCCTTACCGGCACGTGTTGACATCGAAGGCGAACCTTCTACCACGGCACCGAAGGTACGCATGATACTGCTGCGGTAAGGCTTCTGCTGCATGGTGATCTTCACCTGATAGACAGCACAGTCGAGTCCGTAGATCTTGGCGGCATAGCTCAGGGCTGCACCCCACTGACCGGCACCGGTCTCGGTAGTCACGTTCTTCGTGCCTTCCTGCTTGGCATAGTAGCACTGGGGCAGGGCAGAATTGATCTTGTGCGAACCTAAGGGGTTGGTACTCTCGTTCTTGAAATAGATATGGGCCGGTGTGCCAAGCGCCTCTTCCAAAGCATAGGCACGCACCAGCGGTGTGGAGCGGTAATACTTGTATTTCTCCAGTACATCCTCAGGGATGTCAATCCAGCGGTGCTCAGTATCCAACTCCTGTACACAACACTCCCTGGGGAAGATATGCGCAAGGTCGTCAACGCCAAGCGGCTCCTTGGTAACCGGATGGATGGGCGGCATGGGTTTGTTGGGCATGTCGGCCTGTATGTTATACCACTGGGTAGGGATCTCACTCTCTGGTAAAATGAATTTCTTTTGTCTGCTCATGATTGCTTTTTTTATGGGTTATATTCATTTCGGCGCGAAATTACGCTTTTTTGTGCAATTGTGCAAGAAATTGTTACAATATTTGAACAAAATTTGAGTTAAGGGGTATTTAATCATTCAACTTGACAGGAAGAAAGTGGTACTTCTCGCTCTGGTTATTGTTTTTTAACACTATGCGATGCAAGATTCTGGCTTTTCTGCATTTAATGGAAGAGTGGAGCAAACGCGAAGCTCAAACATGAATGAACGTATAAATACTTAATGAAATGAAAACTACAAAGATTCTTCTGGGCGCCCTTATGGTGCTAACAGTCCTCGCTGCGTGCGATTTTGTTGAAAAAGTTGGTGATTGGGATCCGATGGTTTGGACAGTCGACAATTCGGATGAGAAAACCGATATTATTCATGAAATCCCTGTAGATGGAGGAACACTCACATTCACCTGCAAGAACTATTCTTCCCCTTGGTTAGAAGGAGCGGCAGATGGATTAAGACAATACTTTCCCCCTCGCGAAGACAATAACTACCATACCATTGTCACCGATTGGTTTAAGGTTGAAATGGTGGGCAACAAACTGCAGGTAACCTTCAAGGCCAATACAACAGAAAAGGAACGGCCGCTCAGGTTGCTTGTCACCGCTGGCGACATCTTCTATACCTTCGGGTTTAAGCAGAATGCAAAATAAAGCATTCGCCGAAGGTACTTTCGCTCGGGAATAAAAACAAATGAATTTGTTTTGTATTCCGCTCACTTATTCGTACCTTTGCAGAAAAAAGATGGTACTATATCCCCAATTGATTATGGAAGCGCTGGCAACAGTGACGTATGCCGGCACAAAGAAGAACCTCGTGGAGAGTGGCATGGTGGCTGATACTCCCAGTGTGGCTGCTCCGCAGGGCGATGGTGAGAACTGGAAAGTGAAGGTGGTGCTGGAATTCCCGCGCGATACCGATCCGTTCTTGAAGTCGACCGTCAGGGCGGCCGAGGCGGCCATCAAATACCATTGTCAGAAGGTGGAGGATCCTGAAGAGGTGGAGGTGGAGATTGTGACGGAGTTCAAGTCGAAGCCGCGCCCTGAGGTGGGACAGATGCTGCCTGGGGTGAAGAACATCATTGCCGTGAGCAGCGGTAAAGGTGGTGTGGGAAAGAGTACCGTGGCTGTGAATCTGGCCATTGCCTTGGCACGACTGGGGTATAAGGTCGGTTTGTTGGATACAGATATCTTCGGCCCTTCCATTCCCAAGATGTTCGGTGTGGAAGAGGAGCGTCCTTATGCTGTTCATGTGGATGGGCGAGATCTGATTTGTCCGATTGAGAAATATGGCGTGAAACTCTTGTCTATAGGCTTCTTCGTGAGTCCGCAGACCGCCACTCTATGGCGTGGCGGCATGGCCTCGAATGCGTTGAAACAGCTCATTGCCGATGCCGACTGGGGTGAACTCGACTATTTCATTCTGGACACACCGCCGGGCACATCCGACATTCATCTCACCTTGTTACAGACGTTGGCCATTACGGGTGCCGTCATCGTTTCCACACCGCAGCAGGTGGCCTTGGCTGATGCGCGTAAGGGAGTGGATATGTACCGTAACGAAAAGGTGAACGTTCCTATTCTCGGACTTATAGAGAATATGGCATGGTTTACTCCTGCAGAACTGCCCGAAAACAAATACTATATCTTCGGAAAGGAGGGCTGTAAGCAGCTGGCCGAGGAGCTGAAAGTACCCTTACTGGCTCAGATACCCATTGTTCAGGGCATCTGCGAAAACGGTGACCAGGGAACACCCGCAGCCCTCAACAGTGATACCATGACAGGTATCGCCTTCCTGAATCTGGCACAGGCCGTTGTTACTGTTACGAACCGTCGTAACAAAGAACAGGCTGCCACGAAAATCGTAGGGATGAAATAACTAATCCTTCTTCTTTGCTTGTTCTGCCCGTTCCTTCATATACTCCAGTCGCTCAAGTGCATGACGACGGGTGTGGAGAATTTGGTAGCGGTATACGGCGCAGGTGGCAAGGAAATAAGCAATGGCTTGTATCCACAAGCAGACAAACTCTGGGCGGACATCAAGTAAGGTGGCGCCCATGGTGTTGATGCGAATGAAACCCCGGGCACCGAACGTACTGGGGAACAACCAGGAGAAGCCCTGCCAATAGCCGGGGATGTTGCTCTGCGGCCATGACACACCACTGAGGAAGAGCAGGGGCAGACTGGCAAAGACAACCAGTAGGATGACGTTCTCGCGGTAGCGTACGATACAGCTCACGAACATGCCAAAGAAGATGCATGCTAAGATATACGGGAAGAGAAACGCTACGAGATCGCTTGCCCGGAACAAAGCGGGGAAGCCGAAGAGACGAGGTATGGCAAGCGTAAGCCATGCGCTGGTTACGGCGCCTACCATGAAGTAGCACATCGACTTACCGAACACGATACGGAAGAGTCCGTTGTAGTGTTTACTGATAGGTACAAGGTCCTGATATCGGTTGTTCTCACGGGCTGTACCGGCAGCCAGTCCGATACCCAACACCAATGTCTGTTGGATAATCAGTATGAGTACGGCGGGTAGGAGGAAGCTACCATAGCCGCCCGAGGGATTGAAGATAGGTACTTCCTCGTAGGCCAACGGCTGTACGGTAATCTCATCTTCGCGATGCGTGGTGTTCCCACTGAGTGCCACATTCATCTTCGCACCGAGATCGGAGGCCACCGCCTGTGCCGACTGGTAGATGGCTTTGTAGGTCATCATCAGACTCATATCGGTATATACGCTGATGGCAGTCTGCTCCATACGATTCAGTCGCGTGGCGAAGTCGGCCGGGATATACACAATACCATCAACTACCTGTTTCTGCACCAGATCCTTGGCCTCGCTCATATCGTTGCACTTATAGGCCACCTTCACGTCGGGAGAGGCATTGTATTCGCGGATGAACTGTCGACTCATCTGCGAATGACTCATATCCACCACGGCCACAGGTACGTTGTGTATCGTTTCGTTGTTATAAGCCCATGAATAGAGTAGGGGATAGAAGATAGGCACGAGGAAGAAGAAGATGAGCACGCCCTCGTCTTTCACGGTGGCTTTCATCTCCTTAGCCCAGATATAACAGGCATCGTGAATGCCCTCGTTAATCTGTCCCCATAATCCTTTTTCTTTATCCATTTCTAAATTCTTATTTATTATCTCTCACTTCTCACCTCTCACTTCTCACCTCTCACTTCTCACCTCTCACTTCTCACCTCTCATTTCTTATGGTATATACACATACTCCAGCATCGCCCTCTTGATATTCCGCATCACGAAGAGCGGGAGGATGATGAAGATGCCCATGGCCATGAAGTTAAGCCATGCCAGATGCCACGGATAGCCATTGAAACAGCACATCTGATAGATCATAAAAAAATGTCGCAGCGGAAACAGCTGGGCAGCGGTCTGGAATGCCCCATCCATCGCCCTTAACGGGAAGGTGAAGCCGCTGACCGTGAAACTCAGCATGGCCCACAGCGAACAGATACTCATAGACATTCGCAACGAGGGGAACAGTCCGAAGGCGAACACCCCGAAGCTCTGGGAAGAAACCACGGCGAGGAATCCTAACAGCAACAGCATCCACACACTACCCTGATGCGGGAAGTGAAGGAAGCCGAAGAGGTACCACAGATAGCCGTAAGTGACCGTGAGGAATATCAGTGTGTGGGGCAGCAGTTTCCCCAACAGGGCCACATGGATGTCATCTCCCGCAATCCTCATCAGCTGGTGGGATGACTTGAACTTCAGCTCCGTACCGATGGAATAAGCGGTGATGAGGAAGATGAAGAGCATGATGATACCTGGTATCAGCAAGGCACTGAGGTAGAGGTTGTAGTTCACCCACGGATTGTTCACTGGGTGAAGGTCGATGGCAATGGGTTGAAGCACCGCCATGGTCTGCTCTGGCGTAAACCCCTTGGCCTGCATGGTTTTCTTCCCCACTGCAGCAGACCCCAACGTACTGATGGTCTTGAGGTCGCGATACAGCAAGGAGCCCGACGTGAGCGAGGTGTAGCTGTAGTAGAACGAAATCTTCGGTCGTCGGGAAGCCAGCAGCTCTCTTGTCGTTCCTTCCGGTATATACAGGTAGGCATAGATCTTGTTCCGCTGGATGGCCTGACGGGCCTCTTGCATACTGTTGTAGTAGCCCACCACCTTACTGGTCTGGAAGCCGTCGAGCTGACGGATCAGGGCGCGTGTGGTGGTCGTGTTGTCGAGATCGACAATGCCCACGGGCATATTGGTAGGCTGACCTTCGCCAAGGACGGTGGTGAAGAATACGATGACGGCAATAGGGAACACCACCATGGAGAAACCATAGATGGGGTTCTTTCTCAGTATGCCACATTCACGGCGGGCAATACTGAATATCCTTGTCAGCGCATTACTCTTCAACTGTCAACTATCAACTATCAATTCTTTATAATGAGCGACATTCCCGGTCGCAAGCCTTCGAACTTCTCCACAGGACGAGCCTTCACTTCGAAGGTCTTCAGGTCGTACTGACCATTGGCCTTGGTGGCCTTCCATACAGCAAACGAGCCCTGGTCCTTGATGTAATACACCTTCATCCTCAGGTCTTTCTTGAAGGCCGGACTATAAGCGGTGAACTCCGAGCCGACGGTCATGCCCTCCAGCTGGTCCTCGCGCACATTGAAGGTTCCCCACATATCGTTCATCACGGCAATGCTCATGATGGGGGCACCTGTTCCAACCAGTTCGCCCACCTTCGGATAGATATCGCTCACCTCGCCTTCCATCTGCGCCACCTGAACGGTTTCGCGCATATACGAGTTCACTTCAGCCACCGCACCACGGGCGCGGTTCACCTGAGCGGCTGCAGCAGCCTTCTCCTCGGCGCGGGCGCCTTCAACAGCCATGTCGTACTGACTCTTTGCTGCTTTCTCCTGTGCCTCGCTGGCCTTGTATTGAGCGAACACCTCGTCGCGTTTCTGGGCGGTTACTACCCCTTCGTTGAACAACCGTTGTACACGGTCGTAGCTTTTCTTCGTGACCTCTGCGGCAGCCTTTGCCTGTTGCCACAGCTGATAGGCGGCCTGCACCTGCTGCTTACGAGCACCACGCTGCGCCATCTGACTCATGGCGGCGGCGGCATCCTCGGCACTCTGTGCCTGAGTCTTCTTTGCCCGCACCTCAGGAGCATCCAGGATGGCAAGGGTATCACCCACCCGCACGAAATCACCTTCTTTCACGCGAATCTCGAGAATACGTCCCGGTACCTTACTGGATACGCGATATTCCGACACTTCCACTTCACCCTGAATCTCATCGGGTTTCTGATCGATGGTGAAGAAACCGATCAGGGCAACGATTACGACCACTGCTATAAAGCCGAGAATGGCAAGCAGGATGTTGTTATGCTGTTGTTTTGCTGACATATCAATTAACTTTGATCTTTGAACTTTGAACTTTGAACTTTAACTTCAATTCTTCAATTTTTCAATTTTAACTACGTTGACTTTCGTCACGACTCGGCCAATCAAGCAAGCTTGTTGGCGCTCGCTGTTCCGAAAGTTCAATTCTTTACTGAAGAACTCCCAGTGCTTTCTTCATACCGATCTGCGACAAGCGGAGGTCGATCTCGGCATCAATTTTCTGTGTCTGAGCCTGTAGCCAGGCGGTCTGGGCTTCCATCACCTCGGTGGCAGTCATCACGCCCTCGGCAAAGCCTAAGTTCGCGCAGCGGAGGTTCTCTTCAGCCTTCTCTACGTTCTTCAGACTCATGCCGTATTTCTTGTTGGCTTCGCGCATCTTGAACTGACTCTGGTTTACCTGCAGCTCGATGAGCTCGGTGGCTTCGGCCAACTCCATGTTGGCGATATTGGTGGCTGCCTTACTGGCACGGATCTTATAGGTTCCTTCCTGCCAGCTCCATACGGGTACGCGAATCAGGATGCCGATGTTCCATACACCGCCGAACTTATGCTCGAAACCGTTATATACACTGGGGTTGGTAACGAGATAGCCTCCAGTAAGGGCTACCTGCGGCAGATAGGCGGCGCGTAACAATCGGGTGGATTCCTTCGAGATATCAACGGCTTTGCCTAACATCTCCAGTTCGTAGCGGTTCACCAAGGCTGTTTCTATGTCACCGTCGGTCATGTCGCACACAGCGGTAAGTTCTTCCTTGTTCTCATCTTCAAGGGTGATACTACTGTCGATGGGTAGTCCACACTGCTGGCAAAGCAGCATCTTAGCCAATGCCAGACCGTCCTCAGCCTGTGTCACAGCCATCTCAGCCTCGTTCACCTTCACGCTAACCTTCAGTCCGTCGGCCCTTGTCGCCACCCCTTCCTCAATCATCTTCTGTACGTCGCTGTCGAGCTTTTTTATCAGCTCAAGGAAACCATTGGCCAGCTTGTTCTTCTGCTTCAGCGATACCACCAGCCAATAGGTGTTATCCACATCATACAGCGTGTTTTGGATGGTGCCCTTGGTGGATGAAGCCGAGAGCTCTTCGTTCAGGTCGGCCATGCGGTTGGCAGCGGTAATGGCTCCTCCCATATACAGCGGCTGCTGTACCATGATGGCGGCACCGAACATGTTCCTGTTGTTGGTGCGGAAGGCCTTGCGGATTTCCGTGCCCACGCCGTTCAAGGCCTCGGCCATAGGTCCGGAGAACTGACTGGCCATCTGTCCAAAGGCCTGTGCCTGCTGAGGGGTGATCAGTCCTTGCTGGGCCATGTTGGTGATGGCTTCGGGGAGTTTGGCGGTGGCACTGGTGACGGCTGTTGTACCGATGTTGTCCAGACTGCTCTTCTGCTGGTTGTTCAGCAGGGAGATCTCCTTGCTCAGCAGTTCGTAGCCACCGATGGCATCTACCTTCGGCAGGTACTTGGTGCGCACGGCCTTACGGGTGTTCGAGGCCACCTCCTGCTTCAGTCGCGACACGCTGAGCTGCTTGTTGTTGCGCAACGCCATGGCCCTGCAGCTGTCCAAGCTCAGCATCTGCTGGGCTGCAACTGGGGGTATGACTGTTGTGAACAGAAGGAATATTAATACTTTCTTCATATGTCTTGTATAATAGCCTTTCTTAGATGTTTCTCTAAGTAGTAGTTTTTTCCTTTGCTTCTTCATCAGAATGTGAAACTTCGCGAACCGATCATATGACCGTCGGCGAAGATGCTCACCTTATAGGTGCCTTCACTGAGGAACTCGCTGATGTTCCAGAACATGGATATGGGCGTTTCATTACCTGTATATTCCACTTGTTTCTTCATAGAGTACTGCAGCGAACGGTTCTCGTAGTCGAACGTGCCACCATTGGTCAATACCTGTCCGTTGGGCGTCTGAATGCGCACATACAGTGTTTTCACACCATTCGAGGCGGTGACGTTCTTGGCGATGCTGAAGTTCACCTGGAGGTTCTTGGCCTTCTCGATCTTCTTGGTTGACTTGCCCTTCTTGTCGTTCAGCGACATGGAGATGCCCACGGCGTCGAGTTGGGCGGCAATGGCTACCTTCTCTGACAGGGATGACTTCTCGGTGTTCAGGCTTTCGATGCGACGGGTGGCTTCCTCATATTGACCTTTCACACGGGTGTTCTCTGCTGTGAGGTTCTGGTTCAGACGGTTCAGCGAGTCGATTTCCAATACGTAGCTGCGGATGACGGCACGACAGGTGGCCAACTCCTTCTTCAGTCGGGTAATCTCGCGGGCATCGGTAGCACGCACATTACGCAACTCTTCCAGCAGTTTCTGCGTTTTCAACTGCTCCTGTGTGAGTTGTTCCACGATGGAGTCGTTGTTGATCTGCGTCTTCATCTCACTATATTGCTGCGCGAACTGCTCGTATTCGTTCTGCATCTCTTTCTTGTCCAACTCGGCAAGTTCCTGCATGTCCTGATTCACTTTCTTCTGCTCGTCAAGACTTCTATACAAATAGGCAATGCCGCCTAAGAGCAGCAGACCGACAAGGACAATGGGTATCCAGATTTTCTTATTCATATCTTTTCTTTCTATCAGCAAGTCATTTTGATTATTGAGTGCAAATATAGTTTATTTTGGTTAAACAGCAAAGAAAAAGTCGGCCACAACGCCTAAATAGTGGGCTTTTTAATATTTTTGAGGAAAAATAGGACAAAATTAAGGGTGGGGTTTGTGAATAATGCGAAAAATGACATAATATATTTATGTCAAAGTATTTGCTGAATTAAAAAATAGTTCGTATATTTGTCCAGTTAAACGAATAACCATGAAAAGGAACGGTTTCATTTACAGGGCTTTCGACCTCTACTACGACGGTTTCCGGAACATGCGACTGGGGAAGACGCTGTGGACGATTATCGCCATCAAACTGTTTATCATGTTTGCGGTGCTGAAGGTATTCTTCTTCCCGAACTTCCTAAAACAACATGCAGAAAAGGGTGGGGAGGCGGACTTCGTGATGGAACAGTTCGAGAAAGTAAGCAATGAGTAATCTTTAACTTTAATGATATGACAAGCTATTTATTGGAAATCAGTGCAGGTACGATTGATTGGTCGAGGGCACAGTTCGCGCTGACGGCCATCTTCCACTGGCTGTTCGTCCCGCTGACACTGGGACTGGCGGTGATCATGGGTATCATGGAAACCTGCTATTACCGTACAGGGAAACAGTTCTGGAAAGATGCGGCGAAGTTCTGGCAGAAACTGTTCGGTATTAACTTCGCCATTGGTGTGGCTTCGGGCATCATCCTGGAGTTTGAGTTCGGTACGAACTGGAGTAACTACTCGTGGTTCGTGGGCGATATCTTCGGCGCTCCGCTGGCCATTGAGGGTATCGTGGCGTTCTTCATGGAATCGACCTTCGTGGCGGTGATGTTCTTCGGATGGAACAAGGTATCGAAGGGATTCCACTTAGCTTCGACTTGGCTTACCGGCTTGGGCGCTACAATCTCGGCATGGTGGATTCTGGTGGCTAACGCATGGATGCAATACCCTGTGGGCTGTGAGTTCAATGCCGACACGGTGCGCAACGAGATGGTATCGTTCTTCGATGTGGCCCTTTCACCTTTTGCCGTGACCAAGTTCTGTCATACGGTGATTTCCGCGTGGATCGTCGGGGCTGTCTTTGTGGTGGCAGTAAGCTGCTGGTACCTGATGAAGAAACGCGAGAAGGAACTGGCTTTGAAGAGTATGCGCATTGGCTGTATCGTGGGCTTGGTGGCTTCGGTACTGGCTGCGGCTACAGGTCATATATCGGGTGAGCAGGTGGCTCAGAAACAACCGATGAAACTGGCGGCGATGGAGGCACTTTACAATGGCGGTACCGACCAGAGTCTGACGGCAGTAGCATGGGTGAATCCTTTCCAACAGCCTGACTATACCGTTGAACAGGAACCACCGCTGCGTATAGCAATGCCCTACGCGCTTTCGTTCATGGCTACAAGGGATTTCCATGGATATGTACCGGGAGTGAACGATTTGCTGAACGGTTATACGAAGCCAGACGGAACGAGGGAGCCTTCGGCCGATGAGAAGATAGCCAGCGGAAAGAAGGCTATCGTGGCCTTGGCGGAATATCGTAAGGCGAAGGCTACGGGTGATGAGGAAACGGCTAAGGCACAGGCTGCCATCATTGACGAGAACTTTAAGTATTTCGGATATGGATATATCAAGGATAAAGCCGATCTGGTGCCTTATATCCCTGTGAACTTCTGGGCCTTCCGACTGATGGTAGGACTGGGCTGTCTGTTTATCTTGTTCTTTGCTGTCGTACTCTTCATGGATTGGCGGAAAAAGGATTTGTCGGCATTGCCAAAGTGGCACTACATCGTGGCTATCGCCTTGGTTCCACTGGTCTATATCGCCAGTGAGAGCGGATGGCTTGTGGCTGAGTTCGGACGACAGCCGTGGACCATTCAGGATATGCTGCCGGTGGGGGCTTCGGTGTCGGATATCGGAGCTGGATCGGTGGCACTGACCTTCTTTATCTTCCTCTTCTTGTTCACTGCCATGCTCGCCGTGGAACTGAGTATTATGCTCAAGCAGATCAAGAAAGGACCGGAATATGAAAGTGCTTCGTGACTCTTCTTGTTTCAATAATAACTAAAAAAGATATTGAATATGACATACGAATTCTTGCAACAGTATTGGTGGTTCCTGGTGTCGCTGCTGGGGGCCTTGCTGGTATTCCTGATGTTTGTGCAGGGTGGTAACTCCTTGCTGTTCAGTCTAGGACATAACGCTGAAGCGCGGAGAATGCTGGTTAACAGTACAGGAAGGAAATGGGAGCTGACATTTACCACGCTGGTTACTTTCGGAGGGGCGTTCTTCGCCTCGTTCCCTTTATTCTACAGTACCAGCTTCGGTGGTGCCTACTGGCTGTGGATGATTATCTTGTTCTCGTTTGTGCTGCAAGCAGTAAGCTATGAGTTCCAGAACAAACTGGGTAATTTCCTCGGACCGAAGACGTTCCAGTGGTGCCTGGTGCTGAATGGTGTCATCGGACCGCTGTTGATTGGTGGGGCGGTGGCAACGTTCTTCAATGGGTCGAACTTCATCATCGAGAAGGCAAATCTGATGGATGGCATGCAACCTGTAATTAGTAAGTGGGCAAATGCGAGCAACGGACTGGATGCGCTGCTGGATCCGTGGAACTTGATCTTAGGGTTCGCGGTGTTCTTCCTGGCTCGTGTATTGGGTCTATTATATTATATAAATAATGTACGCGATGAGGTGATAGAGAGTAGGGCGTCGGTTCAGCTGGTGGGGAATACCATCACGTTCCTGATCTTCTTCCTGGCTTTCCTGATTCGTACTTTGTTAAAGGATGGCTATGCGTATGATCCTGCAACGGGGGTGATCATGATGGAACCGATGAAGTATCTGCATAACCTGCTCGAGATGTGGTATCTGCTCATCATCTTACTCGTTGGCGTGGTACTGGTGTTGTATGGCATCATCCGTACCATTGTTAGTAAGACATATATAAAAGGTATATGGCCTACAGGCATCGGCGTGGTAATGGTGGTGTTGGTACTGCTGCTCATCGCAGGGTGGAACAATACGGCTTACTATCCGTCGAACGTGGATCTGCAGAGTAGTCTGACTATCGCCAATTCGTGCAGCAGCGAGTTCACCTTGCGCACCATGGCCATCGTGAGTCTGCTGATACCGTTCGTACTGGCGTATATAGCTTATGCATGGTATTCAATCGACAAGAAGAAAATAGATAAAACGGAAATCTCTCAGGGGGAGGTATATTAATAATAAGGTAAAATCATGAGAATACTCGGATTACTGACATGGGTTCTTCTATTGCCGCTTTCTGTCATGGCGCAGGAAGAGCAGCGTACAAGTATTGTGCTGGAAACGGATAGCGGAAACGTAACGATAATGCTGTATAATGAAACGCCGCGCCATCGTGATAATATCATCGCTCTCGTCAACAGGGGATTCTACGACGGTCTGCTGTTCCATAGGGTGATAGAGGATTTCATTATCCAAACGGGAGATAGCATAAGCCGAAATGCACCTGAAGGACAACTGTTGGGAGACGGGAAATATGAAACGTACAAGATTCCTGCAGAGATTCGTTTCCCGCAGCTCTTCCATAAAAGGGGCAGCGTGGCTGCCGCAAGGGAAGGGGATAAGGAGAACCCGCTACGGGAGTCTTCCATGTGTCAGTTCTATATCGTTTGGGGAAAACGGTACAGCGGGAACATGATGGATGATGTGGAGGAAAGGATTGCCAGAAATACGGGCGAACTGATCTCTTTTCCGCAAGAGGTGCGAGATGCGTATTTCCAATATGGGGGTACTCCACATCTCGATAACCAATATACGGTGTTCGGAGAGGTTGTTGAAGGACTCGATGTGGTGGAGAGAATCATGAGGGCAAAAACGGATGAAAATGACCGACCGGTTACTGATATTCACATCCAACGTGCCTATGTAAAAACTACTCCATAAAGGGGCGTCAATAACTTCTTTTAAGAGGGAACTGCTTTCAATGAAGTGGTTCCCTCTTGATTTATGTTACCTCCTTTGTCTTAAAAAAGGAAAAAATCAAAATTTTTAGAAAAAAAACAAGAAAATGTTTTGGAGGTTCGCAGAAATTGTGTACCTTTGCATCCGCTTTCGCACTAAAAATAGCGAGTGCGGGGGTTTTGATAGATCTTTGAAATGCTTACATAGACAGAGAAGTAGTACGAGAAGCGGTTGCCGTTTCCTTTTTCATGGAACCGGCTTCCGGGTAATCGAACCGTCAATATGACATTGTCAGTTTGGCACTGACGTACTCGATAGATACGAATTGGCGTTCTGAGACAGA
>OMXE01000024.1 GCA_900314935.1 uncultured Prevotella sp.
TTGCATGTGTTAAGCCTGTAGCTAGCGTTCATCCTGAGCCAGGATCAAACTCTACATTGTAAAATTTCTATATGTTCTAGCAACACTAGTAAAACTAGAGCCACTAGCTTTGTTATCTGTCTCAGAACGCCAATTCGTATCTATCGAGTACGTCAGTGCCAAACTGACAATGTCATATTGACGGTTCGATTACCCGGAAGCCGGTTCCAATAACAGGAAACGGCAACCGCTTCTCGTACTACTTCTCTGTCTATGTAAGCATTTCAAAGATCTACCAAAACTCCCGCAACTCGTAAAAATAGTGCGAAAGCGGATGCAAAGGTACACAATTTCTGCGAACCTGCAAAATAAAATGCAACTTTTTTCACTTGTAGGCGAAGATTTTCGAAAAAGAGGACAAAAGGGAAGAAAAGAAAAATGCCTTTACCTTATTATTATATATTATAAAGGCACTTTTACCATCGAATTATTAACCATGCAATGCCTTTTCCATACGAAGAAGTCCCTCCTCAAGGATCTTCCGCGGACAAGCAATGTTAATCCTTATGAACGCCCCCTGGCTCTCCCCATACATTACTCCGTCGTTCATCCATACGCCATGACGATAGAGGTTATTCACAATCTCTGTAGATGATTTGCCCAAGGAAGAACAGTCAACCCACACCAGATAAGTTCCCTCCAATTTAACCACCTCCAAAGAAGGGAAGTGCTTACTGAAGAAGTCGCACAAGAACTGGTAATTCGCAAAGAGATACGTATTCAGTTGTCTCAGCCACTCTGCCCCCTCCTCGGTATAGGCTGCCTCAGTAGCAATAACCCCGAATGGATTCACATCGCACACCTCATGGATATTGATAGCGCGGTCGATTCTTTCCCGCTTCGTCCGATCCTTCACAATAATATTCGCAATCTGCAGTCCGGCGATATTGAAAGCCTTCGTCGGTGCCACGCAGGTAGCACTGTTCTTCAGGAAATCATCCGACAGTGAAGCGAAGGGCGTATACTCATTTCCAGGCATCACCAGTTCACAGTGAATCTCATCAGAGATGACGAATACGTCGTGTTTCTGGCAAATCTCCCCCATGCGCTGCAGTTCTTCTTTCTTCCACACGCGTCCTGCCGGATTATGTGGATTACAAAGCAAGAAGATGCGCACCCGACTGTCAGCGCATTTCCGTTCAAAATCGTCCCAATCTACGACATAGGTATTATTCTTGTAAACCAAATGATTCTCCTCAACCAAGCACCCTTGATTGCGGATGCTCGAGAAGAAGCAATTGTACACTGGTGTCTGCACCAGCACCTTGTCACCCGGTAAGGTCAATCCCCGCACGATGGCCGAAATAGCAGGTACGACACCCGATGTATAGATTATATCCGATGGCTTTACCCCTTGTAACCCATGCCGATCCTCAAACCATCTGATTACCGATTCATAATAGCTATCCGGCACATGGGTATAGCCGAACACCCCATGGTCCACACGTTGCCGAAGCGCTTCCGTAATCTGGGGAAGCACCCGAAAATCCATATCAGCCACCCAGAGAGGAATGATATCATCCTGAGCAGCCTCGTCCCATTTCACACTATTGGTGTTTCGACGCGGAATGATTTCATCGAAATTATATTTCATAAGTCTTATCGTGTTTCTATCAAACAGTCGGCAGGAGGCAGGATATTCTCATCGATGGTTACGCTACCTATGGAGTCGGCCACCACATGACCGGTACGCGGGTTCTTGATATTGGTTATCGTTCCGAAGATGGATGCATTCACCTCAGAATCCTCGAACATCCGGTCGCACGCATCATCAAAGGTACAGTCCTCCATAACCAGTCCTTTTACATAGCACAATGGCTGCTCACCACCGATATGGCAACGCACCAACCGCAAGTTCTCTGAATGCCATCCCAGGTACTCCCCATCGATTACGCTATCATAAATCACCACGTTCTTACATTCCCAAAACGAATCCTTGGTGGTGATCTTAGCATGGTGTACCTCCACGTTCTCGCAATATTGGAACACATATTTCGAATCGCTCTCCAATCCGTCAACATACACATCCTTGCAGAACATGAACGGATAAGTACCCTCATGCAGTGTCACGTTCCTGACCTTCAATCCCTGAACGCGCCAGAAAGTCTCATCAGCATCATTGATGGTTACGTTCTCCAGTTCCAAGTTCCACATCTCCCTGAAGAACTTCGGTCCGTCGATGATGCAATCCTGCATCTTCATATCATTACTATACCAGATGGCAGACCGTGATCCCACTTCGAAATAGCTATTCGTGATGAGCGAGCCATCAACATGCCACAAAGGATATTTCCCGATGAAGTGGCAATGATCGATCTCCAGGTTGGAGCAGCACTTAATGCCCGACTCCCCCTCGGTGATGGTTACATTCTCCAAACGAGTATCACGAATGGCGAACAACGGACGTTCCCCGCCAAATTGCTGGTCTTTTATCAATCTCTTCACTTTTCTGCAGTTCTTACGTTATGAATCGGCTACAAAGATACAAAAGAAAAACAAAAAAACGAGAGCAAGAACACGTTAATCCGCTCTTTTTTGCATAATCAACGAAATTATAAGCACAAAAAATGTGAAAACTGACTAACTTTAAAATAGTTTTTATACTTTTGCATCAAATTAAGAAACAAAACTCAAAAAGAAATTTTAAAAATGGGTAAGACAAATGTGAAGCCTGCTGAGGGAAAGCTTGGAATCCTCGTAGTAGGCTGTGGAGCAGTTTCCACAACATTCATGACAGGTGTGCTGATGACTCGTAAAGGTTTGGCAAAGCCTGTCGGTTCCATGACACAGTATGATAAGATACGTATCGGTAAAGGCGATGACAAGAAGTATGTACCTTACAACGAGATCGTATCTCTCGCCAATCTCAACGACATTGTCTTCGGCTGCTGGGATGTATATCCCCAGAACGCCTATCAGGCAGCCATGTACGCCGAAGTCCTCAAGGAGAAGGACATCGAGCCTGTTCGTGACGAGTTGGAGAAGATCGTCCCCATGAAAGCTGCTTTCGACAAGAACTATGCCAAGCGACTAGACGGAGATAACGTGAAACAGTGCAAGAACCGCTGGGACATGATGGAACAGGTTCGCGAGGATATCCGTTCGTTCAAGGAGAAGAACGGCTGTGCCCGTATCGTTGTGCTGTGGGCAGCTTCCACAGAGATCTATGTTCCCGTTGACGAGAAGGTTCACTATAAGCTCTCCGACCTCGAAGCAGCCATGAAGGCTGACGACCGTGAGCATATCGCTCCGTCCATGTGCTATGCCTATGCAGCACTGGTTGAGGGTGCTCCCTTCATCATGGGTGCTCCTAACACTACTGTTGACTTCCCCGCTATGTGGGAGTTGGCAGAGAAGACCAAGATGCCTATTGCCGGTAAGGACTTCAAGACCGGTCAGACATTGGTAAAGAGTGGTTTCGCCCCGATCATCGGAACCCGTTGTCTGGGTCTTAGTGGTTGGTTCTCCACCAATATCTTAGGTAACCGCGACGGTCTGGTACTCGACGAGCCCGCAAACTTCCGCACAAAGGAGGTGTCTAAGCTCTCTACTTTGGAGACCATCCTGAAGCCAGAGATCCAACCCGACCTCTACGGACATGGCAACGACGAGGATACACAGTATTATCATAAGGTACGTATCAACTACTACCCGCCGCGCAACGACAACAAGGAAGGCTGGGACAATATCGACATCTTCGGATGGATGGGCTACCCCATGCAGATCAAGATCAACTTCCTCTGCCGCGACAGTATCCTTGCTGCTCCGCTCTGTCTCGACCTCTGTCTGCTGAGCGACCTTGCCGCCCGCGCCGGTCGTTACGGTACTCAGCGCTTCCTGAGCTTCTTCCTGAAGAGTCCTATGCACGACTACACCCAAGGTGAGGAAGCTGTTAACCACCTCTATCAGCAATACACCATGCTGAAGAATGCCATCCGCGAGATGGGCGGTTACGAACCAGATGAAGAAATCGATTAAGACATTAGAGAAATACCAAAGCAAGACAGCAGTGAGAATCATACTCTCGCTGCTGTTTTTAACATTGGCGGCTGTGTTCGTCATTGTGCTCCTCCCTTTGGTCCCATCCTCCGAAGAGCAGCTAAAGGGTAGCATCGCCCGATTGGAGTATGATACCTATTATGAGGTGAGCATCGATGGGCAGCCCGCTTTCTACCTGACCAACTACGACAACTGGACCACCTGTCGCCTCTCCACCGACGCCAATGCCATCCCCAAGAATTCCAAGGTGGTGCATGGCACTTGGATTCGCCGCACGTTCACCCCGCTTTGCCGCGGAAGACTCTTAACCGAGGGCACCAACCCCAAGCAGTGGGAGCGCACGGAGAATGCGAAGATACGCGAAACCATGATGCAGCAACGACCTGTTGTTGAACAACGCATCACCGTTCTCAAGAAAAGGATTGAAGAGCTGCAGTATTTCCTGCGGGTGCATAAAGTCATGGACGAGGGTTACAATGATATAGCCGATTATGAAAGCGCCGCCAAAGCCGACTTGGAGCAGACGCAGAAGGTGCTCACGATTCTTTCTGACACCAACAGCTTCAACAAGATGCGCGTGCGGTTCATACAGGAATATACCTTGCTGACCGACGATTCCGTTGTTAATAGACGACGGTCGGCCTGCCATATCCTGGAGATGGATGCGCAGCGCAAGACCTGTGTAGTGCAGACCCGCAAGCACAGGAAGATACGAGGGGCACGAGCAGTGTATGATAACAGTCAGTCGGAAACCTTCCGTCTCACGGCCGACTCCCTGCTTCACCAGAACACCGATACGGTGAATGTGTTCCTGGCCATGAACGACAGTACCTATCATGGGGAGACCAACCGTTTGTGGATTCCTGAAGGGCACGGTGTGATGGAAGATACCGAAGGCAGAACCTACGACGGCATGTGGCACGAAGGAAAGCGCAACGGCTTCGGCATCTTGTTAGATGCCAACGGTATGGTACGCATCGGCGAGTGGAAAGACAATGTGTATCAGGGCGAGCGACCCATCTACACCACGGAGCATATCTATGGCATTGACATCTCCCGCTATCAGCACGATTTCGGAAAGAAGCACTATAGCATCGACTGGAGTAAGATTCGCATCTCGCATTTAGGCTCGAAGAGCAACAAGCGTATTACGGGAACGGTTGACTACCCCGTCTCTTTCTGTTACATCAAGAGTACCGAAGGCACCACCATTACCAATAAGTACTTCGTCAACGACTACAAGAATGCCCGAAACCACGGCATTCGCTGCGGAGCCTATCATTTCTTCTCCACCCGCACCAGCGGTACCCAACAAGCCAACTATTTCATTCAGAACACCCTCTTCCATCCGGGTGACCTTCCCCCGGTGCTCGATGTGGAGCCTTCGGCTGCCCTCATCAAGGAGATGGGAGGAACAGAGGTGCTGTTGAACCGCATCCGTGTATGGATGAAAGCAGTGGAGAACCACCTTGGCGTGAAGCCCATCCTGTATGTCAGTCAGAACTTCATCAATAAATACCTGTCAGACGCCCCGGATATCAAAGACAACTACCAGGTATGGATTGCCCGCTACGGGGAGTATAAGCCAGATGTAAAACTGGCCATCTGGCAGCTCAGTCCAGATGGCCATGTAAATGGTATTCACGGTGAGGTTGACATCAATATCTTCAACGGCTACCGCGACCGCTTCGATGAATTCTTAGAGCGAAGCTGCATAAGATAGTAACAACTGTCAACTATTCTTCCGGAGCATGATCGATAAGTTCCATGAACTCGTCAAGTTTCGGCGTGATGATGATCTGGGTACGACGGTTGCGCTGCTTACCTACCTCGGTATTATTGCTGGCCAGCGGGTTATACTCACCACGTCCACCTGCCGTCAACCGTTTCGGATCCACTCCGTAGTTGTTCTGCAGATACTGTACAACACTGGAAGCACGCAGACAAGAGAGGTCCCAGTTGTTTCGGATATTCTCACGAGAGATAGGCACATTGTCGGTGTTTCCTTCCACCAGCACATCATAATCCTTGTAGTCCATGATGATCTTGGCGATCTTCGAGAGTGTCTCAGCAGCACGGTCGTTGATTTCATACGATCCGCTCTTGTAGAGCATATTGTCGGCCAGCGAGATATACACCACTCCCTTCAGCACCTGTACATCCACCTCTTTCAGCTCTTCTTTCGTAAGCGAGCGGGTAAGATTATTGGTAAGCACCATGTTCAGGGAGTCGCTCTTCGACTTCAACTCGGTAAGATGACGGATATACTGGTTACTCTCGTTGATCTGATCCACCAGTTTCTCGATAGAAACGTTGTTCTGGTTCGCATTCGTCAGACTCTTGTCGAGCGACCGCTGCAGGGCGGCATATGCCCTCTTCTGCTGGGCCAGCTGCTCCTCAAGCGAGGTAACGCGGGCATTGGCTCCAGCCAGTTGTTCCTTCACCACCTGATAGTTCGTATTCAGTTCCTTGTTCTCGTTCTGCAGGTTCTGGTTGTCCAGTCGGCAGTTCTCCAGATCTTTCTTACTGGCGCAGCTGCTGGCAAGGAACACCACAGCAGTAGCTGTCATCCAAACAATACTTTTTTTCATCTTTTATTTCCTTTCTTTTATTAATTATTCTACATTCAATAACACTTTCGCACTGCAATTATAGTGCAAAATCATGAATAAAACGGCAAGAATCCGCATATTGTTGCATTAGTTTATGGAAATTTAACCACCACTTGTCGTGCCTTATTGTATATTAACTTCTCGCAGCGAGGAAAAGTCTAACGATGTGAACTTTTTCGTTAAGCCAAATGAGCCATTCAAGTTTTCACCGGATTCGTGAGGTTCGTTTCAAAGTGTTCCTTCGGATTCACGAATGAAGTATTCGCCCCAGCGGCGTTTAACATTATTTAATGTTGGCGGATGCAGTATTTCGTAATTTTTGCGTTTTAAAAGAAGTTCAACTAAGAATGTAGGCAATGATGAAAAAGTTCATGTATTTATGGTGTGTTTTCGCTCTGTTTGGTTTGGTGGCGTGCAGTGATGAAGATGATGAGCCAGTTCAGATAAAAGCGTCAACCGATCTTGATGCATCGTTACTGCCAGGCTACTGGCTCCTGGTAAAGGATGACACCAAGCAGAATACTGGTATATGGATTTCAGACAAAGAAGATATTGTAGCCAGTGTAATGGGAAAGCCTGTAACGTTCTTTTATTTGCCCAATGGATTGGAAGCCCCCGCAAAACGTATAGAGTCATCTTATTGGTATGAGAAGAATGGTGTTATCGGCATCTGGATGTGGGAAGGCAGAAGAACGATCTTGAAACTGAGCAAGGATAGAATGACGATGATGACGACTTCATACATCGATGATTCATCGCCCGTTATTCAAGAATATGAACGTTTGGCTGACCCCATTGTGATAGAGGAGTAACTTTGGTACGAGTGGAGAACGATCTGTGTTCAAATATACTTTGAGTGAGAATCATAGTTATTAGTGGGTTAATTATTCACATTATTCAAATTTGTTTCTCCCTTTTTCTACGAATTAGGCAAATTATCGGAGCAGTGAGTGCAATGCCAAATGCATTTGGGCATTGCCGAGTCGTGACGATAATCGCTGAAGGCAATTATCGGAGCAGTGAGTGCCAAAGATGCTTGTATCAATTTGGCTGAGTCGTGACGATAATCGCTGAAGGCAATTCCTTACCCTTGGCGAGAAAAAGTCTAACGAATGTGAACTTTTGTGAACTTTTTTCTCGCTAATTATTTGGAACTATCATTTGTAGTATCTATATTTGCAACGGATTGGTGGTGTTCATTTTATATGCGTTCATTCCGATTCACTAATGAAGTACACCCTGGCAGTGTTTAACATTATTTATTATTTGTAGAAGCAAGGTTTCGCAATTTTTGCATTTATATAAGAAAGAAATTTAACTAAATATGTAGGCAATGATGAAAAAGTTCATGTATTTATGGTGCGCTTTCGTCTTTCTCGGTTTAGTGGCGTGCAGTGATGATACACCCGAGAAACAACCTGAAAGGATGTTCGCATTGACGAACCTCAACAATTCTGGGTGCAAGTCAAACGTGGAGTCGCGAGCAGGCTATTGGAATGATGAGTATTTCGAACTGAAAGGAACTCAGGCAGGAAACCTTTTGGTGAAGCATGCTAATGCTGTCTTCAACTGCGCATCCAGTAAGTTTGAAGCCAAGGCAAGCATAGAAGGTAAGACAATTACGGTAACGGAATTAGATGTGATTAAAGATGGTGTCATGGCGAACTGCATTTGTCCCTACGACCTTGACTATGAGATTGGTCCATTGAAAGAAGGTGAAACCTATTCCATGACAGTCGTTTCAACATACGACTTGGGAATAGATGATCCAAGACTCACGCCTGACAGTCGTGAAATAACATTCAGCTTCGTCTATTCACCAACGTTGTCAAAGACCATACCCTATCAAAAAGAGTTATGAGAAAACAAATCCTGACAATCACGCTGATGCCGGGGCATTGTCCCCCACCTCCCTTTATGCTCAGCATGCCTACCGTCCGTAATCTTTGCATTTATGATAATAGAACCAAACAAATATAGAAGAATATGAAAAGAAGAATCATCATTATCTGTGCAGGATTGCTGATAGCACTCCCTATTGTAGCGCAGGATTTCAGACCAGGTGTTTTGGCTGGATTGAATCTCAATGCGCCAAGTAATATGGAGTCAAGATATGGTTTCCGTATGGGCGTAAAGGGTGAACTGACATTCCCCAAGGTGGTCAAAGGTCTTTACGCTGAATCCGGCCTGGCTATCTCTTCCCTTCCATGGAAGTCGGAGAAGCACATTTACCCCAAAAACGGGTTCATAGGATATGCAAGAGCAGCTCCTTGCTTTCTGAACATCCCTCTTCGCGCCGGATTCAAACTGAACTGCGGAAGGTTTGCAAAATTCTATGTAAATGCTGGTCCGTATTTGAATATTGGACTCTTTGGTAATATCAAAGAGTTTCTGAGAGACGCGAATAACGAGCCATTACCTTGGTATAATGCGGACCCCAGTGGTTATTTCGATTATGTGGGTAGCGATCATATAGTTGACTGGGGCTTGGGGTTCGGCACAGGCATTGAAGTGGCAAGTCACTATCAGGTATCATTGGGTTACGAGTGGGGCATGCGTGACATTATGAAGTCTTCGTTTGACGACCGTATAATATTCGATTCCCGTATGCGAACCTTCACGCTTCAACTTGCCTATATGTTCTGAATTTATTAAAGTCTTTCTGATAACAAGCCACTCATTATGCCACAACTGGCAAATGGGTGGTTCTTTGTTTCAGAAAACAGTCTATAATTTTGGAAGTTTCAAAGGAAAAACCTATCTTTAAAACTGGTTTTTTAGATACTCACGCTCGGAAAATTGCAAATAAATTTGACCTTTGGTCTTATTTTGTCACGACTCAACAAATGAAATGCAAGCATTTCTTTGTTTTCGCTGCTCCAAAATTTGCATTATAGTATAACTATTAAATTTGACATTATGGAGAACATAGAATCCTGCAAGGGTGAGATTGTGATGTATCAGCCGGATGAAACCATTCGGTTGGAAGTACGAGTAGAGAATGAAACAGTGTGGCTTACACAAGCTCAATTATCATCGTTATTCCTTAGGGAACGTTCTGTGATTACAAGACACATTAATAATGTGTTTAAAGAGGGAGAATTAGATAAAGAAAGCAATGTGCATTATTTACACATTGCAAATTCTGACAAACCTGTTCAATACTATAGCTTGGATGTTATCATTTCTGTTGGTTATCGAGTAAAATCACAAAATGGTACAAGATTTAGAAAATGGGCAAATGGGGTATTAAAACAATATCTGTTAAAAGGTTACGCTATCAACCAACGGTTATTTGACATCGAACAAAAAGTCGTAGAGCAAGGGATGGAAATAACAGAAATTAAAAAGAAAGTTGCCTTCTTTGTCCGTTCGTCCTTACCTCCTGTTGAAGGCATCTTCTACGACGGTCAGATTTTCGATGCGTATGCGCAGATTGTTAGCATGATCAAACAAGCTAAGCGGTCTATCGTGTTGATAGACAACTATGTTGATGAAACGACCTTAACGATGCTGAGTAAGCGGGGTGCTAATGTATCAGCAACCATCTACACCAAACAGACTGCTCAACAGTTCCAACTTGATGTACAGCGGCACAATCAGCAATACCCACCTATTACGATTCATGCCTGTCAACGTAATCACGATAGGTTCCTGATTATCGATAATGTGGTATATCTGTTTGGCGCCAGTCTTAAGGATGCGGGAAAGAAACTGTTTGCCTATATCCAGATGCAGGAAACATCAGCGGCTGACTTATTGAACTGGATCAGATAGGTGAGCCACTCCTAACTTGTCAGATCTGCATGACTATTATTCGTCTGTGTGAGAATCATTGTTACTTAGAAATGGCCATGGCGAGAACCGATGGAGCAGCGAGTGCAATGCCAAATGCATTTGGGCATTGCTGAGTGACAGAGGAAGAATAAAATTCAAAAAGTTATACCAATGTGAACTTTTGTGAACTTTTCCCCCGCATATTATTTGGAACTTTCATTGGTAGTTTCTATATTTGCACCGGATTCGTGGGGGTTCACTTTAGAAGTGTTCCTTCAGATTCACGAATGAAGTATATGCCAGCGGCGTTTAACATTATTTAATGTTGGCGGGTGCAGTATTTCGTAATCTTTGAATTAATAGAATAAAAAGTCAACTAAAAACGAACGAATATGAAAAAGAATTTGTATTTATGGTGCGCCTTTACTCTGCTCGCCTTTGTAGGTTGCAGTAGTGATAAAGACGATTGGGGAGATAGTTCCCAAGATGTAAATTCTAAGAATGAAGAGATCTTTCTGGCTCAGGCAAATATGGAACCTGAGTTCAGTAAAGGTTATAGGAGTTCTCGTGGTCAAGACACGAGTTTTACTGATAAGAATAATGCTGAGGTAACGCGTGACTGCAATGGGGCGGTTAAACTTGTATATTTCGAAAACACGCCAATAAGCAGCCGTCCTTCGTCGCCCGAACTGTTCGTTTCCATCTATTTAGGTGTTGACTTAAAGGAGAACTTCAAGATGTATCGAGAGGAAGAGGATGAATATGGTTATATCCATTCATGGTATAGACAATACTACAAGGATGTAGAAGTTGAGAATCATGGGTATGTATTCCATTACAGCAAGAAAGACAAACGTATTTCAAGTGTCAACGGCTCGTTCCTACCCGTCAATAATCTGGATGTAGTTCCTGCCTTCAGAGAAACAACAGCTCGTAAGATTTTTGCCAAATACTTGAACTTGTCCTTGGATTATATCGGGGACGATGTCAGTCTTTACATCGTTGAGTTCCCATTGTCTGCAGAATCCGAACAATGGGCACCTCGTCTTGTTTACAAACTTGGAACAGACTACGACTCAGATGAGGGGCTATGCTATATTGATGCGAAGACGGGAAGGATACTCTATGTGTGGCCGAACTACAGAAGAGAAAGCATAATATTCCTCTGATTGTGAAACCATCCATCATGCCATGACAGGCAAATGGGTGGTTTCGTTTTCTATTCTTCCTCTTCCTGAATGAAGCCGATGCGGCCCTTTGTTCATGGTCACAATTTGTGACCTTGAAGAAGCAGAATCTTCCAAGAGTCCTTTGTTCGCAGGACTTTCCAAGGTCACAACTTGCGACCTTGAACGAGCAAACGTCGCTTCGCATATTTCTCCGCTAAATCAATGTAATTGCATGATTACCAGATGATTCGCGGCGGAGGAATTTATGGATATTGCTCCGCCAACAACCTGCTGATCATAAGTCAATTAGACGAATTAGCGGAGCATTCTTTTATTCACATTCTTCACACCTTCACAACATCTTTTGACCTTCAGAATCCTACAAGCCTTATAACGCTCTTCAACCAGGCTGGTTAGAGGCACTAACTAGGCTGATTAGGGAGCGTTATAAGGCTGATAACAGGGTGTTATAAGGCTGGTTGGGAACTTCAACTAAGCTTGCAGGAGTATCATATTTTATGAACATTCGTAAAAAAGGCCAACATCTAACCCAATGTGCCTGAAATGCCCTGCTGCAAAGGGTTTGATGAGGGTTAGATGATGGCTAAACATCTAACCTACATCTAACCCACATCTACAAGTGGTCGTTATAACGTAATTACGTAATCCCGTAATTACGAAATAACGATGTTACGATGTTACGAGAAAGTGAGGTGAAGAAAACTATGGCAGTTTGCGTTAGAAACTATGGCAGTTTCTGGTGAAAAGTACCTCAAACGCCAATAGTGGGAACGTCAAACGCTGGGAGCGTTTGCCTTGATCACTGGGAGCGTCTACGGCGTTCAGTGTTTTTTAACAGAAGGGGGGCGGTTCGTTAACGGATTTTTGCACGCTATGAGGGGTCGATTTTTGGTCGCCTCGGAAAATAGCTGTAACTTTACAGGCGCAAAGCATAATGGGGTAACCATGTGGGAAATGGGGTTTAACATGTGTTACGTAAAAACATCTCGTATTACAAGATTACACACCAAAAGGTTGCATAAGGTAAATCTGGGTTAGATGTGGGTTAGATGTAGGTTAGATGTTTAGCCATCATCTAACCCTCATCAAACCCTTTGCAGCAGGGCATTTCAGGCACATTGGGTTATAATCACATTATCCAATTTTTCTTTCTCTACGAATTGGACGAATCCCCAAAGAAAAAAGTCTATAATTTGGGGAAATTCAAAGGGAAAACCTATCTTCGCAGCATCATTATGCAATTTGCGTAATAAATATAAGCTGCATGATATGAACATGAGTGATTACAGATATTGAACTCCGTCAGGCTGTTGGGCAGATCATTTCCACTGAGGAGGCATGGTAAAATAAACCTTCATAAATTACGTTATATTAGGTGTAGAGTATAATATGGAACTACCTATGATGGATAATAGTGCTATCTTTGAGGTTTTCATAGACAATGAAGTTAGTGAGTTCTTCATAAACACTTGTAAGAAAGAAATGAAATTGTTCATAGATGAGTATTATGATCAAGAAGAAAGAGCGTTTATGAAGACACCAAGTGTTGTGACCATATGGGGATGGGAACACGCTGACTACTATGAGTCTATAAATGATTACTTCACTCCTGTCCAGCCATTACATGACGATATAAGTCCTATATGCGATATATATCATTATGAATGGGAAAACGGGAAACTGATGCTATGGGGTGATCAAGAGAATGGTATGTATATAACACTGAACTTTCAGAATTGCCATTTCCGTTTTGAGCATGTTGATATGTCTCATCATGTCAACATATTTAAGTTTATGGTTCCCGAATCTATCCTTGATAGGGAATATGCTGATTTGGACATCCCATCTGTAAAAAACAAGACAGAACTGTTAGCATGTTATACCAAGATGTTAAGACGTCCTTGGGAATACCATGTAACTTGGAATAACATAGAAGATTATCTTTATGATGGTGTCTTTTCAAATTCATATGTCATGTTGTTTCACCACAAAGATATATCCCAGATGCCTCTTAAGGATCGAGAAATGTACGCTGACCTAATAAAAAGATGCAATCGCAACAACAACCATTGCTATTTCATCTTTAATGAACATGATTATCAACTGATGATGCGTTTAATAAATAATTCACACGATTAACATAGTTATCCCTATGAGACTAACAAGATTTCTGAGTCATATTTATTTTTCTTTCTACGGTATAGACAAGTTCTTTCATCGGTTCAGTGCAGATAGTTATAGTAAGCCGAAGAACTGGTATGTACCCATTATAGCAGATTCGTTAATAGAAACAACAATTTGTGGCTATATATTCGGGGCATTGAGGTTTGTCTATGATTTCATAGGTATTTTCCATCGTCATGAGCCATGGGAGAAAAGAGTAGCTGTATATGTGTTTATACCGTTAGGCGTATTCTTATTTGCATTAGTTTGGCGTAAGATATCGGCATCTAAAACCTATGAACACTATTTCTCTGAGTTTGACAATGATGCCAATTATGATCACTTCTCATGGAACCTGATTTCCTTTTTCGCCTTTGTTATAGCCGTTGCTTTACTTTTGTATAGCATATTTACCACATTCCCATTATAGAGAGCAGCACGCGCTGAACGCGGATGGCCATAGGCGAGAAAAAGTCTAACGAAGTGAACTTTTGTGAACTTTTTAGTCGCTTAATATTTGAAACTTTCATTCGTAGTATCTATATTTGCACAGGATTCGTGGGGACGTTTCAAAAGTGTCCTTTCCAATTCACTAAAGAAGTCAACTAAATATGTAGGCAATGATGAAAAAGTTTATGTGTTTATGGTGTGTTTTCGCATTTGTAACAATCACTTTGGATGCTCAAACAGACAATGAGATGAAAACACAGGGTTTGTCGTTTTCCGACAATAGAACCGATAGCGTTTCGTCTCGACATTCCAATGTTTTTGATACCGGACATATCATTCTTGCATATATCATGAGAGAACGCCCAGATACCCCCAGACTGTTTGATCCTCAAATGCCTGCATTTTGGTTAGGTAATATGACGTTGTGCGATGGCTTTATGGGGCACAAACCTGATGGAGTACCATTTAAAGATGGTTTCTTTCGGCAAAATGAAGCTGGCTTTACTTTGATACAATTGTCGAAAGGACTTAGCCATGACGTTTTTGGTGTTACAACGGCTCTACAGGTGACTCTGGGAACCATCGGATTGGATAGAAACTATGAAGCGATAAGAGAGAATGGTAAAATCTGTTTTGTTGACACAAAGGAAGCATTAAAATCAAGTGTTATCAATTATACTTCCATAAGAGTTCCTGTTCTTTTGGGTATTCAAGACAGAAGGCACAGATTCTCTTTGCTCTCTGGTGTGGCACTCGACTTTTGTATACCAGGTCGTGATCTATACTATTATTGTCATCAGGATGAAGATAAAAGCCACCATAGGCGAATCCATGCTAATTGCTTTTCTGCTAACTGGCAGGTTATGGCAGGCATTGGTCCTTTGACGATTGGTTACACTCAAAGTATATTTCCTTTGTTCAAACTGAGTGATGGTAGTGGTATTTATACTAATTCTTTGTCCATTGGTCTAGACCTTTGGTACTTGATTAGATAATTAGTGGAAAGAAAAGTAAACTTTCCTTTTGCATTTTGCTCGTTTATCCTTATCTTTGACTTCGTCGAAGGTACTCACGCTCGACAATACAAAATAAATGCGCACTTTTATTTTGTATTGTTCTCACTTATTCGTACCTTTGCACCTAAATTATAATAATAAGGTATAACAATGATTCTTTTCTTTAAAACTCCGTCAGAGAGTGTGATAGCAACCGAGGTTGATCATCAGTTGGATCAACAGGAAATCAATGAGTTATGTTGGCTTTATGGAGATGCGAAACTGCTTGAGGGCAGTGAGCTGCCAGGTTTCTTTGTGGGACCGCGCCGTGAGATGATCACCCCGTGGAGCACCAATGCTGTGGAGATTACACAGAACATGAACCTGAAGGGCATCTCGCGCATTGAGGAATATTTCCCTGTGGAGAGCAAGGATGCCGACCATGATCCGATGCTGCAACGTATGTATGAAGGTCTGAACCAGCGCATCTTCACCGTGAACATCGAGCCACAGCCGATCAAACACGTGGAGAACCTGGAGGAATACAACGAAACGGAAGGTCTGGCACTCAGTCCTGAGGAGATTGAATACCTGCATAAGATCGAGAAGGAGCTGAAGCGCCCGCTTACCGACAGTGAGATCTTCGGTTTCGCACAGATCAACTCTGAGCACTGTCGCCATAAGATCTTCGGCGGTACGTTCATCATCGACGGAGAAGAGAAGGAATCGAGTCTCTTCGCCATGATCAAGAAGACCACGGCCGAGAATCCGCATAAAATCCTGTCAGCCTATAAGGACAATGTTGCCTTCTCAGAAGGTCCGGTGGTAGAGCAGTTTGCCCCAGCCGACCAAAGTACGGCCGACTGGTTCCGCATCAAGGATATAGAGAGTGTGATCTCCCTGAAAGCCGAGACCCATAACTTCCCCACCACTGTGGAGCCATTCAACGGAGCCTCAACAGGAACGGGTGGTGAGATACGCGACCGTATGGGCGGTGGTGTAGGATCATGGCCGATTGCCGGTACAGCCGTTTATATGACAGCCTACCCGCGTCTTGACGACTCGGAGATTAAAAATAACAAAAGGGATTGGGAGAACATCCTGCCGGTACGCGAATGGTTGTATCAGACTCCCGAGCAGATCCTGATCAAGGCTTCGAACGGTGCCTCCGACTTCGGTAACAAGTTCGGTCAGCCACTGATCTGCGGATCTGTACTCACCTTCGAGCATCAAGAGAAACCTCTCACCTCTGACCTCTCACCTCTCACTTCTACGAAGTACGCCTACGACAAGGTGATCATGCTTGCCGGTGGCGTGGGCTACGGCACCAAGCGCGACTGTCTGAAAAAGGAGCCGCAGAAAGGTAATAAGGTAGTAGTGGTTGGTGGTGATAACTACCGCATCGGATTGGGTGGCGGTAGCGTGTCATCAGTAGATACGGGTCGTTACAGTAACGGTATTGAGCTGAATGCCGTACAGCGTGCTAACCCCGAGATGCAGAAACGTGCCTATAACCTGGTGCGTGCCTTGGTGGAAGAGGATAACAACCCGGTAGTGAGTATTCACGACCATGGCTCCGCCGGTCATCTGAACTGTCTCTCTGAGCTGGTTGAGGAGTGCGGTGGACGTATCGACATGACCAAACTGCCCATCGGCGACAAGACACTGTCGGCCAAGGAGATCATTGCCAATGAGAGTCAGGAGCGTATGGGACTGCTTATCGACGAGCAGCATATCGACCATGTGCGCCGTATTGCTGAGCGTGAACGTGCTCCGCTGTATGTGGTTGGTGAGACCACCGGCGATGCCCACTTCTCGTTCGTTCAGGGCGATGGCGTAAAACCCTTCGATCTGGATGTGGCACAGATGTTCGGTCATTCACCCAAGACAGTGATGGTTGACAAGACCGTAGAGCGCAAATATAATGATGTGGAATATACTCAAGATAAAGTGAATGAGTATCTTGAGCGGGTGCTGCAACTGGAGGCTGTGGCCTGTAAGGACTGGCTCACCAACAAGGTTGACCGTTCGGTGACGGGAAAGATTGCCCGTCAGCAGTGCCAGGGTGAGATCCAGCTTCCCCTCTCCGACTGTGGTGTGGTGGCTCTCGACTACCGTGGTAAGAAAGGTATTGCCACAGCGTTGGGACATGCTCCGCAGGTGGGTCTTGCTTCGCCCGAGGCAGGTAGTGTACTCTCTGTGGCCGAGGCTTTGACGAACATTGTTTGGGCACCCTTAGACGAGGGATTGGAGAGTATCTCACTGAGTGCTAACTGGATGTGGCCCTGCCGTTCTCAGGAAGGCGAAGATGCCCGACTGTATGCTGCCGTAGAGGCATTGAGCGATTTCTGTTGTGCGCTACATGTGAATGTGCCTACTGGTAAGGACTCCCTGTCGTTGAGTCAGCAGTATCCCAACGGCGAGAAGATTATCTCTCCGGGAACAGTCATCGTCAGTGCCGGCGGTGAGGTAAGTGATATCCGCAAGGTGGTGTCGCCCGTAGCTGTTAACGACAAGAACAGTTCTTTCTATCATATCGACTTCTCCTTCGACGAACAACGACTGGGCGGTAGTGCCTTCGCACAGAGCTTAGGTAAGGTGGGCAGTGATGTGCCTACCGTGAAGAACCCCGAGTATTTCGCCGACTGCTTCGAAGCTGTTCAGGAAATGATTCGTCGCGGCTGGATTCTGGCTGGTCATGACATCTCTGCAGGCGGTATGATCACCACCTTGTTGGAGATGTGCTTCGCCAATACCCGTGGAGGTATGCATATCAACCTTCACAACCTGGCTGGCGGCGATATCATCAAGAATCTGTTTGCCGAGAATCCTGGTATCATCATCCAGGTATCGGATGAGCATAAGTTTGAACTGAAGGAGTTCCTGGAAGATGCCGGCGTAGGTTTCGCCAAGATTGGCTACCCCACTCCCGACAGTCGTACACTCGTAGTGAAGAAAGATGAGCAGGAGTTCACCTTCGACATCGACGAACTGCGCGATGTGTGGTACAAGACCTCCTATCTGCTCGACCGCAAGCAGAGTTTCAACGGCTGTGCTGCCGAGCGTTTCAAGAACTACAAGCACCAGCCGATAGAGATGAAGTTCAACAAGGACTTCACCGGTAAGCTCTCTCAATACGGTCTTGATCCTGACAACAGGAAAGACGTGTCTCTCCGTCCCAAGGCTGCCATTATCCGTGAGAAAGGTACCAATGGTGAACGCGAGATGGCCTACAGTCTGTATCTGGCCGGCTTCGACGTGAAGGACGTGATGATGACCGACTTAATCAGCGGTCGTGAGACCTTGGAGGAAATCAGTATGATTGTGTTCTGCGGTGGTTTCTCCAACAGCGACGTACTTGGTTCTGCCAAGGGATGGGCAGGCGCCTTCCTGTTCAACCCGAAGGCCAAGGAAGCCCTGGATAAGTTCTATGCCCGTAAGGACACCCTTTCCTTAGGTATCTGCAACGGCTGTCAGCTGATGGTGGAACTGGGATTAACAGGAAATACGGGAGTGAAGATGTTACACAACAATTCGCATAAGTTCGAGAGTGCCTTCCTCAGTCTGGAGATTCCACAGAACAACAGTGTGATGTTCGGCAGTCTGAGCGGCAACAAACTGGGCTTATGGGTGGCTCACGGAGAAGGAAAGTTCCGTCTGCCCGAGGCTGAGAGTCAGTACAACATCATCGCGAAGTACAACTACCCCGACTACCCCGCCAACCCCAACGGGTCTGACTATAACGTAGCAGGTATCTGCTCTGCCGACGGTCGTCATCTGGCCATGATGCCGCACCTGGAGCGTGCTATCTTCCCCTGGCAGAATGCCTGGTATCCTGCAAACCGTCGTCAGGATGAGGTAACTCCATGGATTGAGGCCTTCGTCAATGCAAGACGGTGGATAGAGAAGAAGACCCACCCCTCACCCTCCCTATGAGGGAGGGAGTAATTACCTCTAAGCAATGTATGAAGTGAATAGCAATCAATCCACGAATGTAACCACTCCCCTCCCTCATAGGGAGGGGCAGGGGGGAGGGTCTTTGGGGTCTCTATTCTCTACATTCTTTAAGATTGGCATGGTCACCTTCGGCGGCGGCTATGCCATGATTCCTATTATCGAGACCGAGGTGACAGAGAAACACCAATGGATGAAGAAGGAGGAGTTGCTCGACCTGATTGCTATTGCCCAAAGCTGTCCCGGTGTCTTCGCCATCAACATCAGCACTTTCATCGGCTATAAGCTGCATAAAAGAAAAGGAGCGGCGTGTGCGGCTTTGGCCACTGCCCTGCCCTCGTTCTTCATCATCCTGATCATTGCCATGTTCTTCCAACAGTTTGAAGACAACAAGGTGGTGGCTGCCATCTTCCGCGGGATACGTCCTGCCGTAGTGGCCTTGATTGCCGTTCCTACCTTCAACCTCGCCAAGAGCGCGAAGATCAACCTCTCCAACTGCTGGATTCCCATTGTGGGTGCCCTGGCCATCTGGGCCTTGGGGGTATCACCCATCATCATTATCCTGGTGGCCGGACTGGGTGGTTATGTCTATGGTCAATATGTTCAACCCACAGAATAGAAGCAGACTGCCATGATTTACCTGTATCTGTTCATCACGTTCTTTGAGATCGGTCTCTTTGGTTTCGGCGGCGGCTATGGAATGCTCTCGCTGATTCAGAACGAGGTGGTATATCATTGGCACTGGATGAATACGGCACAGTTCACAGATATTGTCGCCATCAGTCAGATGACACCGGGTCCGGTGGGCATTAACTCGGCCACCTACTGCGGCTATACAGCCGTGATGAATGCAGGATACAGTACGCCCATGGCCATTCTGGGTAGTATTACCGCTACCTTCGCTTTGGTACTACCCTCGTTGATTCTCATGATCCTGATCAGTAAGATGTTCATGAAATACATGAAGACGCCGTTAGTAAACAGCGTCTTCACGGGATTACGTCCTGCCGTAGTGGGTTTGCTGGCAGCAGCCACGCTGATGTTGATGACTCCCGAGAACTTCTCCACCCCCAGCACCAACCCGTGGCAGTTCTGGATCAGTTGCTTCCTTTTCATTGCCACGTTCGTTGGTACCAAGTTCTTCAAGATCAATCCTATCAGAATGATTGTTTACTGCGCGGTTGCAGGACTTGTTCTGTTATACTAAGTATTTTGTGGAGTGTGGGGTGTGGAATGTGGCTTAATTGCCGTTACGAAAAGGGCACCGATGATCAGCAGTACACCCGAGACAATCATCATCGTACTCTGATGACCGCCAACCAGCTTGAATACCATTCCGCCACATAGGGCTGCAACAATCTGCGGCAGACAGATGGTACCATTGAACAAGCCCAGATAGGCACCCATATGACCGTAGCCCTGAAGGGCATTCGTTACAAAGGTGAACGGCATGGCCAGCATGGCAGCCCAGGCACAGCCGATGAGCAGGAACGGAATAATCTGTCCGTACTGGTTCGGCACGAATGGAATGAGTGCAAAGCCGATACCACCAATGAGCAAACTCAACGCATAAGCCAACTTCGTATTCTTGAACCTCGGCAGCATGGTGGCCCATACCACACTACCCATGGCCTGAATGGCATAGAGCACACCGGTCCAGTTACCTGCTTCCTGATAGGCTTCCGAAGCCGAGTCGGTGGTTCCCCACACGGTTTCAGATACAGCATCCACCACATAGGTCCACATGTACAGCAAGGCTGCCCAGCAGAAGAACTGTACCAATCCCACTCTCCAGAAGGTGGCGGGAGCATTCTTCAACAGTTTGAACCAGTTACCACTTCCCTCTTCTTTCTTATTCTCACCGTTATACATCGCATATTCCTGCGGCGGCCACTCCTTCACCTTAATGGTGGTATAGATCACACAGAGAATGAGAATGGCTGCACCTACATAGAACGACCAGATGACGGAATCGGGTACAACACCTTCGGGTGCCACATTCTTCAATCCAAGCCACGTGAACACAAACGGGAAGAGGAATCCTACTACCGAGCCGGCGTTGCACAGGAACGACTGGATGGAATAGGCCTTCGCCTTCTGCTTCTCATTCACCATGTCGCCTACCAGCATCTTGAACGGCTGCATGGCCATGTTGATACTCGTATCCAACAGCATCAGCATCAGCAGACCGAAGATCATCACAGCCGAGATGCTCAGTCCTAACGACCCGGAATTGGGCAGCAGGCACATCACAGCCACGGCCACGGCGGCTCCTATAAATAAATAAGGTATACGACGACCCCAGCGGCACCAGGTCTTGTCAGACAATGTTCCGACAATCGGTTGCACAAGGATACCCATCAGCGGCGGGAGAATCCAGAAGAAGCTCAGTGAATGGGGATCAGCCCCCAACGTTCTGAAGATACGCGAGATGTTCGCACTTTGCAGAGCATACGCAATTTGCACGCCAAAGAAACCGAAGCTCAGGTTCCATAGTGGCCAAAAGCCTAAATCAGGTTTTACTTTCATATTCACATCATTTATTAGTTATTATCCATTGTCCATTCTATTTCGTGGTTCCTCGCACAACCAGTCGGGTGCGAACCACCTTCTTCACTACCTTGTCCATCGGTGTGATGCCCTCGACAAGGTTCACCAGGATATCCACAGCTTCCTCGCCAACCATGTGTCCTCGCTGTTCCACGGTGGTAAGCATCGGTTCACAGGCAATGGCTCGCTCACCATTGGTAAAGCCACAGATGCTGATGTCGGCGGGAACATTGAATCCCATACGTTTCGTCGTATAGAGAATACCGATGGCCGTATCGTCGTTCACTGCGAAGAAAGCATCAGGACGATCCTCCCGAGATAGGATCTCGGGTGTGATCTTCTCTGCTTCCATACGGTTGTCGCAGAAAAGGCGCAGACTGTCGTCCGGTCTTAATCCGTTCTTCAGTAACGCATCAACGTAGCCATTGTAACGGTTTTTCGAAATCTCCAACTGCATGGGCGACCCATAGAAAGCAATGCGTTTGCAGCCTGTCTGGATGAGATGGGTGACAGCCGTAAAGGCACCCATGTAATCATCCACCACCACACGGTTGGTGTTGATGGCCGTACAGATACGGTCGTAGAAGACAAGGGGTACATGACTGTTGATGAGTTTCTTGAAATGGTCGTAAACCACCGTATCCTTTGCCTGTGAGACAATGATGCCGCAAACACGGTTCTCCATGAACGACTCGCAGATGCGTACCTCACGGTCGTAGCGTTCCTCACTCTGGGCCACCATGATACGATAGCCCCGCACCCGTGCCTGCTCCTCTATCCCAGAAAGGATCGTAGAGAAATAGTAATGGGCTATCTGCGGTACGATGACACCGATGATCTTCGGGGAAGACACCCGACTATGTCGAAGCGACTCTGCCAGGTAGTTAGGATAAAAATTGTGTTCGCGCGCATACGACTTGATACGTTCACGCTGCTGGATACTGATACGAGGACTGTCTTTCAAGGCTCGCGAAACAGTTGCGACGGAAACGCCCAGTTCCCGTGCAATATCTTTCATCGTTATGTTCGAGTTCTCGTTCATAGGCTATTTTCTTTTTGCAAAGTTATGCAAAAGATTGTTTCGGTAGTTCGCTTGCAAATATAATAATAATGTATGAAACGCGCAAACGTTTGCGCAATGTATTTACTTGATTTATATCATTTTTTCATACACCTTAACGAAAGTAATACTAAATTTGCAATCGAAAAGTCTATACTACTTGTCGATTTTGGAACTAACGAGAATTTATATTTTTTATACTAACTTTAAACAATAGAATGATGAAGCAGGTAAAATTCAGAATGCCTTTAAGGATGCTCGCACTCATATGTGGGCTGATCCTTTCTGCTACGGCCTTCGCACAGCAAATCACTGTGAATGGCCATGTGAAAGATGCTACCGGCGAAGATGTCATCGGCGCTACTGTCCGCGTTGTCGGAACACAGACGGGTACGGTGACTGACTTTGATGGTAACTTTACGATCAAAGCTAATCAAGGCGACCAGATTTCCGTTTCCTTCATTGGCTATCAAGATGCCGTTGTGGCCGCAGCGCCGCAAGTGGAAGTCTTGCTACAAGACGATGCCGCCCTTTCATTGAACGAAGTGGTGGTCATCGGTTATGGTGTAGCCAAGAAAAACGACTTAACCGGTTCGGTAACAGCTATCAAGCCCGATGAGAAGAACCACGGTTTGATTACCAATGCACAGGAAATGATGCAGGGTAAGATTGCCGGTGTAAACATCACCTCTGGTGGTGGTACCCCTGGTGGCGGTGCTACTATCCGTATTCGTGGTGGTTCGTCACTGAATGCATCTAACGACCCGTTAATCGTGATCGACGGTCTGGCCATGGACAACCAGGGTATCAAAGGTGCAGCCAACCCGTTAACGATGGTGAACCCGAACGACATTGAGAGTTTCACGGTGCTGAAGGATGCTTCAGCTACGGCCATCTATGGTAGTCGTGGTTCTAACGGTGTCATCATCATCACCACCAAGAAGGGTCGTAAGGGAATGGCTCCCAAAGTAAGCTACAATGGAAATGTTTCTTACTCGGTGAAGAAAAAGACCCTTGACGTACTCGACGCCGATGAGTATCGCAGTTTTATCAAGTCGTACTACGGTGCCGACTCAGAAGCAGCCTCTCTCTTAGGCAATGCCAACACCAACTGGCAGGACGAGATCTTCCATCCCGCTGTATCCAGCGACCATAACGTTACCGTACAGGGTGGTATCAGTAATATGCCTTACCGCATCAGCGTGGGCTACACCGACCAGAACGGTATCTTGAAGACCTCTAACTTCCAGCGTACAACGGCCAGTGTGACCTTGAACCCCTCGTTGCTGCAGGACCACCTGACATTCAACATCAACGGTAAGTTCATGTATGCCCACAACCGTTATGCTAATGGTGATGCCATCGGTGATGCTACCCGCATGGATCCCACACAGCCCATCTACTCTTCAGATCCGAAGTACAAGAACTACCACGGCTACTGGCAGTGGCTCGACAGTGGTGCTTCTCTGAAGGATGAGAACTATACTACCATGTGGAACCGCAACACCGTTGCCAATCCGCTGTCTCGTCTGTATGAGAAGAACGACCGCGCCAACTCATACGACTATATGGGTAATATAGAGGCCGACTATAAGATTCACGGCTTTGAGGATCTGCGTCTGCATGCTAATGCCAGTGGCGACTGGGCCAACGGTACGCAGGATACCGACTATGCTAACTGGGGTCCGTCGAACTTCTACTATGGCAACAGCGGTTATACCTACGAGAGGAAATATAACCTGACCTTCTCAGCCTATGCTCAGTACTACAAGGACTTCCTTAAGACACAGCACTTCGACATTATGGCTGGTTACGAGTGGAGCCACACCAAGTACTGGGGTGATTCATTCTATGCTGGAGTCTATCCCAGAACCACCAACCAGGTGATTACCCATGATGATGGTACTACCGAGCCTGCTGCAGGCAAGCCCTATAACGGAAGCACCAGCATCTGGAAGTCTGAGAGCTACCTCGTCAGCTTCTTCGGTCGTGCCAACTACATTGCCTTCGACCGCTACATGATCACTGCTACTGTACGTCGTGACGGTTCCAGCCGCTTCAAGGAGCACTGGGCAACCTTCCCCTCTGTAGCTCTCGGTTGGAAGATCAACGAGGAAGCCTTCCTGAAGAACGTGAAGTGGATGGATGAGTTGAAACTCCGTTTGGGATGGGGTAAGACTGGTCAGCAGGATGGTATCGGCGACTATAACTACTTCGCCACCTATAACGTCAACACAACCAACGTCAACGGACGTTATCCGCTTATCGGTGTCAACGACAGCGGTTTGCTCTACCGTCCCGATGCATACAACCCCGACCTGAAATGGGAGACCACCACAACATGGAATGCGGGTCTTGACTGGAGCTTGTTCAACAACCGTGTCAGCGGTAGCGTGGACTACTACTACCGTAAGACCACCGACCTGATTAACGATGCTTCCGTATCGGCAGGTTCGAACTTCCGTAACATGGTACGCTCGAACATCGGTTCTTTGGAGAACAGAGGTATTGAGGCTTCTTTGACCGTACGTCCTGTACAGACCGAGGACTGGCAGTGGGAGGTTACAGCTAACTTCACCTATAATAAGAATGAGATCACCGAACTCACTGGTGAGTCATCACTCATCCCTACGGGAGGCGTATCCGGTGGTACAGGTCAGACCTGTCAGGCTCACTCCGTGGGCTATCCGCATAACTCCTTCTACGTATGGCAACAGGTATATGATCAGAACGGTCTGCCACTTGAAGGTGTATATGTTGACCGCAATGCCGACGGTGTCATTAACGACTCCGACCGTTACTTCTACAAGAGTCCTGATGCTCCTTACACCGCTGGTCTGAGCTCACGTCTGCAGTACAAGAACTGGGACTTCGGCTTCGGACTCCGCGCAAGTTTCGACAACTATGTATATTGGGACAAGGAAGCAGGATACTCTAACGTTTCCAAGCGCTACGACTCCTCTTTCGGTTATCTGCAGAATGTCATTCCAGGTGCTGTACAGCGTAACTGGTCAACCTACGATCACCAGCTCTCTGACTACTTCGTACACAATGGCTCATTCTTGAAATGCGATAACATCACACTGGGCTACTCCTTCGATAATCTCTTCAAGGGCGGTAACTACAGTGGACTCTCCGGACGAATCTATGCATCAGCTACAAACGTGTTCACCATCACCAAGTACGAGGGTATCGACCCCGAGGTGTTCGGCGGTATCGACAACAACATGTACCCCCGTCCATTTACCGTACAGGTGGGTCTGAACCTCAATTTCTAATAATGCAAGGATTGAAGAATTGTAGTTCTTGAAACAAATAAAACAATGAAGATTATGAACTTAAGATATTTCAAAAACATAATTCCCGCAGCAGCAGTTCTCTTTGCTGCCGCAGGACTGAGTTCTTGCACGGGCGACCTCGATGTGACACCTATTGATCCCAGTAAGACCATGGTGCCCGATGAGGCGGCACTCTTTACCAAATGTTATTCAAACATGGCTTTGCAAGGACAAGGTGGACAGGGTGGTGACTGCGACATTGACGGTCTTGACGGTGGTACTGCAGGCTTCGTGCGCCAGTTGTTCAACTCCAACGAACTTACTACCGATGAGGCTATCTGCGCATGGGGAGACCCCGGTATTCCCGCATTTAACTATAACCAGTATGATGCCTCACATCCCATGCTCAAGGGATTCTACTATCGTCTTTATACAGGTATTGCATTCTGCAACCACTATCTCGAAGTATGTGCAGGCATCGATGCCACACGTGAGGCTGAGGTTCGCTTCCTCCGTGCCCTCTACTATTATCATCTGATGGATGCGTTCGGTAATGTGCCGTTTGCTACCGCACTGATGTCAACACCTCCTCCCCAGATCCAGCGTGCCGACCTCTTCAAGTGGATTGAAGAAGAACTGCTGGCTGTGAAGGATCAGCTGATGGCACCTGCTGCTCGCAAGGATACCGACAATGGCTATGGACGTGCCGACCAGGATGCAGCCAACTTGCTGCTGGCTCGTATGTACCTGAATGCAGAAGTCTATACAGGCACTGCCCGTTGGGCAGAAGCTAAGGAGTATGCCGAGAAGGTGATCAACGGTCCGCACAAACTCTGGACCACTGGCACGAACGGATTCAGCGCCTACCAGATGCTCTTCATGGGCGACAATGGTAGTAACGGTGCATCTCAGGAGGCTATCCTCCCGCTGTTGCAGGATGGTGTGAAGACAACCGCATGGTGTACTTCTCTGTTCCTGATGGCTTCCACATGGAAGGCAGACATGGACACTGAGGGTAACTACAACACCAGTGAGCTTTGGGCTGGTAACCGCGCCCGCATCCAGTTGGTGGCAAAGTTCTTCCCCAACAACGATGCACCGCAGGTGAGCATCAAGGACATGGCAGTAGCTGCCGGTGACGACCGTGCGTTGTTCTTCGGTATCGACCGTGAGCTTTCCATCTCTACTCCTACAGAGTTCACCTCTGGCTATTCAGTAGGAAAGTTCCGTAACACATACGCAGGAGGCGGTAGTCCTCATAACTCACAGTTCATCGACACCGACTTCTTCCTGATGCGCTCTGCCGAGGCATACCTGATTGCCGCTGAAGCTGATGCACGATTGAATGGTGGTACGACAAGCAGTACTGGTGCCAACTACATCAACGCACTGCGCGAACGTGCCCATACCTCTACCTTTAACAGCTACACCACAGAGCAGATTCTCGACGAGCGCTCTCGCGAGCTCTATTTCGAGGGCTTCCGCCGCACCGACTTGATCCGTTACGGATACTTCGGTGGCTCGAACAGCGGCAGATATCTCTGGGAGTGGAAAGGTGGCTCACAGAACGGTGCAGCCTTCTCGGCCGACCTGAACCTCTTTGCAATTCCTGCTGAGGACATCAACGCCAATCCGAACCTCACGCAGAATCCTGGCTATTAATGTGAATCGTCTGTAAGAAACAAAGCATTAAGATTATAAAGTATGAAAAAGATATATCAATTGTCAATGCTGCTGCTTGCCGGCGCATTTGCACTGACTGCCTGTACCGACGACAACGAGTCGAACCCCACGCTGACACAGCCTACACAGTTCGTGCTCAATGAATTTGCCGTCAATGGAAATATCGACCTGGAGAGGACTGCTTCCTTGGCGCTCTCTTGGTCACAACCTACAGCCTATAATGATTTCAATGCCCCCGTGGTACCTACCTACACGGTAGAGGTGTCACCGACAGGCTCTTTCAACAAGGCTTTCGACGTCAACGCCGAGGATAATACCGGAGCTGACTTCTTCACCATGGATGAGACTTACACCAGTGGTAAGAATGTGGAACTGAATGCAGAGACCATCGACCGTATGCTAATCCAGCTCAATGGCTGGAACGAGGCAGGTAAGGTTCCTTCTATCGTTGATCTCGCCTTCCGCGTGAAGGCCGCGATCAGGGATGCTTCGTTCCGCGAGTACTACCCCATCTACTCGAATGTCGTGACCATGAAGGCTGTTCCTTATTATATTGAGTTGAAGCCAGCCGCCCCGATCATCTGGTACATGGTGGGTAACTGCATCGGTAGTGCTTCCTGGAGCAATGATGCCAACGGCGTCGGCAAGGGTCTCGTTCCGATGTTCCTCGTACCGAATGGAGAATATGACAAGGCCACAGGTGGTGGTATGACCTCTTTCACAGGTTACTTCCCCGAGGACGGTCAGTTCAAGTTCGTGCTCACACCGGGTGACTGGAACACACAGATGAACTTCACCAACGTGAAGAATCCGGGTAGCTTCCTCATCGACGCCGACGGTGACAACCACAACATCGGCATTGGCGAGAAGGGCTACTACACCATCAATGTGGATACCCGTACCAACGAGATCATCATCGAGAAGTACGAGAAGGATGTGAAGGTCTTTGACCAGCTCAGCATTGCAGGTACCTTCAATGATTGGTCTGACTCTGACATGACACCTGTCTTTACCCTCGACGGTGCAGAGAACCACCTCTGGTCATTTGAGGTAAACGGTGGCGACCATCTGAAGATCAAGACTCCGGGCAGCTGGGACACCAACTGGGGTTATAAGAACGGTTTGGCTGGAGAAGCCGACGGTGACGGCAACCTTGTCATTCCCGACGGCAAATACCTCCTGCTGTTCAACGATATCACCGGTGACTACATGTTAATCGAACAATAACAGAATAAAGAGATTACGATTATGACTAAGAAAATATTATTCGCAATAGCATTTGTAGCGTCGATGATTTCCTGCACCGACGACTACAAAGACTGGGCCGATCCGCAGAAAGTTGACCAGCCGGAAATCGTATCCTTCGGCGACGGCAGCATCTCTACCGTTGGAGTCATCGACTTCAACAGTGTTAAAGACGAGCTGGTAAAGGTGTGTAACATCACTCCGCCGACGTCTACCGATGCTTCCTACACCCCGATATATACCATCTCGCTGGGTGAGAATACCTATAACATCAATGCCGACGGTACCATGTCAGCAGCTGATCTGGAGAACTACATCATCAGTCAGTACGGTCGTCGCCCTGTAGAGCGTGAGGTGGCTGCTACTGTCAGTATGTGGCTGAGCAATGGCAAGACTGCTGTGAAGTCGGCTACATCTGGTGAGTTCCATATCAAAGCCATTCCACAGGCTCCGCAGATCTCTGAGAACTATTACATCGTAGGTGGTCCGAACGACTGGTATGAGTCGGCTGCCAACAAGATGTTGAAGTTCACACACAGTGGCAAGGACGTTTATGAAGATCCTATCTTCACCGTCGTATTCAATGCTTCTGAGGGTGACACCTGGTTTGCCATCGGTGATGACGAGGCTTGTGAGGCTATCGGTAACGACAATGACTGGTCGAAGCTGTTCGGTACCACCAAGGGTAACGGTAACACCGACCTGACAGGTAATCTCGATCGTCGCTACAACCTCTCTGATGATGGTTCATTCTGTGTACCCGCAGGTAACAGACTCATCAAGGTTACCATCAACATGATGGACTATACCTACCAGATCGAGCCGCTGAACATCGCCGACAACTACTACCTCATTGGTGGTCCCGGTGAGTGGAACAGTTCAAAAGACATGAAGTTCTCACACAGCGACAAGAGTGTGTTCGATGATCCTGTATTCACCTATACATTTGCCAGCACGGGTGGTGAGATGTGGTTCGCCTTTGGTGACGACGAGGCCATGGATGCTGTCGGCGAGGGCAACTGGACAAAACTGTTCGGTACAACGGGAGCCAGCGAAGACCTGAGCGGTACCTTCGACCGTCGTTACAACCTCGACGGTGACCACTCCTTCCATGTTGACGGTGCAGCGAAGTTCTACAAGATCTCCATCAACATGATGACCTACACCTATGAGATCACTGCGTTGAACTTCGAAGAGTATATCTATGTGCCCGGAAATGCACAGAAGTATAACACCTCTGCCGCAGGTATGCCCGACTATGGTTGGACTCCTGAGCTGGCACCAGCCTTGTACTCTGCAAACTCCGATGGAAAGTATGAGGGCTATGCCTACATGGATGGTGATTTCAAGTTCACCAAGCAGCGTAACTGGAATGCTGAATACAACTATGAGAGCTTCTCCTCTTATGATCCGATCTTCTCTGTTGGTGAAGGCACGAACATCAACTGTTCAGAGCCTGGTTACTACCGACTCGTTGCCGACGTAGCCAATGGTTCACTCACTGCCACCAAGCTCACTTGGGGTCTTGTAGGTCCTGCTACAGCTGGTGGATGGGACGCTGCAGCTTACACTGTCATGAGCTACAACATGGCTGACGACTGCTGGGAAATCACCACTGACCTCAATGCCGATGAGTTCAAGTTCACCACCAATGGCAGTTGGGACATCAACCTGGGTGGCAACTCTGTAGATGACTTGACAGAAGGTGGTCCGAACCTCCGAATCAACGAGGCCGGCACCTACACCATCAAGTTGTATCCCAGTCGTACCCAGAGCAACAAGATGTATGCTACCATTGAGAAAAAGTAATAACGATAATTTAGGTGATTATGAAAAAGATCAATTATATCCTTGCCGCGGTGGCACTCCTTTTCGGAGTGTCCACTGCTCAGGCACAGAGTGTAGAGGACAACTACCCCTATAACTTCATCACGATACAAGGTGGAGCACAAGGAACGTTCACCAACTACGACTTCACCAAGCTCATCACCCCACAGGCTGCCGTTTCCTTCGGTCGTTACTTTAACTCGAAGGTTGGTGCACGCGCCCACTTCCAGGGCTGGCAGAAAAAGGGTGCCATCAATGATACGTACAAGTTCAATGCGGTTACTGGCGACCTCGACCTGTTGATGAACATGAGCAATATCATCAACCCGAACCGCACCAACGACAAGCTCGACTGGGTGCTGCTGGCTGGTTTCGGTGTGAACTACGGATGGGACTTTGATGAGTTCAACGCACAGAACCGTGCTACCTACTTTGTTCAGAATCCTGAGCTCTGCGGCACGAAACACTCCACCTATAACGGACGCTTTGGTACGCAGTTCAACCTGAACCTCTCGGAGAAGATGGCCATCGGTCTTGAAATAGATGCGAACTACAAGAACGACGAGTTCAACTTGAAGCGCAACTACAACCCCGACTGGCAGCTGACCGCCTTGATCGGTCTGACCTTCAAGCTTGGTAAGAAGAAGGCAGCCCCTGCTCCTATCGTCTATGAGGAGCCGGCTCCTGCTCCCGCTCCGGCACCACAGCCCGTGGTGAAGCCAGAGCCTAAGCCAGAGCCCAAACCTGTGGTGAAGCCCGAACCGCTCGAGGAGACCTTCTTCTACAACATCCGTCTCTCAGATCCTGATCCCGAGGCTAAGCTCAACAGGATTGTGGCATGGTGTAACAAGTATCCTGAGAAGGGTATCACCATCAAGGGTTATGCCGACCGTGGTACAGGTAATCCGCAGATCAATGTGGGCTATGCCAAGGCACGTGCCGAGAAGGTGGCTAAGGCATTGCAGGAGAAAGGACTCTCTGCCGACCGCATGACAGTCAGCTCATATGGTGACACAGTACAGCCGTTCACGGAGAACGACCTGAACCGCTGCGTTATCGTTGTAGGCGAATAAAGCCAAAACTATAGGAGTACGAATTCATAGAACTCCTTGTACAAAAACAAGCTCCCAGTCTGTAATGTTCAGACTGGGAGCTTTCGTTATCTCTCCTCTCTCATCTTTCCTCTCTCATCTTTCCTCTTTCATCTTCTACGCTGATCGCGGTTACCCCACTTCTTGTCATAGCGGCCTTCTGTATCCACCTTGCCACCGAACATATTCAAGCGGTAGCGCACGTGCAGCATGGCGTATGAGTTGATGCTGTTATACCGTGTATCACTACGACCGGTAGCACCTACCCAACGTTCATAGTTGCTCTGCTGAGCCAGCAGGTCGTAGAAGTTCAGCGCCACAATCAACGACTTGCTCTTCAAGAAGGTCTTGGATATCTGACCGTTCCATATCAACTCGTTGGTGTTCGACGACGGATCGTTATAACCTCGGCGGCTACGCTCATGCAGATCACTGCTCACCTCGATATCAAGCGGGAGGCGTAACAGGAACCGTCCTCCGTAGTTAAACTGCCAGGTGTCGAGATTCGCCGTGGGCTGCAGTTCGTTACGGGAATGCTGGTAGTTGCACCATCCATCGAGCGTAATCTCCAGCCAGTCGTTACGGTAGCTGACATTCAGACGCTCAGAGATATTCGTTGAGCGCGTCGTATTCTTCTGTGCATCCGCTTTCTGCTGCGCCACATAGCTCACATAGTTATTGTAGCGCACCCTCGTATCGGTACCCACATTCCAATGAGCGGTTGTGTCGATGGCAGTATTGAAGGTGATACCACTGTTCACATTCCAGTTACCATTGATATTCTCCGGTCGTGAGATGCTTCCACCCGTCTCGGCATTGTAACGCACCAAGTTCGAGATGCTGTTGCGCGTATTGCGGTAGTTGGCATATACCACAATGGAACGCTTGTACTTACTGATATAGTTGTTGTAATACAGATTCAGCGAGTTGGTGAACTGCGGTTTCAATCCCGGATTACCCTGTGTGATGTAGAGCGGGTTCGAGTCATCGGTGATATCCAGCAGCTGGGTGATATCCGGCTGTCGGGTGTCGCCACGATACTGGATGCGGAAACTGCTCTGGTCGGTGAACTTATAGCGGAAGTCGAGCGTGGGCGTCAGGTTCGTGACGTTCCTGACCGTATCCACATAGATTCCGCGGTAGTCCTGAATATAGTTCGAGTGCTGCGGCTGAATCAGGAATCCCAAGTTATAGTCGTATTTCTCCTGATAATAGCGCAGCATCATCCTGATGTTATGCGTGTAGTTCTTATATTCCGAGTAACGACTCAGACTCTTGTCGAGATAGCCATCCAGCGATCCATATACCGGTGAGAGCCATGTATCCCAATCGCGGTAATGAGGAACGATACCCGAGAAGATGTTCTGAGGCTCATGACTGAAATCATAGGTCTGACGGTCGCTTTTGTTCTGGTTGTACCGCAGCTCGTAGCTCGTCTGCAGATGCGCCCCCTTCCAAAGCGGTTCGCTGTAGTTCACATTGAGCACATAACCACTGTTGTCGCTGGGTGTACTGTTATATCGGGCCGTGTAGTAAGTAGAGTCCTCGCCGGCGATATTCTTGATACGGAACAAATGCACCTCATTGTTCGAAGCGCTCTCATTCTGGTTGTCGCCTGCACTGCCCTCCACGCGGAAGGTAATATTCCTGCCTTTGGCATTCAGTCGGCGAAACAGCTGCAACATTCCCCAGGCATTCTTGTTCTCCCCGTACGAAAGACTGGCCTGACGGTTATAGTTTACCAGGTAGGGATCTAATGCGCTTGATGAAGCTGACGTTCCCAACACCCCCAGCGGATCATCTACATACAGATAGGGATCATCCGAGAACGTGGCAGCCACCGACGTCTGGGTACCGTCGTTCTTTCCCGTACTGCCGTTGGCGCGTACCAAGATGGTGGTCAGCGTATCCGGTTTCCACTCCACGCGGAAGTTCCCGTTCCAGTTATCGCTGCGCGACATACTCTTCGAGTTGTTGTTCGAGAAGGTACGGTAATCCTGACTGTAGAAGTTCTCACTCGTATTCTCGTTCTCGTTGTCACCATCGCGATGGTTCCAACGGATACTCAGATCCACCTTCAGTTTCGTTCCGTCGTCATAGTTCAGGTTGGTACCTAACATTTTCCGTGCGTTCAAACCGCGGCGGTTCCACCAGCCCGCATTATCCTCCTTGTTGTTCAGGTTCCCCATCAGCACGAAACGTGTCTTGTCGGTGAAGCTGCTACCCATGGCACGAGAAGCATAGCGGTGCTTGGTACCGCCGGCCAAGTCGAGGTTGGTCATGTACCCACGGTTCATACCCTTCTTGATGGTGAAGTCAAGCACCGTCTCCTTCTCACCGTCCTCAATACCCGTGATGCGAGCCTGGTCGCTTTGCTGATCGTAGAACTTCACGTTCTGGATGATGGAAACAGGCAGGTTCTTCAGCGCCGTCTCCACATCACCGAGCATGAACTCCTTACCATCGAGCAGGATCTTCTTCACTTCCTTGCCATTCACGGTGATATTACCCTCCTCATCCACCTCAGCACCAGGCATACGCTTGATGAGCTCCTCAATGGCAGAGCCTTCAGGTGTACGGAAGGCATCAGGGTTATATACCAGCGTGTCTTTTTTCACCACCACCTGCGGAGCCTGTGCTGTGACAATGGTCTCTTTCAGCATCACGCTCTCAGGCGACATCCGCAGACTGCCCAGTTCCTGGTTCTGGTCACGCCTCAGTGTCACCTCACGCTCGATGGTTTGGTAACCTATGGAGGAAATCTTCAGACGGTAGGTACCGTTCGATGGTGCCTCGATAGAGAAATTACCCTTGTTGTCACTCACCGTTCCACCCACGAAGGTACTGTCGTTGGCAGTAAACAGCTGCACCGTGGCCTGCAAGACCGGTTCCTTCTCATCAGCATCCAGTAACTGTCCGCTGATGGTCAACCGTTGATATTCTATCTGCCCATGCGCTATGCAGGGCATCAGCACCCCCAATAGTATAATCAGTATTGTCTTATAATTCATTTCTTATTCTTGTTCACAGCATCCTTCAGTGCGGAGCCGAAAATGATATACTGCGTATTACCTGCAATCGTTCCCTCATTCTGTCCCCAGAGGAATGGCCAGTCGTCGAAGTTCTCGAAATGATCGGGCTGACGGAACAGCAGTCCTGGTGCCACATTACCCGGGATGAACGAGAAGTCGGCACGGTTGTTTCCATAGAACACCTGCTTCGGACGGGTAGCACCCACTACAGCCACAAACGAGTAGTTGTGGTAGGGATGACAGCCATAGAGCCAGTTAGCCACGCGATACACCTCCTTCTCAGGAACGATTTCCGGGAAGTAGAGATGGGCAAAGCACACCGTCGTTCCAAAGCTGAGTACGGCATTACCACCAGCCCAGTTACCCAATCCGATGGGCACACCATAAGGATTCTGCGTGTCGAAGTTCTTAATATATTCCTCGTACTTCTCCACATAGGGACGCAACTGCTTCTTATAAGCCTCATCCATATAAGGAACGGCATCCAAGGCAGTCTGCATGGTATTAGAGACATTCCGGTCGAGGGCCTGCCAGATCTGCTGCTGGAAGTTGTCCAAATACTGCTTCTCCTTCGTAGCCGCATAGAGCTGCAGGTTGGTAGCCAGGTCGCCGCGGTTGTTACGGAAACGGTTCTGACGCTGATTCATCAGGTCGGTAGCCTCCTGCATCAGTCGTTTCGACTGCTTCAAGGCACGGGCGGCCAGATCGTCGTTGTAGCCTGTGAGTGCACGACTGGCAGCTGCGAACATCGTGGCAGCCTGGAAGTCAAGACTCGGATTACGGGTGGTAAAGGCCCACATGTCATCCGGTGTACCGCTGCGCTTACCGTCGGCCGACACCTCGTAAGGCTTCAGACTCGGATCGTAATGCAATCCGTCGGTGATGCTGGCTGCGTCGCCCAGGTGATGGTAGTTATCGAGAATGGAGTTAGAAAGCGTCGAGGCCATGTGTCCAATCTGTTCGGCCTGTGCCACGAGGTTCAGTGTACCATGCTCAATGAACTGGAGTATATCCGGTTTACCATCAGGTCGGTGCAGGTCAACATAGCGCTGCTGCTGACTCACGAAGGTCTCGTCGCGCTGCGGCTTGAACAGTTCCCATGTACGGATGAAGTTCTGTACCACATTGATATTCGAACCCGTCTCGATGTCAAAGTCACCTGCATCAAAGAAGCCACCGATATTCAGTCCTGGAATCAGTTCATAAGGCTTATACTTGGTATCTGTGGTCTGCCCCTGTCTGTGCAGGTCGAAGTGATCGCTGGGCGGTGCCTGCAGGTAACCCTCCTTGAACGGTTCACCATGCCAGGTACGATAACCCTCAGTCACATACATATGGTTCATATGGATGGGCACCCACACATCGGTGGTTGCATCCGTAATCTTGTCATATACATGCTCATCAATCAGGAAATCATTGGTACGTGTCTTACCATACTGGATATAATAGACACCCGGCTGCTTGACCGCAGAGAAGTCGAACTTCACATAATTATATTTGAAGTAAGGACCCCAGTCCTGGATATTCCCCGTGAAGGCCTGCTCCGTTGTTCCATCCGGCTTGATACGCATCAGTGAGGCTGTAGTCTGCGGCTGATCATTCTTGTCGAGCTCAATCACGGCCACCTTCGGCTGATCAGGAATATACCCCACCTGTGAGAAACCGATATTCGGTTCACGTATCCAGTTAGGAATAGCATGAGGTTCCACAGTCCATGTGATCACCTTACCTGTCTTTCCCTTCGGCAGTACACTGCGCAACACGAACCAGCCGTTCTGGGCCAGCATTCTTCCATCGAAGAGTTTCAGTTCTGCATCATCACAACTGATCGTGATCATGTGTTCAGGATCATCAGTAGCCATCACGATGCGATGACCCGTCTCAAGAGGGAGGGGATCCACAAAGCGATCCGTACCACGGTCATCGTAGGTCTTGAAGCCCTTGAACTGACGAGGCTTCTCACTGTTGGGACGGGTGATGGTCTGACTCGTTGCATAACGCGGGAAACGGTTCAGACGACCGTCCATGATGAAGGTCTTTAACCAATATTTCGAGGGCAGGAACTCCAGATTAAAACCAGCTTCGCCAGCCAGTTTTTCCGGTACGGGCTTATCGAGCCATATGGCAATCTCCACCGCCTTACCCTTTGCCGTCACTACAGCACGACTGTCGAAGTCGTAGTCGTCGTAACGCATGGTCACCTCAATACTACCATCCTCACGGTTCACCTTCCTGCTGGTCATCTTCGGCACGAGGTCCCATTGTTCAGGCGTATTGTTCAGTCGTACGGCACCACCTTGAACAGACCGTACGCCGTGTTGTATAATCTCAATACCCGAGTTCTTCTCGTCATTGAAACCACCGTTGAAACTGTTGCTGAATACCAGAATATTCACCCCCTGGCGTTCGAAGTACTCACGGTCGTTCAACTTCAAATCCTGTGCATGACCAACAGTAACTCCTGTAAGTAACATGGCAAATAGCGATAACAAGTATCTCATATCCTATCCTCTATTATATTAATTCTTTTGCTTTTTCTTGTGCCTCGATCACACGGTCGCACCACGCATCAAACTCCGGATCTTCCACCTGCAACTCAGGATGCTCCATCAGATAGGCCACGCAGCGGCGCACCCCTTCATCAAAGCGGGTAGTGGCCTTGAAACCAGGAACGGCATCAAACTGTTCATTACCCACCTGACGAAGCACCTCAGCCTCATTGTCGATGTCGGTGATCACTTGTCTTACATTCGCTGGTACCTCGTCCTTACGGGTACCACGGTTCAGTAGCCACAGATCATGTCCGCTGACTGCCAACTGACGGGTAATAGCACTACTGATGGTACCCGTTCCACCTATGATTAGTATCTTCATAATCGTATGTTATTTAATCTCTGTTGTCTGTTTTATCGGCAGGTTATCCGAAGAACCCCCTACGTAAATATCAAGCTTCCCAGGTTCCATCATCCATGCCTGGGCAGCCTCGTCCCAATGACAGAGGTCGGAACGGCGTATAGGGATGGTGACTGTCTTACGCTCGCCTCTCTTCAGGGCCACACGACTGAAGCCCTTGAGTTCCTTTTCCGGGCGATCGATGCTGGAGACAGGGCGCGAGACATACACCTGAGCCACCTCCTCAGCTTCGAACTGGGTATTGTTGGCTAACGTGAAACTAACATCAAAACCATCGAGAGTGGGTGTCACTTTCAGATTACTGTATTGGAACGTAGCATACGAGAGTCCGTGTCCGAAAGGATAGGCCACCTCAACATTCTTACAGTCGTACCAGCGGTAACCAACGAGTAATTCCTCTGCATATTTGGCCACAGGTTGGAATGAATTACGAGCGGTGCGTGCGTTTTGTCCCTGATTCACCAGACCGACGAAGATGTCGCCCTGACTATTGTCAGCTTTCTGTGGATAGGAGCCTGTAGCGTAGGCCGGCACATCCTCCAGTTTCTTCGGCCACGACATAGGTAGTTTACCAGAGGGTGAGATGGTGCCTGCCAGCACCTCTGCGAGAGCCAGTCCGCCCATAGAGCCATTGAACCACGACATCACGAGAGCGGGCGATACCTCATTCACCGTACTGATGTCCACAGGTCCGCCTGCAACGATGACCGTAACAAGGCGCGGATTTGCCTTGACGAGTTCCCTAACCAGTTCATCCTGTCCTGAAGGCAGGGTGATGCTCTTGCGGTCGGATCCTTCCGTCTCCACCTCTCGGTTATCACCAGCGAAGAAGATCACCAGGTCGGCACCCTTTGCCACCTTCACGGCCTCAGCCATCAATTCCTTATCGGCAGGTTGCTGCGGACTCTGTCGTTTATTACGACTATCCCTGTCGAAGCTCTTGTAGCCTGGTGCATAGGTAATCTTTGTTCCACCAAGAACGGTCTGCAAACCTTCAAGGGGTGTAATCTCCTTGCGTGTCTTCACACCAGCACCAACACCGCCAAGAGCCATCTTTGTCACAGCATTCTCGCCGATAACAGCAATACTCTTTACTGATGTCAGGTTGATGGGGAGCAAGGGCCAGGGTTGTTTCTTCGCCGTCTTCAGCGCGTGTTTCCCTACGATGGGTTCGTTCTTCAGTAACACGATGGAGCGCCGTGCCACCTGCAGGGCTGTCAGCATCTCCTCGTCATTACCTACAGGCTTGCTGTTCGCTACTGCCTTGTCGATGGGTTTCACCGTCAGTCGTACACGCAGTATCTCCCTTACGCGCTGGTTAATAATCTCCTCGCTTACCTTACCCGTCTTCACGGAATCGAGAAGTGCCTGACCGAAGAACCGGTTACCGGGCATCTCCACATTCATGCCAGCCGTCACCGCATCAACGGTAGAATGTACGCCACCCCAGTCGCTGATGACCATACCCGGGAATCCCCACTGCTCACGGAGAATGGTATTGAGCAGGATGTTGTTTTCAGAACACCATCGTCCGTTCACCTTATTGTATGCAGCCATCACGCCCCAGGCATCAGCCTCGCGGACAGCCATTTCAAACGGTTTCAGATAGATCTCATGCATCGCCCTGTCAGAGATCTGCACATCCACAGAACCACGGTAGTCCTCTTGGTTGTTCAAAGCATAATGCTTCAGACAGACCGCCGTCCCATCGTCCTGCGAGCCTTTCGTGTAAGCCACGGCAAGCATTCCACTCAGCAGCGGGTCTTCACTTAAATACTCGTAGGTTCGTCCGCCTGTAGGGATGCGCTGAATATTGATGGCTGGTCCGAGAATCATATCCTTTCCGCGCATTCGGGCCTCACGGCTCATCCCTCGTCCGTAGGCATAAGCCCAGTCGGTGCTCCATGTAGCAGCCAATGCCGAGCCAGTGGGGAAGAACGTAGCTGAGTCGGTAGTCAGGTGGGCTGAGTTCCATGAGTGCGGTTCCATCTCCTCCCGAATACCAAACGGACCGTCGGCATATTCCATATCAGCAATGCCCAATCGTGGGATACCTGCCGAGGAGAACATGTTCTTACCATGCAGCATGGCGATCTTCTCTTCGAGCGTCATACTCTTGATGATCGACTCAATCTGCTGTTCGTTTCCCAACAGGCGCGTGGAATAATTCCCCACATTTGAGGGTTGGGCTACAACCTGTATGGCGACAGTGAGCGCAACGACTGTCGCTAAAAGGTTCCTCTGATGATTCTTCTTTGTCATATATGTTATTCTTCAATTTTTCAATTCTTCAATTTTTCAATTCTTCAATTTTTCAATTCTATTATTTGCGTTTCCTCAGATAATCCGACGGCGTACTACCATACATCATCTTGAAATAATGAGCGAACATCTTGGCCGAGAAGCCCACCATGTCGGCCACCTCAGAGATATTCGTCTTACCCTGGTCGAGCAGACTCTTTCCTCGTTTCATCTTGATGATGCGGATGAACTCCACAGGCGACTTACCCGTGATGGCCATGAGTTTCTTGTACAGATGACCGCGTGTCATTCCCACAGCACTACTCAGCTGCGATACCGAATACTCCGTATCCCGCATATTCTCCTCGATCAAGGCAATGATATGACTGATCAGTTCCTCGTCGAGCGAGCTCACGGTAATCTCACTGGGTTTGATTTCTATTCCTGTAGCCACCTTGTTATGCACGTTCTGCGACCACTCCAGTATCTTGCGGATACGTAACCGCAACACCGCCAAGCTGAAAGGCTTGGTGATATAATCAGCCACACCCTCTTCCAGTCCGGCCACAATATTCTCCTCCCCACTCTTGGCAGTCAGCAGCACTACCGGGATATGCGAATAGCGGATATCGTTCTTGACGTTTCTGAAGAAGGTGATTCCATCCATCACAGGCATCATCACGTCACAGATCACAATACTCACATGGTCGTTCTTGGCTAACTGATCGAGAGCCTCCTTGCCGTTTGCCGCAACGAGCACATGGTACTCATCATCCAGACTCCTTTGCAGGAACAACCGGGCATCCTCATTGTCATCAACCACCAGAACAACGGGCTTCGTAGCAGTCTTTTCCGTTGTGGTCTGCTCTGTCAGGAATGAAGCATCATTGTCAGTGATATCTTCAATCAACGCTTCATGGGATTCAGCGATTGGCAAAGTCACTGTGAAGATGGTTCCCCTCGGATTGTTGTCAGTCACGTCGATGCTACCACCCATCATATCCACGTACTGCTTGACGATATGCAGACCCAGTCCGCTACCCTCTTGCTCCTGTCCGTGTGTTTCCTGAATGAAGCGGTCGAAGATATGACGCTTGTCGTTCACGCCGATTCCCGTATCAGCCACACTGAGAATCAGCGAAGCGTTTGGAGAGGTTGTCGTTGTGAGGGAAACAGTTACAGAACCATTATCAATGTTGTATTTGTAGGCATTCGACAGCAGATTGGTTACAATCCGTCGCATCTTGTTCTCGTCGAAGTCGATCTCCACGGCTTCCTGCGGCAGTTGCATCTGCAACTTGATCTGCTTGCGTACAGTATAGAAGGTGAAACCCTGAACGGTCTGCCGTACAAAGCTCACAATATCGCCGTGCTTGAGATTCAGTTTCTCTTTTCCCACATCCAGTCTGCGGAAATCCAACAGCTCCAAGACAAGGTCATAGAGCTGACGGGCGTTCCGCCAAGCCACATCCACCTCTGTCCGGATAGGTGCCGGCAGACTGGCTTCGCGTATCTTCTCCAAGGGAGCAACCACGAGTGTAAGCGGTGTCTTGAGGTCGTGACTGATATTGGTAAAGAACTGAATCTTCTGTTCTTCCATCTCATACTTCTTCAAGTTGATTTCCATCTGCTTCATGGCAATCTCTCTGCGCTGTCTGTACGACAAAGCCCTGTAAACCAAATAGCTGATACCCATTAACAACAACAGGTAGAAGAACAGTGCTGGCTTCGACTGCCATAGAGGCGGTGACACCTTGATAATGAGCTCAGCAATCTCACTCTCCATCATACCAGCCAGTTCCGCTTTCACCTGCAGCACATGCTTCCCTGGTGTCAGCGACACGAAATAAAGCGTACTGCCTGGTGCTCGCGACCATTCTTCATCGCCTTGGAAACGATAAAGGTATTTGATCTTCTTACTGAGTGCGGGAGCCATGGCCGACACCGAGATACTGAAGCGGTCGTTGTAATTCACGGTTAAGTCCTTCCCCGACTGAGGCACATCCTTTCCGTTGATGCGGAATGTCGTGAACTGCATCATCAAACTGGGATAATGAAAGGCTATGCCCTCCTGCGGAATACTCACATACCCCGTGAAGCAACCCAGCAACACCGTTCCGTCAACGGTGGTCAGCGCAGCATTGTTCGAGAAGGCAACGTCTTGCAACCCGTCGGAATCAAGGAACGGATAACATTTATAGGTTTTCTGTCTGTTCTCGTCCACCTGCATGGTAATACAGGTCAGACCGTTATCGGTACTTGCCCACACGCTGGTTCCTTCGCCATTTTCCCCACCGATCCGGTCAGCTGCCATGGTCAGCGCCCTGACAGCATTGTGCGACATTCCTTCTTGGGTGGTAAAATGGTTCATCGACCCATGATGCGGGTTATAGATCCATAGTCCTTCTCTGCTGCCAATCCACAGGACACCGCTGTTGTCAACCATCATTGACGACACATACGATCCTTTTAGCTCATCGAACTGCTTTGGCTGAATGAACTGCCCTTTGTTGCAGTCATATACGGCTACGCCCATCGAAGTACCTATATAGAGCATTCCGCGAAGCGAGTCGCTTGCCAAGCAGAGCGTTCCGTTCGAAGGCAGGACAGAGTTCTCGGTGGTATAATTGACTGTCTTCCCCTGCGGATTGATTCGCACCACGCCTCTGTCAACCGTAGCCACCCATAGATTGTCATGGATATCCACGGCCATCGACTTCACATATTTCAGATAAGGATAGTCGGTATAGACAGGAGTGAAACCCGCCCCGTTATACTTGGCTATACCGCTACCGTATGTACCGGCCAATAATGATCCATCGGCACTGAACGCCAGCGAGGTGATAATGTCCGAGGGCAGTTGTCCGCGCAGCGCTGTGAAATGCGTTACGCCGCCCGCAGCGTTTCTTTGCATGATTCCATCACCGTCGAAACCAATCCACAGATTCCCCTTACGGTCCTGAACCAAGGCACTCACGTCCTCATAATCGTTTGTGGGCACCAGGTTAAAGCTGGGGTTACACAAATCAGTGAACGCCGCACCAAGTTTGGCAGACCCCACCCACATGGTATTGTTGTCGTCAAGGTAGAAGCATTGTATATGACTGCTTCGTGTCGTGAATGCCTTCATTCTCATCACCTTGTCCTCTAAGAGCATCGCACCGCGGTAGGTAAACACCAGTATGCCCGCGTTCTCCGTTCCCACCCAGAGGTTACCATCGTTATCTTCAGAAATGGCATTCACAAAAACATTCCCCATCTGAGCCAGTTCCGACAACTGCTGCCAACTTCTTGTCTTGAGCGAGAAAACCCGTTGAGTACCAGCCTGCGAGTGGGAGTTGTATATCCATAGGTTCATCTCGTTGTCAAGATACACCCTGCTGTCACGACTATACGTCGCTGAAGGAACCTGGGTGATGGGAATAAGACGGTTTTTGCTCTCGGATACCTCGAAAATACGGTAGTCGGCCGTCACTACTATCACCTTACCGTTCTTCGATACGATGTGTAACACCGGCGACTTGCTGTACCCAGCAATAGGATAGAGCTTGCGCTGGGCATAGTCATAATGGAACAATCCACCATCAGTTGCCACCCAAAGGTTATGCTTTTCATCCACGTAGAACACCTTCATGGTGCCCTTTATTCCGAGTGCTGCCAGCTGGGCTGTACCATCTTTCTGCCAGGTGTCCTTCGCGCGAACATATGTATATAATTCACCTTGGCAAATCATCCAAAGCGTTTTGTCCACTGTTTCCCGCACCATCGAGACATCGTTGCTGCGCCCGCCATATTGCAGCGGTGTGTAATTACTGAAACGATAGCCATCATAACGACTGAATCCGTTGATGGTGGAGAACCATATATACCCGTAACTGTCGCGTACGATATCCCGTACGAAATTATCAGCCAAACCGTCTTTCACGTCAACGGTACGGAAATAGAATCCAAAAGCGGAGCTTGTTAAAAGGGGTGAGAAGACCACCCAGATGAGCATGGTAAGTAACTTCTTCATATTACTTGGGTTTACCATACAAAAGTAATGAAAAAAGCCATGACTTCCTTTTACATCTCTTTTTATTTGGTGCCCCTATAATTATTTTTAACTTTTACCTTCCATGATGTATCAAATACCCTCCGGAATGTATTGACATCTCCCAAAATGCCATGTTATTTCTTTACCTCCTCATGATGCAAGGGTGGCTAACGCCACAGGTGACAGGCTAGATTCCTATTTCACCCATGTAAGCTACATTCAAGTCTATTATTTCAGAAAAAAGTTGAGATTATGACAAGAAGAAAAAGGATGCCCATCCTCTTTTAATTTTTTAAGTGGGGACATAGGAAAACATTGTTAACTTGAAGATTTCTTATATAAGCGCGAGAAAAAGCTTCCCATTGTTTGTTTTTTTGTTGTTTTTTTATATCTTTGCAGCAGAAATATTTGATAATCATCTATTAATCAGACACAAGAATATGAAAACGATCAAAACAATATTGTTAATGGCTTTCCTTGCTTGCGCAGTGAATGTTAAGGCAGGTGGCACGTTTACCTCTACAGTGAATGGTGTAAGTATGACGTTCAGGATACTGGACACAGATCCACTTGGTGGTGTGTTTGTTTATACCGCACTCATTGGTGATGGAACAAATCCTTGTATCAGTGTGAGCTATAATGGGAGTCTTGATCTCCCTTTCAATGTGTATAATTCGAGTGACGGTAAGACGTACACCATACGGGGAATCAACAACAATGCTTTCAAGGGATGTCAGGGTCTGAGTGGTGTTACGTTCAGCAAGTATATGTACATCATAGGTGACAACGCCTTTATGGGATGTAGTAGTATTGAAACTATTACCATACCAACCAATGATCCAGATCTTTACAATAATATCACAACTATTGGAGAAAGTGCTTTCCGTAATTGCAGTGGATTAAGAATAATTGATCTGGGCTCAACAGTTAAGAGTATTGGTAGTTCTGCGTTCTCTGGTTGTTATTATATTCAGAAAGTCCATATTGCCAATATCAAAGCTTGGTGCGATATCGATTTTGGGAACGAATCTGCCAATCCTGCAAGAGACTTGGAGTCGACCGTAGATGAAAATTTTTATAATTTGTATGTGGCGGGACAGAAATTGGTAAACCTTTCGATTCCCAATACTGTTACCTCGATAAAAGACTATGCATTTGTACATAACAGGAACCTGAAGTCGGTGATTATTCCTAGTTCTGTTACTTCAATCGGAAAGTATGCTTTTTACAAATGTAAGTTACTTGAAACGGTTAGAGGTGCCGCAAATGTAACGGATGTTGGTGTCAATGCTTTTATTGATTCAAGATGGTACAATGATCTTGATGACGGATTGGTTTATATAGGGAATTGCCTTTACATGTATAAGGGGAAAATGCCTGCCCATAAAAAAATAATCGTTAAAGATGGAACAAAGAGCATCGGTTATGACGCTTTTAAGGATTGTGTAGGTTTGGAAGTATTGGCTCTTCCTTCAAGTGTAGAGAAGATTGGTTATTTGGCGTTGGATGGTTGTGAATACCTAACAGACTTCTATTGCCAGATAGTAGATCCAGATCCTCTTGATTACAGTATCGTCTTTCCTAGTCGGGAAAATGTAATACTCCATGTCCCTGAAGCATCTGAGAGTGCCTATCGTCAGCTTTCGTTCTGGCTACGCTTTAAGAATATAGTACCCATCATTGAATACGACCTCTATGTTATGGGAAAGAAGGTGAACGAGGTGAATGCAGACGACATTCAGGGTGATGGAAAAATGTCTTTCGATCCAACCAACGGAAACGTTTTGTATTTGAACGGTGCATCGATTTCCGTTGATGAAGAGCAGGTTACCGGCATCACTAGCATGATGTCTGGTCAAGAATTAGTAGTGGTTGTGAATGGCGATAACACCGTTGAGAGTAAACAGTGGGAAGGCTTTAGGGCAAGAGGAGACGTTCATTTCAAGGGAAACGGCACCCTCCGACTAAAGGGCTACGCATGGGGCTTTAGCTCTGGATCAGGAGTATCTAAGGTTACGTTGAGCGATGGCGTTCATCTGATATGTGAAGGTGGTGAACGTGCTGATGCTAATGGTGGCTTCTGTGGGTTCTATAATGAACGACGACACACATGGGCAACAACGCTGGAGATTAATGGTTCAGGTACAATGTTGGAAAGCAAGGGCATTGCCGATGGCAATGGCAGTGTGCACGACATCAAGAGTCTGAAAGGCACTGTTACCTCTCCAAACGGTGCCGTGTTCAACACTACCAAGCATGCGGTGTGTGATGCCAATGGAAACATCATCAAAGGTAGTTGGGTGATCATCAAGGGGGAATCTGGCATCACCACAGGCATTGAAAACAGTCAAAGGAATTCGGTCAAAGGTCAAAGGGATGAATGGTACGACCTGAGTGGCCGCAAACTCAACGGAATGCCGAATGCGAAAGGTGTGTACATCCACAACGGCAAGACCGTAATCAGATAATGCTGGGAAATGTTTTTGTGGCTATATAAAAAGTAGAGGATGAGCGATTGCCCATCCTCTTTTCTTTGATGATCATTTATAGATCAAATTGCGGTCATGCAGCTGGTGACACCCAGGCTGGTTGCGATGGCGGTCAAGATGCCTACCGCCGTTTGAAGAAAAAACCTTCCCTTTGTTGGTTTTTTCTCCTGATTTTTATATCTTTGCAGCGTAATCCATAAACTATCAAACACCTTTTAGATATGAAACCCAACACGATCCTTCAAAGAATGGTTATCCTATTGATAACCCTGATGTGCGCCATTGGCGCTAATGCTGACGAGGCATACGCCTGCTATACCTCGTCGAACACCACGCTCACGTTCTACTACGACAACCAGCGCAGTTCCCGCACTGGCAAAACCTACGACCTGAACACTGGAGACGAAAATCCTGGGTGGGATACAGACGGCACCAAAGCCTATGTGACAAAAGTTGTATTTCACTGGTCGTTTGGTGCTACCTCTCCAACGACCACTTACGCATGGTTTTACGCAATGAGACAACTACAATCCATTGAGGGTCTGAGCTACCTGAACACCAGCAATGTAACCAATATGGCTTATATGTTCATGTACTGCGTTCAATTGAAGAGTCTTGACCTAAGCGGTTTTAACACGGCTAACGTCACCAATATGATGCAAATGTTCTATGGCTGCACCAGTCTGCAAACCATTTATGTAGGCAGTAATTGGAGCACAGCTGCTGTGACGAGCTCAGCAAATATGTTCAATAACTGCACCAGTCTTGTGGGCGGCCGAGGCACGACCATTGAAGGCAGGTCCATAGACAAGACCTACGCCCACATCGATGGTGGATCTAACAATCCCGGCTACTTCACTGCTAAAGGTATCTTAGCCTATGCGTGTTATACAGAGTCGAACACCACGCTGACGTTCTACTACGACAACCAGCGCAACTCCCGCTC
>OMXE01000020.1 GCA_900314935.1 uncultured Prevotella sp.
TGATATTCTTAGCATCTATAATTGTAGTATTTAACGTTTTATATTTAAGAGTTCTTAAGACTCTTGGTATTCAGCTGCAAAGTTAAAGTGACAGAGGAAGAATAGAATTCAAAAGGTAGGATGAAATCCAACATATATTTAAGACCAAAGAACCAAAGATTTAATGTTTAATATTTAATCTTTAATGTAAATTGTATGGATAAACTTACTCCTCGCAAGATCTACGTAGCAAGCAGCTGGCGCAACACTTTCTATCCTGAAGTGGTGGCCAGGTTAAGGGAGGCAGGACATGATGTCTATGACTTCCGCAATCCTCCATCGGGTGACCCTGGGTTTAAGTGGAGCAGCGTGAGTGAGGATTACATGGAGTGGACACCACAGCAGTACCGCGAGATGCTGAACCACCCGAAAGCGGAACGGCAGTTCCATAACGACATCGAGGCGATGGAGGGATGCGATGTGTGCGTATTGGTACTACCTTGTGGCCGCAGCGCTCATACGGAAGCGGGATGGTTCGCAGGGAAGGGGAAGCTCACCATCGCCTATATCCCTGAGAAGCAGGAACCGGAACTAATGTATAAGCTGTTTGATAAGGTTTGCTGTACGATAGAAGAACTGATTATTACATTAAAGATTAAAGATTAAAGATTAAAGATTAAAGATTTAGACAAAAGAACAATCTGTGGCTATAGAATTGACATACAGACGGACAAGCAGACTGTCGATGCGCATCGTGAAGAATGGCGATGTTCATGTGTCGGCTCCTTTCGGTATGTCGAAAAAGGAGGTAGAGGCTTTCATTATCAAGCATCAGGAATGGATCGTTGAGACAAGAAAGAAGGTGGCTGAACGACAGGAACTGCAAGCGGCGTTCTATAATCAGCTGCCGTTGGCTACAAAGGCTCAAAAAACTGAGGCGGCGGAAAAGACCAGAGCGTTGGTTGTGCCTTTGATAGAACGTTATGCAGCGGTGATGGGTGTCAGACCGTCGGCCATCAGTTTCAAACCGATGAAGTCGCGATGGGGCGTGTGCAATGTGAAGGATCACAGCATTCGCTTTTCCACCTACCTGTTGCTGTTACCGGATTGGTGTGTGGAACATGTGGTGGTTCACGAACTGTGTCATCTGTTAGAACCCAGTCATAATGCCCGTTTCCATGCGCTCATGGACAAATACTTTCCGAAATGGAAAGAGGCGCGAAGGGAAACGCGCAAGAGGATAAAAGACGAAAGTGACAAGGAAGAAGTATGAAGATACTTTTGTATGTTATAGGAGTGTAGTGAGCAGATTGCCGTTCCCAATGACGTGGTAGTTGGAATCTACGGTCTGATCGCGGCTGGGCTCGTAATAGCCGAGGACGTGGTTGTTACTGTCGCGCAGGCACTGGCGGCCGCTTAACTCTGTATCGATGTAACCAAGGACATGCTGGTTACGGTCTCGTAATGTTTTCCGGAACATAAGCTTGTAGTTTTTAGTTATTACTCGTTGTTATTAGTTTCTGCAAATATAGGGATGGGGTTCTATATCACCTCGTGGAACGAGCGGGGTGTTACAGGATGGGCAGGAGGTACTGCCAGATGATGTCCATGTAGGGCTGGTAGAGCGAGGAGGAGGTGGTGAGCACCAATACGGCATCACGATCGGGGAAGACCATGATATACTGTCCGGCAAAGCCATCGGCACGGTAGGCATTGTGGCGGCACATCCACATCTGGTAGCCATAGCCCTGCACCCATTCGTTGTTGCTCTTGTTCAGACCGACCTTCTCCAGATCCTCGAAGCGTGTGCCGGAGGGGGCTGAAGGTACCTGATAGCTCGACATCTCCTTGAGCCATGCGGCAGGAACAATCTGCTTGCCGTTCCACTTGCCTTTCTGCAGGAACAGCTGGCCCATCTTGGCCATATCCTCGGTCTTGAGATATAAGCCCCATCCGCCACAGTTCACGCCCTGCGGACTCTCATCCCACTGGGGGCGGACGATATGCAGGGGCTTGAACAGACGGGTATCGAGGTAGTCGATGAGCTTCTCACCCGTCACCTTCTGTACGATCTCCGCCAGCATATAGGTGCCCATGGAGTTATACATGTAATATTCGCCGGGCTTGTGTAACACGGGCCATGCCAGGAACGCCTTCGCCCAGTCGGACTGCCCACGGCGGTTACACTCCGTGTCGTGACCGCAAGTCATGGTGAGCAAGTCGCGAACGGTCATGGCCTTCAGGTTCTCGCTGGGCTGTGCCGGCAGCTTGTCGGGGAAGAACTTCACCACGGGGTCGGAAAGGTTGAGCTTCCCCTCGCTGATGGCGAGTCCTACGGCCGTTGCAGTGAATGTCTTACTGACTGAGTGCATGGCATGGGGTTTCTCGGCAAACTGTCCGTTGAACCATTTCTCGAACACCACCCTACCGTGCTTCAGGATCATGATGCTGTGAAGGGAGATGGAATCGGGCTTCACCGGTCGTGTCTTCGTGGCGTACTCAAAAGAATCTACTGCCGCCACCACCGAGGGTAATGCGGTTGTTCTTTGCAGGTTTACAATCTCTTGTTGTGTCTTGCAGCCTGTTACCAACAGGGTTGCCAGGGCGATGAATGGGATGATTCTTTTCATGATTTTGAATTTTTTCGGTGGCGCGGGGGCGCGGGGGTGCGGTGGCGCAAGATTAGCTCAATGCGCCAGTTGTTTTTTACTTCGTTGCAAAGATATAAAAAAAAAGTATATCGTTGCCATAATAAACGAATATTCGTTTGGAAATTCCAGAAAAAGTTCCTATCTTTGCCCTGAGTAAACGTATAAGTCCTAAACGGAAGTAAGACAATTTAATGAGAACTATATTATCATCTAATTATTAATCAATCTGTATTAAACAAATGAAGAAAATCTATTTAGCTGCATTGCTCTCCATCTCTTTGATGACCGCTAATGCGCAGGAGCCTAACATCCCTATGTTTGGCAATCGGCAGAACATCGATGTGAAATTCAATGAGTACAAGCCTGCTCCAGAGGGTTTCGACCAGGAGCGTGCAGGAATCGCAAAAGGTACGGTGAAACTCATTGAGTACCAGTCGGAATCGGTAGGTACAACCCGTAAGGCAAACGTCTATCTGCCTCCTAAGTATGACGCCAAGAAGAAGTACAGCGTGCTCTACCTGCTGCATGGCATTGGTGGCGACGAGAACGAATGGTATAAGGATGGCGGTGTGCCCAACATCATCATGGACAACCTCTATGCCGACGGGAAGGTGGCCGACATGATTGTGGTGATGCCTAACGGACGCGCACAGAAGGATGACTCGCGTGCAGGCGGTATGGGTTCGTTCAGGGCCTTCGGCGATTTCGACAAAGACCTCATCGGCAGTCTGATTCCTTACATCGAGAAGAACTTCAGCGTATATGCCGACAGGGAGCACCGCGCCATTGCCGGTTTGTCGATGGGTGGCGGACAGTCGTTGAACTTCGGACTGGGTCATATGGATGTGTTCGCCTTTGTGGGCGGATTCTCTTCAGCTCCCAACACGCAGCGTGCCGCACAGCTTATTCCTGATGTGGAGAAGGTAAAGAAGGAGAACAAGCTGCTGTGGATGGTTTGCGGTGGTGCCGACGGCTTGATGAACAACAGTGCGCAGTTGAAGGCGTTCTGCGACGAGAACGGTATTCCTTGCACCCTCATCAACTATCCCAACGAGGGTCATAACTTCGTGGTTTGGAAATACGGTCTGTACAACTTCGCCCAGCTGATTTTCAAATAATCAAACCTTTAGATAAATCATGAAAAGGAACGAACCATCAATTTGCATTGATGGTTCGTTTTTTAATGCGTATTGATGGTTCGTTTTTTAAATAGCTGGAAGCTGTAGGTCCTGACATCAGAAACGATGGTATCCTCGATGCAGATGCCTTCGAGCACCAGCAACAGCGAGTCGTTGCGGTAAGTGAGCAGCTTCGCTGGTTGATCGAGGAGCGACTTGTCGCTACGGACAACTTTCCTGATGGGATAATCGAGCACCACATCATCGTTGTGGGAAATGACCACCCGCTGGTCCCAATAGCTACACTGATAATCGTCGGCCATGAGCAGGATATCATACTCGCCCAGATCAACAGGTTCCTTCCTGATATACCAATGGTCGGTTGCTACAGTCTTCTGATTTTTTTCATAGTAGAACTGAAAATCTGAGTACGGCCATTTGCCGTATTGCGCCTCGAACGCCTTGGTGCCTACCCCACTGCGCACATAGTCGATGACGCTGGAGGCATCACTGTAGCGCTCGCTCAGCAGACTGTCGCGCCTGATCTTCTCCAAGTTGAGTTTGTCGTAGAGCTTACCCGTCTGGGCATTGACAAGCTTGAGTTCGCTGATGAGCTGCGTGAGACGCTGCTGCTGACAACGCAGACCGACGCTCTTGGCGGAGATGCCTGGGATATAGGTGAAGAGGATGATGGCCGCTGCGCAGATGAGCGCCATGAGCTGGTACTTACGCGTACGCTTACTGATGAGCATGAACACAAAGAGGGTCATCAACACACCAGCCACCATGAGGTAGAAACGACTCTCGGTGAAGCTGTACAGACGGATGCGGTAGAGGGAGCCTATCCAGTACATGATGAGCGGAGGAATGGCTATGAGCGTGAAATGACGATAGAACCAGTCGTAGTACCGCTGACTGAGTACGGATTGTGCCACACGGCCCACCAAAGCCACAGTGATGAATGCCATGACCAGCCATGCCACACCGCCCTTGGGCAGATCCCACGCAAAGGCAATCTTAATAAAATAGGTATAGAGGATGACGGTGTAGATGATGATGGCCGGCGAGAGGATGAAGTTCAGGATGAGACGGAGTATCTTGAAAGGCTCCTCCACCTTGTCTTCATCCTGACGGATAAGGGTGCAGCACACCTGCGGCGTCACCACAAAGGCGATGAACTGGAAGATATACTGGAAGAGGCGCGGGGGCTCTTTGATACCGAAGATATAGAGGAAGGAGGCCGTGATGGCCAATACGGCCAGATAGAGTACGCCGGCAATGACTAATCCGAAGAACAGCTGCGTGGCTACATGGAGGGCATGGGCCGCAAAAGAGCGGTTGTCCATGCGCTTATGTCCCACGATGAGCAGGATGGCTGCCAACGCATAGGTGAATCCGAAAGCGAACGTCCACAGGAACGGTTTCAGATTGAGCATCATCAGGGGCAGGAAAAGGAAGAACGAGGCGTAGTAGGCCCATCGGTTGACGCGATGGAGCCAGAAGGTGAGTGTGATGAGCGGGACGAACAGGAACAGGATATCAGCGTTGATGGCACTTTCAATCTGCTTGGTCAGGGGATTATACGCCGAGGTACTGCTATCCCATACTGCGATGATGAAAAACACAATGCCCAAGGCCAGTTCCACTGGGAAGCGGCGCGGACTGCTCAACAGGTTCTGCAAGAGTTTCTTAATCATATTCAAAAGGAGTTTCAAGGTTGCCAAAAGAACAGTCCGACAGATGCAGCGAGGGCAGTAAGCATACCGATGGTTTCCTCGTTGGGATGATAGACGGTCATATACGTGTCGTCGCTGCTGATGGTGATGAGTGCGTCTGCCGATGGGAGGAGGATATAGAGCATGGTCTTGCTCGACAGGCACTGAGTAACCATCGTCTCAATGTCTGCAGGAGCAGGATTCGTAGTCCATTCTTCCCCATCGCTGCTGAAAGCCATCTCCTCGTAGCAGTTCAGCTTCAGTAGGATATCAGTGAACTTGCTGTAAACAGCGTCGATGCGAGGATGCGAACGGTAGTATTCCTCGATGCTGAAATACTGACCGCCACTGTTTGCCGGCACTTGCTTGGGCAGGATGTCTATCACCCAATAGGGTTGTTCCAGATACTGTTCTGTTGTCACGACCGTTCTACTTGATTTGTACTATTTGGATTGCAAATATAGTGAAATCGGCAAAATATAGCAACAATAATATGCAAAATTTCAAAAAAAGTAGTATCTTTGCTCAATAAAAAGTGTGCACATGAAGAGGATTCTATTGATAGTCATAGTCGCCATCATGTCAACAACAAACATCTGGGCACAGCGCGTTGGCTGTGTGCATGGCACGATGGAGACGAGGGCAGGCAATTATTACCAATTGCCCGCTCCGATTGATTTTTCCTTCCAGAAAATCTATCGGCAGCCTGTGGTTCTCGTATCGTTCAGTGATGCGGATTTCTCCATGGCCGATCCTGCAGCCTACTACAACCGTATCTTCAACGAAGAGGGTTACAACGAGGGTATGGGAAAGGGATGCGTGGCCGACTATTTCCGCGAGCAGTCGGGAGGCCGCTGCAACCTACAGTTCGACATCTACGGACCGGTAAAGGTAAGTAGTCAGGCAGGTGGACATAAATCGTCGATTTACGGCAATAATGATATCAGGGAGGCCCTCAAGATACTGCGTGAGACAGAGCAGACCGACTTCTCCATATACGACTGGGATGGGGATAACGAGGTTGATCAGGTGATATTTGTGCTTGCCAGCTATACGGGTAATGTGGTGTCGGGCTATATCTGGCCTAACACAGGAGGAGTCCCTAGTATTGAGCTGCCGGGGGGAATCACAACAAGCAACACTTCTATCAGCTGTGAACTGTGGAAAGACAATTCCCTGTGCGGCATCGGTACCATCATTCATGAGTTCTGCCACTCCCTGGGACTGCCCGACATCTATCCACTTCTTAACGCAACCGCTTTCTCGGCAGTGGATGAGTGGGACCTCATGGACGGCGGTAACTATACGAACAAAGGATGGTGCCCGCCGAACCTCTCGGCCATGGAGAAGATGTACCTGGGATGGGCTACTCCTGTGGAGCTTACTGAGCCTACAACCATCAAGGAAATGAAACCGTTGAGCGATGGCGGCGATACCTATATCATTCGCAGTTCGGGAAACAGCGACGAGTTCTATCTGTTGGAGAACCGCAGGCAGAAAGGATGGGATTATGGCTGTCCGGGCAATGGACTCCTTATCTTCCATGTGGATTACGAAGAGAAGTCTTGGATGGGCAACAGTGTGAACATATCCGACAGCCACTTCCGTTACGACTTGTTCCATGCTGATGGAAAGAACTATCAAGACTGGGATCCGAAAAACGATGGCAAGTCATCAAGCAAGTGGACCATGGAGAACTGGATGCGAAGCAGCTACCTGAGTACATCGGCATACCCCTACTACAATATCGAAACGGGAATAACCAATGCCCGTCTTACTGACGATTCGGATCCTGCCGCTACGCTCTTTACCGCCAACGCCGAAGGAAAGGAACTGATGGGCAAGGCCATCACGAATATCGAGATTGATGACAACGGGAACGTGTCGTTCGATTTTATGAAGAATGATGAAACAGGGGTGATGGAAATAGGTGGAGATGATGCGAACATCGTGGGATGGTACGACATCGACGGCAGACTCCTGTCTGCCCCGCCCCACCATCCTGGTATCTACATTGTGAGATATAGTAACGGAACCAAGAAGAAATGGTTTATGCCTATAAAATAATAAATGACAATGAAAGAGATTAATTACAAGGACTTGAAGTTCAATCCGTTCAACCTTATTGGTGGTGAATGGATGCTGATAACGGCTGGTGACGAACAAAGCTGTAACACCATGACGGCCTCGTGGGGACATCTGGGATGTCTGTGGGGGAACAACGACCCATCGGCAGTAGTATATATTCGCGAATCGCGCTACACAAAGGAGTTCGTAGATAAACAGTCGTATTTCACCCTCTGTGTGATGGACAAGTCGTTCAAGAAGCAGATGGCTTATCTGGGGAGCACGTCAGGACGCGATGAGAATAAGATTGCCAAGGCAGGACTTACTCCTGTCTATGCCGATAATTCGGTCTATTTCGAGCAGGCAAAGTTAGTGCTCGTATGCAAGAAGGTATATGCAGCCGAGATACAGCAGAGCGGCATCATCTATCAGGAAACCATCGACAAGTGCTACCCGCAAGGCGACTACCACACGATGTATGTAGGCAAGATCGAGAAGGTGCTGGTGCGCGATGATGAGTATTTGAAATAGTCGAACAAAAGGAGACTTTAACATTATTTATGGGGTGGACTCTTGGGTCCACCCCTTTTTTGTTGTACCTTTGCAGCCTTAAAAAACAATATACCACGTATTTACTAAAAAAATTACGTTCAAAGCTATTTATTTAAATTTTTTTTCTTATATTTGTACCCGTATAATAATATACGTACAATCAACATAAGTAACAACCGTAAAAAACAATTAACATGAAAAGGCTTTTTACTGCTGCTATGCTGCTGGTCGTAACCGCAATATCAGCCAACGCGCAACTCGTAATAAACGAACTGATGCAGTCGAACGTCGAATGCATCATGGACGATATTCATGAATTCCCTGATTCGTGGGTGGAATTATATAACAGCGGAAGCACTGCTGTCAACCTCAAGGATTACAAGATTGGTACCCAAGCCGATGGCTCGAAGTCATGGCAGTTGCCCAACAAAACGGTTCTTGCTGGTGGCTATGTAATCATCTACTGCGACAAGGAAGAGAAAGGTCTGCACACATCCTTCCGTTTGGAGTCGGACAAGGTAGGTAACCTCTATCTTTTCCAGGGCAGCGCGATTGTTAGCAGTGTTGTAGGCATTCCTGTAATGCCAGCCCCCGACGTGGCTTACGGCCGCAAGACGACGGACGATGGCGATATATGGGGCTACGAACTGACCCCCACACCAGGAGAACCGAACTCAGGAGGTGTTGTAGCTGCCACCCAAATACTGGGTGCTCCTGTATTCAGCAAAAAAGGCTTCGTGAGCAAGACAGCCTTCGAATTCGATCTCAAGCTGAGTCTGCCCGAAGGTGCCCCCACGGATGCTAAAATCCGCTACACTATGGACGGCAGCGAGCCCACAGCGACAAGTACAGAGTATACGGCACCCATCCACATCAAAACCACCAATACCAATAATAATCGTACTAAGGTGATTCGTGCCAAGGTGTTCTGCAACGGCTGGCTCTCACCCGTCAGCACCGCCCATTCGTACATCTTCCATCCAAGGACCATGACGATTCCCATCATCTCCATCCTGACAAAAGACCGCTATCTGAACAGTAACGATATTGGTATCTTTACCAACAACAAAAACAAGACAAACAAGGTAGACTGGCGTCGTCCCATCAATATCGAGATGTTCGTCAGCGAGGGTGAGGGTTCGAAGATCATCTTCAACCAGCTTGGCGAGACCCGTATTCAAGGTGGACAGTCACGTGCGAATGCCCTCAAGTCAATGGCCATCTATACCAATAAGCGTTTTGACCCCGACCCCAACAAAAAGCGTTTCTCATACGAGTTCTTCCCCGACCAGAAACCTGGCGTAACCGAGTTTAAGTCGTTCTCTCTCCGCGATGGCGGTAACGACTTCGGTGAACTGTACTTCCGCGACCTCATCATCCAGCGTACGATGGGAGAGAATACCGACCTCGACTGGCAGGCTGGCAGGCCGGCTGTGCTCTATATCAATGGTGTGTACATGGGTATGCTCAATATCCGCGAGCGCTCGAACGAGGACAACATCTACAGCAACTATAAGGATACCGATGGCAAGGCCATTGAGGACATCGACATGATTGAGATTGGACATGAAAAAGTGGATGGTAAAGATCAATATATCGAGGAACTGAAGGAAGGTACCATGGACTTTTACGACGATTTCTGGGACTTCTACAGCAAGGAGGACAAAGATCATAAATACACCTCGGATGATTACACCCTGGAAGGTTACGAGAAATGGATGGATGTCAGCGAATACCTGAACATCATGATCATGAACCTCTTCTATGGCAACATCGACTTCCCCGGCAACAATATCGTGTTCTGGCGACCCACCAAGAAAAAATCAGGTCTACCCCTGAGATGGCGCTTCATCGCCAAGGATGCCGACTACGGACTTGGACTCTACGGATGGGATGAAACCCAGAATTCATTCAATACCATTCACTGGATATATAATCCAACTAATCCTGATGGTACTCCTGCTAGTAACTCTTGGGCTTTCTCTCCAACAGCCACCCTTCTATTCCGCAACATGATGGAGAACACGGACATCAAAAACATGTTCATCGACAAGAGTTGTGTTTATATGGGTGACTTTATGAATAGTAGAGGAACTGGTGAGATAATCAACAAGATCCAGACAGCGTCTGGTGGACTCCCGACAACCGTCAGGATATTAACGAAAAATTCGACGCTGCCAGGAGTTGGGTAGAAGGCCGTCCTGATTACTTCCTGCAGTACATGAGCGCCCAATGGGGGCTCGGAACAGCCATTCCCGTCACCATCAACCAGGACGTGGACGCCACCGACATGCCTAACGAAGTGCTCGTCAACGACATTAAGCTCACCAAGGGTGTGTTCGACGGCAAGTTGTTTGAAGGTCGCGAGATTACCCTCGAAGGTAATACCGAGGTCGAAAGGAATCTCGCAGTGACAGGATGGGAAATTAAGACGACAACCGATGGAGTAGAAGTGACGTCAACCATTGACGGTGCCACCATCCCCTTCACCGTTCCCGTCCCCAACACCGATTCCGAATGCATAAGTCTCTGCATTAACGCTATCATGAAACCTCAGGTTACCATTGGTCAACGTGGAGCCGTTTCGTTCAGCAGTACAAAGCCGCTCGACTTCACTGGTCTAACCGATGTTAAAGCTTACATCGTGACCGAGAAGAACGGCAGCAAGTTCATGAAGAAGCAGGTGTTCAAGGTTCCAGCAGAGACAGGCCTCGTCATCGAAGGTCCAGAAGGTTCACATATAATTCCTGTTGCCTGCGCAGATGTTACACCCAACGACGTTTCTGGTAACCTGCTTAAGCCAACTGCTAAAGCACCGTTCACCGTACCTGAAGATGGAAATGTTTACTACGGCCTGTTCTACTCGACTGTTCAGAATAAGGTTGGCTTCCAGAAGAAGGATAAAGGCTTCACCTTCGGCAAAGGAAAGAGCTATCTGCTCCTGTCACAACAACATCAGGCAAAGGATCTCACCGAACTCTTCTACGACGGAATCATCGATGGCATCGCTACCAATATCCAGGGTGCTAACAACCATACATGGACAGAAGGTCAGGTTTACAACCTGAACGGCCAGCGTGTTGACAAGAATTACAACGGTGTAATCATCGTGAACGGTAAGAAGGTGATTAACAATCGGAAGTAAAACCAATAAGAATGTATAAAGAGATGGGAGAAAAGATATATGTTGCGCCTCGCCTGGAGGTATTGCTCTACAATGTGGAAAACGATTTGGTGGCTAACACCATTACCCTTTATGACCCCGAAGAACCAGGTGAGGATTTGGGCAAGGAGAACTTCATTGTCTTTTCCGATTTCCCAGAAGATGAATATACATGGGGGGACCTATGGGCTGAAAATGAGAATGAAGAAGAATAACCTTCCAAAGTAGGACAACATCTACACAATGACAACGCTTCCACGCTGATGCTAGGCATCAAGCGTGGAAGCGTTATTTTTGGCCGCGAGAGAGGAATTGGCTACGCCGATCCCATACGCTCCCAGAGAGGGATTCGCGCTCGACCCGAAGGGGCGCTTTCACAAAGTGAAGCGACTGAAAGAACGTGAGAACCCGGTTCGCAGCCACAACAAAAAAAGGCATCAGAAAACTCTGATGCCTCTTTGTTGCGGAGAGAGAGGGATTCGAACCCCCGGTGCCTCTCAGCACGACGGTTTTCAAGACCGTTGTAATCGACCACTCTACCATCTCTCCTTCAGTCAGTGACTGGCTCTTGGTCGGAAAAGCGGTGACAAAATCAGTGCAAGCCGAACGCAAAGACTGTTCTTTGCTGAGGCGAAGCCTGATTTAGCCGACGATTTCTCCAAATCGGATGCAAAGGTAGTGGTTTTTTCCCGAACCGCCAAATATTTCAGAAGTTTTTTGTTACTTTACGAATGAATTCTTACCTTTGCAACGGAAAAAATGAAGTGATATGAAATATGCGATTATTGGCACGGGTGCCATTGGCGGTTATTATGGCGGTAAGCTGGCAAAAGCGGGAAATGAGGTTCACTTCCTGCTGCACACCGATTATGAATACGTAAAAGAGAATGGATTGCAGGTGGATTCCTGCGACGGCAGTTTCCATCTGGATCAGGTGAATGCCTATCAGACAACGGCGGATATTCCTCCTTGCGATGTGATTCTGGTGTGTTTGAAATCCACTAACGAACACCTGCTGCGCAACCTGCTGCCACCGATGATTCATGAGAATACCGTAGTGGTGCTGATTCAGAACGGTATCGGATTGGAGGCTGATCTGCAGGCGCTCTTCCCCACCCTGCAGATTGTGGCAGGACTGGCTTTCATCTGCTCAGGAAAGGTAGGACCCGGTCATATAGACCATCAGTGCTACGGTAGCATCAACTTAGGAAACTACTCCGTGAAGGACAAGGAACTGTTTGCAAAGCTGCTGACAGATTTCCGTAACGCAGAGATTGAGGCTAACGAGGTGGAATATGAGGAAGCCCGCTGGAAGAAGGCTGTGTGGAACATGCCGTTCAATGGAATGACCGTTGCCCTTGACACCACCACCAACAAGCTGCTTGACAACCCCGCCACCGAACAGCTGATACGCGACCAGATGATGGAGGTGGTGGCAGCATCAAGAGCCTTGGGTGTGGAGCATGTGGATGAAGCCTTCGTGGAGAAGATGATTGCCATGACAAAGGCCATGACACCCTATAAACCCAGTATGAAACTCGATGCCGACTTCCATCGTCCGATGGAAATCGACTACCTTTATACCCGTCCTATCCAAGAAGCCAAGAAGGCTGGATGCCCCATGCCGAAACTTGAGATGCTGGAACAGGAGCTGAGGTTTATTCAGGGGAAGTATTTGTCAGTTTAGTTTTTAGAGAATTAGAGGTGAGAGGATTAGAAGTTTAGAGAATACATACTGAGATACAGTACATGATAGATATCTCTAACCTTCTAATCCTCTCACCTCTAATCTTCAAATCATCTAGTTAATCAAGAATATCTTTGTCTGACCGTTGTAGGTGGCCTTGATGGTGGCACGACCTTCAACGATAGGACTGATGTCGAACTTCACACCAGGCACATCGGATGTGGCGGTGAGCTTACTGTTGTTCTTCAGCGGACCATACACCTGATAGCGGTTCTGCTCAGCATAGCCGTTCTGGGCGTTGAAACGTACTGGTGTTGAAGGAATACTCAACGCCTTACCGTCGGCAGTGATAGTAACCTGCGGTACCTTGGGGCTTGTCTCTGGAACAGACTTAGAGAAGCTGATGCCGTGGAGGTCGAACAATCCCTGAGGACGCTGCGGACCTTGCGGACGACGGCCACCAAACTGCGGACGACCTTGCTGGGGCTGCTGAACATCTGGACCTTCAACAACGAGATAGATTGCGTGCTTACCCTTCAGTCCTTCAACATCAGGAACAGTAATACTGTAGTATCCTTCTTGCTGAGCTGGATTTCCCGTCACATCAAGTGTACCAATCTTCTTACCCTTCCATGGATCATCGAGAAGAATGTGAATCTTGAAGTTATCCTTGACAGTGGGTGTCAGATTCAGGTTCAGAACTGGCTTATCACCCTTCTTAATACCCTCGAAAGCCTTCACGCCCTTGGTGTCCTTAGCCAATCCACCGAAACCGAAGTACTTGAAGCCGATGATACCGCCGTTCTGAATACCGGCGAGATCCATCGAGTTGTTCCATACATCGTGATTGTCCTGCATCCAGTCGTTAGAACCCGGACCATACACAAAGCAGGCGTAGCCGGCACTATAGTAGTTATAGGGAGGCAGACCGAAGATCTGGAAGCCCTCACTGGTTACCTCAGCACCAGTATATTCATTACCGTCGGAAGCCTTAGCTGTCCATTCGTTGTTCTTTACGAAAGGATCATAGCCGGTGATGCGAACTTTACCGCCCTCGGCCACTGGCTTCTTGTCCCATGTGATCTTCACAGGAGCCACCATGGTTTGACGGGCATTACCGAAGCCACGCGGCGGACGGTGATAGAATACATACCACTGACCGTTGATCTCCTGCAGTGAGCCATGGGTGTTATGAGCGAAATTGGTGGTGATGAGCTTCGAGCCATCCTCGTTCAGCACCACACCACGGGAATCGACCAGCACGCCACCTGAACGCCACGGTCCTAAGGGTGAATCACCATAGGCATAGCGAAGGGCTGAGTTGGTATTACCTAAACCGTATTCCTTACCGCTGTAGCCTGAGAACACCATGACATATTTGTTACCCACCTGACGGATGGAAGAAGCCTCGAAGAAATTGAAGTCGAGCGGATCTTGTCCTTCATAGAGTGCCTTATATTCACTTCCTGCCTTGTCGAGCAACCTTCCGTCGGCACTGCTGGCAGGGATGAACGGATCGATAGCCTCTGTTCCCGCACGCTGTGAATACATGGTATTCTGATCGAGCTCAACGGCTGTAGAGTGCTGGAAGCCATAGAACACATAGGCACGGAAACCGATATCGTAGTCCTTATCCTTCTTATCGGTGATGTTCTCGATGAACACCGACGGGTCGAAGTCGATCAACGAACCGGGAACACACTGACGACCATCCTCTGTGAGGTTAATCGGTGTAAAGGGTCCATTGGGGCGGTCGCCCTTGCAAACCATCGGAGTGCGGCGCCATCCGCGTGAATGCGGATAAAGATAGTAAGTTTTTTTACCGGTTTTCTTATCCTTCACCTCCACCAGATCAGGAGCATACATCGTGTCCCACTGTCCATCTATATAATAGGTAAAGATAGGACCCTCGTCGCGCCACTTACTCAAGTCTTCTACAGGAGCCGACCACATTCGGATGTCAGGACCGCAGTAGGCAGAGTAGTTCACATCGTGCGAGCCGATGATATAGGCACGGAACTTTCCGGGGTTGTCCGGATCTTCAAAAACACGGGGTTCGCCATCAGGCACATGCTCCCACAAAGGGAGGTAAGGATTCTGCGCGCTGAGTGTCATCACAGTCAGCAGCAACAGGAACAACATAGATTTTCTTTTCATTTTGTAAGTAAGTTTTGGATTTTTGTGCAAAGGTAATCAATTCAGCGCAAAACTAATTTTCATATTGTTTCTATTTCTTTTGATATTGTTACGAACGACGGTATAATCATTCATTCCAAGGGGTCTGCACAATAAAATCGTGGAAAGGTGCGTTATTGTCTATGATGATACGAAGAATTGGCTTCATCCTGATGTGTCTGCTCCTGACAACGCTCGGTGTGCAGGCACAGAGTTTTACGCTGCAAGGTAAGGTGACCGACCAGGACAACAACCCTGTAGAGTTGGCCACCGTGTCGGTATGGAAACAGGGAAAGGTGGCCATGACGAACCTGAAGGGAGAATTCAGTATGACGCTGCAGAGTGCTGACAGCGTGGAGGTTAAGTTCTCCATGATTGGTTACAAGACCAAGACGCGTGTGTTGCGCCGACCGCAAGGAAAGCAGACGTTGCAAATCCAGTTGTTCGACGAGAGTAAGGAGCTGGGCGAAGTGGTGGTGACGGAAAGAATCAGACAGACCGGCAGTACCCAGCAGTTGGACAAGAAGGATATCCAGAACGCCCCGTCGGCCACAGGTAATGCCGTGGAAGAGATGATTCAGGGACAAGCGGGCGTGAGTACGCACAGTGAATTGTCGAGTCAATATAATGTTCGCGGAGGTTCGTTCGATGAGAACTCTGTATATATCAATAATGTAGAGGTGTACCGCCCCTTCCTGGTACGCAGCGGTCAGCAGGAAGGTCTCTCGGTCATCAACCCCGACATGGTGGAGAAGATCGGGTTCTCCACAGGTGGTTTCGAGGCAAAATACGGTGATAAGATGTCATCGGCCCTCGACATCCAATACAAGCGTCCTAAGAAGTTCGAAGCCACCGCATCAGCCAGTCTGCTGGGCGCCAGCGCCTTCGTGGGCTTTGCCAACAAGAAGCTGACATGGAGCAACGGACTGCGATACAAAACCACCCGTTACCTGTTGGGAACAATGGAGACGAAGGGTGAATACCAGCCGAACTTTCTGGATTACCAGACCTACCTCACCTACCAGCCCAACCAGCGGTGGAGCATTGAGCTGATTGGTGATATCGCCGATAACCATTATCAGTTCGACCCTGAGGATCGTGAGACGAAGTTCGGTACCATGGAGAACGTGAAGTCGTTCCGTGTCTATTTCGACGGATGGGAGAAGGACCTCTTCCGCACGTATTTCGGTACTCTGAATATCACCCGTCATATTACCAACGACACCCATTTGTCGCTGATATACTCCACGTTCTACACCGATGAGCAGGAACGCTATGATATTCAGGGTCAGTACTGGCTTACTCAGACCGAGACGAGTGAAAACCTGGGCGTGGGAACCTATATGGAACATGCGCGTAACTACCTGAAGGCCAATGTGCAGAGTTTCAAACTGATGTTGAAGCAGAAGGTGAAGAAACACGACCTGCAGACAGGTATTACCTATAAGATTGAACGGGTAAAGGAGTCGTTAAGGGAATATGAGATGCGCGACTCCAGTGGCTATAGTATTCCGCATACGGGTAAGGACCTGAACATGATCTATACCCTCGATGCAAGGAACGAGCTTCGTGCCAACCGACTGGAGGTATATGCGCAGGACACTTACCGCTTTACCAGTCCTGGCGAGCATACCCTGTTCACCTTGAACTACGGTGTGCGTTTCTCGCATTGGAACTTCAACAGGGAGAGTTTGGTGAGTCCGCGTCTTTCTTTGGGTATCATCCCTGCCTTCAACCACGATGTCACCCTGCGCTTTGCCACCGGACTCTATTACCAGGCGCCGTTCTTCAAGGAGCTGCGTGATACATCGACCGTTAACGGTATTACCTACGCCACTTTGAACGAACGCGTGAAGAGTCAGCGGTCTATCCATTTCATTGCCGCCTACGAACAGCGGTTCAAGATGCTCGACCGTCCCTTCCAGTTCACGGCGGAAGCCTACTATAAGCTGCTCAACAACCTCGTGCCCTACACCGTGAACAATGTGAAGATTGTCTATGATGCCAGTCAGCAATGCGGCGGTCATGCCATGGGACTCGACCTGAAGCTCTATGGTGAGTTCGTGCCGGGCAGCGACTCGTGGCTTACCTTCTCGCTGATGGACACGAAGATGAAGATCAACGGTAAGCAGATTCCGTTGCCCACCGATCAGCGATGGGCCATGAACCTGTTCTTCACCGATTACTTCCCCGGAACCGACCGCTGGAAGATGTCGCTGAAGCTGGCCTTTGCCGACGGTCTGCCGTTCAGTACACCGCACAAAGGACTCGACAAGATGCCTTACCGCGCACCTGCCTACAAACGTGCCGACATCGGTATGAGCTATCGTCTGGTCGGTCAGTCCAATATCGAGTCGCCCTACCCCATCACCACACCATCAACGCCTGCCAGTAAGTGGGTGAAGAACGTGTGGCTGGGTATCGATTGCCTGAACCTCTTCGGCATCAACAACGTGAACTCGTACTATTGGATTACCGATGTAACCAGTCAGCAATACGCCGTACCCAACTATCTCACTGGCCGTCAGGTCAATGTGCGCGTTCTCGTAGAGTTTTAGCACTATATTTTTGGAATAATTAAGCATCCATATTTGGCGCATTGGAAAATAATACGTACCTTTGCATCAACTATTTTATTCACGCTAATTATTTCATTCATCATGAAGATTTCACACATCGAACATTTAGGAATTGCAGTCCAGAGCATTGAAGAGGCTCTGCCGTACTTCAAGGAAGTACTGGGACTGGAGTGTTATGCTATTGAAACGGTGGAAGACCAGAAAGTGAAGACCGCCTTCTTGAAGTGCGGTGAGGTAAAACTTGAGCTCCTGGAGCCGACATCTCCTGAGAGCACTATCCAGAAATGGCTCGACAAAGGTAACAAGGGTGTACATCATGTGGCTTTCTGCATTGAGGATGGTGTGGCTAATGCCTTGGCAGAAGTCTCTGAGAAGGGCGTACGCCTCATCGACCAAGCTCCTCGTAAAGGTGCCGAGAACCTGAACATCGCTTTCCTGCACCCCAAATCTACTTGCGGAATCCTGACCGAACTCTGTGAGCACTAATTTTCACAAATAGTCTTTTTAGGCAATTTGTCCAATTCATAAAACAATGAGCAAACAATTAGAAAAGATCAAGAATCTTATCGCCAAGCGTGAGCAGGCTCGCCTTGGCGGTGGCGAGAAAGCCATCGAGAAACAGCATGCACGTGGTAAATACACTGCCCGTGAGCGTATTGACATGCTGCTCGACGAAGGAAGTTTTGAGGAAGTTGACATGTTCAAGCTTCACCGCTGCACCAACTTCGGTATGGAGAAGAAGCAGTTCTTGGGCGACGGTGTCGTTGCCGGTAGCGGAACAATTGATGGTCGGTTGGTATATGTCTTCGCACAGGATTTCACCGTAAACGGTGGTTCTTTGTCTGAGACCATGGCAGAGAAGATCTGCAAGGTGATGGACCTCGGTATGAAGATGGGTGCTCCCGTGATCGGTATCAACGACTCTGGTGGTGCACGTATCCAGGAAGGTATCAACGCCTTAGGTGGCTACGCTGAGATCTTCGAGCGTAATATCCTGGCATCAGGTGTAATCCCGCAGATCAGCGGTATCTTCGGTCCTTGTGCAGGTGGTGCTGTATATTCTCCTGCCCTCACCGACTTCACCTTGATGATGGAGAACACATCATACATGTTCCTGACCGGTCCGAAGGTGGTGAAGTCAGTAACTGGCGAGGATGTTGACCAAGAGCACTTAGGTGGTGCCAGCGTACACTCTACCAAGAGTGGTGTGACACATTTCACCGCATCTACCGAGGAAGAGGCTATCGAGATGATCAAGACGCTCTTGAGCTATATCCCCAGCAACAATATGGAGCAGGCTCCGCTGAAGGAGTGCAACGACCCCATCAACCGTATGGAGGACAGCCTCAACGAGATTCTGCCCGACGATCCAAACCAGGCATACGACATGTACAAGGTGATTGGTGCCGTGGTGGACAACGGAGAATTCTTCGAGGTTCAGCCTAAGTTCGCCAAGAACATCATCGTAGGTTTCGCCCGCTTCAACGGTCAGAGCGTAGGTATCGTAGCTAACCAGCCTTCTTGCTATGCTGGTGTGCTCGACGTGAACGCCAGTCGTAAAGGTGCCCGTTTCGTGCGCTTCTGCGATGCCTTCAATATCCCCATCGTATCGCTTGTTGACGTTCCTGGATTCCTTCCCGGAACAGGTCAGGAGTACAACGCCGTCATCCTGCACGGAGCACAGCTGCTCTATGCTTACGGTGAGGCCACAGTACCTAAGGTAACCGTTACCTTGCGTAAGAGCTATGGTGGTAGCCATATCGTGATGGGCTGTAAGCAGCTCCGCACCGATGTCAACTACGCTTGGCCGAATGCTGAGATTGCCGTGATGGGTGCCTCTGGTGCCGTTGCAGTGCTCTATGCTAAGGAAGCCAAGGCCAAGAAGGAAGCTGGCGAGGATGTACGTGCATTCATTGCCGAGAAGGAAGAGGAGTATTCAGATCTCTTCGCTAATCCGTACCAGGCAGCCAAGTATGGCTACATCGACGACGTGATTGAGCCGCGCAACACCCGCTTCCGCATCTGTCGTGCACTGGCACAGCTGGCCACCAAGCGCCAGGGCCTGCCGGCTAAGAAGCACGGTAACATTCCGATGTAACAGGTGAAATAAAACAAATCATTATGGGAAAAGTCAATAACGAAGTGTATGCCGCTATCGCTCTTGCCATGCATGAGTTCCAAGGCAACAACGTGCACGATAAGGAAACAGGCATCATCACCATCAAGGAGCACCACACAGATTGGGCTTCACGCATGCTGACCATGACCCAACATCCTTAAAACAAACAAGCATTATGAAAGAATACAAGTATATTATTAATGGGACGGAGTATCAAGTCACCATCGGTGACATTGTCGAGAACATCGCCAACGTAACTGTCAATGGTGAGGATTACAAGGTAGAGATGGAGAAAGAGCCGGAGCCTGAGAAGAAGAAGGTTGTCGTCAAGACTGGCGGTGCTGCTGCCCAGGCTGCTCCTGCTGCCGCTACAGCCCCTGCTGCCAGCGGACCTGTCAACACCTCCAATGCCCTGAAGGCACCACTGCCGGGTGTCATCATCGATGTGAAGGTAGCCGTTGGCGACACCGTTGCCGCTGGCGATACCGTTGTCGTTCTCGAAGCCATGAAGATGGCCAACAACCTCGATGCCGAGAAGGGCGGAAAGGTGACTGCCGTTCTGGTGAAAGTAGGCGACAGTGTCATGGAAGACACCCCGCTTGTTGTCATCGAATAACCTTTCATAAGGAACCATTATTCAAAGGCACGAGGTCATGCACCCCGTGCCTTTTTATTTTGATCATTCTGACATGATTCCAAAAGGTCATAGTAATACAACAAATTATCGAAAATGCCCTCTTCATATCTTGGAAAAATATTATCTTTGTGTTAATAATACACTGGAAAAGTGTAAGAAAGTCTAATTATTTATATTGGAAAAGTGTAAGAAAATCTAATTATTTATATTGGAATAGCCTCCACATCGCGAGGTTTTGGGATTGTTTTCAGTTAATTAATAGTTTGATGTGCAAATATAGTATCTTTTTTGTAAATATTCATTCCACGCCCCTTAAATGATGTTAATTGCTGCCGATATTTATATAAACAAACTGGCAGGGTTGAGAGCCCTGCAATGGTCTTTCTGACATTCAAGGAACGGATGTACCTAATGGGCTATAGTTCCCCAGTGTCGTCGCAGCATTATTATTAAGAAAGGCCTACATAGTAAAAAAAAGAGTGAAAACGCACGAACATACACGCAAAATGCAGAAAAGCACGATAAATAAAGGGTTTTTTATTAAAATCAACATACACTAAGGGTACACCAACATACACTATAAGGGCTTTAACATACACGCAACATACACGCGAGATTCACAAACGAGTTATTTGTTCCCAACGTGGGAATGTCGAGTAAGAAGCCTAGTTGCTATGAGAAAGTGCCATAGTTTCTAAGCGCAAGTAGTATAGTTTCTATGCTTAATCAGCCCATTTCCTGTCTCCTTCTTCAATTCTTCAATTCTTCAATTCTTCAGTTCTTCAATTCTTAAATTCTTCAATTTTTCATTTTTATAGTGAACCCTTTGTGTATGTTATTGGGGCTATAGTGTATGTTTGTGTATGTTGCGTGTATGTTGAAAATACCTATTCCCCCTGTATTTAAAGGTGTTTCCAGCGAAATCCGTGTATGTTGTACCAGTTTTGTGAATTCAAAAATTGGATTGTTAGGTTTTGCATCGCGATACCTATGTTTTCAGGCTCCAATACCTATGCTTTCAGGCTCCAATACCTATGATATTGGAACGTAATACCATAGGTTTCAGAAACGGATCCAATTAGGAACACAAACTTTCGGAGGGCTGAATCGGGCGGTTGGACGTTAAAGAAACAAAAAGTCACGGATATATCATTTTTTTTTCGTATCTTTGCACATCAAAAATGAAATCATCATGAAGGCAAAGAAGGTATTATTCATCAACCAGGAGATAACCCCGTATGTTCCCGATAGTGAATTGTCACTGCTCGGACGAAACCTCCCTCAGGCCATTCAGGAGAAAGGCTATGAGATCCGCACGTTCATGCCCAAATGGGGAAACATCAATGAACGACGCGGTCAGTTGCATGAAGTAATCCGTCTTTCACGCATGATGCTGATCATCGATGAGACCGACCATCCGCTGATCATCAAGGTAGCCTCGATTCCGCAGACGCGCATTCAGGTGTACTTCATCGACAATGATGACTATTTCACCAAGCGACAGATGGAGGCTGATGAGAACGGTGAGGAATATAGTGACAATGGTGAGCGTGCCATCTTCTTCGCCCGCGGCGTACTGGAGACGGTGAAGAAGTTGCGCTGGGTGCCCGATATCATCCACTGTCAGGGTTGGATGAGTGCCGTGATTCCACTGTATATCAAGACAGCTTATCACGAGGAGCCGTCGTTTGCTAATACGAAGGTCATTACATCGCTCTGCAGTAAGGAACTGAAGAACGATCTGGGTGAGCGCTTCAAGGACTGCATCGTATTCAAGGATGCCAAGAGGGAGCTGCTCGATGCCTATAAGGATCCGTTCGACTTTGCTGAGCTTAGCAAGTTGGCCATCGACTATTCGGATGGTGTGGTGGAAGCTGGCAACAATGTAAATCCCAAGCTTGTGCAGTATGCCATCGACAAAGGAAAGCCTGTGATGCGCTATCCGGGCGAAGAGAATATCAGTGAGCCGTACGACCAGTTCTACGATGAGGTGTATGGCGACGAGATTGAAGGATAATAATTTTGATTCAATGAAAGCAAGATTTCTGGCAGGACTGGTGCTGCTTGTGATGGCACTGACATCCTGCGATGAGACAACAGAGACGATCGGTTCGTCACTCACGGATAACATGGACTTTTTGAAGATTACCACAGACAGTTTTAGGGTAACTTCACGCTCCATCATTGCCGATTCTGTCCTTTCACGCAACGCTATGGGGTATCTCGGCAGGATCAAGGATCCCGAGACGGGTGCTTATGTAACAGGCGACTTCATGGTGCAGTTCAACTCCATCGACACGAAGGCGTTCCCCGTGCAAGACAGTATCATGAGCAGAATCAACGGCGAAGTGGTGGCCGACTCCTGTATTGTCAACCTCTACTATAGCAATTTCTTTGGTGATTCACTCTCTACCATGAAGCTCACCGCCTATGAAATGGCGAAGCCCTTGGAAGAGAACCAAATGTATTACTCGAACTACGATCCCTTTGCCAACGGTTATATCCGCGAGGATGGCATTAAGGTTGACAAGGTGTTCACGCTGGCCGACCAGAATGTGGACGACAGTTTGCGCACCACAGCCGATTTCCTTCCGAGCATACACCTTGCGCTGAACGATCCTTATACCGACAGCGACGGTAAGACATACAACAATTTCGGTACGTATGTGATGCGTAAGTACTTCGAGAACCCGAACTATTTCAAGAACTCGTATCAGTTTGTGCATCATGTATGTCCGGGCTTCTACGTCAAGATCAAGGACGGAACAGGTGCCATGGCTTATGTGAACATCAGCTGGATGGTGGTCTATTTCAAGATCAAGGATGAGGACGGTAATGAGGAAGTGGGAAGAACATCCTTCTCAGGAACGGAAGAGGTGCTGCAGACCACCCGTATCACCAACGACCAGCGGTCGATTGAGCGTCTGGCCAACGATAACAGCTGTACCTATATCAAGAGTCCGGCAGGTATCTTCACTGAGCTTACACTCCCCGTTGACGAGATTATCAATAATCATGAGAACGATACGCTGAACACAGCCCGTCTGTCGCTGACGAAGATGATAGACTGGAGCGACTCTGATTACAAGTTCAACATGCCCACCTATCTGCTCATGGTTCCCAAAGACAGTCTGTACACCTTCTTCGAGAAGAACAGTCTGCCGAACAACATCACCACTTATGTAAAGGAGCGCGACCACACGTCTATCAGCACCGGTAGTAGCTACTATAGTCAGAGGGTGATCAAGAAATACAAGGACAGCTATACCTTCGATAATATATCAAACCTGATTCGTCATATGGCGGAGACAAAGAAAAAGGGTGGCAGCGATTATACCATCAAGCATCCCAACTGGAACAAGGTGGTGATCGTGCCGGTTACGGTGAATACCACGACAACTACCAGCGGTGGCACCGCCATCAGTAGGGTGATGAACGACATGTCACCCACCAGTCTGCGACTGGTAGGTGGTAGCGAGAATGTGAATGGCGACATCCACATCAGCGTGATCTACAGTAAGTTCTCGAACAAATAACCCTTGTGATGGCAGATAACTATCTGGAACGACATCAGGAGGACTATGAGGTCAGGAAGGCTGAATGGCTCAGGAAGAGGAAACATCTTCCCAAGCTGAAGAAAAAGCTGGAGCGCCCTGACGACGAAGCGTTATAGAGCGCCCTACCCTATGACCTTGTATTTGGCAAATTTCAACAGCAACTGTTTGGTGCCCGCATGACGGAACTGGACAGTTGCTTTTGTATTCTCACCAGTTCCCTCTACCTTGACAACGGTGCCCACACCAAAGCGCTCGTGCTCGATGGTGTTTCCTTCGACAAGCGGTGCCTTTCCACCTGCAGGAGCAGAAGCACCAGACGACTTACCCACCACATCGGATACCCGTCTGAGATTCCCTCCTGCCGCCGTGAATGTGCGTTTGAAACGATTAGAGAACGGATCTGTAGGTGCATCCTCATGATGACCGGCAATGCGCGGCTTGGGGTCGGCCTTGAACTGGGAAGCCACAGGATTGGCATTCTGCCAGCGACGCCCATCGGAATAGCCACCAAAGGGTTTCCTTGAAGGCGTGTCAAACAGTCCGCCGCCCACCTCCTCCTCAACCTTCAGAAGGTTAGGATCGATATCGTACACAAATCTGCTGGGCGTGTCGAACTCCATCTTTCCGTAGCGCCAGCGGTTCTTGGCACAGGTAAGGATACAGTGTTTCTCAGCACGTGTGATGGCCACGTATAGCAACCGTCGCTCCTCTTCCAGCTCGCGCTTGGAGGTGGTGCTCAGCGGACTGGGGAAGATATTCTCTTCCAAGCCCACCACAAACACAGTTGGAAACTCCAAGCCCTTGGCGCTATGAACGGTCATCAGTGTTACACGCTGCGCATTTCCCGTCTCGTCATCACTGTCCAGATCAGTCATCAGCGACACCTCCTGCAGGAAGTCCGTCAATGACACCTCCTGCTCCAATCCTTCCTCCCTACGCCCTTGCACAAAGTCCTGCATACCGCTGAGGAATTCCTCCAGGTTCTCCTGTCGTGCTAAAGCCTCCGGCGAAGTGTCACCATATAAGTCGGCTGAGATCCCACTGACCTTGATAATCTCCGATCCCAACTCATAAGCATCCGTAGTAGTCATCTTCTCCATGAAGCTACTGATCATTTCACAGAAATGCTGCAGCTTGGTCTGTGTTCCCTTGTTCACATCCAGTTGGTACTGAACAGGGTGGCATATCACGTTCCACAGACTGGTTTGGTTATTCATCGCGCACGCAGCGATCTTCCCCACGGTAGTATCACCGATTCCCCTTGCCGGGTAGTTGATGATACGTTTCACCGCCTCCTCGTCATCAGGATTGGCCACCACGCGGAAATAGGCAATGATATCCTTGATCTCCTTGCGCTGGTAGAAACTCAGTCCGCCATATATTCTATAAGGTATGTTCTCCTTACGGAACACCTCCTCGAAACTACGACTCTGGGCGTTGGTACGATAAAGAATGGCGAAGTCGCTATAGGCCGCCTTCTCCTCGCGCCTGATGCGCTTGATGTCGTTACATACAATGATTGCCTCCTCCTTGTCGCTGTAGGCAGGCTTGAAGATCAGTCGTTCACCTTGATCGTTCTGACTATACACATCCTTGTGTATCTGTCGTTCATTCTTCCTGATCAGACTGTTTGCTGCCTGTACGATATATTGTGTACTGCGGTAGTTCTGTTCCAGTTTGAACAGCTTGGTACCATCGTATATCTGCTGGAAATCAAGGATATTGTCGATGTTCGCACCGCGGAATCCATAGATGCTCTGTGCATCATCCCCCACCACGCAAACATGTTGATGCTCACGCGTGAGCTGATAGACGATGCGCTGTTGTACCGAGTTCGTATCCTGATACTCGTCAACCAGTACGAAACGGAAACGCTCAGCATACTGCTGTCGCACCTCCTCATGTTCATTGAACAGTGTGTACGTCTGCGTAAGCAGGTCGTCAAAGTCCATGGCGTTCGCCTGTCTGCACCGTGCGCAGTAGGCGGAATAGATGGCACTGATAGCCGGCATCCTTGCCTCGCGGTCGTGCTGTAACGCATCCTTGTCGTTGGCATAGAGATCAGGCAGTATCAGATGGTTCTTCGCCATGCTGATACGATGGTGCACCGTGGCCGGCTTATACACCTTATCGTCGAGATTCATCTCTTTGATGATACTCTTGATTAAAGAACGACTATCGCTCTCATCGTAAATCGTGAAGTTGGAAGAATAGCCGATGCGCTCAGCCTCCCTTCTCAGGATCCTTGAGAAAATGCTATGGAACGTTCCCATATAGAGGTAACGGGCGGTCTGCTCCCCCACCAGTTGTCCTATACGGTTTCTCATCTCCTTGGCCGCCTTATTGGTAAAGGTCAGCGCCAAGATGTTCCATGGCATCATCCCCCGCTCCAGCAGGTACGCTATCTTGTAGGTCAGCACGCGCGTCTTTCCCGATCCGGCACCGGCAATCACCAGTGACGGACCGTCGATATATTCCACCGCCTTGCGTTGACTCTCATTCAAGTCACAATTTTCAAGTTCCAAGTTTCAAGTATGATTTGTCAATTATCAATTTTAACTACGTTGACTTTTGTCACGACTCGGCCAATCAAGTAAACTAATTGGCTCTCGCTGTTCCCAAAGTTCAATTCTTATATATCCCTCCATCCACCGTGCTCGGATCAACAACCTGCCCTTCCTTTGGCAGAATCGGTATAAACTTCATCTGTTTCATAATAGCATACTTGCGTTTCACCATGTAGTCGGAAGGATACTTCGACGAGTACACCCTTGGATTAGGCAGGGTGGCCGCTATCAAGGCGCAGTTGGCACGGGTGAGTTCCTTGGCAGAACAGTTGAAATGCTCATTTGCCACCGCCTCCACACCATAGATACCATCCCCCATCTCTATCGAGTTCAGATAAACCTCCATGATGCGCTGCTTGCTCCACATCAGTTCGATGAGTACCGTGAAATACGCCTCCAAGCCCTTGCGCACCCAAGTACGACCCGGCCATAGGAACACGTTCTTGGCAGTCTGCTGACTGATGGTGCTGGCGCCTAACATCCGCTTGCCCGTCTTGTTCCGCTTGGTGGCCTTCTCGATAGCCTTGTAGTCGAAACCATGATGTTTCAGGAACCGCTGGTCTTCACTAGCCATCACCGCCACAGGCATGCTGGGTGACATCTTCTCCAACGACACCCAGTGGTGCTTGAGTTTCAGGTCCTTCCCCTCCTTATGCTGCTCAGCCAGACGGATGAACATCAGAGGGGTGAAGTACACAGGAACAAACCTAAGCACTATTACAGAAAGAATGGTGGAGGCAAAGAATGCCACCACCATCCATTGAATAAGTTTTCTTATACCTTTAATGATCTTCATTACTGGAGTGTGCCATTGTTAGCGGCGTCGATCATTGCCTGGCTCGGGAAGAGGTAAACCTCTACACGACGGTTCTGCTGACGACCAGCTGCAGTTGAGTTGTCGGCAACGGGATCAGACTCGCCGAGACCCTCAACACTCTTGATCTGGCTGCTGCTCACACCCTGACCATTGAGGTACTTCTGTACGCTCTGGGCACGCTGCAGAGACAGAGCCTCGTTCTTCTGAGCGCTCTGAGCAGCTGTAGAATTCTTCCAGCCCTGGTTGTCGGTGTAACCCTTGATGGCAACGTCAGCATCGTTGTTCTGCTTCAGCACATTAGCAAACTCTGTCAGAGAGTTCTTGGCAGCAGCCTGCAGTGTAGAGCTGCTTGACGGGAACAGAATACCAGAATCGAAGGTAACCTTCACAGCCATGGTCTGACCATTAGCATCGGTGATACCCTCAACCTTTGCATTCTCAACGGCAGCGGCAGCAGCCTTTGCCTTATCCATCTTCTTACCAATCAGCACACCAGCGGTTGCACCAACAGCTGTACCGATAGCAGCACCAATAGCTGTGCTCTTTGTGTTATGACCGATTACCTGGCCAAGGATTCCACCTAAGGCAGCACCACCGGCACCACCAAAAATACCACCTTTAGCAGTGTTGTTCATACCACAACCTGCTAACAGAAACATGGAACAAAGTCCCAGAACAGATACTTTTAAATTCTTCATGTCTTTAAGTTTTTTAGTTTAAAAATGAGTGTCTGTAATTTCTACTTTATCGTTGCAAAGATAATGGAAATTTCTGAATTACCAAGAAAAATAAGTATTTTTTATACTTAGAACCGATAAGAATCGGGTAGAACGAATGGATTTCGCTTTTTTTTTCGTATTTTTGCAGCCGAAAATTGAAACAATATGGCAAAAGAACTAAAAGAATTGACAAAACGTGCCGACAACTATAGTCAGTGGTACAACGACCTGATCGTAAAGGCCGACCTCGCTGAGCAGTCGGCTGTGCGCGGCTGTATGGTCATCAAACCCTATGGCTACGCTATCTGGGAGAAGATGCAGCATCAGCTTGACCTGATGTTCAAGGAGACAGGTGCACAGAATGCCTACTTCCCCCTGCTCATCCCCAAGTCGTTCCTCTCCAAAGAGGCAGAGCATGTAGAAGGCTTTGCCAAGGAATGCGCAGTGGTGACCCACTATCGTTTGAAGGCTACTGAAGATAAGAGTGGTGTGGTGGTTGATCCCGCTGCCAAGTTGGAGGAAGAATTGATTATCCGTCCTACCAGCGAGACCATCATCTGGAACACATATAAGAACTGGATCCAGTCGTGGCGCGACCTGCCCCTGATGTGTAACCAGTGGTGCAACGTGATGCGCTGGGAGATGCGTACACGTCCTTTCCTCCGCACCAGTGAGTTCCTCTGGCAGGAAGGTCATACGGCTCATGCCACCCGTGAGGAGGCTGAGGAGGAAGCACAGAAGATGCTGAAGGTGTATGCCAAGTTCGCAGAGGAATGGATGGCTGTTCCCGTTGTACAGGGTGTGAAGAGCGAGACCGAGCGTTTCGCCGGTGCCCTCGACACCTACACCATCGAGGCCATGATGCAGGATGGTAAGGCTCTGCAGAGCGGTACATCGCATTTCCTCGGACAGAACTTTGCAAAGGCATTCGAAGTGACTTATCTGAACAAGGACAATAAGCCTGAATATGTGTGGGCCACATCTTGGGGTGTATCCACCCGACTCATTGGTGCGCTGATCATGACGCACAGTGATGATAACGGACTCGTTCTGCCGCCGCGCCTCGCTCCTATCCAGGTGGTTATCGTTCCTATCACGAAGGGGGTCGACCAGCTGGCAGGTATCAGCGAGCGACTGCAGCCTGTCATCAACGAGTTGCGTCAGGCAGGTATCACCGTGAAGTATGATGATGCCGACAACAAACGTCCGGGCTTTAAGTTCGCCGACTATGAACTCAAGGGTGTTCCTGTACGTCTCGTTATGGGCGGTCGTGACTTGGAGAACGGCACCATCGAGGTGATGCGCCGTGATACACTAGAGAAGGAGACCCGTCCTATTGAAGGTATCGTACAGTATGTGGAGCAGCTCCTGGAGGATATCCAGCAGAATATCTTCAAGAAGGCCAAGGACTACCGCGATGCACGTATCTACGAGTGCGACAACTACGAGGAGTTCAAGGAGCGCGTGAAAGACGGCGGCTTCTTCCTCTGCCACTGGGACGGTACTGCCGAGACCGAGGCACAGATCAAGGAAGAGACTCAGGCTACCATCCGCTGCGTGCCCTTTGGCGTTGAGCAGACTCCCGGCACCGATATGGTATCAGGCAAACCTGCCAAGTACCGCGTGATTATCGCCCGCAGCTATTAAGATTATAATAAGGTACACGTACTTTTACATAATGAGGATGCCCCGTGAAGCATCCTCTTTTTTTGTTGTTGAAAACAAATAAAACGAGGGTGAGAAAACTCACCCTCGTTTGTTGTATGTTTGTAGCACTATTCTTTCTTAGAAGAACAGATAGCGATTGTCGGTGATATTAGCCTTCATGATGAGTTCCTGCATGAAGTTACCAGCACGCTGCAAGGCCTTCTGCTGAGCCTGCTGCTCGTACTTCTTTGCATCGTACTTACTGTCGGCACGACGAGTCTGGTCGAGCACCTGTACGAAGTAGATACCTGCATTACCCTTGATGGGTCGCGGACAGAAAGCACCCTTCTTGGTACCTGCCACAGCACCGCTCAGTGCAGGCTCACTGGCACCAGTCTCCTGTACGAAGGCAGGAGCTGCGAAGGTGATCTGGTCTACGCGTACCACCTGTCCACCCTTATTACGGGCATCGGCCATGTTCTTTACGTTCTTCACGTCGGCAAGAATCTTCTCAGCCTTCTTGTCCTTCAGCACCTCAGACTTGAGGTAGTTCTTCAGGTCCTCGTTCTTCTCATAGCTCAGATAACCCTTGCCATTGATGTTGTTGAGGGCCACCACCAAGAGGTGGTCGTTGTTGCCGCACTCATACAGCGGTGATACACTACCCTGCTTACCTTCGAATGTCCACTTCAAAGCATCGCGTGTGGCGGGGATTCCGGCGATGTAATGCTCTGAGTTGCGCACGCCCTGACGATCCTGAACCTGATAGCCGTACTTGGCAGCATTCTTCTGAAGGTCGTCTAAGGTCTGACTCTCGCTAACGAACTGAGAGAACTTGTTATATGCTGCGTTGTAAGTATCCTTAGAGAAATCGATGGTCTTCTTGATAACAGCTGCCACATACTTCGTGTTCATACCTGTACGACCTGTTACCTGAACGATGACGTTACCGTTGGTCATCTCAAGGTTATTGAGGGCGTTAACGGCCGCAGTGTTCAAGGTATTGATATACTTACGGGTATCAGCATCCATAGAAGGAGCAGACTCGTACTCACGACTGGTCATCCAAGTCTTCTGACCGGTCTGACCGTATTTCTTGGCAAGTGCCTCGAAGTCGGCACCACCCTGCAGAGCCTGATAGATACTATCGGCTGCCTTGCGGGTATCAGAAAGCTCAGGACGAGCCACCTGGATGATACGGAACTCGATAGAGTCGGCCAACTGCTGCTTAGAGAACAGTTTTACCACGTTCAGTGTGTTATCCTCTTTGTTCTCGATGGCAGCAGATGTGCTACCTACTGACAGAGAGTCAAGACGTGCTGCAATATCGCGCGGGAAAGCAGAACGTGTGAGAGGAACACCGAGATAAGGAACAAGTGAAGCACTCTTACGGATGATCTCAGTAGGATCATCAGCGGTAACCAGCTGGTCACGCAGCTCCTGGATGCTCTTGTCGATAGCTGCACGGTCGGCAGCAGAAGCTTTAACCTGCAGATCCACGAACTTGATGTCGCGTGTCTCCTCTACCTGACGGAAGCGTGACTTCATCTCCTCGTACTTAGCCTTGATATCAGCATCGGTCACTTCCACCTTATTGTCGTTGATCTTACTGTAGGGGAAGGCAACGAGGTTCACAGAGTTCTCAAGTGTCTCGTCAGTATATGCTTGCTGAGCCTCGATGGGGTTAGAGATGAGACAAGCACCCAGCAATGCCTGATACTTTTGCGCCAGCAGCTGCTGACGGATGTTCTTCTCGAGGAACGTCCAATAGTTATAAAGACTGCGATACTGCTCAGCCATCTGAGCATCGGTCTTCTTGGCCTTGTCATACTCAGCCAGGAACTGTTTCAGTGAATTAGCATCGAAGCGACCCGTCTGCTGGTTCACGAACGGTGTCTGCAACAGCATGGGGTTCGTACCCTCCTGAAGCATCTGCTGCATCTCCTCATCTGTTACGGTGAGACCCAGTTTCTCGGCTTCAGCACCGATGACCGTATTCTGAATGAACTGGTTCCAGACCATATCTTTCACCTGATTAGCCTCAGCATCGGTGAGGTTGTCACGACCCTGAGTCATCTTGATGACGTCTGTGTATTCATCGACAAGATTCTGGAATTCCTGTACATCGATTTTTTTACCTAACACTTCGCCTACGCGCTGACGCTCCTGGTTCTTGAGAGAGTCACAAGAGCGGAACAGTTCCTCGGCAATGAATGCGAAAAGGGCCAATCCGATTACCGTTACAAGGACCGGACCCCAGCTTCTGATTTTTCCAATTGCTGCCATTTCTTATTATTGTTTTATTGTTATTATTCTCTTTTCATCCCTCCTAAAAGGAGGGGGTTCTCTGCGGATTACCGCTAACAGCCGACAAAATTACAAAAAATCTGTCAATTACTTGCAAGAATCTTGTAAAAAAGTTGAATTATTCAATCACTTTCAGTTTCACCAGCTCGATTTTGGTCTGAGTATTCTTGACGATACGGAACTCAAAGTGCCCAATCTTCACTACCTCGTTCAGTTTGGGGAAACTCTGGTAGTCATGCAGGATCAGACCGCCAACCGTCATATATTCCTCACTCTCAGGCAGGTCGAGGTCGAACAACTCATTCACCTTATCGATCTCAAGTCGTGCCGATAACAGATACTCATGATCGCCTATCTGCTTAGCGGTGTAGTTGGAATTATCGTGTTCATCCTCGATATCGCCGAAGATCTCTTCCACGATATCCTCGAGCGAAACGATGCCGCTGGTGCCGCCGAACTCATCCACCACGATACCCAGTGATTTCTTCTGTTGCAGGAACATCTGCATCATCTTTCGGGCGGTCATGGTTTCAGGCACGAAGGGCATCTCACGGATCAGAGATGCCAGATTCCACGGTTGTTTGCCTTGGTCGGGCTGTCCCATCACGCGGAACATATCCGAAGAATGCACATAACCGATGATATGGTCGATATCCTCATGATATACAATGATCTTCGACTTACCGTTCTCCACGAAGGCTGCCATCAGATCGTCGGCAGAACAGTTATCTTCCACCGCACAGATCTCCGTTCGCGGCACCATGCAATCTCGCACCTTCGTATCGGCAAAGTCGAGCGCGTTCTGGAAGATCTTCACCTCATCCTCAATCTTCTCATCATCACCCGCCTTCTCGATAGACGACTGTACCCAATAGTCGAGATCCACCTTGGTGAACCCCTCATCCTGTCCTTCCTTCCGCACCTTTATCCCCAGGATACGCAACAACAACTTCGACAGGAAGGTACAGAAACGCGATATCGGCCACAGCAGGATATAACAGATGAAGGCCGGGAAAGCAAAAACAGTAAGCAAACGGTTGGGATTGCTCTTGAACAGTGCCTTCGGCAGGAACTCACCGGTAAAGAGCACGATGAGTGTAGAGAGAATGGTATCGGCAGGAACGGTAAAGGCCGCGTCGAAACCTCGGAAGATGGTATTATCAAAGAATTTCGCGATAAGTATACCATATACCACCAAAGCGATATTGTTACCCACCAACATCGCGCTGACGAAGTTGTTGGGATGACGGTAGAACACACTGAGGGGTCGTGCGGCAAAACCCGCCTTGTCCTTGTCTACCTCTGCCTGCATACGGTTACTGGACACAAAGGCGATCTCCATTCCTGAGAAGAAGGCGGAGAACACCATGGCTACCAGGATGCCGATAACGAGTGGTAAATCTATTTCAGACATGTTGATTAATAATATGACTTGGCCTTGGCACCTGTTGGCTGACGCTTCATCGACTTCACGCTGTCGGGAGCACTGAGAATCGTGTCGCCCGCGTTGGTACCCAGACCATCTTTTCCTTTAACGAATGAGCCTTTAGAGTTTGATATCGTGTAATGTGACAAATCTTGGAAATTATCGTCGCTCAGGAAGTAGGTTCCTTGCATCTCCCGTTCAGGAGTGACGATGCGCGAGAATTTATTACTGTACATCTCGTGCTTCAGCTGATCCCAGAACAGTTCCTCACTGGTAAATAACAATCCGGCCTTTGTACGAATTCTCACCCTACCGCGCAGTTCCCACTTTTTCTGTTCGAAATAGTGATAGGCGGTATCAGCCTGGATATAAGCCTCCACGTGGAATTTCTCGTCGAACTGCTCCAGGAAGATACCCTTGTCGAAGGTCCACACCTTGGGGTTCCTCACCTCGTTGTAATCCCATCGTTCCGTCACGATACGGTATTTGATCACACCCGAGTCACTCATCAGCATGTTCACGCCATAGGTAGTCATGAGCGATGCTGAGTCGCGTGGATAGATGGGTGGTGCAATATGCTCCTTGCTCTCCTCGCACGACCATAATGTCATGCTCAGGAAAAAGCCTCCTATGAGCCAACCCAGGAACCGGTTTATCGAACGCTGCACATCCATCTGCGAACCTATACTGTCATCACTCCGCACCAAAAGTTATCGTACCTTCCACTTCGCGAACCAACGCTCGTTGAAGGTAATACCGATATTGATGCGGAACGTGTTTTCTACAAGCAGTCCTTTGTCAGCCGACCGTCTTGACCACTGTCCTGAGATGTTCAGCATGGAACGGTCGTTCCACGCATTCAGGATAGGAATACCGAAACCGGCGCTCACAGAAAGCTCTTTCGGTCCGTCAACCCCATTAACTTTATAATAAGGTGTAGCATATGAGGCGCCTACACGGTAGCGAACCCTGTTGAGGAAACCGCGCATATAAGGTCCTTTACAATACTCTCCACCCACGGTTACCTGATGACGGTCCATGAAATAGTCTTTGTTCAACGCGTACGAGGGCACATCGTTCACCACCTTGTATTCAGGATAGGAAACGCCGCTCCACTGCATCAGCGTGTAGTCGGCTCCCACCTTCAGCTGGTTATTGTGCTGCAACACGAATCCTGCACTGAAGGTATTCGGCATCTTCAGTCCGTCTTCAATGGTATAGGTAGTAGGATTAACCACACCTGTAGAACTGTTGGTACTAGTAACAACACATTGGGGATCGGCTCCCAAGGAATGCGACGGACTATAGGAAGCACCTATCGTCACCACGTCTTTCTTACCCAGTGCCTGTCGGTACTGCATACCGAAGTTCATGCGCAGACTGTTAGCCGTCATGGAATACTCCTTGGTCAAGGTATTGATGGCAGTGTTCTGCGAAAGTGTGCCATTACTCATGGTGTAGTAAGCATTCTGAATCGATCGCGTGATATCACCCCACACATACCCGATGTTTGCACCCAGCGAGAAGCCACGTATCGGTTCCCAGCCGGCACCTGCATACACCTGATGGAAGCCTCCTGATCCAGAATAGGTGTTTTGGAAATAGGTGGAATTGTCGGCATTCAGCGATTCGATCGATGCGTAGTTATACCCCACGTTGGTCAGAGGCAGGATGCCCAAGCTCATACCCAGGTGCTTAGCCATACGGAAAGCAACGGTGGCATATTCGAAATCAGCGTTCTTGGCATTCTTCTTGACTCCGTTCTCACTGTAATTGGTAATCTGTCCCGACATACCCACATCAAAGATAAGAGATAAGGAGTCGGTGGCTGAATAGCTGGCGGGATTGAGGAAGTTCACCAGCGTACCTTCGCGAAAGCCCTGGGCGAGTCCGTTCATACCTCGGTTGAAGCCACCAGACTGGTCGGCCAGCACACCCAGACCATAATACGAATAAGGAGAATTAGTACCGCTTTGGGCACTGGCTGCTATCGTCATCGCCATCAGAACGATGGCACTGCATATTTTTTTCATGACCTGTTCGAATCTTCTATGAATTATTAGCGTGCAAAGATAAGGAAAAAAAACGAAACAGCCGCACTCTTGTAGGGAATATAAACAATATTTACCTATTTTAATACTATGTACATGTTGCTTACAGAGGGTTTTTCGATGAAAATTTGGTGGAATAAGAATAAATAAGTACCTTTGCGACGTGAAAAGATTTTATCAACTATTATCTCTTGCCACCGTCTTTGTGCTATCCTTGAACGCAAAGGCGCAAAATACTGATTCCATGATGATTAGCAGGATGGACTCAGTGGAAATCAGTCTGCTCACTTGTTCCCCTCACGAAGCGATTTACAGTCTGTACGGTCATACCGCCATTCGCATCAACGACCAACGTAACGGTGAGGACTTGGCAGTGAACTACGGGTTGTTCTCTTTCGAGAAACCCCATTTCGTTCTGCGCTTCCTCTTTGGGCTGACCGACTATGAGATGGGCATTGAACCGTTTGAAGCTTTCTGCCGACAGTACCGCTACTACGGAAGCAGTGTGACACAGCAGGTGTTGGACCTGACGAACGAGGAGAAATGGAACATCGTCAAGGCTGTCAATATCAACTATATGCCCGAGAACAGCGTGTATAGATACAATTACTTCTATGACAACTGTACCACACGGGCTGTGGATATGCTGACTACCCACCTGGCAGATGCCCATGTGGTGTTCGAGGGAGAACAACAGAAATATCCTTCGTTCCGCGAGATGGTTCACGGCTGTCTGCCACACCACCCTTGGAACCGCTTTGGTAATGACATGCTACTTGGGGTAAAAGCCGACTGTAAGACCACCCTTCGCGAGCATCAGTTCCTGCCGGCAAATGCCATGGATGACTTCCGTCATGCCATGATTGTAGGACAGGATGGCAGTAACCGACCGCTTGTCTTGCGCGAGGAGATCGTCGTACCCGAGGGAACACAGGATGTCTGGAAGGACTTCCCCCTATCGCCCAAGGATGTCTTCCTCATCGTGCTGGCTATTACAGTGCTCATCACCTTACTGGAGGCCTATACAAAAAAGGTGTTGTGGGGCTATGACGCCCTGCTGATGATCTTGTGCGGCTTGGCAGGCATCGTACTCTTCCTGATGCTGTTCTCACAGCATCCTACAGTACGGGTTAATCTCCTGCTGTTGTTACTGAACCCCCTGCCCCTTTTCTTTATCTGGAGAATGATAAGACGTGCCAGGAAGAGGTTACCCGACCGACAGTATGCGTGGTGGATCATCCTGATCTGTCTGTTCTTCATCGGGGGAATCTGGCAGCACTATGCCGAGGGCATCTTCCTTCTGGCATCATCTTTGCTAATAAGAAACGTGTGGTGCTTATTGCGCCAGCGAAAATATACGACAAGACCATCTGTAAGTGAATAAACGACCCTTCACATCGGCCCTGCTCATCCTTATCGCATCAGCGGTACAGGCACAGATAGCACAGCAAGTCCCACGACTCGTTGTGAACATTGCCATTGACCAGTTGAGCACCGACTATATAGAAGTCTTCGCTCCTTATTTTGGCACGGAAGGGTTTAAGAAACTCCTTGACAAAGGAAAGGTGTACGAAAACGCTGAATACCCGTTCTCGCCTACTGATCGTGCATCAGCCATCGCCACCATTGCCACCGGATCGTCACCTTTCTACCACGGAATCATTGGAACAAGATGGCTTGACAGGAACAGTCTGCGACTGACCGGGTGCACGGATGATCAGCAGTACAGTGGTGTCTTTACCACCGACAAGGCTTCCCCAAAGAATCTTCTGACATCCACTATCGGCGATGAATTAAAGGTGTCTACGGCAGGGAAGGCCATTGTCTATGCCATTGCCCAAGAGAAAGATGCTGCCATTTTGTCGGCTGGACATGCGGCGGATGGGGCATTATGGAAAGACACCTATACCCAGAACTGGTGCAGCTCAAGCTATTATCTGAAGAAGACGCCAGCTTGGCTTGCTGAGTATAACACGACGGAAGGCAGCAAGAAAAAGAAGACCGAATTTCAGGAACTGACAGATCTGACCAATCTGGCTGTTCTATGCATTGAAAAGACGGGCATGGGTACGGACAATGTGACCGACATGCTAAACATCACACTGGACGCCAGTCCTGATCTGTCTGGAAAGAAAACAACCGACTGGCAGAGCAGTATGGCCCAGACCTACATGAATCTCGACCGTCAGTTGGCTGATCTTGTAGCAACCATCGAGAGTAAGGTCGGCTCCCCCAATGTCACTTTCTACCTCACTGGTACAGGATATGTAGAAGAGCCTATAGACGACTACCGTCATTACGGTGTTCCTGCAGGTACCTTCTATATCAACCGGACGGCCAACCTGCTGAACATGTATCTCGGTGCCCTTCATGGCAGCGACCGATATGTGGAAGGCTGCAGCAGGAATCATATCTACCTGAACCTGAAACTCATCGAGCAAAAACGACTGAAACTGAGTGAGATCCTCGCAGAATCGCAGTCGTTCCTTCTGCAATGCGACGGGGTTTTGAATGTTTACACCAGTGAGAGTCTTTTACGATCAGGACAAGGTGATACACAAAAGATCCGCAACGGCTATCATGCCAGTGTAGGCGGAAACCTGCTGGTGGAGACCGTTCCCGGATGGCAGGTGTATAACGAAGATACCCAAGAAATCAATCAGACCAGTCTGAGGAATATCGCTTTCCCAATTATTATCTATGGAGCAGGTGTTCCTGCACAGAAAATCTCTACTCCAGTAGCCGTTGACCGTATTGCGCCAACGATTGCCAAGAGTATTCATATCCGGGCACCAAACGCGTGTGCCGTTTTGCCCCTTCCGTAAATAAACTGCAGAGTTATTCCGTCTCAGCATAAAAAAACATAATTTGTTTTGTTATGCCCCCAACTTTTCGTAACTTTGCACACTCATTCATTAAGATAAAAAATAATATAATATAAAAATGGGATTTAACAATTTCTTAAAGTCATTGTTTGGCGACAAGTCAACACGTGACATGAAGCTGATTCAGCCGCTCGTGGAGAAGGTGAAGGCAGCTTATCCTGAGGTACAGGCACTGAGCAACGATGAGCTCCGTGCCAAGACCAAGGAGATTCAGAAGGATGTGCAAGATGCTGCCAAAGAGCAGAAGGAACAGATCGATGCACTGAAAGCGAAGATCGAGGACACGCCGATTGATGAGCGTGAGGTGATCTTCAACGAAATAGACAAGCTCGACAAAGAGGCCTTGGAAATCTATGAGAAGGCACTTGACGAGGTGATGCCGGTAGCCTTCAGTATCGTGAAGGAAACGGCACGTCGTTTTGCAGAGAACGAGGAGACCATCGTTACCGCCACGGATTTCGACCGTGAGCTGGCTGGCGATCCTGCCAAGGACTTCATCACCATCGACGGTGACAAGGCTATCTACCATAACCACTGGACCGCAGGAGGAAACGACCTGAAGTGGGAGATGATCCACTACGACGTTCAGCTCTTCGGTGGCGAGGTGCTCCATCAGGGAAAGATCGCCGAGATGGCAACGGGTGAAGGTAAGACCCTCGTGGCTACCCTGCCCGTGTTCCTGAATGCGCTCACTGGTAACGGTGTGCATGTGGTGACCGTGAACGACTACCTGGCCAAGCGTGACTCCGAGTGGATGGGCCCGCTCTATATGTTCAACGGACTGAGTGTTGACTGTATCGACAAGCACCGTCCTAACTCTCCGGAACGACGCAAGGCTTATCAGGCAGATATCACCTTCGGTACGAACAATGAGTTCGGTTTCGACTATCTGCGTGATAACATGGCTATCTCACCAGCCGACCTGGTGCAGCGCCGACACAACTACGCCATCGTCGATGAGGTCGACTCCGTGTTGATCGATGATGCCCGTACGCCGTTGATCATCTCTGGTCCTGTACCCAATGGTGACGACCAGATGTTCGAGGAGTATCAGCCCCTCGTGGAAAAACTCGTTGGCGTACAGCGACAGCTGGCTACCCAGTTCCTGGCCGATGCCAAGCAGAAGATTGCCGAAGGAACCAAGCTGATGGAAGAAGGCAAGAAGAAGGAGGCACAGGAACTGCTCGACGAGGGTTTCCTGAGTCTGTATCGTTCGCACAAGTCACTCCCCAAGAACAAACCGCTCATTAAGTTCCTCTCAGAGGACGGTATCAAGAGTGGTATGCTCCGCACGGAGGAGATCTATATGGAGAACAACAACCGCAGAATGCCTGAGGCCATCGAGCCCCTGTATTTCGTGGTGGATGAGAAACTGAACTCCTGCGACCTGACCGATAAGGGTACAGCATGGCTCTCCAAGCAGGTGAACAACGACCAGTTGTTCGTGCTGCCCGATATCACCACGGAACTGTCGGCCTTGGAGAACGAGAACCTCAGCGAAGAGGAGCGTATCCAGAAGAAGGACGACCTACTCTCTCACTATGGTGTACAGAGTGAGCGTGTCCATACCTTGCAGCAGTTGCTCAAGGCATACACCATGTTCAACAAGGATGATGAATATGTTGTGATGGACGGTGAAGTAAAGATCGTGGATGAGCAGACAGGACGTATCATGGAAGGTCGTCAATGGAGCGACGGTCTGCACCAGGCTATTGAGGCCAAGGAGCATGTGAAGGTGAAGGAGGCCACACAGACTTTCGCCACCATCACCCTCCAGAACTACTTCCGTATGTATCACAAGCTGGCTGGTATGACCGGTACGGCCTCAACGGAAGCTGGAGAGTTCTGGGATATCTACAAGCTGGATGTGGTGGAGATCCCCACCAACCGTCCGGTAATCCGTAACGACCAAGACGACCGTATCTATAAGACGGCTCGTGAGAAATACAACGCCGTGATCGAGGAGATCGAGGAGATGCGCAACGCGGGTCGTCCTACCCTGGTAGGTACCACCTCAGTGGAGATCTCGGAATTGCTCTCACGAATGCTGAACCTGCGTCATATCCCCCATCAGGTGCTGAACGCCAAGCTGCACCAAAAGGAGGCCGATATCGTGGCCAATGCCGGACAAAGCATCGACGGTAAGGGTGCTGTAACCATCGCCACCAACATGGCTGGTCGTGGTACCGATATCAAGCTTTCTCCTGAGGTGAAGGCGGCAGGCGGTCTGGCCATCATCGGTACGGAACGTCACGAAAGTCGTCGTGTCGACCGTCAGCTACGAGGCCGTTCCGGTCGTCAGGGAGACCCAGGTAGTTCAGTGTTCTACGTTTCTCTTGAGGATAAGCTGATGCGCCTCTTCGGTAGTGAGCGTATCGCCAAGGTGATGGACCGTCTGGGAGTTGAGGACGGTGAGCGTATCGAGAGCGGTATGATGACCAAGAGTATCGAGCGTGCCCAGAAGAAGGTGGAGGAGAACAACTTCGGTATCCGTAAGCGTCTGTTGGAGTACGATGATGTGATGAACAAGCAGCGTACCGTTGTTTATGAGAAGCGCCGTCATGCCTTGATGGGTGAGCGTATCGGTATGGATATTGCGAACATCATCTGGGACCGTGTGGTGAACATCATCGAGACCAACGACTATGAAGGATGCAAGGAAGAGTTCCTGAAGATCCTTGCCATGGAATGCCCGTTCAGCAGTCAGCAGTTCATCGAGGAACCGCATGAGAACCTCGAAGAGAACGCTTTCCAGCTGGCTATGGAGGCCTTTAAGCGCAAGACTGACCGTATTCAGGCTGTGGCTAACCCGGTCATCAAACAAGTATATGAGAATCAGGGCTCACAATATGAGCGTATCATGGTTCCCGTTACCGATGGCAAGCGGATGTACAATATCGCCTGCGACCTGAAGGAAGCATACGACACGGAGAGCAAGAGCGTGGTGAAGCAGTTCGAGAAGAGTATCTTGCTGCATATCATCGACGACTGCTGGAAAGAGAACCTCCGTGCTCTGGATGAGCTCCGTCATAGCGTACAGAACGCCAGCTACGAGCAGAAAGACCCGTTGGTGATCTTCAAGCTGGAGAGTGCCAAGCTCTTTGACGATATGGTGGATGAGATGAACAACAAGATTACCAGCATCTTGATGCGCGGCCAGATTCCTGAGATCCAGCAGGATGAGGTGCGTGAGGCTGCTCCTGAACAGCACTCCAGACGTTACAACGAGCAGAAGGCCGATATCCAGGAGGAGCAGATGGTTGACCGCAATCAGCAGGCTGCCGCTCAGCATGATACCCGTGAGACCGCCCAGCAGGTGAACCGCGTCCCCATCCGTAAGGACAAGATGCCCGGACCGAATGATCCCTGTCCCTGCGGAAGCGGTAAGAAATTCAAGAAATGCCACGGTCGTGGAATCGTATAAACCATCAAGACATGAAAATCGAAGTATCTAATCTGAAAAAAACGTTTGGTGAGAAGACTGCCGTTGACATTCAGCAGTTCACCATTCAAAAGGGTGACCTGTTAGGACTTGTAGGAAACAACGGTGCGGGTAAGACCACCTTCTTCCGTCTGATCCTCGATCTGCTGAAAGCTGACGATGGGCAGGTGTTGATAACCCTTCCTGCACAGACGTCCGAGACCGGTGAGGTTGGCGAAGAGATCACCATCAATCCGGTCAACAGCGAAGAGTGGAAGAAATATACCGGCGCGTATATCGACGAAGGTTTCCTGATCGACTTCCTCACCCCCGAGGAGTATTTCTATTTCGTGGGAAAGGTGAATGGTATGTCGAAAGAGCAGGTGGACGAGCGGTTGAAGGATTTCGAGCATTTCATGGGAGGAGAAGTGCTGGGACAGAAGAAGCTCATCCGTAACCTCTCAGCAGGAAACAAGCAGAAGGTGGGTATCATCTCCACCTTGCTGAACAAGCCGAAGCTCGTAATCCTTGATGAGCCCTTCAATTTCCTCGACCCGTCGAGTCAGAATATCCTGAAGCACAAGCTGAAGGAGTATAACCAGGAAACGGGCTCTACCATTCTGATCAGTAGTCATAACCTGGCTCACACTGTGGATGTGTGTCCGCGCATTGCCCTGCTGGAGCAAGGTGTCATCATACGCGACCTGCAGAACGAGAACGGAAGTGCTGAGAAGGAACTGGAAGAGTACTTCGACCGCGACGACAATTAACCCCTTACACATATCCTTATGAAAAGACTGTTCATGTTGTGCCTTGCGCCATGGCTGTTTCATTTTTCTATTATGGCCCAGACAAAAGATGTTACCATCAGGGTAATTGAAACCAGTGATGTCCACGGGTGTTTCTTCCCGTACGACTTCATCAACAACGCCCCCAAGAAAGGATCGCTGGCCCGCGTTTCCACCTATGTGGATTCCCTCAGGGCCATCTATGGTGAGAACCTCCTGCTCTTTGACAATGGGGACATCTTGCAAGGACAGCCTACCTGTTACTATTGCAACTATGTAAAGCCGGAGATGGAGAATGTGGCGGCCAAAGTGGTGAACTACCTGAAATACGATGCAGAAACCATCGGCAACCATGACATAGAGACAGGACATGCAGTCTATGACAAATGGATTCGTGAAGTGAAATGCCCGATGTTGGGAGCCAACATCATCGACACGGCAACCGGTAAGCCCTATCTCCCACCCTATACCATCTTCGAACGCGAAGGAGTAAGGATAGCGGTCATTGGCATGCTCACACCTGCCATTCCCAACTGGCTCCAAGAGAGTCTGTGGAGCGGTCTGCGCTTCGAGGAGATGACAGCCTGCGCCCGCTACTGGGTAAACCATGTGAAGAAGAACGAGCAGGCAGATGTCATCATCGGTCTGTTCCACTCAGGAAGAGAGGGAGGTATCACAACCGATGAGTACGAAGAGGATGCCTCACTGAGAGTGGCCAAGGAAGTACCTGGGTTCGATCTGATCCTCTACGGTCATGACCACACGAAGCATCAGGACATCATCACCAACGACGAGGGAGGCATTGTTGTATGCCTCGACCCGTCGAGCGTAGCTCTGATGGTGAGCGATGCAGAGATCAAGGTTACGATGAAAGATGGACGGGTCTTTGATAAACAGGTGACAGGACAGGTGGTCAGCGTGGCCAACCTCCCCATCGACGAACAGTTCATGAACCATTTCGAGGCAGATATAGATAGTGTCTATAACTATGTCAACCGTAAGATCGGCGTGTTCAAGAAGGCCATCTACACCCGCGACTGCTATTTCGGCAGCAGCGCCTTCTGTGATTTCATCCATAACCTGCAGTTGCAGATTACCGGTGCCGACATCTCTTTCAACGCTCCGCTCACCTTTGACGAAGTGATTGAAGCTGGTGATGTGAAGGTAAGCGACATGTTCAATCTCTATAAATACGAGAATCAGATCTATGTCATGAACCTCACAGGTGAGGAGGTGCGGAAGCATCTGGAGATGAGCTATGACCAATGGGTGAACACCATGACCTCGCCCGATGACCATATCATGCTGCTCAACGATGATGCCAAGGGCGACCAGCAGCGGTTCGGCTTCAAGAACCTGGCGTTTAACTTCGACAGTGCGGCAGGTATCGACTATGAGGTGGATGTTACCAAGCCCGACGGACAGAAGGTGCGCATCTTGCGCATGAGCAACGGACAGCCCTTCGATGAGCACAAGACCTATAAGGTGGTACTGAACAGCTACCGCGGTAATGGCGGTGGCGAACTGCTTACGAAAGGTGCTGGTATTCCACACGATGAGTTGAACAACCGCATCATCTACAGAAGCGAGCGTGACCAGCGGTACTACCTGACGAAAGAGATTGAGAAGCAAGGGGTATTGGAACCCCAGGCTAACAACAACTGGCGGTTCGTCCCCGAGGAGTGGACCAAGCCTGCTCTTGCTCGCGACCGTCGTTTAATCTTTGGTGAATAATACTACAATGAACAGATATTGGTTTGTTTTCTGTAAGACCGATCTTCTTTTGGAGAAACTTCCCGACGGCACCTATACCATACCCCATGGTGAAGAGCCGCCCGTGGAGATTAAGCCCTGGAATACCATACATAACATCACGCCTTTCGAGGATGCAGAGGTGAAAACGTTCCGTATCGATGCGCCTGTCACGGATCATCCCAAGTTTGAGATGTGCGGACTGCGCGCCTCTTTCAACAAGATTCCCCGCGACCTGTACCTCAAGGCAGGAAAGTGCCAGGAGATTCTCTACTGGGACATGAACACGCAGTTCTGTGGCGTCTGCGGAGCACCCATGAAGATGCACACGGAGATATCCAAACGTTGCGAGCACTGCGGGAAAGAGGTATGGCCGCAGTTGGCTACTGCCGTTATCGTACTCATTCATAAAGGGGATGAAGTACTGCTGGTTCATGCGAAGAACTTCCAGCGCGATTTCTTCGGACTGGTAGCAGGATTCGTGGAAACAGGTGAGACGCTGGAACAGGCTGTGGAACGCGAAACCTTGGAGGAAACGGGTATCCATATCCGTAACATCCGCTATTTCGGCAGTCAGCCATGGCCCTATCCCTGCGGTCTGATGGTGGGTTTCCAAGCAGAATACGACTATGGTGAAATCCATTTGCAGCACTCGGAGCTCTCGGCCGGTGGTTGGTTCAAAAAAGAAAACCTTCCCGACATTCCGGAAAAACTCTCCATTGCACGTATGCTGATAGATAACTGGCTGAACAGCAAAAAATAATCCATGAGATTATTGCATGTCTCATAAATTATTCCTAATTTTGCAGACAAATAGGAAAGACGAATGAAACTCGTTCTCATAACAAAGCCCACATTCTTTGTGGAAGAAGACAAAATCATCGCGTCACTCTTTGAGGAAGGGCTCGATAACCTACACCTGTACAAGCCCGACTCTTCCCCAATGTATGCCGAGCGACTGCTTTCCCTATTGCCTGAAGATTACTATCGCAAGATTACGGTACACGACCATTATTACCTGAAAAGCGAGTACCATCTGGCCGGTATCCATATCGAACATCCTGAAGATCCTGTACCCGAGGGCTACCGCGGGCGTTTTTCACGTACCTGTCTGGAAATCGACCAGCTGAAGGCGGCCAAGAAAAAGGCCGAGTATGTTTTCCTGAAGTATATCTTCCACAGTCAGAGTGAAAAAGACGCCGAGGGCTCCTTCACCGAGGAACAGCTCAGGGAAGCTTCGCGTAAAGGACTCATCGACCGTCATGTCTATGCGTTAGGAGGTATGAACCTCAACAATATCAAGTACGCCAAGGACCTCGGGTTCGGCGGCGTGGTGATCTGTGGTGACCTCTGGAACCGGTTCGATATCCACAACCAGCAGGACTATCGGGAACTGATCAGCCATTTCGAAAAACTGCGCAAAGCGGTAGGATAAGATAATGACACTCTATAATAATTGATGATTATATATGATTGACACCAATTCTTTTATGGTATTCTCAGGTACTGCCACCAAGTACCTCGCAGAACGTATCTGCCAAAGTCTGGGATGCCCGCTGGGCAAACTGATCATGACGAAGTTCTCTGACGGTGAGTTCGCAGTATCTTATGAACAGTCCATCCGTGGTCGTGACGTCTTCCTCGTTCAGAGCACCTTCCCCAACTCCGACAACCTGATGGAGTTGTTGCTGATGATTGATGCCGCCAAACGCGCCTCTGCCAAGAGCATCAACGCCGTTATTCCGTATTTCGGCTGGGCCCGCCAGGACCGTAAGGACAAGCCCCGTGTAAGCATCGGTGCCAAATTGGTGGCTGATCTGCTGAGTGTGGCCGGCGTTGACCGAGTGATTACCATGGACCTCCATGCCGATCAGATTCAGGGATTCTTCGACATCCCTGTCGACCACCTCTACGCATCAGGTGTGATCCTTCCCTATCTGCAGAGTCTGAAACTCAAGGACCTGGTGATTGCTTCTCCCGACGTAGGTGGTTCCAAGCGCGCCAACACCTATGCCAAATTTCTGGGCGTACCCCTGGTGCTCTGCAACAAGACCCGTGCCCGTGCTAATGTAGTGGCCACGATGCAGATCATCGGTGACGTGAAAGACAAGAATGTGGTCATCATTGATGATATGGTGGATACGGCCGGAACCATCACCAAGGCTGCCGATATCATGATCGAGGCTGGTGCTAAGAGTGTACGGGCCTGTGCCAGCCACTGCGTGATGAGCGGTCCTGCCAGCGACCGCGTGCAGAACTCTTCACTGGAAGAGATTGTCTTCACCGACTCCATCCCTTACGCACAGCGTTGTCCCAAGGTAAAACAGCTGTCAGTAGCTGAGATGTTCGCCGATACCATTCGTCGTGTGGTGGAGAACAAGAGCATCAGCGATCAGTATATAGTATAAGGTATAGCTGATGGGGAATCCATGAAGACGGCACTGATCCTCGTTGGGAAAACGGTGAACAAACACCTTCAGGCATGTATTGACGACTATGTGGAACGCCTCGGTCACTACATGCCTTTCGAATTGGTGGGTATTCCTGAACTCAAGAACACCAAGAACCTGAGCGAGGAACAACAGAAAGAACGGGAAGGTGAGCTGATCCTGAAACAGGTGCAGGAACAGGATTTCCTGGTGTTGCTCGACGAGCATGGTAAGGAACTGCGCAGCATCGAGTTTGCCACATGGATTCAGAAGAAGCAGCAGACTGTCAGACGACTGGTCTTCGTCATTGGTGGTCCTTACGGTTTCTCCCCTGCCGTCTATGGGCGATGCAACGAACAGCTCTCGCTCTCCAAGATGACTTTCTCGCACCAGATGGTGAGAATGATTTTCGTTGAACAGCTATACCGCGCCTGCACTATTATCAAAGGAGAGCCCTACCACCACGAATAGTTTTGTGTCAAAAAGCATTCTATTTGTATAATTCTTCCTATTTTTGAAGACGAGCTAACAAGAAAAGACGTAATATTGTTACCTTTGCAAACAACTTAAGAATCATAGACTGTATTTATGGAAAGAACATGGAGATGGTTTGGCAAGAAAGACAAGATCACCCTTGCCATGCTAAGACAAATCGGAGTTGAAGGTATTGTAACAGCCTTGCATGATGTACCTCTTGGTGAGGTATGGACCCGCGAGAAGATTCGCGATTTACGTGAGTATATCGAGAGCTACGGCATGCGATGGAGTGTGGTTGAATCACTGCCCGTTGTGGAAACCATCAAATATGGCGGACCCGACCGCGACCAGCAGATCGAGGTCTATAAGGAGAGTCTGCGCAACCTCTCGGCAGAGGGCATCCACACCATTTGCTATAACTTCATGCCTGTGCTCGACTGGGCACGCACGGATTTGCTGCATGCCAATCCCAACGGCTCCACGAACCTGTATTTCAACTATGCTGAGTTCGCCTACTTCGACATCTATATCCTGAAGCGTGAAGGTGCCCGTGAGGAATGGGCGAAGTTCCAGTTCCCCGAAAGTGTAGGCAAAGGACGAAATGTCCTGGCAGAGGCAGATGAACTGGCCAAGACCATGACACCCGAGAAAGATCACCAGCTAGTGGAGACGATCATCATCAAGACACAAGGCTTCGTCAGCGGAAACTTCAGTGAGAACGACGATGCTCCCATCCAGAAGTTCCGCGATTTCCTTGACCTTTACAAAGGTATCGACAAGGCACAGCTCCGCGCCAACATGAAGTATTTCCTGGAGGCCATCATGCCAACCTGCGAGGAATGCGACATGAATATGTGCGTTCATCCCGATGATCCCCCCATTGAGATCCTCGGTCTGCCGCGCATCGTCCGCACAGAAGAAGATATCCAGTGGTTCCTCGATGCCGTACCCAACAAGCACAACGGTCTTACCTTCTGTGCCGGCTCACTCTCAGCAGGAGCCTATAACAACGTAGTGGAGATGGCTAAGAAGTTTGCGCCGCGCACCCATTTCGTACACCTCCGTTCCTGTCATATCTTCCCCAATGGCGACTTCACCGAAGCATCGCATCTGGGCGGTCGTGCCGACCTTATCGAGCTCGCCCGCATCTTCGAGCAAGAGAACCCACAGCTCCCGATGCGTGTTGACCATGGTATGACCTTCACCGACGAGCCCGGCGGCATCATGGATGAATCCAGTCATGGCCACAATGCTGGCTACACCCTCTTAGGACGAATGTTCGCCCTCGGACAGGTACAGGGAATCCTTGCTACCGTCGATCGCGAGCTGGGCATCGAATACAAACAACCCGGCTTCTTCGATTAGAAGATTATTAAGCCCTTTAACCCTATTAAGCCCATCAACCCCATTAAAATGAAACTTACAGATATATTCTCCGGCAATTACAATGCCGCAGCATGGGAAGCCAAAGGATACCAGCTTCCCCAGTTTGACATCAAGGCAGTGCGCGAAAAGACTGCCAAGGAACCCACATGGGTACATTTCGGTGGCGGAAACATCTTCCGCGCCTTCCCCGCAGCCATCCTTAACGATGCGCTGAACACAGGCAAGTACGACCGTGGTGTGATCGTTGCAGAAACCTTCGACTTCGAGGTTATCGACAAGGCATACACTCCTTACAACAATCTCTCGCTATTGGTTAGTCTGCAGTCAACAGGCACCATCGAGAAGAAGGTCATTGCCTCAGTAACAGAGGCCTTAAAGGCTGATTATCAGTTTAACGACTGGAACCGTCTTGTGGAGATCTTCAAGAACCCCACGTTGCAGATGATCTCCTTCACCATTACGGAGAAAGGCTATACCTTCAACGAGGCCGACCTGGCTCGCGGCATGAAGCCCGTCTTCGCCATGGGTAAGGTTACAGCATTGCTGTACGAACGCTTCAATGCCGGATTGCTGCCCCTTACCATCCAGTCGATGGACAACTGTTCGCACAACGGCGATAAGGTGAAAGCCGGTGTTTTTGCCTATGCTGAACGCTGGGTGAACGACGGACTGGTTCCTGCTGCCTTCCTCGACTATCTAAAGGATGAGACAAAGATCACCTTCCCTTGGTCGATGATCGACAAGATCACTCCCCGCCCCCACGAGAAGGTGAAGGAGATGCTGGCTGCCGACGGCTTTGAGGATAATGACTATATCGAGACAGAGAAGCACACCTTCACGGCACCTTTCGTGAATGCCGAGGAAGTGCAGTATCTTGTCATCGAAGACAACTATACCAACGGTCGACCGCCACTCCATCTGGGCGGTGCGCTCTATACCACCCGCGAAACCGTTGACCAGGTGGAGACCATGAAGGTGACCACCTGTCTGAACCCGCTTCATACCGCTATGGCTATCTATGGCTGCATGTTGGGCTACACCCTGATCAGTGCAGAGATGGCCGATGATGACCTGCGTTCGTTCATCCAGAAAATCGGTTATATGGAGGCCATGCCTGTGGTTACCGATCCTGGTGTGCTGAACCCCTACGAGTTTATCGGCGCCGTCATCAACCGTCGTCTTCCGAACCCCTTCATGCCCGATGCTCCTCAGCGAATAGCCTCAGACACCAGTCAGAAGCTGCCCATCCGCTTCGGCGAGACCATCAAGAAATACATCGCACGCGGTCTGGACATGTCGAACCTCATCCTTATCCCCCTCACGCTGGCTGGCTATGCCCGCTACCTGAAGGGCATCCAGGATGATGGAACACCGTTCACGCCTTCTCCCGATCCTCTGCTGGAGGAGCTGCAGGCCATCGTTGCTCCGCTGGAAATTGGAAAGAAAGACCAGGACTACAGTTGTCTGCGCCAACTCTACAGCAGAAAGGATATCTTCGCTGTCGATCTCTACGAGGCCGGTCTTGGCGAGCAGATCGAAGGAATGGTCAAGGAACTCTATGCCGACTTCGGTGCTGTACGTGCCACCTTACATAAATATGTAACGGCGCGATAGAAACAACTAACTTTTTTCTTTCCCGTATGCCCTGTATTTCAAAGGTGTAATCCCCGTGATACGCTTGAAATACTTACAGAAGAAACTGGTATTGGGGAAACACATCTCGTCGGCTATCTGCGCCGCCGACTTATCTGTGTGCCGTAACTCCAGCTTGATACGCGTAATCAGTGCCCTGTCTATCCATTCCTTGGCAGTGATGCCACTGGTATGACGTACTACCGTACCGAGATAGCGTTCTGTGAGACAAAGACGGTCGGCATAGTACATGATTTGGTGCTGCTCCCTACAGTACTCGTTGACAAGCTGGATGAAACGGTCGAAGATAGTCTGTTCACGTGAGCGAGTGGCTGCCAGACGGTCGGCCTGCTGGTTAAACAGACGGTCGTAGTGATACATCAGAGCAGCAACGAGTGCCGAGACTGTCGGACGGTGATAGTCTGTCTGATGAACAAGAGTCCAAAGCGTTTCAAGAATATGACGGGCAGTCTGCACATCCTCATTGGAAACAGGCAGTTGGAAATCGCGCACCTGTCCGTTGAAGGCTGATGGGAACTGACCAGCAGCGAAGGGCATCGGGAAATCAGCAAAGAGTGCGATGCCCATCAATTCAAGGTCATCAGAAAAACGAATAGGATTGATGATGGTACCCGGACCGAGGTAAATCAGTGTACCTTTCTGTAAATGACGGTCAACAAGGTTGAAGTTGACGTCACCCTCGCCTCGGATGACAATGCCTAAACGGTAGTCGTTGATGACAAAGGGTGGCACATGCTGTATAATCAGATGTAACACCTGCGGATTCCCATGGAGCATCGCCAGCTCATTACTGAAATAGACGTTATTACTGATCTGATCGAAGTTCGTGGTAAGGATATCTCGCATCCGCGACACATCCATCAGTTTAGGCTGTTTGTTCATTTTTCCTCTTTTTTGTATGCAAAGATAATGATTTTTAGGTATATCATCCTCTTTTTAGGTTGAATTCTTACAAAAAGAACATTTCTTACTCATTATGGGTAGCGATAGTTTGCCATTATCCATGTATCTTTGCCCCAGAATTCAACAATGATAATCATGAGAAAACGACTCATCGTATTTACGATACTATTGCCATCGTTGGCATACTCTCAAACCTTGAAAGAGTGCCAGCAGGCAGCCGAGCAGAACTATCCGCTGATACGGCAGTACGAACTGATTGAGAAAACAACAGCGCTGACAGTGACAAACATCCAGAAAGGGTGGTTGCCGCAGATCTCGGCTTCGGCACAAGCCACCTATCAGAGCGATGTGGCTGCATTCCCCGACCAGATGAAAGGACTGTATCAGCAAATGGGACTGGATCTCAAAGGACTGGCAAAAGACCAATATCGCGTGGGTGTTGACATTAACCAGACCATCTATGACGGCGGAGCCATCAATAGTCAGAAAACCATTGCCCGTGAACAAGGGAAGGTACAGGCGGCACAGAACGAAGTCGGTTTATATCAAGTCCGCAAACGTGTCAACGAGATGTATTTCTCGCTGCTGTTGCTTGACGAGCAACTACGCTTGAACAAAGACCTTCAGGAACTGTTAGTCCATAATGAGAAGAAGCTCTCGTCGATGGTGAAGAACGGTACGGCAGCCGAGAGCGATCTGCTGAATGTGCAGGCAGAGCGATTAAACGCCATCCAGCAAGCCACCAACCTGGAATCGCAGAAGCAGATGCTGGTGAGGATGCTGAGCACGTTCTGTGGCTTGGAGGTAAAAGATCCCCAAAAGCCCGGCATACCTGTTCATGCGCCACAGCAGGAAGAGTATGCCGCTGCGTCACAGCAACTCCTGTCTCTTCACCCGGAACTGAAGGCCCTCGATGCCCAACGGGGTCTTCTGGATGCCCAAGAGAAGGCGCTGGATGCAGCTTTAAGACCCAAGCTTGGCGTATTTGCCCAAGGTTTCTATGGTTACCCAGGTTTGAATATGTTCGAGGATATGATGCGCCACGACTGGAGTCTTAACGGTATTGTCGGCGCCCGTCTGACTTGGAACATCGGAGCGCTCTACACAAGGAAGAACGACAAGGCGAAACTTGATGGACAACGGTCGATGGTTGATGTGCAGCGTGAGACCTTCCTCTTCAATAACAACCTGGAACAGATCCAGCAGAATGAGAACATCACACGATATAAGAAGCTGATGACTGACGATGAGAAGATGCTCTCGCTGCGCTCTGCTGTACGCAAGGCAGCCGAGTCGAAACTCTCGCACGGGATTATCAACGTGAACGATCTGATCCATGAGATCAATCAGGAGAATGCCGCCAAGGTACAGCAGTCTATACATGAGATTGAGATGCTGAAACAAATCTACGATTTACACTATACTAAAGGAAACAAATGAGAAACAACTATTTATTCATAGCAATTCTTTCCACTGCGTTTATGGCTTGTGGAAACGACAAGAAGGAGTATGATGCCACAGGAACCTTCGAAGCGACAGAGGTGACCGTTTCGGCAAAATCAACGGGTGAGATAAAGATGTTCAGCGTCACCGAAGGACAGCTCATCGACAGCGGTACCCTCGTGGGAAAGATCGATGCCTACCAACTGCAACAGACGAGTGCTCAGCTGGAAGCGCAGAAACGACAGTTAGCCTCATCAAGGAGCGCTACCGACAGTCGTAAGCTCGACCTCGAGAAACAGCTCTCTTCCATCAACCAGCAGATTACCAACGCACAGCGGGAGCGACAGCGTTTCACGGAACTGGTTAACGACGGAGCCGTCCCACGTAAGCAGCTCGACGACATCAACAACCAGATCAAGGTGTTGGAACGACAGCGTGAGGCTACACGCGACCAGATTCGCAGTAACAATGCCAGTCTGGCGGAACAGAGCAAGGGCATTGCTGCGCAGATAGAAGGTATCAGTGCCCAGCAACGACAGATTGCAGATCAGATTACTAATACAGAGGTGAAGGCACCTATCAAGGGTACCGTTCTGGAGAAGTATGTGGAGCAGGGCGAGTTCGTCGCCACAGGCAAGCCCCTGTTCAAGATGGCCGATACGGAGAATATGTCTCTTCGTGCCTATATCACCTCTACCCAGCTGCAGAACGTCAAACTCGGTCAGAAGGTGAAGGTGTTTGCCGACTACGGAAAAGGTCAGAAGAAAGAATACGACGGCACCGTTTCATGGATTTCCAGTCGCAGTGAGTTCACCCCCAAGACCATCCTCACAGACGATGAACGGGCTGATCTCGTTTATGCCGTGAAGTTATCCGTGAAAAACGACGGGTATATCAAGATAGGTATGTACGGGGAAGTGAAGTTCTAATTGAGAATTGAAAATTGAAAATTGAGAATTGATAATTAAGGATTAAGAATTGACCATGATGAGTGCCATTGAAGTCAAGGATGTCAGTAAGAGCTACGGCAAGGTACTTGCCCTCGACTCCGTTTCCTTCTCCGTCGAGAAGGGTGAGGTGTTCGGCCTTATCGGTCCTGACGGAGCGGGTAAGACAACAATGTACCGTATTCTCTGTTCACTGCTACTGCCCGAAAAGGGTACAGCAACGGTTGATGGCTTCGATGTGGTAAAAGAGATGAAAGAGGTCCGGCGACGAGTTGGCTACATGCCCGGACGGTTCTCACTCTATCAAGACCTGACCGTAGAGGAGAACCTGGCGTTCTTCGCAACCCTCTTCGGAACGACTGTAGAGGAAGGTTACGACTCTATCAAAGCCATCTATTCGCAGATTGAACCCTTCAAACATCGCAGGGCTGGAGCACTCTCTGGTGGTATGAAGCAGAAGCTGGCACTGAGTTGCGCACTTGTTCATCAGCCGAGCATACTCTTCCTCGACGAACCCACCACAGGTGTTGATCCTGTCAGTCGTAAGGAACTGTGGGAGATGCTCGTTATGCTGAAAGAGCGCGGCATCACCATTGTAGCCTCCACGCCCTATCTCGACGAGGTGCACTGCTGTGAACGTGTGGCGTTCCTCCATCAAGGGAAGATACAGGGAGTAGGAACCCCTGACCACATCCTCACGGAGTTTGCCAGCATCTTCAATCCGCCACCTATTTCCAAGTGCGATTCCTCTGAAGGCGAGCTCACATCAGCCTCCACTCTCGCCCATCCGGACAACATCATCGAGGTTTCTCACCTGGTCAAGGCCTTCGGCTCTTTCCATGCGGTTGACGACATCAGCTTCTCGGTTAAGAAGGGTGAGATCTTCGGTTTCCTCGGCGCGAACGGAGCGGGTAAGACAACAGCGATGCACATGCTGACTGGTCTGAACCAGCCGACAAGTGGCACGGGGCGTGTTTGTGGTTATGACATCTGCACTGAGCATGAACAGATCAAGAAGCACATCGGTTACATGAGTCAGAAGTTCTCATTGTATGAGGACTTGACCGTTGCCGAGAACATCCGTCTTTTCGCAGGCATCTATGGGATGCACGACAATGAGATCAAAAGAAAGACCGACGAACTGCTGGAACGCCTGCAGTTCGCCGATCACAAGAACACGTTGGTCAAGAGTCTGCCCCTTGGCTGGAAGCAGAAGCTGGCCTTCTCCGTCAGTATCTTCCACGAACCAGGAGTGGTCTTTCTCGATGAGCCTACGGGAGGTGTCGATCCTGCCACGCGCCGTCAGTTCTGGGAACTTATCTACGATGCCGCCTCTCGTGGCATCACGGTCTTTGTAACCACCCATTACATGGATGAGGCAGAATACTGCGACCGCATCTCGATCATGGTCGATGGGAAGATCAAGGCGATGGGAACACCAGCAGCGTTGAAGCAGGAGTATCATCAGCCCGATATCGACCATGTCTTTACCTATCTTGCCCGACAATCCACACGAATTGATGCTTAATATGATATGAAACTGTTCTTCTCGTTCATCATCAAGGAAACCCGTCACATCCTGCGCGACAAACGTACGATGCTGATTCTCTTCGGTATGCCGCTGGTGCTGATGCTGCTCTTCGGCTTCGCCATCAGGACGGATGTGAAGAATGTGCGTACCATTGTGGTTATTGCCAACAGCGACCATGCAACACAGCAGACCGTAGAACGACTCTCCCAATCGGAGTATTTCACCATTGTCAAGACCGTCGGCACACCGCAGGAGGCCGAGAACCTTATCCGCCATCAGAAGGCAGACATGGCGGTGGTGTTCGGTGCCGGGTTTGCCAGTAAGAAATCAGGGATACAGTTCATCGTTGATGGTGCCGACCCCAACATGGCACAACAGTGGACAGCCTACGCTCAGAACACACTCAGCAATCAGGACATTTCCATCAATACCAAGATGCTCTACAACCCTCAGATGAAGTCGGCCTATAACTTCGTGCCCGCCATCATGGGTATGTTGTTGATGCTGATCTGTGCCATGATGACCTCCATCTCCATTGTCCGCGAGAAGGAGCGTGGCACGATGGAGGTGCTACTGGTGTCGCCTACCAAGCCACTGATGATTATCGTGGCCAAGGCCGTGCCCTATCTGGCATTGGCGTTCGTCATCATGATCATCATCCTGCTCATGGCACGGTTCGTTCTCGGCGTACCCCTCATGGGTTCGCTGTTCTGGATCTTCGTCATCTCTATCGTTTACATCCTACTGGCGCTGGCATTGGGCTTGTTGGTCTCCAACGTGGCGCAGACACAACTGGTGGCACTACTCATGTCGGCAATGGTACTCCTGATGCCTATCGTGATGCTGAGTGGGATGATATTCCCTGTGGAGTCGATGCCCCGCATCCTGCAATGGATATCGGCCATCATTCCCACGCGCTACTACATCTCTGCCATGCGCAAGATGATGATCATGGGTGTTGGCATTGAACAGGTGCTCTTCGAGCTGACTGTCCTTTCAGCGATGTTTGTTGCGCTGCTGACCCTCGCATTGAAAACGTTTAAAGTAAGACTGGAATAATACCATGCTCAGATACCTCATACAGAAAGAGTTCACGCAGATTCGTCGCAACGCGTTTCTGCCCCGCCTCATCATCGTTTTCCCCATCATGGTGATGTGTGTTCTGCCATGGGTGATGAACATGGAAGTGAAGAACATCGTGGTCGATGTGGTTGACCTTGATCATTCAACAGTATCTCAACGACTGGTTCACGACATCGAGCAAAACCATTATTTCATCTTCCATGGACAGAAGTCCACGTATGCCGAGGCCTTGAAAGACATTGAGCATACCCGTGCTGATGTGGTTGTGGTAATACCGCAAGACTATAGTAAGGATATGGTCAATGGAAAGCAGCCACAGGTTCTTATCGCCGCCAATGCCGTGAATGGTACGAAGGGAGCCATCGGCAGTGCGTATTTGAGTCAGATTATGGCGTCCTACAGGCCACTTTCCACACCTCTCGCCCCGCAAACACTTACGCTTTACAATCCCTATAAGAACTTCAAGCTCTTTATGATTCCTGCCCTTTTCGCCATTGTGATGATGCTGATGACTGGTTTCCTGCCTGCCCTCAACATCGTGAGCGAGAAGGAATCGGGCACCATCGAGCAGATGAACGTCACACCGGTATCGAAATGGTCGTTTATCCTTGCTAAGCTCATTCCCTACTGGATCATTGCCCTCTTTGTTATCACCGTCTGTCTGCTGCTCGCATGGCTCGTCTATGGCATCACCTCTTCGGGTCCGCTATGGCTCATCTATTTGTTGTCGATGCTCCTCGCCCTGTTCTTCTCTTCATTAGGACTGATCATCTCCAACTACTCCGACACCATGCAGCAGGCAGTCTTCGTGATGTGGTTCTTTGTAGTCATCATGCTCCTCCTATCAGGTCTCTTCACTCCCACACGTTCCATGCCCTCATGGTCGTACCTCACAACCTACATCAATCCTGTCAGTTACTTCGTGGAAGCCGTGCGTACCATCTTCGTCCGTGGCGGCAATTTCCAAAGTGTCTGGCATCAGGTGGTAGCACTCTCCATCATCGCCACCTTCATGGGTGGATGGGCCATCATCAGTTATAAGAAGAATCATTAGGGAACCGTCCCTAACCTTTATTCCCAACATGGGAACAAATTGTTATATGGCAGGAAACTCTCACTACTCAACATGGAAACGCCAATTTCAGTAAAAGTCTAACGATGTGAACTTTTTCGATAAGCCGAATGAGCCATTCAAGCTTGCTTAGAAATGGCCATGGCGAGAAAAAGTCTAACGAATGTGAACTTTTTCGATAAGCCAAATGAGCCATTCAAGCTTGCTTAGAAATGGCCATGGCGAGGAAAAGTCTAACGAATGTGAACTTTTGTGAACTTTTTTCTTGCGAATTATTTGGAACTTTCATTGGTAGTATCTATATTTGCATCGGATTGGTGAGGTTCATTTCTAAAGCGTTCCTCTGATTCACTAACGAAGCAATGATGAAAAAGGTATATCTTATAGTATCATTTATGTTCCTGGTTAATATAGGTGTCATCCTTCCAGCAGGAGCACAAACGATTCTCCTCGATAAGGAATCCAGTAGACCGATTGTACGTGCTTCGGTCTTCGATGAGGAAAACCATACGGTTGGCTTGACAGATTCCAATGGGTTCCTACCAGACTTGCAGGGAGCAAGGCAGATACGTATCACATGCCTTGGCTATCAGACAATGGAAACAAAAGTGTCAGATATCGGTAAGGAACTCTATCTCGTGCCAATGGACTATCCCTTGAAGGAAGTCGTTGTGAATAGTGATTCACAATACTCCCGTCTGAAACTGACATGCTACTATCGTGACTTCGTTGTTTTCGGCGGCAGGATATATACAGACATGCTGGGAGGCAATACAGACCTGTTTTACAGTGATGGCATCTGTACCATATATATACCGCGACCCACCTATGGCGGGATACTGAGTGGTACACGTCGTGTGAATGAGATAAGACGGGATGTTGTAGGAAGTGGTCTGTTTGGCTATACGGACGTAGAGGACATGCTGTTCCTTTGGGGGCGGAGCATGGTGGATATCGTAAAGAACAAAGAGATGTACGTTACTACAGAGGAGGGGAATGTGACAACCGCGTACCGGAAGAAGAAGGACTCT
>OMXE01000012.1 GCA_900314935.1 uncultured Prevotella sp.
TGAGGCCCTAAGAACGTTAAGAAAATCGCAATCTACATAATTCTCAATATATAAAATTTTTAACTTAATAAATTTGGTAAATATCATAGGAAGCGACTCAGCCATTCAAGCATACTTGATGGCATTCGCTGCTCTGTCGGTTCTGTGATTTCTGTGTGAAATAATATAATTCTCTGCGTGAACTCCGCGTTCTCTGCGTCTCCGCGTGAGGATAAAACTCTCTGTGGGAGGTGAACTCACTCCATGAGGTTAAGGAGCTGCTGTTGCACGGCACGACCACGCAGCCAGTTGCTGTTGTCGTGGGCGAGGGGAACGTAGGCCCTGCCGTTGCGCCGGTCGACCTCCGTGCCACGGGTGCTACCAGTGAACCGGTTGTTCTGCTTGTTGAAGAACACGGTGCATTTGCCAACCTTTCCTAAATGGGCGAAGCGGATCTTCAGGATATCCACGACCACACCATCGTCGGTACTGTTGCGCTGCAGGATGATACCGTAGTCGGCCTTGTTGGCGAAGTCGGCACTACCGGCGATGTCGTACAGGTTGAGCGTGATGGGCTTCCCGTCGTTACTGGTGGTCTTACGCGGGTGTGCCACCACGAACACCAGCATGTCCTCTTCGTGTGAGAAATCCACGATTCGCTTCAACACATCCGAGATCTTCTGCGTCATCTCCTGTCCCGTGTTCATGGGTAGGGCGATGTAGTTGAAGGGGTCGATGGCGAGCACCTTGGCCCCTGTGGCCTGTTTGATGAGTCGGGCTGTCTGCAGGATGCTCTCGATATCGTTCTCGTCCTGCTCGATATGGACGAAGTTCTTACTCAGGTAGTTGATGGTGTCCTGCTCCACCAGCTTACTGAAGTTCCTGATGTGGAACGGCTTACCCATGACCAGCTGCGCCAGTTCCATGTAGTGCAGGGCGGTAGGGTATTTCTCGGGCGAATAGACGATGCATTTCCAGTTGTGTTCGGCAAACAGACTCACCAGTAGGAAGTCGAGGAAGCTGCTCTTACCTGATCCCGGCACACCCGAGATGACGCACATACGACCCGTCTCGAACTTCACGTGCTCGTCGAACCCTTTTAGTCCTACGCACCGTCCCTCGGGAATGCCGTTCATGAAGTAGTTGTCGATCTGCTCCTGGTAGTCGTGTGCCGTTTTCATCTTCGGAATGGGGTAGGGGTGTGCTGCATCTAAACAGTGCAGCACCGCCTCCTTCCCTCCCTTCATCAGCATCTCGTTGGCATCCTTCGCCCCATCCCAATCGACCACCAGACAGCGCTGGTACCCGAAGTACTCCACCACCTGTCGCTGCAGTTCCAGTCCCATGCGGTCGGTATCTCCTGCAAAGACAATCCGTCCGATCTTGTCGAAGTGCGACGTGCGGAAGGCATCGAAGGTGCTCATCTTCGTGTTGGCACCGTTGCTCACGCTGATCACGTTGGGACGACCGCATTCCACGATGGCCAGACAGTCCATCATCCCTTCGGTGATATAGAGCGTGTCGTCGTGGTCCAACAGCAGCGCCGCGTTCAGGTTATAGGGGATGATCTCTGCATGCGGTGTGAAGAGGAAGTCCTTATCGCAGGTCTTGTACTGCACGTTCACCAGCTCCTTCCCGTCGTAGAAGCAGAAGGCCAGCGCCTCCTTTTCCACCTTGATCTCCTTTCCCGGGTTCCTCGGGTCCTCGGCATTAACCATTACCTTCTTCCATTTGACCCCCAGTTGATGTGCCGTATCCAAGGAGATACCCCGGTCGGTGAGATATTTCTTCAGGTTCCCGCTGAAGGCGGTGAACAGGGTGTTCGGGTCGAGCTTCACCGGCTGCCGCTTGTACTTACTGGTGCGTTGTTGCCATTGCTGTTCGTACGATTCCCATGTCTTTTTCAGGATGAAATACTCGCCGCAGTGGAAGCAATGACCGTAGCCTGTGCGCAGGTTCATTTTCAGCGACGGGTCCTTTTTGTGTTCGCGGTGATCGCTGCAGGCAGGACAGGGGCAGCGCACTACATCGGAATCCGACCTGCTGGTGTATTTCACTTGGAGTTCACCCTGGTCAAGGATGATAAACCGTCCGTTCTTGGTCCTATTCATCATTCGTTCTCCTCCCTTCTTCGTTTCTGTTCTTCTTCCACATCATACTGGTCTAAGGGTATCCACTGGTGGAAACGGTAGCTCCACTCGGTGCGCATGTTCGTCTGGGGTGGCGCATCGGAGGGCAGCGGAAGGTAGTTGTAGCTGTAGCGTTTACCGTTGATGAGATGCTCGTACACCGAGTGTTCCGGCTCCTCCTGTTGTTCCGACGTGCGCCGCTGTCGTTCCTGCGCGATGTATTGTCGCAGCTGCTGACCGACGGAGAGACCGGGGCGCAGGATGTTGTTGAAATACCGTTTGGCATCCTGTTCGGTGGCAGGGTGCTTGTCGGCCGCCATACAGTGTTCCTGAAACCAGGTGGCTGCAATGTCGCTCACCAGCTCGTCGCTGGCCACGGGGATGTCGTGATGCCGTTCAATCATCCGTAACCAATGATAGTCCTTGAAGATTCGAAGAATGACACCGTCGCCATCATCGGTCGGCTGACGGGTATTCCTCGACGACGAAGGAGGAGAGGGATATGTATCTTTTATCTCTCTATCTCTATCTTTATTATAGGCGAGTGGCTCATCCTCAGCGTGTTGCAGAACGCATTGAGACATCTGCGTGAGCTTTTGGGCATCCTTTTCGCGGTTTTTCATCTGCTTTTTCAACGCTTTCCCCATCTCTTTTAAATCACCGAAACGGTACTCCTTCAGTGCCTCGCGTTCCGCCTCGTTGGGGTGGGGCGGCAGGCACAGTGTCCTGCGCAACTGGGGTGAGTAGAAGAAATCGGAGTCTTCTGGCGAATGGAAGATGCCCGATTCGTTGATCACCTCCAGCATCTGTGTCCTGCGGATGCCGCAGTTGCGACACAGGTTCGGTAGCGCCGTGTACGAGCCGAGTCCGTTGGGACACGACATGAGGTAGAAATACAGTTCCATCACAATGTTGCGCTTCTTATCGCGCTCTTTTGTTGTCTTACCCTGAATGCTCTTGTAGAAGTCAGGGTGAATCATTACGAAGTTGTTCATAGCAGTAAAAATTGTTTCATTATTTTAGAGGTGAGAATTTAGAGGTGAGAGGTGAGAGAATAGCACTATTATATAGGCATTGAATATAGTCCCCTGTATCATGTAGGCATTGGATATAGTCACTTGTATCTTATTCATATCTCTAATCTTCTCACCTCTCACCTCTCACCTCTAAACTTTCGAAAGCTAAACTTTCGAAAGTGTAAGCACCTGCAGCCTATTTGCCTGTCGCTTGCAGCTGACGTGGATCCAGTAGGTGGTGCAGTCGCGGGTGTGCTCCCAGATGAGCTGGTCGAAGTTGCGCTGCTGTTTCAGGATGCGGAACATCTGTTGTCCTGCGGCGATGCTGGGCAGATGGATGTCGGCTGCCTCACCCTTCAGGTGTTGTGAGTTTTTCACGCCCCCTACCAACTGGTTCACGGCCACGCAGCGGAACCCGCTGTTGATGATGATCGGTGCTCCGTATTCCTCACGGAGAGGTTCCAGCACATGGTTGCACAAATAACGAAGGTTCTCCTTCGCGTTGGCATCAGGGGTATTATCAATGTGATGACGCGCTGCGGTCACCGAGCGGGTCATCTCCTTCAATGTGAAGTGTTCAGAAAGTTTTTCTAGCATATAGATAATCATTATTATATTATTTTTTATAACGGAATAACCTGAATTCTCGGAACAGCGAGAGCAGAGCGATGCTTGTATCAGCTATGCCGAGTCGTGACGATAATCACGGAACGTAAATAAACGGAAAACCGGAAAAGATCTATCCTGTTTTAGTGTCATAATGACTCAAGGGAATCACATAGATTTCCGTTTTTCCGTTTATTTTCCGTTTCTTCTGATGTGAAAGTAATTGACCGCGTGGCCAATAGACACAATAAGGGTTTTTCATTGATTGAACAAATTGTGTGTTTTACAGTGTGTTTTTTGAGATGTGAATAATAAGTTGTTAGGGGGGAGAAGACTATGTTTCCTTCTCCCGCGTCATCTTCATCGTGGAGTTCACCCCTTGCTTGATGGCCGCCTTGGTACCCAGACCGGTACAATAAACAGGATCGGCGAGCAACGCAAAGAACTGCTCCTTGCAGAAACTCTTCATGAACATTTTACGACTCTTGTTACCTGCTTTCATGAACATCTTACTGATGGCTATATGCACAAGACTCTTCGTGATGTCTTCCCTGAAGGCCAGGTGATGACATTCATCCACCTGCTTTCGGAACTCTTCTTCGTCTTCCGGGAAAGGCTCCTTCAACAGGTGATTGATCTCGCGGATCATGTCGTAGAACAGTGGACGATACTCTTCACGAAAATGAAAGATGATAGGAGGAACTGTCAGATGGATTCCTGCTTGTTTTTCATAATTATTCAACTCCATGCAAATGGAATAGAGTTGGGCTTGTTCTTCTGACAGAAGTCCCTCGTACATACGTTTTCCTTTCTCATACAATTGTATAATATCCTTATATGCAACAATTTGAGCTTCTTTCTTTATCTTGCTGGAGACTAATTCCAGGTATTGCTCATCATTGATATTTGGCATCTGTTCTTAGTATTATTTTATTAGTGTAAAGGTACTGATTTTCTTTTAGATATGCAAACATCCGGTACTGTTTCGTCTTTCATCCCACATGGAAGATTTAGGGTGAAATGAAAGATGTTTTCCCCACCGAAATCTTTATTTTTATTCACACAGAATCTTATTTTTATTCACACAGAATTATTTATTTTCGCACACAGATCTCACAGATCTCACAGAAATATTTTTTTCGCACACAGATCTCACGGATCTCACAGATTTTAATTTGCCATGCGGCATGACCATCCTCACGTTGCTCGTTCGGCTCCCCACCCCTCTAAGGGGCGGGGTCCCTGGCAAGGGGGGCGGGGTGATAACAATACTGACCCCACCCTCGTTTCACTCAACCCCTCCCCTACGATGGGAGGGGAGTTGATTACCACCAGCGCATGTACCTTTGCGCCAGTCACCATAGTATATAATTTCTGTGAGATCTGTGAGATCTGTGTGAGGTTAAAACTCTTATTCTGTGTGAAATAATAAAATTCTCCGTGTGACCTCTGAGCTCTCTGCGTCTCTGCGTGAGGATAGTCATGCCGCATGGCTGGGCGAAGCCCATTTCTGTGATTTCTGTGATTTCTGTGTGAGATTATATTAATATTATCTGTGTGAGATTATAATAATATTATCTGTGTGACAAGTAAATTGGATTCCAGCGCAAGCGGTTTTTCTTGCAGGAACCGAAATAATGGAGTAATTTTGCATCCTGTAAAAAACAGGCTGCGAAGTCAGGCATCGCCTCGGCAATTCGAACAAGCTCGATTGCTCTCGGCTCGCACTGACATTGCATCCACAAATAGCGCGCTAAGAGAACATAAACACAAGTATTCATTATTTAATTAAAAGAAAGGAGAAAAATTATGGCTGTATTGTACAGACTTCAAAAAAACAACAACCCTAAAAGCACCTCGTACGGCAATGTGTACGCCAAGGCAGTGATCACAGATACCGCCGACCTTCAGGTGCTCGCCGACCGTATCCAGCGAAACTGTACCGCTAAGCGAAGTGACGTGCTGGCCGTGCTCACCGAGCTGGTGGAGGTGATGCAGGATGAGCTGCAGAACGGACACAAGGTGAAACTCGATGGCTTCGGATCGTTCAAGATCGGTATCCGCGGTACCTCAGCCGAGTCGGTGGAGAAGTTCAAGGTGATGGAGAATGTGAAAGGACTGCGGGTGAACTTCCAGCCGGAGGTGCATATCGATACCAACAAGAAACGTACGCAGATGTTCCTCTCGGGCTGTAAGGTGATGGAGATGCCGAAACATACGGAGGTGACCGACGAGGGCACCAGCAACAGCGGTGACGACAACAACGCACAGGGTTAGTATTCACAGGTCTAAGAAGTAATGAAAGGAGGAATTCATGAAGAAGGAGAAAGACAACCAGAAGTGGTCGATGCTGACCAAGGTGCTCATCGCCATCGCTACCGCACTACTCGGTCTGCTCACCGGTAGTGCCACGGCCGACACCGACTGACTGGTCACCTTGCGGTGGATCTTGTTATGCACCTCAATGGTTATGCTGTTCATGGGCTGCACGCTGTTATAGCGCGCAGCCTTTATTTTTTAGACAAAAGAACATGTTTTTAGACATAATAACATAAGAACATATATTCACCCCGCCCCCCTTGCCAGGACCCCGCCCCTTAGAGGGGTGGGGAGCCAAATGAGCTCATACAGAAATTTAGATTTTTAGTCACACAGAAATCTTGTTTTTAATTTTCCCGTAGAATAGTTATTTTTTTGTCCCGCAGAAATAGCGGAAATAGCAGAAATTTAAATCTCTCACTGATTCTAATGTCTATAGATAATCACACCGCATGGCATGGGGCGTAGCCCCTTTCTGCTATTTCCGCTATTTCTGCGGGACCTAAAATTCATTATCTGAAGGACATAAAAACAATCTCTGCGGGACCTCTGCGCTCTCTGCGCCTCTGCGTGAGGATAAGTATTTCTGCGTGAGAAGTTACCTTTATGTTCTTATGTTATTATGTCTGCAATAAATTTGGTTCTTTGGTTCTTTGGTCTAAAAAAATATATGTTCTTTTGTTCTTATGTCTAAAAACATGTTCTTTTGTCTAAAAAATTAACTATCTTTGCAGCACAATCACTAAGTCATGAAGAGCGAGAAGGAGTTTTTGGCGCTGTTGAAGGCCGGACTGTGGGGCAGTGAGCCGGATGTGTCGGTGTTTGAGAAGGATACCGACTGGGATATGGTGTACCAGCTGACGAAGGAGCAGACGGTGGTGGGTGTCGTGACCGACGGTATATCGGCGCTGCCGAAACAGTACCACGGTCCGCGCCCGAAGATCATGCAGTTCTATGCCCGTACGATGAACCTGGAGGATGAGAACCGCAGGATGAACAGCTTCGTGCCTCAGCTGATGATACAGCTGGAGCGCAAAGGGGTGCACTCGATGCTGCTGAAAGGGGCGGGTGTGGCCACGTGCTACCGACAGCCGCTGCACCGTGTGGTGGGCGATATCGACCTGCTGGTACCTGATGCCGAGGAGTATAAGAAGGCGCGGGAACTGATGCTGATGATTGCTGAGGAAGTAGAAAATGAGGACGTGGGGAGGAAACACTCGGCGTTCCAGTACAAGGGGCTTACCATCGAGGTGCATGGCGACTTTGTTCTCCCTATCAATAAACACTGTCATCTGCAAACGCCTGTCTGGAAGAAAAAACGATTGACAGAGGGTGGCAGACACATCGAGGAAGGATTGTTGAAGGGTGCCATCCTACCTCCTGTACAGTTCGACGTTCTCTTCATCTTTGGTCATATGTTGTTGCATTACATGAAGGGTGGAGTAGGACTCCGTCAGGTATCCGACTGGCTGATGTTCCTGCACCAGCATATCGCGGAGGTTAATCTCCAGACGCTCGAAGAGGATCTGGATTTCTTAGGACTGAGGAAATACTGGGAGGTGTTCGGGGCCATGGCGGTGGAACAGTTAGGGTTCCCCGAAGGACTGATGCCGCTGTATAGCAAGAAGAACAGTGCGAAAGGACGGATCGTCCTGCAGAACATCTTCAAGACGGGTAACTTCGGGGCGAAGCAGAAACAGGACCAGCTGAAGGAGGGGGCGAACCCGATTGCGAAGAAGCTGGTTACGTTCTGGGGACAGATACCTGTGTATGCGCGCAACCTGCGGGTGTTCCCCCACGACACTCTCTGGTGCTTCAAGGAGTTCATCGCCTCGGCGCTGAGGGGGTATCAGACGAAGAGCCACCCCTAACCCCTCCATAAGGAGGGGAATTTTATTTTCCCGCTGATAAAGATTTTCAAGTCCCGCAGAAATAGCAGTTTTTTCCCGCTGATAGAGTTTATTTTTTTGTCCCGCAGAAATCGCAGAAATCGCAGAAATTTTTTTGCACTGATTCTAATGTCTATAGATAATCATGCCGCATGGCTGGGCGAAGCCCATTTCTGCCATTTCCGCTATTTCTGCGGGACAAAAAAATCTGTGAGATCTGTGATTTCTGTGTGAATTAAAATTCTATATCTGTGTGAAATAATAAACTCTCTCTGTGAGATTATATACTATGGGGAATGCCTTCAACTTTCTTGATGAAATGATTGATAACCCCATGCAGACATATCCATAGGGCGAAATCAATGAGGAGGATGTACGTGACGTTCAGGTACGGGTTCAGGTAGTAGTTGAACACCATGTAGAACAGGGATAACCCAACGATGGTGAGCACTACGTATCGCTTCGGCATACCTGCCCGCAGCAGCTTGTGATGGATATGATTGCGGTCGGGCATGAAGGGATTACGCCCCTTGCGGATGCGATGCACCGCCACGCGGAGTACGTCAAACAACGGTACGATAAGGGCGCTGATGGCCACGATAACATGGTTGGTGGTGTTCACCCCTTCCGCACCCGTCAGACAGATACGCAGGGCGAGGAAACTGATGATGAATCCTAAGGTAAGACTGCCTGTGTCGCCCATGAACAGCTTATGGCCGCGTTTCTGATTCCCAAACACGTTATAGAACCAGAAGGGAATAATAACACCTAAGGTGGAAAATGCCACGAGGGCATAGATGAGCTGACGTTCCTTGATGAATATCAGACCGAAGGCTGACAGTGCTAAGATAACCAGTCCGGAGGCTAATCCGTCAACACCATCAATCAGGTTAAACGCATTGGTGATATACACCACGATGAAGATGGTCAATGGATAGCTGTAGCGGGCACGAAGCAAGTTGATGCCCATGAATCCGTCAAGGTCGTGCAGCCAGAGTCCGGAGATCGCCAAAAGCAGTCCGCAGAGAATCTGCGCCACGAACTTGGAACGGTAGGTGATACCGATCAGGTCGTCGCCCACACCCACCACATACAGGATGGTACAGCCAGCGAGCAGGAAGAGGAACTCTACCAATACGATGCGCTCAGGTACAAAAATCACATCATAACCTAAGAGATAGCGTACGGCCATCATTAGAGAGATGGAGACCACTATCACGGGGAAGAACGACAGTCCGCCAAGTCGTGGTACAGGCGTGTCATGAATCTTCCGTTCATCGGGGAGATCGTACAACTGGTGTTTATGCGAGATCAGCAAGATTCTCGGAATAATCACGCATCCCATGATGAATGATATCAGGAATGAGGTGATGATGAATATGTAGGCTGCGGGCACTTTACTAACTTTGAACTTGGAACTTTGAACTTGGAACTTTATGATTACCGTTGCCACCACTTTTTCTTGGGTGGTTCTTGAACCTCGGGCTGACGCTCACGGATGATGTCGCGCCACGTCTTGTTCTCGGATATCATGCGGTAGATGGTGCCCCAGTCGGGCAAGCCACCCACGTTACGGTCGTCGATGAAGAGATCGACCTTGAGCTTGCGGGAGAAATGGATGTTCTTCTCCACATCCTCCTCGGGGAAGTCGCGGTTGATGGCGTAGAAGTCAACCCCCCGCTCATGGCACCAGTCGATAGCCTCCTGGAGGAGTTCGCCTTCGCGCACCGACCAAAGGATGAGCTGATGCCGGTCGTTGATCAGCATGCGAAGGGTTTCCGTGGCAAATGGGATCTCCCGTCCTATTGCCGGGTATTCATGCTCGACGATGGTACCGTCGAAATCTACTGCGATGGTCATCTCTTCACGGAGTCATCATCTTGGTTACTGTACCGGCTCTTCGAGTAGTTGCCGTAGGTGCCATAGGTACCGTAGCTGCCATACGAGCCGTAGGTGCCGTAGCGTCCGTACTTACCGTAACGACCGTAGCTGCCGTAACGACTGTACTTGCCGTAGCGACCATAACCGTAGTAGTAGCCGTACTTCTTCTTCGACATGTCGATACCGTTGATGACGATGGCCATGTTCGGCAGCTTCTTGTCGGCACTCAGTCCGTTGATCAGCTCGAAGCTGGTCTTCGGGGTGAAGTCGGCACGGCACATATATACGGTGACGTCGCACACACGACCGATCTGGAGGGTATCGGAAACCAATCCTACAGGGGCGGTATCGACGATGATATAGTCATATTCGTCGCGCAGGATCTGGAAGATCTCATCCAACGACTGACGGGACACAATTTCGGTGGGGTTGGGAGGTATCGGACCGGCCAACAGCAGGTCGAGGTCGTCGTGAACGCCTGAGGGCAGGATCTGCGCGCGCACATCCTCCACCGTGGGATGATCGTGGGTGAGGATCGGTGTGATACCATGCACCTCGTCGTCAATGTCGAACTGCTCGGCCAATCTCGGCTTACGGATATCCAGACCTACCAGGATGACCTTCTTGTGCAGGAGGGCGAAGCTTACCGCGAGGTTCGCGGCGTTGAAGGTCTTACCCTCACCAGACGTGGTGGAGGTGAACATGATGACCTTGTCGTTCTCCTTCATCATGAACTGCAGGTTGGTACGCATGGCGCGGAACACCTCTTCCATCTGGTTGTTCTGGTTCTCGTGTACCACGATATCAGCCTTGGCCTTGGCCGACTCGTTAGCCACAGCCACATCGGCCAGAATGGGCAGGTCGGTGAGCTTCACAACATCCTCATGACCTTCGATGCGGTAGCGGAAGAAATAGATGAGGAAGAATACCAAACTCGGAATAGCCAGACCTGTAGCCAAGGCAATGAGGTACTCCTTCTTGGGTTCGGGTGAAACCTGACCGCCCATTTTAGGGTTATCGATCAGTTTACCCTTGTCGGCTGTGGATGACAGGGAGATGGAGTTTTCCTCACGCTTTTGTAGAAGCATCAAGTACAGACCCGATTTTACCTCCTGCTGACGACCGATCTGCGAGAGCATACGCTCATGCTCGGGCGACTGGTTGGCGGCGCTCACATACTGTCCGTGCTGCTGCATGAGCATGTTACGACGGAACTCAGCATTGTGGCGAGCCTGGTCGAGTGTCATCTTGATACTGTTATATAATTCATCTAATTGGAAGGTTAAAGGTTCTACGGCAGGACTGTTCTCAGCAGCTGTACGGAGCAGACGGTTACGCTGACCCACGATGGTGTTGTACTGGGCAATGAGCTGGGATACCGAAGCGTCGGTCACGTTGGCCGGCATCATCTGGTATTTGTTGCTGGGCTTGCTGATGGCATTGTCCAAGTCGTTGATGAACATGAGCTGCATGTTCACTTCGTTCATGGCGCGCTCAGTCTGGTTGGCATTTTCAGAGGCTTTCTGCACCGTGGCCTTCATCTCGCTGAGGGCCTGACGGTTGCGGTAGCTCTCGATGGTGCTCTCAGTACTGCTCAGTTCACCGCTGATCTTCGCGATACGGTCGTTGATGAACTCCTCGGTGCGCACAGCCACCTCGTTCTTGTCCTCGTTGGCCTGACGGTTGTAGCTGGTCACGATCTGACGGAGGTAGTCAATGGCCCTGATGGGTAGATCGTCAACAATCGACAGGTTAAGGATAGAAGTTCCTTCGGTTTCGGCCACGTTCAATCGCGAGGCATACGATCTCGCTAAACGCGCAGGTGAGTCGATAGTGACCAACTCTGTGTCTCCATCGCCCAACACGTTGTTGGTGGTGTAGAATGTCAGGTAGCCTGCCTTGGTGCGAATGGTGCACGGGAACTTCGACAACATGCGGTCGATGCCGTATGGGCCCTTGGAGGAAACTTCATCCACGGGGATGTAATAGGTGCCCTCTACATGGTACTCATCGCCCTTACGGGTGATTTCCAGGTTAATGGGGGCGTTAAGTCTCTCCACGCTCACGGGGTCGATCTCTACCGTGACTGGCTGGTTCTTGTACAGACTGCTGTTACGGATCAAGCCCTTGGAATAGTAGCGGGTGTAGAGCTTCAGGTCGCGGATGGTCTCCTCAGCGATGGCCGTGGATTTGACAATCAACTTCTCGTTCTCCATACCGTAGCTCTGTACCACCTCGCCCAGTGCATTGATGGAGCGCAGGTTGGTGGTGCTGTTGGTCTTGACGAACATCTTGGCGTACGCATTATAATAAGGTGTGGTGTAGCGCAGATGCAGCCAGGCGATGCCCAGGCAGATGATCAGTGACAGCAAAAACCACTGCCAGTTCAGGATGAGCACATCGAGGATGGCTCGCAGGTCGAAGAACGATCCTTTCTCTTCTTCTACTTCTAAGGGGTTTTTTACAATTTCTTCAGACATATACTTTAATTTTCAATTTTCAATTATCAATTTTCAATTTCAATATTTGCTTACCAAAGAAAGCAAATATTGACCGTAATCGTTCTTGGCCATGGGCTGCGCCACCTTGATGAGCTGCTCCTTGGTGATCCAGCCCTTCTTGTAGGCGATTTCCTCGAGACAGGCGATCTTCAGGCCCTGACGCTTCTCGATGACCTCGATGAAGGTGGAGGCCTCCGACAGACTGTCGTGGGTACCGGTGTCGAGCCAGGCGAAGCCACGCAGGAAGGGTTTCACCAGCAGGGCATCCTGCTTGAGGTATTCCTGGTTCACGGTGGTGATCTCCAACTCGCCACGGGCACTGGGCTTGATGTGCTTGGCAATCTCTACGACGCTATTGGGATAGAAATACAGTCCTACAACGGCATAGTTGCTCTTGGGATGCTGGGGTTTCTCCTCGATGGAGAGACAACGACCGTCGGCATCGAACTCTGCCACGCCGTAGCGCTCGGGGTCGTTCACGTAGTAGCCGAACACCGTGGCCTTACCGTGCTGCTCGGCATCGATCACGCTCTGCTTCAGCAGCGAGGTGAAGCCGGCACCATGGAAGATGTTATCGCCCAGTACCAGACAGGCACAGTCGTTGCCGATGAACTCCTCGCCGATGATGAAAGCCTGGGCCAGACCGTCGGGAGAGGGCTGCTCGGCGTATTCGAAGCGCACACCGAGGTCGGAACCGTCGCCTAACAGACGTTTGAAACCCGGCAGATCGTGGGGCGTGGAGATGATCAGGATCTCCCTGATGCCTGCCAACATTAATACCGAAATGGGATAGTAAATCATCGGCTTATCGAATATCGGGATAAGCTGCTTGCTGATTCCTTTTGTGATGGGGTAGAGACGTGTGCCGCTACCGCCCGCTAAAACGATTCCTTTCATATCGTTTCGAAAACTTAAGTCCAATCTTTTATAAAAACTGTGCAAAGATAATAATTTTATGCCATAGATAGCGAAGAATCCACAGAATTTTTGTAATTTTGCATCGATTTTTTGGGGAAATGCCCCTCGCATTACCGAAAAGATGTGGAGTGTGGAGTGTGTGTAACATGCGAAACGATATAAAAATTAATACAATGGGAATATTTGACAAACTCTTCGGAAAGAAGGGTGCAGAAGAGAAGAAAGCAGGCGGTATGGAAGACTACATGACACTCATCCGGGTGTATTTCCAGGCTGCTATAGCAGAGACGGCAGGCATCACCAACTTGGCTATGCTGCCCGACCTCCGCGTGTTCAAGAATACACTGAAGGTGCCGACGATGAAGAACAAACTGGGCATCGCCGAGAAAATCCAGTGCAAGAAGATGCTCAAGGACTTCTACAAGACCGATGATGACTTCTTCAAGGAGATCGATAACAGCGTGAAGAAGAACTGTAAGAAGATGCAGGACGTGCAGACGTACCTGATCCAGTTCCAGAACTTCTCGCAGGACCTGATGATGCTCACAGGGAACCTGATGAAGTTCAAACTGCGCGTGCCGTCGATCTTCAAGAAAGTGATTTACGCAGCCACGGAAAAGACTGTGGGTGACATCTTTACGAAGAACGACTTCACTGATGCTGGAACACTGAAAGCAGTGGCTGCCATCCGCAACTACAACAAACGCCTCGGCTTCTCCCAGAAGTGGGTCACCGACTTCATCTACCAGATCGTGATGCTGGCGAAGAAGGAGAAGAAGCCGAAGGAGGAGTGATTTGTGGAGTGTGGAGTGAGGAGTGTGGAGTGAGATTTGCTTTCAAGAAAAGGTGACTGGCGCAAAAGGTCCCGCAGAAATGTTTGTTCTCACGCTGAATTGTTTATTCTCACGCAGAGGCGCAGAGAGCGCAGAGTTCACACAGAGAATTATATTATTTCACACAGAAAGCACGGAACCGACAGAGCAGCGAATGCCATCAAGCATGCTTGAATGGCTGAGTCGCGATGGAGGAAGGCAAAGCCAAATCACAGAAACGACGAACGAGTGAGAACAGAGTTATACTTGTATAAACTTTGTCGAGTGAGGAGGAGGAAGACGGTAGTCAAATTTGAATATCAAAGTGATTGGCGCCAAGGCACTGGCGTAAGCCGACAAAAATCACGCCAGGGCTTTGATGCCCTGAGCGTACCTTAATGAACGAGCGACGAGTAGGAGCGGTTAAGCCTTCCCATATAGGGGAAGGTTTGGTTAGGGTGGATGTCTCTTTTGCTTCTTTTCTCTGCGCCAGAGAAAAGGAAGAAAGAAAAAGATAATTAGTATTTTACAAAATTTTGTTTGAGAAATTTTGCAGAATACGGAAAAAGTTTTATCTTTGTAGGCAAATTCAATCCTATGGCTGAGGAAAGTAGTATCTTGAAGTTGTTTACAACCCGCATGCGGCAGCTGATTCTCCAGTACCAAGCTACGAAAAAGGAGAACGAACAACTGTGTGCGCAGGTTGCACAACGCGACAGCGAAATCAAGCAGTTACAAGAGCAGCTCAATCAGGCAAGGAACGATTACCAAAGCCTTCAGATGGCCAAGATGATCGAGATTACCGACGGCGACATGGAAGCCGCCAAGAAACGGATCGCAGGGCTCATCAGGGAGGTGAACAAATGTATCACACTGCTTAGTGATCAATAGCGATGGCTGAAGATAGACTACACATAAGATTGCATCTTTACGATACAGACATGGCGGTCGTAGTGAACCGCGATGAGGAGATTCATTATCGTAACGCTGCGAAACTTATCAACGATACAGTGAATACCTACTCGAATATCCTCAAAGGAAGGAAAAGCGAGAAGGAGATCCTGTATGCCGCTATGCTCGTGATTGCCTTGGAATACGAGAAGAACAAGGACAATAACGATACTAGCGAGTATGATGGTATTCTGGAGAAGCTGACGCAGGAGATTGAGGCAGCGCTGAAATGATTTGCCGTGCCTGCGGGCATGGAACAGAGAGAGTACGTATCATACATTATTAATATTATTATACAGAAATGGGTTTAACGATTATCGCTGCTGCGGTTGCACTCATATTGGGTGGACTCTGCGGATATCTAATCTTTCGTTATGTCGCTAAAGGCAAATTCAACGAAATGATGGAAACAGCCAATAAAGAGGCTGAGGTACTGAAAGAAAAGAAACTACTGGAGGTGAAGGACAAGTTCCTGAACAAAAAGGCTGAACTGGAGAAAGAGGTGCAGGCCCGTAACCAGAAGATCCAACAGAACGAGAACCGACTGAAACAGCGTGAGATCAGTCTGAACCAGCGTCAGGAAGAGCTGGGAAGGAAGAAACAGGATGTGGAACAGCAGCAGCAGCGCGTGGATAACGAGAAGAAACTGCTGCAGGTGAAGCAGGACGAACTGGAGAAGATGCGCCTGCAGGAACGTGAGAAACTGGAGGAGCTGAGCGGACTGAGTGCCGAGGAGGCGAAGGCACGTCTGGTGGAGAGTCTGAAGGACGAGGCCCGCACGGATGCTGCCAGCTATATCAACGAGATCATGGACGAGGCGAAGCTGAATGCGAACGCACAGGCTAAGAAGATCGTCATCCAGACCATCCAGCGCGTGGCTACGGAAACAGCCGTGGAGAACTCGGTGAGCGTGTTCCATATCGAGAACGACGAGGTGAAAGGACGCATCATCGGTCGTGAGGGTCGTAACATCCGTGCCCTCGAGGCTGCCACCGGCGTGGAAATCGTGGTGGACGATACGCCTGAGGCTATCGTGATCTCTGCCTTCGACCCGATTCGTCGTGAGGTGTGTCGTCTGGCCCTTCACCAGCTGGTGGCCGACGGTCGTATCCACCCCGCCCGTATCGAGGAGGTGGTAGCCAAGGTGAAGAAACAGCTGGAGAACGAGGTGATAGAGACCGGTAAGCGCACGGCTATCGACCTGGGTATCCACGGTCTGCACCCCGAGCTGATCCGTATCATCGGTAAGATGAAATACCGTTCATCCTATGGTCAGAACCTGCTGCAGCATGCCCGCGAGACCGCTAACCTCTGTGCGGTGATGGCATCGGAGCTCGGACTGAACCCGAAGAAGGCGAAGCGTGCCGGACTGCTGCATGATATCGGTAAGGTGCCCGATGAGGAGAGCGAGTTGCCGCACGCCCTCTATGGTGCGAAGATTGCGGAGAAGTTCAAGGAGAAACCGGATATCTGCAACGCCATCGGTGCGCACCACGACGAGATGGAGATGAACACCTTGCTGGCACCGATTGTACAGGTGTGCGACGCGATCTCTGGTGCCCGTCCTGGTGCCCGTCGTGAGATTGTGGAGGCTTATATCAAGCGCTTGAACGACTTGGAGGCCATCGCCATGAGCTATCCGGGTGTGACCAAGACATACGCTATCCAGGCGGGTCGTGAGCTGCGTGTCATTGTCGGTGCCGATAAGATGGACGACAAGGAGACGGAGGCACTCTCTGGAGAGATCGCAACAAAGATTCAGAATGAGATGACGTATCCCGGACAAGTGAAGATCACCGTGATCCGCGAGACAAGGAGCGTCGCTTACGCGAAATAAGAATTGACAAAGCCACGCCGATACATAGTAGAAGCGTGGCTGCTATACTGATGCCACCCTTCGGGATGGAATAGGGGTGTGGGGGTTCACTGCTGAACGTACACTGATACTGAATCATCTTGTCGATGAAGAGGTCAACGTTCTGCCAACGACCGGCCTGCACCTCGTTGTTTAGATGGGAGAACACATCGTGGATGTATTTCTGATGCTCCATGTCCATCGAACCCGGCAGGGAGTCGGTGGGGGCATACCAGATGACATCCTTTCCGGTATGATGCGGGAAGAGACGTAAGGTCTGTCCGCTATGCAGTTCCACAATCAGCATGTGCCCTTGACCGTTTCGGATGGTCAGGGGCGTTTGTTTCCAGTCGTCATAGAAAAAGATCAGACCGGTGAGTACCTGCTCGGCGGTGTAGCCTTCGTAGGTGTCTTCTCCGCAGAGCAGCATTGTCAGATGACGGGCATACATGCTCAACGGATACAAGCCGCCCTCTCCGTCGCTGACGAACAGCTGACAGAAGTGGGCGGCTTGTTGTTGGGGGAATACTTTTGGGGTCATATTGCCCTTAAGAATTTCACGATGGCATCACGGTCGGCCTTGGGAAGCTTGTAGAACTTCAGGGTACTATCGTAGCCATCAGATTTCTTGGAGTAGCCGTGCCAGAGGATAGCCTCGATCTCGTTGCGCGCACGACAGTCGTGCAGACGGTCCTCAGCACCGGTATTGATGAGCGACAGACCGCGTCCCCACAGTGGGGTGGTGCGGCACCATGAGCCATGGATACCGTTCTTCATGTACAGACGGTGCTGGATCATGTCGGTATAGGGCCAGATGGTCTGGTTCTGATAGCGGGGCAGCTGCAGGTTCTGTGAGGTGATGATCTGCGGACTCCAGTAGTCGTCGTTCTTGGTATTCCACGAAGGACGGTGACAGTTGGCGCAACCAATCTCCATGAACATCTGCTTACCGCGCTGCACCTCAGGATCCTGCAGGTTACGGGCACGAGGAATGGCCAGTCCGCGGTGCCATACCTGGAAGGCCCAGAAGTTATTGTCCGACATCTCCGGCTCGAAGTTATGCCAGGGGTTGTCGAACTGGTTCGTGGAGGGCAGCAGTAGGTTATACACCGCCTCGCGGATACCTTCGTCAGTGCCATCGGCATGGTAGGGTGACGACGGATCGGCCTTGATGGCGGCAATCACCTGCGGGTTCTCTGACATCGCCTTCGCCCAGGCTGCTGTGGTGTAGAGCTTCGGACGGTCGGAACGACTCACGTTGGTGATGTTCCAGATGGCATTGGCACCCGCACCATCCTGCAGCGAACCGCGGGTCATGGCATAGGTGAACTTCTTGATGCGGTTCACCTGCTCCACACCGCTGGACGCATTAACATACATAGCCGATGTAGCCCAGTCGTTGGCTTCCTTGTCCCAGAAGGCGGGGTTCAGCTCCACATAAGGAGCCTCACGCTGATACTGTGCCTTGATGGAATCGTCGGGAATAGCATCGAGCAGTCCTGTACCGATGATGCCGATGGTGCTCTCCAGTCGGAAGGCCACGGCACCGTTACCGGTCTCCCACGGGGTGGGGTCGGTGTTGAAGGCAGAACGGTCGATGCTCAGCTCGGGATAGATGAGCTGGTAGGTCTCACCATCAGGGAACTGGGTAGGAGAGATCTCACTGCCGTCGGCCATAGCGGTGACGGGCAGCCAGCTCAGGTGGATACCACGCTCGTCGATAGGGGGCAGGAACGGACTCACGGCGCGGGTCTGCGGCATACCGGTTACCTCGGCCACATACGGACCGTCGTCACTGTTCATGCCATCGTTGGGGTGATAGACCACCAGCAGGTAGCCGTTACCCCATTCGGCGGTGTACTGGGTGACACGCTTGCCATGACCATAGGCAGGGTGACAGTCGAGACAGGACTTGCGGACATACGCCGGACCGAGTCCGCTGAACGGGTTCTGGAACTCGGTCACGTTACGCTCAAAGAACTGCTCGCCACGGTTGAAGGCATCCAAGAGACCCATCTCGCGGACAGCAGGTGTCTCATCCTCGTAGCAGCCTTGGGTGACGTTCATCGTCGTGCCCTTCAGACCGCCGACGTACCATTCCTCGGCGGTGAAGTTACCCACCGACTTACCCACATAACTCGTGTCGTCTGACGGGATCACATCGTCGGTGTCGTCATCGTCAGAACACGCAGTCATGGCGCACCCCACGAAGAGGCACGCCATGACCAAGAAATGCATTTTCTTGTTCAAATAACTCATAAGTATCGTATTTAGTTAGCTGCAATCCATGACGCCACCTCGTTGAGGGTGTCGTCGAGCTCGTTGATGGCATCCATCGCTGCCTTGGCGGCCGTGCTATGGGAGTCAACAACGAAGGGAGTACCTGCCTTGGCATTGCTCAGTGCCAGGAGGGCTGCATCCAGCTTCGACTTCAGGTTGGCAGCCATCGAGGCATTGTACTTCTGGAGGTAGGTCATGATGCTGTTCGACTGGGCTGTGGTGCCCGTCTGACCGTACAGACTGTACTGGATGCTACTGATGTTGTCGAAGAAGTCGTAGTAGGAACGCTGACTGTAAGGCGACTCGATATAGTCGGGATCGGTACCCAGGTAGGCCTGACCGATCTTCTGTCCTGCTACCTCTGCACAGATGTTACTGCATCCGGCCACGAGGATGGTTGACATCACGCCACGCCAGGTGGCCAGGGTGCTACCGGCCTTGGTGGCATTGAGCATGTTCTCGCCATAGGATGAATCGCCACCGGCCACAGTAGTGGGGAACTCACACTCCTCTACACGGTCCAGATGACTCTTCGGGGCCTTGTCACCCAACCAGCTCACCTCCAGCTGGAAGCACTTGTCGCGCAGGTCGCCTGCCACCGCTGCTGCGAAGATCAGCTCCTGCTCACCAGTGATGTTACGACCGGCGAAGGCTTCGTCATCCTCTGTTCCCTGCAGGGCAGCAAGGGTGCGGTTCTTACCGTTGCGGAAGATGATGAACTCGATGCCGTGGAAGCCGAGCTGCTGCTCACCTACGAGGGCACGGGCATTGTCGATACCGCCATCATCAAGGTCGTCCAGATCGTCAATGATCTCTGCACTGCTCAGGGCCTTGGCCAGTGCGGTACGGTCGAGCGGCCATGTGTCGATATGGGGGTCGATACCGAAGTCGGTAGCGGCACCATAGAGGAACGACTCACTGCTCTCCCATGCCGAGCGGGCATTGATGAAGGTGTTGCAGATCTGGTCGATATCTTTCTGTGTTAGTGTTCCTGCGCGGAACTTCGTCTTGGCGCTCACCAGCTGATCGAAGAGATCGGAGGTCTGAGCGGCCAATGACTGGTAGATGGGGAATACTACGTTGTTGACGTACTGGGTGGTGATGGCGGCCATGGCGGCCTCTTTCTCATTCAGCTTGTTGTCGTCGTTGTTGTCGTCATCACTGGAGCATGAGGCGAAGCTCATGCAGCATGCTGCCAAGAGCATGAAAAACAAATTCTTTTTCATCATTCTATTATATTTTAATTCTCAGTTTTCAATTCTCAATTTTCAATTAAAGAAAGAACCCCTCGTACGCGATGCCGATGTTCAGACTCGGCTCATCGTTATACGGACTCTTCAGCTTGCGCAGACTATAGTCGGCCTTGATGGCAATCTGCGGTACAGGACGGTAGTTCACACCGAAGGCCAGACGGTGGATATTCGTATAGTCGAACATCTCCTTGTTCTTGGCGGGGATATAGCTGTCGTAATACTCATAGCGCCCGAACACATAGAGCTTCTGGTTGTCGTGACGCAGCTTCCCGATCTGCGAGAAGAGATCGTAACCCGCCTCGATACCCATGGCCACGGCATTCTTACCGATCATGGCACTCTTGACGGGTGAGTTGGAGGCGTGGGCCTTGGCATCCTTGATGGTGTTCAGCTTGTCGGTATCACCGATATAGCCGTAGTCGGCCTGACCGCGCACGATCCAGTTCCAGCGGTTCAGCGTCAGGTCGATGCTCCCGACGGCCACCGTGCCCTTCACCTTGTCGTAAGGCTTACCATCGCCCTTGAGATCATTCGGGAAGGTGTTATGTGCCGAGTTTCCATAGTAGCCGCTCACACCCATACGCAGTCCGTCGATGACGTAATAGTCAACTCTTCCTGCAAAGCCATACTGGTTGGCGGGCTTGAACTCAAAGGGAGAGCCTGCACCGTGGTGAATCCACTTGTCGCGGTTGAAGAGCATGGCATTCAGTCCGGCCACCACCATCACCTCATACTTCAGCTTCCCGCTGCGTCCCCAGAAGGAAAGACCCGTATCGTGCCAGGTGGAAGGGAGGATGGTGTTCTCACCCTCGGGGCGGTACACCGTGAAATAGTTCAGTGGCTCGTGCTTTGCGTTGTTCAGTCCTACGGGCACAATGATATGTCCGAACTTCACATTGGCCGCCTTGGAGAACTGCTTGTTGATCCAGAACTGCTCCAGTTCCACCTCACCACCTTTCTCCTGCTCATACTCCCATTCGGCAGCCTCGTCAGCCTCGTTCTCAATGGCAGAGCCGGTGCCTGTATGTTCGAACTCAATCTCCGTTCCCATGGTCCACCCCTTACCGAAGTCGTAACCGAGGTAGATCACGGCGTGAGGAATGTCGAACTTCCCATGACTGGGATCGTTCTTGTAGTTGGCGGGGGAGCTGTAGCGGTTCACGTGGTCGCTGAAGAACTCACGCGTATAACCAACCTCCCCGTAGCCGCCCACACTTAGTCTGTTACCTTTCGCATGCAGCATCACGCTGTCGCCGGCATGGGTTTGTGCCATGACCGAGGCGGACAGGAGGGTGAAAGCCATAATACTAACCAATCTTTTCATTTTCTTAAAGCTAAAATGTACCTAAAACCGCTGCAAAGGTACAGCGTTAGCATTGGTTACGCAATACCTAAAAATGATGAAATTTCCGATGCTAAAGGCTTTTCGGGGATTCTGGGGCTCGAAAATACCTAAATATGATTATTGCATAATTCGGGAATAATCCGTAATTTTGCAAGCGATAATAAGAAATAGGTAACGTGTATGAGAAATCAGAAAATGTATGAGGCCGACGATAAGATGATCAGTCTGATTGCCGACAACTATAACCTCTTGGAGAGTCTGGGACGCTTCGGCATCAACCTCGGGTTCGGTGACAAGACCGTGAAGGAGGTTTGCGAGGATCAGGGCGTGGATACCTATACATTCCTGGCCGTTGTGAACTATTCCATCAACGGCTACCGGCATAGTGATGACAACAGACGGATGTCGGTGCCTACACTGCTGCATTACCTGAAGGCATCGCACGAATACTACCTGGATTTCCAGCTGCCTGATATCCGCCAGGAGCTGAAGGAGGCACTGGATGAGGAGGATAACCTGGCACGACTCATCATGAAGCTGTACGACTCGTATGCGCATGAGATCCGGGTGCATATGAAATATGAGGAACTGAACGTGTTCCCGTATGTTGACCGACAGCTGAAAGGGGAGATGATAGGGGATGAGGATATCGATACGTTCTCGAAGCATCATACACAGATTACCCAGAAACTGCGGGAACTGAAGAATATCATCATCAAGTATCTTCCTTCGGACACGAAACGGAACAATAAGCTGACGAGGGTGCTGTACGACCTGTATAAGAACGAGGAATGGCTGGGACAGCACGCTGAGGTGGAGGACAATATCTTTGTTCCTGCCATCCGACAGCTGGAACGACAGCAGAAACAGAATGATGTGAGTGTGAAGATCTCGAAGATGATCAGTCAGAACCCCGACAACGGGGATGCCTTGAGCGACCGCGAGAAAGATGTGGTGGTTAGTCTGGTACAGGGAATGACGAACAAAGAGATTGCCGATCATCTGTGTATCTCGGTGAATACCGTCATCACCCACCGTCGTAACATCGCCCGAAAGTTGCAGATTCACAGTCCTGCAGGACTGACCATCTATGCCATTGTCAACAACTTGGTTGACATCAGCTCCGTGAAGCTTTAATCATATCTGGTGGATGTCCACGTAGCCGTGCATCACCGCATAGATGGTGAGGGCACTCACGCTTTTCATCCCTAATTTATCCATGATATTCTTTCGATGAGTGATCACGGTGGTAAGACCGATGTTCAACTTATCGGCAATCTCCTTGTTGATATAACCCTGCACAATGAGGGCAAGCACTTCCAGCTCGCGGTCGGAGAGAATCTTCTGCTGCAGCACCTGAGGCATCGGGGGGAGGTTCTTACCGTTGACGTGGGCATGCTGCTCCAATAGCAACAAGGACCGCACGAGCTCCGATTCGGGTACGTTGATGCACAGACTGTGGAACTCCGACAGCTGGGAAGCGGTATCGCGTGAAAGGGTGAGGACGATGGTCTTACGACGGTGTTCAGAGAAGAACGCCTTGTTCTCTAACACCACATTCATAGCGACGAAATAATGGAAGAACGACTCCGGTTCGTTGGCCATGAGCTCAGCGAAGGAACCGAAGGTCTCGACGGTCATGATGGGCATGACATTCATCAGCATCGACTTCAACCCCAATGCCGAAAGGGTATTGGGGTCGATAATCGCTACTTTGGGTCTTCCAGGGTTCATTTCTCCTTCCTCCTTCCTCCTTCGTCCTTACTCGTTATTATGACAAGAATCCTAACAACGCACCTGCGGCCACGGCAGAGCCGATCACACCGGCCACGTTCGGACCCATGGCGTGCATGAGCAGGAAGTTATGACGGTCGTACTCCAAACCGAGGTTGTTGGAGATGCGGGCAGCCATCGGCACGGCGGATACACCGGCATTACCGATGAGCGGGTTGATCTTCTTATCCTTCGGCAGGAACAGGTTCATGATCTTCACGAAACCAACACCACTCATCGTAGCAACGAAGAAGGCACCGGCACCGATGGCGAAGATATAGATGGTGTTCAGGGTGAGGAACTCACTGGCCTGGGTAGAGCAGCCTACCGTCAGTCCGAGCAGGATGACCACGATGTCGTTCAAGGCTGAACCGGCGGTCTTGGCCAGACGGGTGGTCTTACCTGATTCCTTCAAAAGGTTACCGAAGAAGAGCATACCCAGCAGGGGCAGACCCGACGGTACGATGAAGGTGGTGAGCAGCAGACCGATGATGGGGAAGAGGATACGCTCTGTCTGACTGACGTGGCGTACGGGCTTCATGCGGATGAGACGCTCCTTCTTGGTGGTCATCAAACGCATCACCAACGGCTGGATTACCGGTACGAGGGCCATATACGAATAGGCACATACCGCGATGGCACCCATGAGGTTCGGAGCGGTCTTCGATGACAGGAAGATGGCGGTAGGACCGTCGGCACCACCGATGATGGCGATACCTGCTGCCTGGTTCGGCTCAAAGCCCAAGGCCAAGGCCAGCATATAGGCACCGAAGATACCGAACTGTGCGGCAGCACCGATGAGCACCAGCTTGGGATTGGCAATCAGCGCGGAGAAGTCGGTCATGGCACCAATGCCCAGGAAGACGAGCGGGGGATACCATCCCTGGCGTACTCCCTGATAGAAGATGTTCAACACGGAGTTATCCTCATACAGACCGATCTCCAGTCCGGCATCCGCACGGAACGGGATGTTACCGAGGATAATACCGAGTCCTATGGGTACGAGCAGCAGCGGCTCGAAATCTTTCTTGATGGCGAGCCAGATGAAGAAGGCTCCCACGGCAATCATAATGAGGTTGGGTATCGTCGCATTGGCGAAACCCGTATAGGTGAGGAACTCATTAAAGTTGCTAACGATGAATTCTGTGAAACTCATAATCGTCGTTTATCAATTATAATTTTCAATTCTCAATTTTCAATTCTCAATTTGTATTACCCAATGGTAATCAATGTGGCTCCTTCCATGACGGCATCGCCCTGACCCACGAGGACGGAGGTGACGGTTCCGCTGGTCTCTGCCTCGATATTGTTCTGCATCTTCATGGCCTCGAGGATGATAACGGTCTCGCCAGCCTTCACGGCCTGACCAACAGCTACCTTCACCTCGGTGATGGTTCCTGGTAGCGGGGCTGTTACCTTGGCACCCTCTCCAGCTACTGCAGCGGGCTTGCTGGCAGGAGCAGGTGATGCTGCGGGAGCAGCAGCCTTGGGGGCTGGAGCCACTACCTTAGCGGGCTTCGGTGTAGCCTTGACGGGCTCACTGAGTTCTACTTCGAACGCTTTGCCGTTCACGCTGACCTTCGCGGTCGTTCCTTCTATCTCTTGGATCTCTACTTCGTAGTCAACACCGTTGACCTTATATTGATACTTATCCATAGGTTCTTTAATCTTTAATGTTTAATCTTTAATCTACTACAGCTCATTATTCCACATCGTGTGGCGTGGACGGATTGTGATGATACCACTCTCCTCGTCGTGTAAGTTGTCTTGATAATCTTTCAATGCCATGGCAATGACAGCGATATAGACATCGATATCCTCCTTCTTCTTACAGGGCGGAATCTTCGAGTCTTTTGCCTCAATCGGCATACGGGCGGTCTTGAGCTTCACCCAACCTGCCTCGCGACTGGCCTTGTCGGCCTTTTCCTTATTCACCATGATCTTGCCGAGGATGCTGAAGAAGACGAAGAGAAGGGCCAGACAAGAGAACACGATACCCATGGAGAGAACGGTGATACCGAATCCGTGGGGGTCGTCACGCTTCAGACGGGCGATCTTGGTCTCGTTGATCTCGATGTAGTTGCCGATGCCGGGGGTGACAGCCTCCGCAGGCTTGATGTCCCACTTCTGCTCACCGTCCTTGATGCGGGCATACGACTTATCCTCTGCCAGTACGGGTACGGAGACGGAGTCGATCAGGTCGATACCATTACCGTCGTACAACGCGAACCATAGGGGTTGTCCTGCCACTGCCTTCGTGGCGAAGTGCATGGCACCCTTGGCGGGATTGGAATGAAGGAACAGGATGAGGTGATTACGCCCAGACATCTGGGTACGGGAATCACCGTTGGGGATTACCTGCATCTTGGCGATGCGTTGCGGAGCGGAAAGAGAGGGATTGAGCACACTACGATCGGTGGTGATGTACATACCTCGGATATTGTATGTGGAGAACGAGGTGTTCACCAGTTCCACCCAAGGCAGGTGCTGTCCGAATTCGTCCTGCAGACTGGCGGTATTGTTGGTCAGAACCTCATTGATCTTGATGTTCTTCGCTCCTTGTGCGAACATCGTCGAGGTTCCTGTCAGTAACATACCGCAGAGCAGTATTCCAAGTTTTCTCATGTTGTTGATATTATATAAGTTTTTAGTTTATTCTAGATTTTAACTGCTTGGGTTACTAGGGTTGCTAGGGTTACTAGGGTTACTAGGGTTGCTAGTGTTACTAGTTTATGTACCACAGAAGAAAAGTACAATGATCTGGGCGGTGAAGATGCGTAGGAACATCGCGAGAGGATACACCGTGGAGTAACCCACGGCAGGTGCTTCCTTGGAACATACGCTGTTGGCGTAGGCCAATGCGGGCGGATCGGTATAGCTACCGGCAAGCATACCCATGATGGTGAAGTAATTGAACTTATAGTGCTTGCGGGCAATGGTACCTACTATTAATATAGGTATGATGGTGATGAGCACACCGGATAGCACATACAGCAATCCGTCGCCTTGCACCACGGTCTCCCAGAACCCGTTACCTGCCTTGATGCCCACGCTGGCGAGGAAGAGTACAAGACCGATCTCGCGCAACATCATATTGGCACTGGTGGTGGTATAGGTAACCAGTCGTATCTTATAGCCGTAACGACCGATAAGGATGGCAATGATCAGCGGACCGCCTGCAATACCGAGCTTCACGGGAATGGGCATGCCGGGAATGGCGAAGGGTAACGACCCGAAGATGATGCCGATGATGATACCGATGAAGATGGTGGCGATGTTCGGGGCATTCAACCGGTGGGCGGAGTTACCCATCAGATTGGTGACACGGTTCACTGCATCCTCTGGACCCACCACCATGATACGGTCGCCTACCTGCAGCGGCAGACTGACACTGGCGAAGAGATCCATGCCATGACGGGTGACACGGGTGACATTCACGCCGTGCACACTGGAGAAATGCATCTTGCCTAAGGTCTTACCGTTGATGGACGGGTTGGTGATGACGATGCGACGACTCACCATAGGCATGTCCTGCTGTTCCCAGTCGATCTCGATCTCAGGACCGATGAAGGCGATGATGGCTTCGGCATCTGCCTCGGCACACACGATGTTCAGCTGGTCGTCGAGATGGAAGATGGTGTCGCGGTTGGGAATGCTCACATGACCGTCGTGCAGGATGCGTGAGCAAACGAAATCACGGTTCAGGAAATCATGCACCTGAAGCATGGTCTTACCTTCAAGGTAGTTGTTCGTTACCTTCAGACGCAGACGGTAGGGCTTGACATTACCGTTGTCCTCATCCTCCTCAGCCAGTCTTCTCTCCTCGTTGGCGAACTTGATACCGCAGAGATAACGGATGGCGATGGTGGCACCGATGATGCCGAGTACACCTAACGGATAGGCACAGGCATAACCAGAGGCGATCTGCGGGACATTATCCGTGAACACACTGGTGAGTGCCTCATTGGCAGCACCCAGACCAGGGGTGTTGGTGACAGCACCATAGAGCGTACCTACCAACATGGGAAGGTTGTTGGGATCGGAGGTGTCGAAAAAGAGATAGTAACAGCCGAACATCACAGCGATGTTCAATAGGATGGCGGCAGTGGCCAAGCCATTCAACTGAATGCCTGCCTTGCCGAAACTCTCGAAGAAACCGGGTCCTACCTGCATACCGATCATGAAGACGAACAGTACCAGACCGAAGTCTTGCACGAAGGTGAGGATGTCAATAGGCGCGGTGAAGCCGATGTGTCCTGCCAAGATACCGATGAACAGAACGAAGGTGACACCTAACGAGATGCCGCCCACCTTTACTTTTCCTAATAAGACACCAATGGCAATGACGATAGAGTACAGTAGTACGATGTGCGCCACCGATTGCGTGTTTGTGAAAATTTCTATTATCCAATCCATAACATATTCCGTATGATGAAAGGGAAGATGGTCATCTCTCCTTTAAAATCGCAAATTTGGTGCAAAGGTAGTCATAAAATACTCATTTGAAGAATTTTTGTGCATTTTTTTTAGGTCGGGTGGGGCGTTTTTGAATTTTTAATGATTAAATATAATTTTCTTCGATGGAAAGTATGGTATCTCAGAAAAAAAGTATATCTTTGCAACGTAGAATGAAGTTTAACGGGAATCTCTTCCGCTAGTCATGAATAATCACTTTAATAACTTACAATAATACACAAAGTTGCTATGTCAAACAGTAAAGAAAAACTCTTTACCGAGTTTCAGGCACCAACCACTCAGGAGTGGCTGGACAAGATCGAAGTGGATCTGAAAGGTGCCGATTTCAACAAAAAACTGGTATGGAGGACCAATGAAGGATTTAATGTACAGCCTTTCTATCGCAGAGAGGATGTGCTGAAACTGAAGACACCGGATTCCCTGCCGGGTGAGTTCCCCTTCGTACGTGGAAACAAGAAGGACGACAACACTTGGTACATCCGTCAGGACATCGTGGCCGACGATGCTGCCGAGGCGAACAAGAAAGCACTCGACATCCTGAACAAGGGAATCGACTCGCTGGGATTCTACATCCCTGGTGAGAAGGTGAGTGCCGCGTTCATCGAGACGCTGCTCGACCAGATCTTATGCGACATCGTGGAGGTGAACTTCCACACCTGTCAGCGCCATGCGCTCGAACTGGCTCAGATCCTGACTGCCTATTTCGAGAAGAAGGGGTATGACAAGGAGAAGGTTGTCGGCTCTATCGACTTCGACCCGATGAAGAAGATGGTGATGAAGGGTAAGGATACGAGCGAAGTGCTGGCCACTGCACCACAGCTGGTGGAGGCACTGAAGGACTATCCGCAGTTCCGCTGTATCTGTGTGAACACCGTGGCATTGAACAATGCAGGTGCTTACATCGTACAGGAACTGGGCTACGCCCTGGCTTGGGGTAATGAGTATCTGCAGCAGCTGGTGGATGCTGGCGTGGATGTGGATCTCGCGGCCAAGAAGATCAAGTTCAACATGGGCGTATCCGAGAACTATTTCATGGAACTGGCCAAGTTCCGTGCAGCCCGTATGCTTTGGGCACAGATCGTGAAACAGTATGAGCCGAAGTGCGACTGCGCTTGTAAGATGTGTGTCAATGCCGTGACATCGGAGTATAACCAGACCTTGTTCGACTCGTATGTGAACCTGTTGCGCTCACAGACCGAGGCGATGAGTGCTGCCCTTGCTGGCGTTCATTCAATGGTGGTGACTCCGTTCGATGTGACCTATGAGGCACCGACCGACTTCTCTGAGCGTATAGCCCGTAACCAGCAGCTGCTGCTGAAGGAGGAATGTCACTTCAATACGGTGGTTGACCCAGGTGCAGGCTCTTACTATGTGGAGCACCTCACCGACAGTTTGGCCGTGGAGGGCTGGAAGATCTTCCTCAAGGTAGAGGAGGAGGGTGGTTTCCTCGCAGCTGTCAAGGCGGGTACCATCCAGGACGATATCAATGCGACCAACGTGAAACGTCATGGCGATGCTGCCAAGCGCAAGGAGTTCCTGCTGGGAACGAACCAGTTCCCGAACTTCACCGAGAAGAGCGAGGGTAAGCGTGCTGTAGGCTGCGGTTGTTGCTGCGGTAAAGCAAAAGACAGTAGCGAGCCTGCATTCAAGGCGATCTCGTCCACTCGTTTGGCTGCCGACTTCGAAGACCTGCGTATCCATACTGAAGAGACGAAGGTTCCTGTGGCCTTCATGCTGACCATCGGTAACCTGGCCATGCGTCAGGCTCGTGCTCAGTTCTCTTGTAACTTCCTGGCTTGTGCTGGCTATAAGGTGATTGATAACCTGGGCTTCAAGACCGTTGAGGAGGGTGTGGATGCTGCGTTGGAGGCTAAGGCCGACATCGTGGTGATCTGCTCTTCGGATGATGAGTATGCAGAGTATGCCATCCCCGCCTTCAAGTATCTTGACGGACGGGCTATGTTCGTTGTTGCTGGTGCTCCGGCATGCATGGACGACCTGAAGGCTGCTGGTATTGAGAACTTCATCCACGTTCGTTGCAACGTGCTGGAGACATTGAAAGAGTATAATCAGAAACTTGGTATCTAAAGAATAGGAGGATTGAATGATGCGTAAACAATTTAACAATATTGATATCTATGCAGGCATCAAGGCTCAAGATGGTGCCAAGTGGCTGAAGGAGAACAACATTGTGCCTACCTGGAAGACACCGGAGCATATTGAGGTTCGTCCTGTATATACTAAAGAGGATCTGGAGGGTATGGAGCACCTCGACTTCACAGCGGGTATTCCACCGTTCCTGCGCGGTCCGTATTCCATGATGTATCCGTTCCGTCCGTGGACCATCCGTCAGTATGCCGGATTCTCCACAGCTGAGGAGTCGAACGCGTTCTATCGCCGTAACCTGGCTTCCGGTCAGAAGGGTCTTTCCGTGGCCTTCGACCTGCCGACTCACCGTGGTTATGACCCCGACAACCCCCGTGTGGTAGGTGATGTGGGTAAGGCTGGTGTGTCTATCTGCTCACTGGAGAATATGAAGGTGCTCTTCGCAGGTATCCCTCTGAACAAGATGTCGGTGTCCATGACCATGAACGGTGGTGTGCTCCCCATCCTGGCCTTCTATATCAATGCCGGTCTGGAGCAGGGTGCTCAGCTTGAAGAGATGGCTGGAACCATCCAGAACGATATTCTGAAGGAGTTCATGGTGCGTAACACCTATATCTATCCGCCTGCCTTCTCAATGAAGATCATTGCTGATATCTTCGAGTACACCTCACAGTTCATGCCGAAGTTCAACTCTATCTCTATCTCTGGCTATCACATGCAGGAGGCTGGTGCTACGGCTGACATCGAGTTGGCTTATACATTGGCCGACGGTATGGATTACCTCCGCACCGGTGTGAACGCTGGTATCCCGGTGGATAAGTTCGCTCCGCGTCTGTCGTTCTTCTGGGCTATCGGTATGAACCACTTCATGGAGATTGCGAAGATGCGTGCCGGTCGTTTGCTCTGGGCAAAGATCGTGAAGAGCTTCGGAGCCGAGAACCCGAAGTCGTTGGCACTGCGTACACACTCACAGACCTCCGGATGGTCGCTCACCGAGCAAGATCCGTTCAATAACGTGGGTCGTACGTGTATCGAGGCCATGGCAGCCGTGCTGGGTCATACCCAGTCGTTGCATACCAACGCCTTGGACGAGGCTATCGCATTGCCTACCGACTTCTCCGCCCGTATTGCCCGTAATACGCAGATCTATATCCAGAACGAGACCAAGGTGTGTAAGCAGATCGACCCATGGGCAGGCTCCTACTATGTGGAGACACTGACCAACGAGCTGGTGCACAAGGCATGGGAGCATATCCAGGAGATTGAGAAGCTGGGTGGTATGGCCAAGGCCATCGAGACGGGTCTGCCGAAGATGCGTATCGAGGAGGCTGCAGCCCGTACCCAGGCACGTATCGACTCAGGTGTACAGACCATCGTAGGTACGAACAAGTACCGTCTGGATCATGAGGATCCGATCGATATCTTGGAGGTGGACAACACCGCCGTACGTCTGCAGCAGGAGGAGAGTCTGAAGGAGCTCCGCGCTAATCGTGACGAGGCTGCTTGTCAAGCTGCTCTGAAGGAAATCACCGAGTGCGTGCGTGAGTTCTCTGAAGGTAAGAAGAGTAAGGACAACCTGCTGGCTCTCGCCGTGAAGGCTGCTGGCTTGCGTTGTACCTTGGGTGAGATCAGTGATGCCTGCGAAGAGATCGTGGGTCGTTATAAAGCAGTAATCAGAACCATTTCAGGCGTGTATAGTTCAGAATCAAAGAACGACTCAGACTTTGAGAAAGCCTGTGCGTTGACAGAAGAGTTTGCCAAGAAGGAAGGTCGCCGTCCGCGTATCTTCGTGGCGAAGATGGGACAGGACGGTCATGACCGTGGCGCGAAAGTGGTTGCTACCGGATATGCCGACTGTGGCTTCGACGTGGATATGGGACCGCTGTTCCAGACTCCGGCAGAGGCTGCCCGTGAGGCAGTGGAGAACGATGTACATATCGTAGGTGCATCGTCGTTGGCTGCAGGACATAAGACCCTCATTCCTCAGTTGATCGAAGAACTGAAAAAGCTTGGGCGTGAGGATATTATGGTTATCGCAGGTGGTGTGATTCCTGCGCAGGACTACGACTTCCTTTACAAGGCTGGCGTAGCTGCCATCTTCGGTCCTGGTACCTCCGTGGCAAAGGCCGCAGTGGAGATGATGAACATCCTGCTCGATAAAGAGTAGATCAATAAGGTGTAACAAAAAAGGCTCCCACATCGGGAGCCTTTTTTATTGTGAAACTCTTATTGTTCTCGCTTAATCGTTTCCTTTGATAGCTGCATGATATGCACCTTTCAAAGGTTACTCACCTTTGATAGCTGCTACACCAGGAAGCACCTTTCCCTCGATGGCCTCGAGAAGAGCACCACCACCGGTAGAGATATAAGAAACCTGGTCGGCCAGACCGAACTTGTTGACACAAGCTACAGAGTCACCACCACCAATCAGTGAGAAAGCACCCTCGGCTGTTGCCTTGGCGATAGCCTCACCGATAGCACGGCTACCTGCTGTGAAAGCATCACACTCGAACACACCGGCAGGACCGTTCCACAGGATGGTCTTGGCACCCTTGATAGCCTCGGCAAATGCCTTCTGACTCTCAGGACCGGCATCAACACCCTCGAAACCTGCGGGAACCTTGTTGGCAGGACAGGTAATGATCTCAGCACCTTCCTTAACAGTCATCGTACCGAAGTCGAGACCGTTGGTAGCAGTACAGTCGGAACCGAGCACGAGCTCAACGCCGTTCTTCTTAGCCAGCTCCTCAACGCCCAAAGCCACATCCAGCTTGTCGAGCTCAACGATAGAATCACCGATCTCACCATTGTGAGCCTTGGCGAAGGTGTAGGTCATACCACCGCAGAGGATGAGCTTGTCAACCTTACCCAGCAGGTTCTCGATGATACCGATCTTGGAAGAAACCTTTGAACCACCCATGATGGCTACGAACGGACGGTTGATGTTGCTGAGCACGTTGTCAACAGCCTTTACCTCTTTCTCCATCAGCAGACCCAGCATCTTGTTGTCAGCATCGAAGTAGTCGGCGATGACAGCAGTAGAAGCATGCTTGCGGTGAGCAGTACCGAAGGCATCCATCACATAGCAGTCAGCATAAGAAGCCAGTGTCTTGGCGAACTCTTTCTGAGAAGCCTTCATGGCCTTCTTTGCCTCATCGTACTCAGGAGTACCCTTCTCAACACCTACGGGCTTACCTTCCTCCTCGGGATAGTAGCGCAGGTTCTCCAGCAGCAGAGCCTCACCCATCTTCAGGGCAGCGGCAGCATCAGCAGCCTTAGCGCAGTCGGGAGCGAAAGCAACGGGAACACCGAGAGCCTTCTCCACAGCCTCGCGGATCTGTCCGAGTGACAGCTTGGGGTTCACCTTTCCTTTGGGCTTACCCATGTGACTCATGATGATGGTGGCACCACCGTCAGCCAGGATCTTCTTCAGGGTAGGGAGGGCACCGCGAATGCGGGTGTCGTCTGTGATCTTACCATTCTCATCGAGGGGTACGTTGAAATCTACACGTACGATTGCCTTCTTACCGGCAAAGTTGAATTCGTTAATTGTCATAACTTTAAATATTATTGGTTTGAATCTTCTTATCCTGTAAGCAGCTGCAAAATTAAGAAAATAAATTGAGATACATGCATATGGATGAAGAATTTCAATCTTTTTTGCATATCTGTTCCCGATTTGAGGGTAATACAAAAGAAAAGTCCCCAAGGTAGAGATACGCTTGGGGACTGTTCTTCGGAAACGTTTAGAGTGGGTACTCAGTGAAGGCGTAGAGCACGGTACTGAGATAGCGCTCTCCTGTATCGGGCAGGAGGACGACAATCTTCTTCCCTTTGTTCTCGGGACGCTTGGCCACCTCGATGGCTGCGAAGAGGGCAGCACCGGCGGAGATACCTACCAGCAGACCTTCCTGCTGGGCTACCTCACGACCCGTACGGATGGCATCGTCGTTCTCTACGTCGAACACCTCGTCGATCACCTCGGCATCATAGGTGTTGGGGATGAAGCCGGCACCGATACCCTGAATCTTATGCGGTCCGCTCTGACCGCCGTTCAGCACGGGAGATGATTTCGGTTCAACGGCAATGATCTTCACATTGGGATTCTGCTCCTTCAGGTACTTACCTGTACCAGAGATGGTACCGCCGGTACCTACACCGCCAATGAAGATATCTACCTGTCCGTCGGTATCTTTCCAGATCTCAGGTCCCGTGGTGGCATAATGCTTGGCGGGGTTAGCAGGGTTCTCGAACTGCTGGAGAATCACACTGCCTGGGATGGCAGCGCGCAACTCCTCGGCGGCGCGGATGGCACCTGGCATGCCGTCCTTACCAGAGGTGAGACGAACCTCGGCACCATAGGCCTTCACGAGGTTACGACGCTCCACGCTCATGGTCTCGGGCATGGTAAGGATAAGACGGTAGCCCTTAACGGCAGATACCAGAGCCAGTCCTACACCTGTATTACCCGATGTGGGTTCAATGATGGTTGCGCCGGGCTTCAAGATACCCTTTTCCTCTGCATCCTCAATCATGGCGAGGGCGATACGGTCCTTTACGCTGCCACCGGGGTTGAAAAACTCTACCTTGGCAATTACCGGGGTCTCCAGACCCTTTGCCTGTGAATACTTGTTGAGCTCTAAAAGTGGGGTGTTGCCGACGAGCTCGGTCAGCTGTTTTGCAATCTTTGCCATAGTCTTATCCTTTTTTATATTATATAATGTATAATCTTTAATCTTTAATGTTTAATGTTTAATCACACTGCAAAGGTACGGCGTTTTTACTACGCTCACAATCCCCGTAATATGTCATTCCACATACCAAAGGTTTGGTATATTACGCCAAATCATGGTTTACCATGGCGCATACACAGGAGTCTGACCATACATTCTCTGCCGTTTCCACCATATCGATAATCGTATAGATGGGTAGGATGATGCCGAGAATGGCGATGGGAGCACCGATGCCCGACATCAGGGAGAGTGTCAGGAAGAAGCATCCCATGGGAACACCAGCATTACCGACTGCAGAGACAACCGAGATGAGAATCCATAGCAAGATGGTGCTGAGGGTGAGGGGAGTACCGCCGTTCTGCATCACAAACAGTGAGGTGATGAGGATGAAGGCTGCGCAACCGTTCATGTTGATGGTCGTACAGATGGGTAGCACGAAGCGTGCAATCTCCTTACGGATGCCTGCTCGCTGCTCAGCCGATTCCATGGTGACGGGTAGGGTAGCGGCGCTGCTCTTGGTGAAGAGGGCCATCAGTACAGCAGGCATCATACGTCCTAAGATGTGGATAGGATTCAATCCACGGATTAGGAGGAATAACGGGAGGATGATGAAGAACTGGATCACGTTTCCGCCCAATACCACCAGTACATACTTACCGATGGAATCTGCCACTACTCCAGCGCTGACCTGTGCTGCCAGTTGGGCCGAGAAGGCAAGAATACCCAGCGGCAGTGTCCAGATGAGTCCTCGAATCAACAGGAAAACCAAATCCTGCAACCCTAACAGTCCTCTAACCACCACCTTCTTGTTCTCTGAATCAGGAAGTTTTGAGAGTCCGATACCCACGGCAAAAGCAATCAGCAACAGCGACAATACGTTACCTTCGAGGAAGGGTTTGACGATATTGTTGGGAACGACACTGAGGATATGGTCGTAGTAGGAGAGCTGCGTGTTGAGCGTTGTGAGTTGAACATTCTCTTCCTGAACCCCTTCAGCAGAAAGTGCTTCTGCCGGAAGGTTACCTGGGGCAACGATAGTGTAGAGCACAGCGCCAATGATGGCGGCTGCGAAAGTGGTGAGTAACGTATATAATAAGGTACGTGTAAAGACCTTGCCCGAACCTTTCGATCCGAAGGTAGCAAAGGTGGTGATTACCGCCAGCACAATGGTAGGCACGGCCAATAGCTGGAAGAGTCGTGTATAGACCGTAGCTACGAAGTTCATCAGCTGGTTCAGCCAGTCTAAACCTAACACTCCCAACACGGCACCCACCACAAGTGCGCCAATCCATAATACCGTTTTCTTCATTTCTTCTTACCTTTATCTGGGTGCGAAGGTACGAAGTTTTACGGAAACAGGAAATACCATGTGTGTGGTATTTTGAAAAATATGTATTCCAATGATGATATGTTTGGAAAAAGCAGTACCTTTGCACCGTTGAATAAAGACATTGGGAAGTCCATGGCAATAGAGCAAGCAATATTCCGCAGATCGGAACTACTATTGGGTGACGAGGCGATGCGTTCCATCGCAGAGAAGCGTGTGATCATCTTCGGCGTGGGTGGAGTAGGCTCATGGTGCGCTGAGAGTCTGGTGCGCAGTGGTATCCGACAGCTGACCATCGTTGACTCCGACCGCGTATGTATCACCAATATCAACCGTCAGCTGATGGCCACCTCCAAGACCGTGGGTCAGGTGAAGGTGGATGTCCTGAAGGAGCGTCTGCTCAGCATCAATCCTTCAGCAGAGATTACGGCTATTCAACAGATCTTCACTGACGAGACGGCCGAGAGTTTCCATCTTGAAACTTACGACTATATCATTGATGCCATCGACTCGCTGAAAGATAAGGCGCTGCTCATTTTGATGGCAACGAGTCTTCCCACAGATCGGGGGGATAGAGCACCTGCCAAGTTCTTTTCGTCGATGGGTGCTGCGTTGAAGTTAGATCCTACCCGCATCAAAACAGCAGAGTTCTGGAAGGTGCAGGGCGATCCGCTGGCCCGTGCCCTTCGCAACCGTTTCAAACGTAACAAGGTTTTCCCCAAACGTAAGTTCCAATGCGTCTATTCAGACGAACTGCTGCAGAACAAAGGTCATAACGCCACCTGCGGTACAGAACAGTGCGTGTGTCCTAAAGCAAAGATGGGCCCTGGCGATCCCTCGTTGCTTAATCACGAGTGGTGTTCGTCAAAGGCCCAGATCAACGGTACCCTGGCTCACATCACCGCCATCTTCGGCTTTATGCTGGCGGGATTGGTGATCCAGGATATCGTTAAGTACTAATCCTCTTTTCCTTATTTCGTTACACGGTAGTCGAGCGCAGGTTTTCTGTCACCGAGCAGTGGGACATATTTGAAGTCGGGTCCCACCGATTGCCTGAATTCATCCTTCACGGTCTGGAGGAGTTTGGCATCTGTGAACAGTTCGATAGCACTCAGGACAAACACCCTACTGGCGTTCAGCAGTCCTTTGGTGCCAATGGTGGTGCCATCAACAGCTACGTTCTGCCAGCTATGCCCCGGACTGCCTGGGGCGAAGGTGGCGGCACCGAAGCTTGCCAAGGGTACCACCCACGACACATCACCTACATCACTACTGCCACCACTGCCTTCCTTGGGGAACTCGGCCAGCGGCTGCACCTTGGCCGCCTGACTGATGATAGAGTCTGGATTACCAGTAGCACGGATCACCCCTTCAACTAGCTTGCGCTCACGTTCATCGTAGATGACACCACCCACTGCTTCCAGGTTTCTTTGAATGACTTTAGAGAGCGTCCTGTTGTGCAGGCGCTCGTAAGTTCCTGCCACGATCTCTTTCTCCACACGGGTCTGCGTTCCTTTGGCAGCACCAACGGCAGCCGAATCAATCCACTCGGTAAGGGTGTTCAGGATGTCACGCTTAGGACTACGGATATAGTAAGATACACGGGCATACTCTGGTACTACATTGGGCGCGAAACCACCATCGGGAATGACGTAATGGATACGAGAAGAGGTAGGCACATGTTCGCGCAGCAGATTCACCATGTAGTCGAACGCCTCAACAGCATCGAGAGCCGAACGTCCTTTCCATGGATTACCTGCAGCATGAGCAGCTTTTCCATAGAACTTGTAATCAACCATTACCATGGCAGTACCGCCATTAGTGGATACGGCATTCACACTGGAGGGATGCCAGTCGAGTACCGCATCAACGCCATCGAACAATCCTTCGCGTACAAGATACACCTTACCAGCGCCACCCTCCTCAGCAGGAGAACCGTAGATCTTGATGGTTCCACTGAGATGATTGGCAGTAAGCCACTTACTCAGTGATACAGCAGCAGCGGTAGAGGCCACCCCGAGGGTGTTATGACCGCAGCCATGACCCGAGCCATTCTCTATGAGTGGCTTACGATAAGGAACAGTATCTTGAGAAAGTCCTGGCAAGGCGTCGAACTCTGACAGGAAGCCAATGACGGGCTTTCCGCTACCGAAAGTAGCTACGTAGGCTGTAGGCATACCAGCCACACCTTCCTCGATGGTAAAGCCATTCTCGCGCAGGTGCTGCTTCAGCAGTTCGCTACTGTGGGTTTCGAGGAATCCCAGTTCGGGCTCAGCCCAGATGGCTTTCTGGAGCTTATCGTAGGTCTCGAAATGCTCGTTTATATACTTGATGGCCACATTGTTCTTTGCGTTCTTTGCCGTCTTGTTTCCTTTACTCCCTGCCCATGCATTTGAGGCAAGGAGAGTGGCAAATGCCAGTAATGCGATTGTTTTTTTCATCTTCGTATGTTGTTTTATGATTAATAATTCGGATTCTGCTGGAGGTCACGGTCGGCCTCGATATCGTTGTATGGAATGGGGAACAGCTGCTGATGTTCGCTGATGCCGAGAACAGATACGGCACGACCTGTTCTTACCAAATCGAACCAGCGATGAGGCTCGATGGCAAATTCCACCCTGTTCTCATCCTCGATGGCCTGGATCACGTCCGACTGACTGAGCGATGCATCGAGTGCCGGTACGTGGGCCCGCTGACGGATGGTATTCAGGTCGGCTATCGCACCCTGAAGGTCGGTTCCCTGCTTCTTGGCCCTTGCCTCAGCACGGATGAGATAAGCCTCGGCTAAACGGAAAAGGATGACGTTATCGTCGGCTGAAGGACGATGATAGAGGGTTCCCACATAGTAGTCGGGTACCTGCGCAGACGACTGATCTGTATAGAAAATGCTTCTATCACCGCCAATGGAAGGATCAGCCAGCAGTTGCACCACCTCCTTCGAGGGTCCCCACTCATGACGACCGCCATCGTTGGGTGACCGCCAGTAGGCACTCTGATCGTTGGTGAAGGAGGAAGAGAAAGCCAGTTCGAAAACGCTTTCCTGCGAAAGCTTTCCATTCAGCAGGTCACTGATGCTCCCCAAGGAGTAGGAGGCGTTATCAATGACCTTCGTGGCATACTCCTCAGCTTTCGTCCAGTCTTCAAGATAAAGCGAAACTCGCGCCAGGAGAGCTTCGGCCACACTGCGACTGACATGTACGCGGTCGTTGTTCTGACTCAGGTCGTCCAGCACACTGCTGATATCGTTGACCACCTCTTGATAGACGGTCTTGGCCGGTGTCTGCTTGACACCGTCAAACTGAGTGGGAGAGTGGGTGGCCGACTTCACCAGAGGAACATTGCCCCAGGTGCGGGCCAGATCGAAGAAGGCAAGCGAACGCAGCACGGTTGCCTCGGCGATGATACGCTTGCGTTCACTGTCGGAAATAGCGTTCAGCGTCTGTGTCTTCTCAATCACCTGGTTGGCTTGGTTCACTGTGGCGTAGATGCCATACCATGCGTACGACAACAGTTGGTTCTCTGCACTGTACTGATGAGTATCGAAGTCGTAGTAGAAATTGAGCGAACCGGTCCAGGTAACATTATCGGATGCGAGGTTAACACCTGCATCGAAATAACGTCCGCCGTAATAGGCACTGGCTCCCAGACGATGATAGACACCGTTTAAGGCCGACTTGGCTGATGACTCGTTGGTGATGACGGCCTCGTCGGAAATATAGTTGGCGGGCTCCTGCTCCAGGAAGTCGGAGCATGCGGTCAGACTGAATACAAGGCCTGACACCAGAAGGGATGGAATGATATGCTGTTTCATATTACTATGTCTTTATATTAATGATGTTACACGAATGGGGTTAAAGGGTAAGACTGGCGCCAAACACCACCTGACGTGGCTGGGGAGGGATGGCAAAATCAAGTCCTTGAACAGTACCATGGGTATAGTCGGCTGCCGTGTTACCCTCAGGATCAGCACCTGAATAGCCTGTGAAGGTGAGGAGGTTGGTGGCATTGACATAGATGCGCAGGCGCTCGATACCAGCCTTGGCCACGATCTTCTTGGGTAGTGTGTATCCTAACGATACGTTACGCAGACGAAGGAATGAACCATCCTCGAGGAACCTGCTGCTGGCAAAGCCGTTGTTGGAGCTACCGTCGGCATTGGGAAGCGTGGAGGCACGAGGAATGTCTGTGATGTCACCCGCCTTCTGCCAACGGTCCATCTGACTCTTCAACAATCCCCAGTTGGTACCGCGCATGCCACCATGCTCCTGGAAGAAACGGTTCATGTTAAACACATCATTACCTACTGAGAAATAGAAGAAGATAGAGAGGTCGAACTGCCTCCAGCGGAAGTTGTTGGTGAGTCCACCTGTGAAGTCAGGCCATGCGTCGCCAACAATCTGACGGTCGGTTACCGTAATCTTACCATCAGTGTTCACATCGTCATAAACGGAGTTACCCGTCTGGGGATCAACATACAACTGTTTATAGAGCCAGAAGGAGTACATGGGCTTCCCTTCCTCCAGACGCACCCAGTCACGGTCGTATTGAGAGAACGACACCGGTAAGCGCTCAATGAGGTTGGCATTGTGGGCGATATTGAACGAAGTCTCCCAGTTGAAGTCCTTCTTCTGGATGTTCTTGGTGGTGATCTGGAACTCCACACCCTTGTTACTCATCTCTCCCGTATTGCTATAGGTTGATGAGAAACCTGTCTTACCAGGAATAGGCGTCGACAGCAGCAGGTCGTAGGTGTATTTGTTGTACACATCGAACTCAAACGATACACGACCTTTGAAGAACGAACCCTCAAGACCTACGTTCCACTGACGGGTGGTTTCCCATTTCAATTCAGGATTGGCCAGCTGGGTATGTAAGATACCTGACTCATCGTTATACACGCCGCCACCGTTCCAAAGACCCAGACTGGCGAAGTCGTCGATATTCTGGTTACCGCTCCATCCGATGCTGGCCTTCACCTTCAGACCGTCGATGAACTTTAGGGGTTTCACCCATTTCTCCTCGGAGATGGTCCATGAGGCACCCACAGAGGGGAAGAGACCCCAACGGTGGTTCTTACCAAAGCGTGAAGAGGCATCGGCACGAAGGTTGGCATCGAGGGCGTAACGGTTAAGCAGACTGTAGTTGGCACCGCCGAACCATGACACAAGACTGTATGAAGAGAAAGCCGTAGAACCCGTGGTGATGGCGGCAGATGACAGTTCCTGTAGCAGATCGTCAGGGAAGCCTGAGCCGGAAATAGACTGAGAACGCAGTCCTGTATATTGTACGGAGTTACCCACGAAGGCGGCCAGTGAATGGATGCGCTTCAGCTCGGTGTTATAGTTCAGTAACTGCTCTGCGGTAACGGTGTAGTTGGTCGTCGTAGCATCGGTAGCACTGCCGTTAGGCTGACCGTCGGCCAGCTGGGTGTTGAAATAACGCTTCTCGCGATAGTTGTTGTAATCAAGACTAACGGATGATTTGAACTGCAGACCCTTAAGGATCTTCCAGGTCAGGGCAACATTATCTACTGAACGCAGACCATAGGTATGGTGGTTACTGTTGTCGATTAGTGCATAGATATTGTCAAAGATACCATAGCGGGCATAGGAACCATCTTCATTGTATGGGTTGAGGAGTGTGCTGTGATGTACAGAGGCCTGAAGGATACCCTTAGGACTGTTGGCTATACGACTCAGTGAACGGCGAGTCCAAATCAAAGAGGTTCCTGTTGACAGGGAAACGTTCTTGTTGATGTCATGGTCAAGGTTCACCCTGAATCCCAATCGACTGAAGTCTTGTGTTCGCACAATGGCCTCCTGGTCGGTATATTCCGTACCGATATAGAAACGGGTGCGGTCGTTACCACCTGAAACGGCGAGGTTGTAGTTCTGGATAGTGGCTGTACGGAAGATGACGTTCTGACGGTCGTAGGTGTTCTGCTCCTCAGGCAGTCCCAGTCCGCCATCGGCTTTTGAACGGTAGGGTATAAGGGCGGGATCCTTTCCATCGTTGATCCAAGCCTCGTTCAGAATCTGAGCCGTCTCAGGTCCGGTGGCAAGGTCCCATAGCTTAGCTGCCTTGGCAAAGCCATATTCGGCACTGAAGCTCACGCGAGTCTTTTGTTCCTTACTGCCGCGCTTGGTGGTGACCAGTACGACACCGTTGGCACCTCTGGCACCATAGATGGCGGTAGCATTGGCATCCTTCAACACCTCGATCTTCTCGATATCATTAGGATTGAGATCGGTAAGGGCATTGATGGTCTGACCACCGTTGGCAATCGACTGCAGTGGCTGACTGTTGATGGGTACGCCATCGATGATGTATAAAGGATCATTACCGGCATTGATGGAGGTGGTGCCACGTAATCTTACGAACACGCCAGAGCCCGGAGTACCAGAAGATCCTGAGATGATGACACCTGCTGCCTGACCTTGCAGTTGCTCGTTGAAGCCGGAGGCGGCAGTGGACGTGATGTCACTACCTTTCACAGAGGCTACAGAACCGGTCAGATTCTGTCGTTTCACCTGCGTGTAACCCAGCACAACAACCTCATTCAGTCGGTTTGAGTTATCTATCAATGCGATCTCAACTGGCTCCTCGAAGTCATAGACATCCACATCGAGGGGGCGATAGCCTATAAATTCCACACGGAGGGTCAAAGGCGCCTCCACCTTGGTCTGCAAAGAGAAGTTTCCGTCGATATCGGTTACTACGCCCTGACCCTTTTCACTCTTGACGATGACAGAGGCTCCAATGAGCGATTCGCCAGTGCGAACATCAGAGATATGACCTGTAATCAGGTTCTGCGAGAAAGCCAACAGAGGGCTAATCGCAACGAATGTTGCAATAAACAATCTTTTTACCATAAAACTATTACCTTTTTTTGTTTATCTAAGCTATTCTTGTTCTTTTTGTTCCCATGTTGGGAATATTTTATTCCCACGTTGGGAACAATTTATTCCCATGCTGGGAACATCATTTGCGATGAATCATGCGGGTGTTCAAATTCCTAATTCTGTGCAGTAAGTGAGTTATTGATTTTTTCTTTCTCTATCTGTGCCACTTTGTTGTCCAGATTCAACAGTCCGTATTCATGGTTATATTTCGTACCATTGGTAAGCACCCACTGCAGGAACTTGTTCAGGGCCTCGTCACCCTCGTTGTAGCTCACTCCGATCTTCTCGATAGCTACTTCCGACACCCTGTCGTTTTCCAGGATGGTAATGAGCTCATCCAGTGTGGCTTTATCGGAGAAGTTCTCTTCGAGGTTCTTCTTCACGTCAATGCCGATGATGGAGAGATCACTCTTTACATGTCGGCTCTGCAGGTCGAAGATATTAGGCAGGGCGTTGAACGATACACCGAGCGGATCCTTTGCCAAGGCAGTGTTCAGGAAGAGATCATCTCCCGAGATGCGCTTGCCGCGGAAATTACTTCTCTCCTCACCGAAGTTATGGGCGAACGATGAGGCCACAGAAGTAGCGTTACTACCACTATATATAACAAGTTGTTCAAACTGCTTGATCTTCTTCACGTCCTCATCGAATTCATCATCGAGGAAGAAAAGCTGCTTTAGCTTCTTCGAGTTCAGGTGCTTGCCTTCCAGCACTTTGGCAGCCTCACTACCGCTGGCTGTGATAGGCAGCACGGCGAACTCTCCAAAATAAACAATATGGCTAAAGTCTTTTGTATTACTCTCTTGATTGTCAAAAACGATATTCAGGTCTATGCTACCCTGATTCTGATTACCTTTGGCGATCTGGAACTCTACGCCAGGTTGTGTTTTTGCATATTCTGTGATCCACTTCTCTACCAGCGGGCGGGCAAAACGTGGAGCTTTCACGTAGCGCACACTGCTCGTGTTGGTAGAATTACCCTCAGCCCAAATATGACTGATATTGATACTCAATAATACTGCTATTGCCAATGCTATTCTTTTCATGACCTTTATTTTTTATTTTGTTTATACCTATTATATATACGCTCTCTCTCCTTGTCATTGCCATCATACAACAGCAACAACATCCTTGCATTTGCATTCGATTCATTGTCTTCATAACTCAATCATATTGTTTAAAATCACGCTGCAAAGATACGGTGATTCCGGCATACCCACAATCCCGATGATGTGGCATTTCATATACCGCATATATGGTAGGTGTCCTTCATAAACACAAAAAAAGCGATGCGTCGCGCATGGAAACTTTAACCGACAACAGTTTCAAACGGACGCATCGCGCAATAATAATTGTCAATTGTAAATAATCAATTTTCAATTATCAATTCTCAATTTTCAATTTTCATAAGTGTACTTCCTTATCTACCACCTCTCCATTCAGAATCTTGAAGGAGTTCAGTTTCGGTTCTCCGTCAAGTAGTGAGAGGATGGCATATCGGATGGTAGGGTCATTTGCCAGGCGCAGGTCTTCTTGTGAAGGCCGTGATGGTGAGGCAGGATGACTGTGCCAGTTGGCCAGGATCTTCAATCCCTTTTCACGAGCATAACGCAGGGCAGCAAACTGGTCCTTGGGTGCGAAGGAGAAGTGTTCCGACGAGTGGTCGATGTTCTCCATCCAGTAGTTCTCTATGACTTCGTCGCCATTCCCCAGCAGATAACCGCACGACTCATTCGGTGCATCTTTTTCCGCCTGTTCAATCAGTTCATCTATGATGTTCTGTGGAATCTTCATTTAATGTTTAATCTTTAATCTTTAATGTTTCAAATCGCACGCCGCCTGTTCGTAATCTATCAAATGGTCGATGGTGGGATTCGAGCCGCAGATGGCGCACGAGTCACGATGCTTCACGGGCACAGTACGGAACTGCATGGTCTTGGCATCGAAAGTCAGCAGACGGTTTGTGAGCAACTCTCCCACACCAGTAAAGTATTTCAATGTCTCGGCGGCCTGAATGGTACCTAACATTCCTGCGATGGCGCCCAACACACCAGCTTGCGAACAGGTGGGTACTGCACCCACGGGTGGCGGTTCCTTGAACATACAGCGGTAGCAGGCAGTACCAGGAAGGTGCGTGAATGTCTGACCGTTGAAGCGCAGGATACCGCCATGCGAGAATGGCTTACCAGCCATTACGCACGCATCGTTGATGAGGAACTTCACGGGAAAGTTATCGGTACCATCCACCACGAAGTCGTATTCCTTGATGATATCCAGTGCGTTCGATGAGTCGAGGAACTCATAATAGGTGTCCACCTTTACATCGGGATTGATGGCCTTGATTTTTTCTTCAGCACTCTTCACCTTTGGTACCCCTACGTCTTTGGTGAAATGAATCACCTGTCGCTGCAGATTACTCAAATCCACCACATCAGCATCCACGATACCGATACGTCCGATACCGGCTGCTGCCAGGTATAGACTCGCGGGAGCACCCAGGCCGCCGGCACCCACCACGAGTACGCGCGCGTTCATAATCTTTTCTTGTCCCTCAACACCTACATCCTGCAGTAGGATGTGTCGTGAGTATCGCTGTATCTGTTCTTCTGTAAAATCAATCATAATACTATAGCGGTAGCAAATTATTCACTTTTCACTTTTCACTTGAGATTGCCTCCTCCCATGAAGTACAGGAAGTCAACCTTGTCACCCTCCTTCAGCTGGATAGCGTCCCAGTCCTCGCGCTCGGCAAACTCCTCGTTTACCTGCACGCTGACCATCTCTGGCTGCTGTACATTACTGTTATTGATCAGTTCACTCACGCTGAGCGGCAGACTAATTTCCTGCGCGTCTCCATTTACATAAATCTTTGCCATATAACTGTCGGTTTAATGATAAAATTTCGAGTGCAAAGTTAGTGGTTTTTCACAGGGTAGGCAATCGCCTATTCATGGCATTTTGACTACCTATGATATGGTATGCGATTTACCATCGCTGTGGGATTGTGACATTGGCAATTCCGCCGTAATTTTGCACTCGGAATTTTATCATTAAACCGACAAATTATGGCAGATAACAAGAAACTGAGCATTATCGCCTTCAGTGGCGATTTTGACAAGCTGACGGCTGTATTTACATTAGGTACGGGCGCGGCTGCAGTAGGGTATGAGGTGAACATCTTCTTTACGTTCTGGGGACTCGACGCCATCAAGCGTAAGCAGGGAAGGAGTTTCACAGGTGGTAATTGGCTTACTAAGATCTTCGGATTCATGATGGGCGGTCTGAAGGCAACACCTACCTCACGCTTCAATTTCCTCGGTGCGGGTCCTAAGATCTTCCGTTACTTGATGCGAAAGAACAATGTAGCAACGCTCGAGGAACTCGTCGAGGCTGCTAAGGCATTAGGTATTAACCTGTATGCCTGCGAGATGGCGATGCATGTACTTGGTCTGAAGAAAGATGACTTTATTCCAGAGGTGAAGGACGTGCTTGGTGTGGCTTCGTTCCTGCAGCTCAGCGAGGGTGGACAAACCTTATTCATTTAATTGTAAACTCAACATTCATCATTTACATCTATGGCAACAAAAGTATTGGACATCACGAAGGAACATTGTCCGATGACCTTCGTCAAGACAAAGATTGAACTCTCGAAACTCCAGTCGGGAGAGATTCTCGAAGTACTGCTCAGTGAGGGCGAACCGCTCGATAACGTTCCCCGGAATGCCAAGGAGCAAGGATATCATGTCCTCTCCGTGGAGCATGTGGAGGGAACAACCTATAAAGTGACAATTCAGAAATAATCATGTATAACCATGGAGCAGAGAAGTATCTTCCTTTTATCTCCATAGTAAGCGAAGCGAAGATAACTTCTACTAACTCCTTTAAACTCCTGAAAAAATGGCAGATTCTAATTTGCAGCGCAGTGTGACCACTGCTACCGCCAGAAGACTGGCGACCACTACCAAGACAGCCCCGCAGATGGGCTCAATCACTCCAAGACTGTTATTGAAACTCCTGCCTTGGGTGCAGGTGTCTGGTGGTACGTTCCGTGTGAACCGCACGAAGGTGGAACTCCGCAAGAACGACCGCCTGCCTATCCAGTATGTGGATGGTGTCCCCTCGTTTACAGCGAAGAACCTGAAGGCTATCCCGCTGTTCTCGGAATTCGATGACGAGATTTTGAACCGTCTGGTTAGCTCTTTCGAAACGAAGGAGGTTGATGTTGACAACCTGTTCGTGGAGGAAGGAAAGGACAAGCAGCGCTTCTTTATCGTGGCGAGCGGTCAGGCTGAGGTAATCAGCAAGGGTCCTCATGGTGAAGAACTACGGATGGCACTGCTGGGCGACGGTGAGTACTTTGGCGAGGCCGACCTGCTGGACGAGCAGGAATCGACGGTGAGCGTCCGTGCCATCACACCTACCGTGTTCCTTGGTCTGAAACTGAAGGAACTCATCAAGTTCATCAAAGAGGTGCCTGATTTCCGCGAGATCTTTAACAAGGCGGTTGACAAGCAGCTGCGCCTGAAGGCTTCGGTGAACGACAACGGTGAGAAGCACATAGATCTGGTGAGCGGTCATGAGGAGGATAATATCATTCCCGAGACCTATATCGACTATGAGGAGAATCCTACGGAGTATCCGCTGAATACACTGCAGACCGTTGTACGTGTGCATACCCGTGTGAGCGATCTTTACAATAATCCTTATAACCAGTTGGAAGAGCAGTTACGCCTGTCGATCGAGAGTATCAAGGAACGTCAGGAGTGGGAGCTCATCAACAATAAGAAGTTCGGCTTACTGGCTGCTGCCAATCCGGCCTATCGTATCACTACGCGCTATGGTGCTCCTACGCCTGATGATCTCGACGAACTGTTGAGTCTTGTATGGAAGGAACCTGCTTTCTTCATAGCCCATCCGCGTGCCATCGCAGCTTTTGAGCGTGAGTGTACATGGCGCGGTGTACCGCCTGTAACCACCGATCTCTTCGGTACGAAGGTGATCCTTTGGAGAGGTGTGCCCCTGATACCATCCGACAAGGTGGAGGTGGAAGGACAATACCTGACAGGTCGCGGTGTTGGAACAACAAAGATTATCCTTGTGCGTACCGGTGAGCAGAACCAAGGTGTTGTCGGTCTGCATCAGAGTGGTATCCCAGGTGAGATCGCACCATCGCTCTCAGCTCGTCTGATGGGTCTCGACAAGTTCGGTGTGGCCTCTTACCTGCTCACAAAATACTTCTCACTGGCTGCTCTTACCGATGATGCCATCGCCGTGTTGGAGAATGTGGAAGTGGGATATTATCACGACTATCAGCATAGAAACAAGGTGGAGAAGTAAAAAAGACTCTCCACCAATCCCTCCCTGCGTGGGAGGGGAGTAAATACTTTTTTTGAATATGATAGATATACAGAATATTGACGGTTACGGCATTCAAGACCCTGGCTTCGATTTATTGCGGCAAGTGGCTCAAAAGTACTGCCCGGAAGAGTTGCAGCAGGTACGAAAGGAGGTTGTTCCCGACGAAGCGCTCGATCTCTCGTCGCTGACCGGTCTTCTCCAGTCTTTTGCTGGTGCGGATCTGAAATCCCCTTCTTGGGCACCAAGCACCATTCCCTCTCATCCTGGGGAGGGGGCTACTGGCGGAAGTCTATCAACTCCGCTCCCTCACAGGGAGGGGCAGGGGGGAGGATCTTCTCTTGGTATCCGACCCTTTGGAGAGCGTGAACTGTCATCCCTTCATTATGAGGAGGCTGATACGCTGAACTCAGAGCAGATCAAGAAGGACTTCCCCGTACTGCAGCAGAAGGTGAACGGGCATGACCTCGTATGGCTTGACAACGGGGCCACCACACAGAAACCGTTGCAGGTGATCGACAAGATCTCGGATTACTATAAGAACTACAATTCGAATATCCACCGTGGAGCCCACACGCTGGCTGCCCGTGCTACCGATGCCTATGAGGAGGCTCGCGAAAAGGTGCAACGCTTTATCAATGCTGCCACCAGCGAGGAGATCATCTTCGTGCGTGGTACCACCGAGGGTATCAACCTGGTGGCGCAGACCTACGGACGACAGTTCCTCACTCCTGGTGATGAGGTCATCGTATCAGAGTTGGATCATCATGCCAATATCGTGCCCTGGCAGCAGGTGTGCCATGAGAAAGGCTGTACGCTGAAAGCGATTCCTACTGATAAGAACGGTGACCTGGTGCTCTCGGAGTTCGAACGACTGATCACCCCGCGTACGCGCTTTGTCAGCGTAGGACATGTGAACAACACCTTCGGTACCATCAACGATGTGAAACGGATCATCGATATTGCCCATGGACATCATATCCCTGTACTTATCGACGGCGCACAGTCGATTGCCCATACACCTGTTGATGTACAGCAGCTGGGTGCCGACTTCTTCGTGTTCTCTGGTCATAAGATCTATGGACCCAATGGTATCGGCGTGGTATATGGACGCAAGGATCTGCTCGATAAGATGCAACCATGGCAGGGTGGCGGTAACATGATCAAGGATGTGACCATCGAACGTACGGAGTATAATGTACCACCTGCTCGTTTCGAGGCGGGCACGCCCAATGTGGCCGATGCCATCGGACTGGGTGCCGCTTTGGATTATGTGAGTCATCTCGGTATCCGAAATATTGAGCACCATGAGCACCAGCTGACGGAATATGCCCGTGAGCAGCTTTCCCAGATCAAGGGTCTTACGCTCATAGGAAATCCCACGAACCGCGTGTCGGTAGTGAGCTTTGTCCTGGATGGTATTCCTGTGCCCGAAACAGGAACACTGCTCGATAAGGAGGGTATCGCCGTGCGTGCCGGTCATCACTGTGCCCAGCCTGCCCTTCGTGCCCTCGGCTACGAGATGAGCGTCCGTCCTACTTTCGCTCTGTACAATACCCGAGAGGATGTCGACCGACTGGTGATAGCGGTGAGGAAGATCATTGGTGATAATAAACGATGAATGTCCATTCATGAAATACGAAACAAAAGTATTAAACACAAAATACCAGAAGCCTGACGCCTATGGGGCACTGTCGATGCCTGTCTATTATACGGCAGCATTCGAGTTCCCCTCGGCCAAGGCAATGAGTGATGCCTTCTGTGGACGCACCATGGCACCGTCGTATGCCCGCATTGCCAATCCCACGACAACCTATCTGGAGGAGCGTGTCCGACAGATCACGGGGGCTGCGAGCGTGACGGCACTGAATACGGGTATGGCGGCCATCGCCTATGCCTTGACGGCTGTGAGCGGGGCAGGACTGAACATCGTGGCGTCTAAACATCTTTTTGGTAATAGCGTCTCGCTGATTCGTGACACGTTGGGTAGCTTCGGCGTGGAACCTCGGTTTGCCGACTTTACGAAACCGGAGGAGGTGGAGGCGCTGATTGACGATAAGACGGTTGCACTGTTCTTTGAGATCATTACTAATCCGCAGTTGTTCGTGGCGGATATTCGTAAGCTGTCGGAGATAGCTCATCAGGCTGGTGTACCGCTGATTGCCGATACAACCATCGTACCGTTCCCTGCCTTTCGGGCAAGCGATTATGGCGTAGATATCGAGGTGGTGTCGAGTACGAAGTACATCTCTGGTGGTGGTACAGGCTTAGGCGGTCTGCTCATCGACTACGGTAGGTTCGACTGGTCGCAGCATCCGTCGCCTGCCTTGTTGGCTCGTACCAAGAAGGTGGGGAAGAAACTGGCGTTTACGGCTCGGGTGAAGACCGAACTGGTGACCAATCTCGGTGCGCTGATGACACCACAGGTGGCATACATGGAAACACTCGGTCTTGATACGCTCGACATCCGTTTCCATCGTCAGGCAGAAACGACGTTGTGGCTGGCACGTCAGTGTCAGGAACTCCCTGAAATCAAACGGGTGAACTACACCGGTCTGGAGGATAATCCTTTCTACGCTTTGTCGAAGGAACAGTTCGGTCCGCTGCCAGGGGCAGTCTTCACCATCGACCTTGCTTCGAAGGATGCTGCCTTTGCGTTCATCGACAAGCTGCAGATCATCCGTCGTGCCACGAATCTCTTCGATCGTAAGTCGTTGGCCATTCATCCCGCCTCCACCATTTTCGGTCTTTTTACTGCCGAACAATGCGCCGAGATGTCAGTGCTTGACACTACGGTACGACTAAGCATCGGGCTGGAAGACGGTGAAGATCTTCTGGAGGATATCAAGCAAGCTTTAGAATAAGGTCGTAAAACCTATGGTTTTGGGACGCAATACCTATGGTTTTAAGACGCAATACCTATGGTTTTGGAAGCTAAAACCTATGCTTTTAGAGTGAGCATTGTTTTACAAATTCCCTGCTATAGGTATTGTTGTTTTCCAAATTATTCGTACCTTTGCAGCGTGATTTAGTCACACGGAAGATTAGAAAAAACGTATTTGATTATTTTTTATAACAATGAAAGAAAAGATTGTTTTAGTAACAGGTGCCAACAAAGGCATAGGATTTGGCATCGCCAAGCATCTCGGAAAGAGTGGTTGGCAGGTGATTATCGGTGCACGCGACCGACGTCGTGCCGAGAAGGCTATCGATGAATTGAAGTCAGCTGGTGTCAACATACTGGGTTGGGTGAATATCGAATTGCGTGATCTTGACACTATCAAGAAAGCCGCCGAGGAGATCAATGAGCAATACCCTGGGTTGTCACTCTTGGTGAACAATGCAGGTATTCCCGGTGACATGAGTGTGGACAGTCTGCACACAGAAGTCAGCGATATCAAGGAAACGCTCGATGTGAACTTCATCGGAACCTTCGCCCTTACCAAGGCGCTGATACCCTTGCTTACCAAGAACGAGGGTCGTATTGTCAATGTAACTGTACCTTCAGAGATCAGTCCTTACTGGCACCCGTTGGCCTATGTAGCCAGTAAGGCGGCACAGAATGCCATGGTGGGTGTGATGGCCATCGAGTTCCAGCAGAGCAACACCCCGCTGGAGATCTTCACTGTTCACCCAGGACCTACTACCACCGATTTGAACGGTAATATGGCGCTGCCCGGTTTCCATGACATAGAAACCGTAGGACAGAAGATGGCCGAACTCATCAACGATGGTCAGAACCACCAAGGTGAGTTCATTGAACTCTATCCGATTGTAAAAGAAGATTAGATATAAAACTCTGACGGATCGATCAACCCCGCACGAAGCGCGTACTTCACCGCTTCGTGCGCTGTGTTTATACCCAGTTTACGGAAGATGTTCTTTCGATGGGTGGTGATGGTGTGGATGCTCGAGAAACGCTCGGCAGCAATCTCTTTGGTGGTCTTACCCTGTGCAATCGCCTTGACAATCTCCGTCTCGGTCTGTGTGAGCAGGTCGGGCTTTTCCTCTTCCTGTTGCTGGGTAATGATAGCCTCGAGGGCACGCTGACTGAGGTAGCGGGTGTGGTTCCCCACAGCCTGAAGTGCTTCACGAATCTCGCTCATAGGACCGTCTTTGAAGACCACACTGAACTGATGGGATGAGTAAACCACTCGACGGATGAACTGAGGTGTCAGTTCGTCGCTGATAAGAAGCCAGTCAGACAGGTTGAACCGCTCTGCAATAATCAGGAGCTGATCCTCGTCGGCGAAGTCAAACAACGTATAGTCGAGCAGCACGGCAGCACTCTCATGCTCCCTGAGCAGGTCAACAAGTCCTGACCTGTCAAAAGCACGGTAGATCACATTCTCTTCATCTTTCCGAAGAAGACTCTCCAGTGCAAACCGTGTGAGTTCCTGGTTGTCAGCAATGATGTACTTTCTCATAAGCGACGGTTTTAGGGTGCGAAGGTACGAAAATTCAGGTAATCTGCCAAATCCAATGCGAACTTTGACAGATTACCCTTTTTATTCTTAATCTTTCAACTTCAATTCTTCAATTTTTCAATTCTTCCATTCTTAAATCTTCTCCAGCGCCTGTGCCAGATCGTCGATGATGTCATCAATGTGCTCTGTACCGATGCTCAGACGGATGGTTGACGGAGTGATGTGCTGCTCAGCCAGTTCCTCGGGTGAGAGCTGTGAGTGGGTAGTGGTGTAGGGATGGATCACCAGACTCTTCACATCAGCCACGTTAGCCAGCAGTGAGAAGATCTGCAGTGCATCGATGAATTTCCAGGCCTCTTCCTGACCGCCCTTGATCTCGAAGGTAAAGATGCTACCAGCACCATTGGGGAAGTACTTCTTGTAGAGCTGGTGGTCGCGATGACTCTCCAGTGCGGGATGGTTCACCTTAGCCACCTTCGGGTGCTTGGCAAGGAAATCAACCACCTTCAGGGCGTTCTCCACATGACGCTCCACGCGCAGACTCAGTGTCTCTACACCCTGCAAGAGGATGAAGGCGTTGAAGGGAGAGATGGCAGCACCGGTATCGCGCAGGATGACGGCACGGATACGGGTAACGTAAGCGGCTGCACCAACAGCATCTGCGAACACGATACCATGGTAGGATGGATCCGGCTTGGCCAAAGTGGGGAACTTATCGGGATTAGCCTTCCAGTCGAACTTTCCACCATCTACGATGACACCACCCAGTGAAGAGCCATGACCGCCAAGGAATTTGGTGGCAGAGTGTACCACGATGTCAGCTCCGTGCTCCAGGGGTCGGATGAGATAAGGTGTACCGAATGTGTTATCTACGATAAACGGAATACCGTGCTTGTGGGCCACGGCAGCCACGCCTTCGAGGTCGAGCACATCAGAATTCGGATTACCGAATGTCTCTGCGTACACCACTTTTGTATTGGGCTTGATGGCAGCTTCAAGTGCATCAAGGTCGTTTACATTGATAATGGTATTACTGATACCCTGTGTGGCCAGCGTATGGGTGATGAGGTTATAGGAACCGCCATAGAGGTTGTCGGCAGCCACGATATGATCACCCGCCTGTACAATGTTCTGCAGGGCATAGGTAATGGCAGCAGCACCAGAGGCAACAGCCAGACCAGCCACACCACCCTCAAGGGCAGCCACACGATCCTCGAACACACCCTGTGTGGAGTTGGTCAGACGACCGTAGATATTACCTGCATCACGCAGACCGAAGCGGTCGGCAGCATGCTGTGAATTACGGAACACATAACTGGTGGTCTGGTAAATAGGCACGGCACGTGCATCGGTTGCGGGGTCGGCCTGCTCCTGACCTACATGAAGCTGTAAAGTCTCAAAACGATAATTTTTCTTTGTACTCATAATCTTATCCTTTCTTTAATTATTTGTTTTATTATTTTTATTTATGTTCTTTTGTCCTTTTGTCTAAAAACATGTCCTTCTGTCTAAACACGTTCTTATGTCATTTCGACGGTGCAAAGTTACGGACTTTAGGAATATCTTCCAAATATCTATTGATTATTGGAAGATATATCTAAATCCGTGTTCTAAAAAGAATGATATTCTTAATACCCCTTTCTTACACTCCATGTAAAAGAAAAATATTCTTTTCCTTCGCTAAGTCGGAATAAAATCGTACCTTTGTAGCCATGAAAGATTCCGTTTTGATTCTAAGTGGTGGTATGGATAGCACCACCTTATTATATGATATGCGTGAGCGTATCGCCCTTGCCGTGTCGTTCGACTACGGTAGTAACCATAATGCGAAGGAGATTCCCTTTGCCCGTTGGCATTGTGAGCAGTTGGGCATCCGTCATATCGTGATTGAACTGGGTTTCATGCATCAGTATTTCAAGAGTTCCCTGCTGGAAGGGGCAGATGCGATACCCGAAGGACAGTATGCTGACGATAATATCACCTCTACGGTCGTTCCCTTCCGTAATGGTATCATGCTCTCGATAGCAGCTGGTATAGCCGAGAGTAATGGGTTGAAGTATGTGATGATGGCAAACCACGGAGGTGACCATACCGTCTATCCCGACTGTCGTCCGGCATTTGTGGAGGCGATGAGTGCAGCCACCAAGGCCGGTACGTTCCCCGGTATCGAGGTGCTTGCTCCCTATACGAACATCAGTAAGATTGATATTGCCAAGAAAGGAAAGGCGCTGGGAATAGACTACTCCAAGACGTGGAGTTGCTATAAGGGTGGTGATGAGCCTTGTGGGAAGTGTGCCACCTGTATTGAACGCGAAGAAGCGTTGAGAGAGGCAGGAATTATTATAAATTGATAATTTACAATTGACAATTGAGAATACGATAACATAATAAAAACAATTGACTAATGAAAAGGTTTCTATTTTCGTTGATCATGATATGCGTGGTAAGCATACATGTATCTGCACAGTCATATCCTTATCAGAACCCCAACCTGAGTGCCAGGGAAAGGGCTAAAGATCTGTGCTCACGTCTGACCCTTGAAGAGAAGGCACAGCTGATGCTCGACGAGAGTCCGGCCATTCCTCGTATGGGTATCAAGAAGTTTTTTTGGTGGAGCGAGTCCCTTCATGGTGCTGCGAACATGGATCACGTAACGGTATTCCCTGAGCCTATTGCCATGGCAGCATCGTTTAATCCTTCCTTATTATATAAGGTGTTCGACATCGCTTCCACGGAGTTCCGGGCACAGTATAACGAACGCATGTATCGTGGTTCGGGCGAGGACGAGAAATTCCACAGTCTGAGTGTCTGGACACCGAATGTGAATATCTTCCGTGACCCGCGTTGGGGCAGGGGACAGGAGACCTATGGTGAAGATCCTTACCTGACCTCCGTGATGGGTACACAGGTGGTGAAGGGCTTACAGGGTCCTGAAGATGCGAAGTACCGTAAGCTGTGGGCTTGTGCTAAGCATTATGCCGTGCACAGCGGACCCGAATACACCCGTCATACAGCCAATCTCACGAATGTTTCCCCAAGGGATATGTGGGAAACGTACATGCCTGCCTTCAAGACCTTGGTGCAGGATGCGAAGGTGCGTGAGGTGATGTGTGCCTACCAGCGTCTTGACGATGATCCGTGCTGCGGTTCCCAGCGGTTGTTGCAGACCATCCTCCGCGATGAGTGGGGATTCCAGTATCTGGTGGTGAGCGACTGTGGTGCCGTGAGCGATTTCTATGAGTCGCATAAGTCATCTTCCTCACCCGTACATGCTTCTGCCAAAGCTACCATTGCTGGTACCGACGTGGAGTGTGGTTTTGGGTATGCTTACAAGAGCATTCCTGAAGCCGTGCGTCGTGGCTTTATCACCGAAGAGGAAGTGGATAAGCATGTGATCCGTTTGTTGGAAGGTCGTTTCGACCTCGGTGAGATGGACGATCCTTCGCTGGTGGAGTGGTCGAAGATTCCTTACTCGAAGATGTCGTGCAAGGAACATGCCCAGACAGCCGTCGATATGGCCCGTCAGACCATCGTGCTCCTGCAGAACAAGAATGATATCCTCCCCCTGAAGAAGAATGGTGAGAAGATCGCCGTGATTGGTCCTAATGCCGACAATGCCCCTATGATGTGGGGTAACTACAACGGTATGCCGAACCATACCGTCACCATTCTCGACGGAATCAAGAGCAAACTTAATATAAAAAGTTCAAAGTTAAATGTTCAAAGTTCAAAGTTGTTCTATCATCCCGGGTGCGACCTGACCTACGACAAGGTGTTCGACTGTCTGATGGGCACCCAATGCTCCTTCCAAGGAAAGAAGGGTGTGAAGGGTACGTTCTGGAACAACCGTAAGATGGAAGGCAAGCCTGTCACTACCCAGTACTACACCACACCGTTGGCTGTCACCACGGCAGGTATGCATAATTTCGCCCCTGGGGTGCAGTTAGAGGATTTCTCCGCCAAGTACGAAACGGTGTTCACCCCGAAAGAGAGTGGAGAATATGTGGTGAACGTGGAAGGCTGCGGTCATTTTGAACTCTATATCGACGGAGAGCAGAAATTCATGCATCATATCTGGCGCACTACGCCTAACCGTGTGACCATCCAGGCAGAGAAGGGAAAGAGCTATAACATCGAAGTACGCTTCTCGCATGTCCACACCTATAACGCCAACCTGAAGATTAACATCGCCAAGGAACAGTCTATCGACTACCAGCAGGTAATCGCTCAGCTGAAGGGGATCGACAAGGTGATCTTCGTGGGAGGTATCTCTGCTGCCCTCGAAGGGGAGGAGATGCCCGTGGATATCGAAGGCTTCAAGGGTGGCGACCGCACGAACATCGAACTACCGAAGGTGCAGCGCGACTTCCTCAAGGCACTCAAGGAGGCTGGTAAGCAGGTAATCTTCGTGAACTGCTCCGGCTCATGTATTGCCCTGGAGCCCGAGGCTGAGAACTGCGAGGCCATCGTACAGGCTTGGTATGCCGGTCAGGAGGGTGGTACAGCCATTGCCGACGTGCTCTTCGGCGACTATAACCCCAGCGGTAAGCTGCCCGTGACCTTCTATAAGAACAGTAAGCAGCTGCCCGACTACGAGGACTACTCCATGAAGGGCCGTACCTACCGTTATTTCAACGATCCGCTCTTTGCCTTCGGTTATGGCTTGAGCTATACCACTTTCGCTATCGACAATCCCCAGCTCACTATCGACAATGCAGGTAACGGTAAGCTTTCTGTGGATGTGGCCAATACAGGTAAGCGAGATGGTACCGAAGTGGTGCAGCTGTATATCCGTGATCTTTCAGATGCCGAAGGACCGAGCAAGTCGCTCCGTGGTTTCCAGCGGGTGAACGTGAAGGCAGGACAGAAAGCTACTGCAACCATAGCGCTTACACCGAAGAGTTTTGAGTTCTGGGATGCCGAGAGCAATACCATGCGCACCAAACCTGGGCGGTATGAGATTCTCTACGGAAGCAGTTCACAGGACAAGGATCTGAAGCGTCAGACCATCACCATCCAATAGACACATTAACATCAAGCAATATGAAGAAAAGTATTTTTATTACCCTGTTCCTGGTTGTTGCCCTCGCAGCTGAAGCCCAGCCACGTCGGAATGCGCAGCCTCGTATCCTGTTACCTGCTGAGTTAGACAGCACAAGGATCCAGAACCCGATGCTGTGGGCCGATGTGCCCGATCCTGATATCATCCGCGTGGATGATACCTTCTATCTTGTCTCTACCACGATGCACCTGATGCCAGGAGCGCCGATCATGGCGTCGAAAGACCTTCGAAACTGGGAGACCATCGGTTATATCTTTGATAAGCTCACCGATTCACCGAAGTATGACCTGCTGGAAGGAACGGTCTATGGTCGTGGTCAGTGGGCCACCTCACTGAAATATCATAACGGAAAGTTCTATGCCTTGCTGGCACCCAACGAGCAGGGTGAGATGGGCGATACCTATATCTTCTCTGCCGAGAAGGCTGAGGGTCCTTGGAAAATCGTTTCGAGAATGCGCCATTTCCATGACTGCTCCTTGTTCTTCGATGATGACAACAGGGTGTATGTGATTTATGGCACAGGTGAGATGATGGAGCTGAAGCCCGACCTCTCTGATGTCATTGAAGGCACCTATCAGCATATCTTCCAGCGTGAGGCAGATGAGAACGGACTCCTGGAGGGTTCGCGTATGATCAAGCATAACGGAAAGTACTACCTGATGATGATCTCCCAGGCCAACGGTCCTGGACGGCATCGTCGTGAGGTATGTTACCGTGCAGACGATATTCACGGTCCGTACGAGAAGAACGTGATTCTGGAGAGTGAGTTCAGTACCTTTGGCTATGTAGGACAAGGTACGATTGTGGATACGAAAGACGGCGACTGGTATGGTATCATCTTCCAGGACCGCGGTGGTGTAGGACGAGTGCTTACGCTCTCTCCCTGTCGTTGGATTGATGGATGGCCGCTGATTGGTGACGAAAACGGAAAGGTGCCTTTGACCTTGCGTCCGCTGAAGAGTGGCGAACCCGAGACTACCATCGTGAAAGCTGATGATTTCTCAGATTCCAAGCTCGGTCTGCACTGGCAATGGAACCACAATCCCATCGACAAGGCATGGTCGTTGACAGAACGTCCTGGCTTCCTGCGCTTAAAGACCAACCGTGTGGTGGAGAACCTCTACCTGGCTCCGAACACGTTGACACAGCGCATGGAGGGTCCGGCATGCAGTGCCTGTGTCCTGATAGACTATTCGCATATGAAGGATGGCGACTGTGCCGGTTTTGCGGTATTCAACAGCGACACCGGTTCGCTTACCTTGAAGAAAAGAGGAAAGAAGGTATATCTGGAGATGGAAGAGCTGTCGGCGCAGTTGTCCGATCGGGAGAAGGCTATCACCAAATACGACGAGAAGATGATATCGGGAGTTGCGCTCTCGTCTAAGTCATCCAAGGTTTGGCTGCGCATCGATGGTGACTTCAGTCCTGTTCAGCGTGGTGGTAAGGATGCGGCCAATTTCTACTATAGCATCGACGGTGAGAATTGGACACAGATCGGTACCAAGGACTACAAGATGCGCTTCGACTGGCGTCGTTTCTTCATGGGATCGAAGTACAGTATCTTCAACTATGCTACCAAGAAAGCGGGCGGCTACATCGATGTGGATCGGTTTGATTATACTAGAGGTGAGAAGTGAGAGGTGAGAAGTGAGAGGTGAGAAGTGAGAGGTGAGAGAATAGTATATGAGATTGTGGCATTATGATGGTAATCTCTGACCTCTCACCTCTCACCTCTAATAATCCATATGAATAAATATAGAGAATTCAACAAGCGCGAAGCCCTGAAGTTTACGCAGTTCAGTAACAAGGGCTATGCACTCTTCTCTTGTCTGGGGAAGGTGGTACTTGTTGGTGTCCTCAGCGTCCCTACGCTCACTTATGCGAAGGCCGACGGCGTGAGTACAGATACCGACAAGGTGGATTCCACCACCTGGAAGACCAATAGGGAGGTAGTGCTCGATGGGGTCGAAGTAACCGGCTCGCGCGCTCCGCTTACCTTAGGGCAAGCGGCGAGAATGGTAGTTGTACTGGACCGCGATCAGATTGCGCAGGCGCCAGTACAGAGTGTTAACGATTTGCTGAAATACGCCGTCGGCGTGGATGTCAGACAGCGGGCCCCATTGGGTGCGCAGACCGACATCAGTATCCGGGGAGGCACCTCAGAGCAAATTACCATCCTGCTCAACGGCATCAATATCTGTGATCCCCAGACGGGACATAATGCCTTTGATCTTCCTGTTGACATCAGTGACATTGAGCGTATCGAAGTGCTGGAAGGACCGGCAGGGCGCGTCTTTGGCACTTCCTCTCTGCTGGGAGCTATCAATGTGGTGACGAAGATGCCTAAGCAGACCAGTGCCGATGTGCATGCTGAAGGGGGCTCCTTCGGCTATCTCTCATCGGGTGCACGAGGGAACTGGCTGTACGGCAAATGGAACAACCAAGTGAGCGGCAGCTATGCCCGTAGTGATGGCTACAGTCGTTCAAAGGATGGTGGTCTGAATGCTGGCTTCGAAGGCAGTAAGCTGTTCTACCAAGGACAGTATGAAGACGATGCCTTGCGGGTCAGCTGGCATGCGGGAGTCCGCACGAAAGGGTGGGGCAGCAGTACGTCGTACGCCACACCGAAATGGAAGGCTGATAACCAGTTTGAGCATACCGATAAGATATACACGGCCATTCAGGCAGAGACGAAGCAGGGCACCTTCCATTTCCATCCTTCCATTTATTGGAACCAGAGTCGTGATCGCTACGAAGGCTATCACGGTCAGCCGGATTTGATGAAGTATAATTATAACAGGTCGAATGTCTGCGGAGTGAACCTGAACAGCTATTTCGACTGGGTTGGCGGGCGCACAGCCTTTGGTGCTGAGTTCCGCAATGAAGACCTGGTGAGCGGAAACCTCGGTGAGCCCTTGCATACACCCGTTCATATCCATGGTACCGACCGTGACTATACCCTCGGACTGAACCGTACGAACATGAGTTTCCATCTGGAGCATAACATCCTGTTACGGCAGTTCACGCTCTCTGCGGGCTTCATCGCTGTGAAGAACACGTGGAACGAGATGCCGTTCAAGGTTTATCCGGGTATAGATATGAGCTATCGACTGGGGAACCATTGGAAGGTATATGCCTCTTATAACTCGTCGTTGCGCATGCCTTCGTTCACAGAACTGTACTATAGCGTAGGCGGTCATAAGGCCGACAAATACCTGAAACCCGAGGAACTGCATGCCGTGGAAGGCGGGGTGAAATACCTCTCGCGTGTGGTTACTGCCAGTGCCAGTGTGTTCCATCATCATAGCAGGAACATGATCGACTGGATTCTCGATACCTCCGTGACTGATCCGGTATGGGAAAGCGTGAACCATACGAAGGTGAACACCATGGGCATTGAAACAGCCTGTGATATCCATTTCCATGAGTTGTGGCCATCCCAGCAGTTCCTGCAGTCGTTCCGCATAGCCTATACCTACCTGAATGAAGACAAGAAGGCTGGGGAGCATATCCAGTCGCAGTATTCCTTGGAGTATCTCCGTCACAAGCTGACGGCTTCTTTGCAACTGCATCTGATCTCGTATCTGGATATGGGCATCAACTACCGTTTCCAGGACCGTGTGGGTAGCTATACCAATCTGGAGGGAGAAACCAAGAGCTACTCCCCCTATGGTATCACCGATGTGCGTCTGTCCTGGAACAATCCGCGCTATACCTTGTATGTAGAGGGTAACAATCTCTTCGACAAGACGTATGTGGATTACGGATTGGTGCCGCAGCCGGGACTTTGGATTAATTCTGGCATAAAATGCTATTTTTAGAGGTGAGAAGTGAGAGGTTAGAGGTGAGAGAATAGTATTTGAGATGATGGCAATATGAACTATATGGTAATCTCTCACCTCTCACTTCTCACCCCTCACCTCTTATTATCTACCCAAACAACTCCCTAAGTGCCTCTTCCACTTTCCGGACTGGATGCAGTTCAATCTTGAACTTCTTTGTGTTCAGTCCGGAAAGATTATGTTTGGGGATGATCATGTGCTGGAAGCCCAGTTTCTCGGCTTCAGCGATGCGCTGCTCGATGCGGTTGACCGGTCGTACCTCCCCGCTCAGTCCTACCTCTCCTGCCATACACCATCCTGATTCAATGGGAGTATCAACATTACTCGATAACACAGCAGCAATAACACTCAGATCCATGGCGAGGTCGGTCACCCTTAAACCACCGGCGATATTGATAAACACATCCTTTTGCATCAGTTTGAAGCCCACGCGCTTCTCCAACACTGCCAACAGCATGTTCAGTCGGCGTTGGTCGAACCCGGTAGCTGAACGCTGGGGCGTACCATAGGCAGCAGAGGAAACCAAGGCCTGGGTCTCTACAAGGAACGGACGGATGCCCTCAATAGCTGAAGAGATGGCAATACCACTCAGTCCGTCGTGATCCTGTGTCAGCAACAGCTCTGATGGATTACTCACCTGACGGAGGCCGCTTTCCTGCATCTCGTAGATGCCTAATTCCGATGTGCTGCCAAAGCGGTTCTTGATGCTTCGCAGGATGCGGTACATATAATGCTGGTCGCCTTCAAACTGGATGACAGTATCTACGATATGCTCTAAGATCTTCGGTCCTGCCAGTGTTCCTTCCTTGGTGATATGACCGATCAGGATGACGGGCACACCACTCGACTTGGCAAAGCGGAGCAGGGCAGAGGCACATTCGCGTACCTGAGAGATGCTTCCCGGTGAGCTCTCCACATCCTCGGTGGAGATGGTCTGAATGGAGTCAATCACCACCAGTTCGGGCTGCACCTCTTTGATATGGTCGAAGATGGCTTCAAGGGAGTTCTCACATAATATGAGGAAGTTCTCCGGTGGAGTGAGGAGTGAGGAGTGAGGAGTGTGGAGGATTCGCTCTGCGCGCATTTTAAGCTGGTGTGCACTCTCCTCACCGCTTACATACAACACCTTTTTCTCGGGCATGCGGAGGGCGGTCTGCAACGAAAGGGTACTCTTACCGATGCCTGGCTCACCGCCAAGAAGGACGATGCTGCCAGGAACCAATCCGCCCCCTAACACGCGGTTCAGCTCATCATCATGCATATCAACTCTTGGTTCATCTTTCGCAGATATCTCTCTGAGTCGCAACACCTTGGCCGCATTTCCACCTCTATTGGATATTGTCCCGCTACCGAAACTTCCTCTTCCTTTGGAGGGGGATGAGGGTACGCTGATCTCCTTGAAGGTGTTCCATTGTCCGCAGGCCGGACACTTCCCGATCCACTTCGCTGATTCCTGTCCGCAGTTCTCGCAGACGTATGCTATCTTGTCTTTTGCCATGTCTCTCAATTGTTTCTGCAAAAATACAAAAAAAACTGAAATACGCTCCACGAATCATACTAATTTTACGAATTCTTTTGTCAGTACTTTCGTAATACAAAATAAATGATTACTTTTGCATCGCCCTTAAAGGTTATGCAATGAGGAGATATTTTGTATTCATGATATTGAGCCTGTTTCTTTTCTCATGCGGGAAATCGTATGAGGAGCAGAAACGTTTGTCGCGGGCAGAGAAGGCACGACTGGCAAAAGAAGATTCACTGGCGTTGAAGGTGGGTACGTTGCCTACACTCGACTGTCTGCCGCTCTTCGTGGCCTACGACCATCATTTCTTTGAGAAGTTCGGTGAAGATGTGCGCATCAAACCCTATCAGTCGCAGATCGACTGTGACGATGCTATGCTGAAAGGAAAGATCGAAGGGAATGTGACCGACGTGGTGCGGGCCCAGCGTATGCGTCATAGGGGAACGGCCCTAAGGTATGTAGCCGCCACCAATGCCTATTGGCAGCTGTTCGGTAACCGCTTGTCGCGTATCCACGAGGTGAAGCAGTTGCAGGATAAGATGGTGGGCATGGCCCGCTATTCAGTGACCGATATGCTGACCTCCATGGCCGTTGATAGTGCCAAACTGAAGTCGGAATATGTGTTCCGCATCCAGATCAACGATCCAGTCATCCGTCTGCGAATGTTGGTCAACAACGAACTCGACGCGATGTTCTTCACAGAGCCACAGGCTACAGCGGCACGTATCCAGAAACACCCCGTACTGATGGATTCGCGGAAAAAGGATCTCTGGATGGGAGCCATCGTGTTCAAAGAGAAAGCCATTGCCGACAAGCGGCGCCAGAAACAACTCACCGCTTTTGTCAAAGCTTATAACGAGGCATGCGACAGCATCAACCAGCGCGGTATGGCCTTCTATGGCGACATTATTAAGAAATACACCAAGGCAGATGACCGCACTGTGAAGGCTCTGCCGGTATTGAAGTTCGAACATGCCAAGGCACCTCGTCAGAAGGATCTTGACCGTGCCGACCAATGGTTGAAATAGTATGAGTACAGTAACGAAAGATCATTTGTCCGTGGTACCCCAGCTGATAGCCAGTCGTCAGCTGCGGAAAGCCATTACTGTGCTGCGTACTTACGTAACCGACCATCCTTTTGATGGTGCCATGGATGTCATCAATGGTATTGAGAATGACTACCGGTTGATGCTCGACTATGCCCGACAGGGCTATAGCGATCCATCGCGCGAACAGCTGTATGTCCATCTCCAGAAACGTCTGTACCGCCTGTGCCAGGCCATGAGGATTCGCGAAGCAAAGGACCGACTGTTGTTCTTCTCGGATGCCGATGCTACGATTAGTTCCGGTTCACTTCCTGATGTGCGGACCAAAGAGCGGTTAGAGGACTATGTCTCGGGATTGGCGATGCTGTCGCTGGAGCCTGAGGAGGAACGGAAGGAAAAGGCTGCCGCCTTGTATCGTGGACACCATGCATTACTGAATGAACTGTTCAGCAGACTGATTGTCTCCTTCCCTTGGAGCGATGGCGATCAGAAGTTCTACGAGGACTTGCTCCTTTCGCCTACGATTGATAGGATGGATGTGATGGTATTGGTGAGCGCCTTGATGCTCTCCACCATCCAAACCTTCGATGTTCAGAAGTTTATCACTTTATTACATGTCTATCTTCGTACCAATGATGAGTATATTCGTCAGCGGGCGCTGGTGGGATGGACCTTCGCGTTGGGCAGTGATGAGCAGGTAACCGATGAGCCGACCATGATGGTCAAGGATGCCTGTCAGGACCCGAAGGTGGTGCAGGATGTGCTGGATCTGCAGAAACAGTTGGTATATTGCATCAATACCCGTCAGGACAACGAGAAGATTCAGCAGGATATCATCCCTACCTTGATGAAGAACCAGAATTTCACCATCTCCCGCGATGGCATCATCACGGAGAAGGAAGACCATTCACTCGAAGATATCCTCAACCCCAATGCAGAAGAAGAGCGGATGGAGGAGATGGAAGAGAGTATCCAGAAGATGGTGGAGATGCAGAAGGCCGGATCAGATATCTATTTCGGTGGCTTCTCGCATATGAAACGATTTCCGTTCTTCCATAAAGCAGTAAACTGGTTCTGTCCGTTCTATGTGGAGCATCCCGCCTTGTCGGCAATATCCGATAAGCTCGGCACCGCAGGGTTCATGTCCAACCTGGTGCAGCACGGTCCTTTCTGCGACAGCGACAAGTATTCTTTCGTATTGGCCTTGTCGAGCATCGTTGACCGTCTGCCCAATGACATCAAGGAGATGATGGGCAGTGCTGAGGCTTTAGGTCCTATGATGGACGAGGAGCAGATGAAGGATGCTACCTATATCCGCAGGATGTACCTGCAGGATCAGTATCGTTTTTATAGCCTATATGACAGGGGCAGGGGACTGCAGAATCCCTTTGCCAACGATAGGATCGTGTTCGTTTCTCATCCTGCTTTCCAGCAGACCGATGTAGCGAAACGGTTCCCTGATCTCTGTGTGTTCTTTGCCAAGCACCGTTGTGCGGAGGCTTTCAGACAGTTACAAGAGGCAAGTATGCCTTATCTGGACTTGTCGCACCGACTGTTCTATGCCTTATGGTCGTTGGACAGCGGACAGGTACAGCAGGCTATCACCCTCCTCGAAGAAGTGCTTCGTGAACAGCCTGATCATGAGCAGGCAAAACGCTATCTGGCTCGTGCCTATTATCAGCAAGAGGATTTCCAGCGAGCCTGTGCCGTATATGAAGAACTGTATCAGTCATATCCTGAGAAATCGTCTTATGCCCTGAACTATGGTATCACCCTTTCCAAGAACAGTCGTTTCGATGATGCTGTGCGAGTTCTCTTCCAACTGGATTTCGAGCATCCGTCACAGCATGTCACCCGTGGCTTGGCTTGGGCGCTGATGGGACAGAAGAAGCTGGATCAGGCAGAACGGGAGTATGAGAAACTGCTGGAAACAGAACCAGCTCCCATCGATTATCTGAATGCTGGGTATTGTCAGTGGTTGAAAGGAAGTATCCGTAAGGCAGTAGAGGCATTCCGCACCTTCTTGAAGTTGCAACAGGAGGCAGGTAATCAGGTTGACCTTCATGAAGAGATGATGAAGGATCAGACCCTGTTGCGTGCTTATTCCATTTCGGATATCGACATGGGAATCATGTGCGACGTGGTGGCGGGGTAGTTGATAGTTTACAGTTGATAGTTGACAGTTAGAGGAACGGGGCCAGGAGATGAGCAAACCAGCCCACGAACTTGTTCCATGGCGAACGCCATTCATTCCATTTTTCTTTGGTTAGCTTGAACGAGTCTTTCTTGTCACGTTCAAACATATCGCTAAGTTCCTGGGTAGTACATGGATCGATAATCACTGCATTCTCCTCATAATCCCACCGCAGACTCCTGGCGTTGAGGTTGGCGCTACCCACCGTACAGAACTGTCCGTCAACCATGATGATCTTTGTATGGTGGAACCCCGGCTCATAGATCCATACGTCCACCCCTTTCTTCATCAGCTTATGCACGTTATAGAACACACAGTCGGGCGTGAGTCCGATATCACTGTTTTTGGAAACCATGATCTCGGTCTTCACCCCTCGTTTCACCGCTTTCTTCAAGGCTTTCTTCAGCTTGTGGTTCAGGGTGAGGTACGGGTTCACCAGCTTGATACTATCGTGAGCATCGTTGATGGCATTGACGTAGAACTTACGGATAATGGACCTGGTGATATGGGGTTCACGGTTGATGATACCCACCATCTTCTTTCCTGACGTGTCACAGGTGTCGTTCTTCAGACCGCTGAAGCGGGTGCCATCCGGTCGTCTGAAATACTGTTCCCCTCGTATATCCTCATGTGCCACCTTCTTCCACATTCTCAGGAAGATGCGTTGCAGGGTGTTCACCTCCTCGCCCTCGATACGACAGTGCATATCGCGCCATGAGCCAACCACCTCTGTTCCCTTGATGTAATAATCAGCCACGTTCATGCCACCCGTATAGGCAATCTGTCCATCAATGATCACAATCTTACGATGGTCGCGGTTGAAGAGATCGTCCAGCCACGGGAACTTCACAGGGTTGAACTCATATATCTGGATACCACGCTCACGAATATGCTTGATATGTTCTTTCTTCAAGGGTTGGTTGTTACTGGTGTTGCCGAAGCCGTCGAAGAGGGCACGCACCTCAACCCCTTCCTTTACACGTTCAGCAAGAAGGTCGAAGAGAAGACTGGCGATGGAGTCATTCCTGAAATTGAAGTACTCCAGATGTACACTGCTCTTCGCCTGTCGGATGGCTTCGAACATATCGTCGAACTTCTCCTGGCCGCTCATCAGCAGGGCAATGGAATTGTCGTTCGAGAAAGTCACACCTTCCTCTCTCAGCTGATTGACAATCAGCGAGTCAGCCCGTTGTGCCTCCATCTTGCACAGACAGAAGATTCCACACAGCAATAGAATGGTCCTTCTTATATTTATCATGTCACATTCCACACTCCACATTTACACCATGCAAAAGTACTTCTTTTTTCCCAAAGAGTCAAGAACACTGCTCGTTTTTCTGTGCAAAAAGGGAATAATAATCATAAAAACGTATAAACAACTTGGTTGAATGGAGGACTTTTTGTACTTTTGCAACATGGAAAAGGTGTTTATTGCAGGACCGTGTGTCATCGAATCGGCCGAGTTGCTCGACACGGTAGCACAGGAATTTGTGAGAATCCGTCAGACCTTGGGGGTGGAGATCATCTTCAAGGCATCGTTCGATAAGGCCAATCGGACCAGTATCCGCTCGTTCAGGGGTCCTGGACTGGAGAAAGGACTCGAGATGCTGAGTGAGGTGAAAAGCAAGTACGGACTGCCCATCCTCACGGATATCCACGAGAGTTGGCAGGCTGGACCTGTAGGACAGGTATGCGATGTACTCCAGATACCTGCTTTCCTTTGTCGGCAGACCGATCTTCTCGTAGCTGCCGCCAAGACGGGTAAGGTGGTGAACATCAAGAAAGCCCAATTCCTGAGCGGTCAGGATATGCGCTATCCCGTGGAGAAAGCCAAGGATGCCGGCGCTCAAGAGGTGTGGCTGACGGAAAGGGGTAACTGCTTCGGGTATAATAACCTGGTGGTTGACTTCCGTAATATCCCCGACATGCTGGAAATCGTGTCTACGGTAATTATGGATTGTACCCACGCAGTACAACGTCCCGGTGGTTCCAACGGGAAGACAGGCGGTGACCGTCGTTTTGTTCCCAGCATGGCGTTGGCGGCTAAAGCCTTTGGCGCCACAGGCTATTTCTTCGAGGTGCACCCTGAACCAGACAAAGGTTTAAGCGATGCAGCCAATATGTTGGAACTCAGTAAATTGGAGCCGCTCATCAAGCAACTTCTTTAACCCTTTTATTCGTGTGGTAATGAACGTACGTAATATAGCAATTCAATGCTTCAAGGATGAGGCGGAGGCCGTACTTGGTCTGATTCCGCAGCTGGATGAAGACTTCGACAAGGCTGTGGAACTGATGCTTCACTGCAAGGGAAAGATTGTGGTGACGGGTGTGGGAAAAAGCGGTCATGTGGGAGCGAAGATCGCAGCCACCCTGTCGAGTACAGGTACCCCTTCGTTTTTCGTCAATCCCCTCGATGTGTTCCATGGCGACCTTGGCGTGATGGGACATGACGATGTGGTGCTGGCCATCAGTAATAGCGGTCAGACCGATGAGCTGCTGCGGTTCATCCCGATGGTATTGCACATGGAGATTCCATTGATTGCCATTACGGGTAATCCAGACTCGCTGCTGGCCAAATACTCCACCGCCCAGCTCATTACCAAGGTGGAGAAAGAAGCCTGTCCGCTGAATCTCGCTCCGACCAGTAGCACGACAGCCCAGTTGGTAATGGGCGATGCGTTAGCTATCGCCTTGATGCAGTGCCGCAACTTCAAACCGCAGGACTTTGCCTTGTTCCATCCGGGTGGTGAACTGGGTAAACGACTCCTTACCACGGCACAGGATGTGATGCGTTCTGAGGATATGCCCATCATTCCGAAAGAGATGCACTTGGGCGAGGCCATCATACAGGTAAGCAAGGGGAAACTCGGTTTGGGCGTATCCTTGGAGGATAACAAGGTCATCGGTCTGATCACCGACGGTGATATCCGTCGTGCCATGGAGAACTGGCAGGCCGAGTTCTTTAACAAGACCGTGGCTGATATCATGACGCACGATCCTAAGTGCGTTCTGCCCGACACGAAAATCTCAGACATTCAGAAAATTATGCACCGGTATAAGATCCATAGCGTTCTCGTGATCGATAAGGAACGACATCTGTTAGGTGTGGTGGATCATTATTCGTGTATGATATGATTTAATGAGGAGTGAAACTTTATAGATAATGAAAATACTAGTAACAGGAGCCGCAGGCTTCATTGGTTCTAAGATAGCCTTTCTGCTGGCACAGCGAGGAGATGAGGTAGTTGGTTTAGATAATATCAACGACTACTACGATGTGCGTTTAAAATTTGGTCGTTTACATGAGCTCGGTATCGCCCAGGGTATGGAATCCGTGGAATGGCACAAGGAATATGTCAGCAGTACGTTCCCGCAGTTAAGGTTCGTGAGGATGGGCATTGAGGACAAGGAGTCGTTGGATGCGCTTTTCGCTAAGGAACAGTTCGATAAAGTCATCAACCTGGCTGCCCAGGCGGGTGTACGCTATTCCATCACGAATCCCTATGCTTACCTTACCAGTAACCTGACAGGTTTCCTGAACATCATCGAGTGCTGTCGCCATTACCCTGTCAAGCACCTCCTTTTTGCCTCCTCCAGTTCGGTCTATGGTCTGAACACCAAGGCCCCGTTCTCTGAGGATGACAAGGTGGACAACCCTGTCAGTCTGTATGCTGCCAGCAAGAAAGCCAACGAGCTGATGGCCCATAGCTACAGTAAGCTGTATGGCATTCCTGCCACCGGACTCCGTTACTTCACGGTTTACGGACCATGGGGGCGTCCCGACATGGCTCCGATGCTCTTTGCCAGTGCCATCAGTCAGGGTAAGCCGATACAGGTATTCAACAATGGCGATATGATTCGCGATTTCACCTATATCGATGACATTGCCTTCGGTTCCATCCAATGTCTGGACAAACCGCCTGTGGCAGCAGACTGTCCGAACAACGTGCCCTTCCGTGTGTATAACATCGGTTGTTCGCACCCCGTGAAACTGATGGATTTCATCCGTGAGATTGAGCAGGCAGTAGGGAAAGAGGCCGAGAAGATCATGAAACCCATGCAGCCTGGCGATGTGTATATGACCAATGCCGACACCACCAAGTTGGAAACAGAGATTGGTTATAAGCCCAAGGTCACCCTCCACGAGGGAATCACGAACTTCATCGCTTGGTATCAGTCGGATAAAAATCCCCTAAAATGAAAAAAATAGCATTAATCACCGGTATCACCGGTCAGGACGGCTCCTATCTGGCAGAGTTCCTGATCGAGAAAGGCTATGAGGTGCACGGTCTCCTCCGCCGCAGTTCGTCATTCAACACAGGACGTATTGAGCACCTGTATTTGGATGAGTGGGTGCGTGACATGAAGAAGGCCCGTCTGGTGAATCTCCATTGGTCGGACATGACCGACTCGTCATCACTGATCCGAATCATCGGTAAGGTGCGCCCCACCGAGATATACAATCTTGCGGCCCAGAGTCATGTGAAGGTGAGCTTCGATGTACCTGAATACACGGCGGAAACCGATGCTGTGGGTGTACTCCGACTCCTGGAAGCAGTGCGTATCTGTGGCATGGAAAAGGAATGCCGAATCTATCAGGCCTCCACATCCGAGTTGTTTGGTAAGGTGCAGGAAGTGCCGCAGAAGGAGACGACACCTTTCTATCCCCGCAGTCCGTATGGCGTGGCCAAGCTCTATGGCTTCTGGATCATGAAGAACTACCGCGAGAGCTATGGCATGTATTGCTGCAATGGTATCCTGTTCAATCACGAGAGTGAACGAAGAGGTGAGACATTTGTTACCCGTAAGATCACGCTTGCGGCAGCCCGCATTGCCCAGGGCTATCAGGACAAGTTGTATTTAGGAAACCTGAATGCGTTGCGCGACTGGGGTTATGCCAAGGACTATATCGAGTGCATGTGGCTGATCCTGCAGCAGCAGGAGCCTGACGACTATGTCATCGCCACGGGTGAGTACCATTCCGTTCGTGAGTTCGCCACCTTAGCCTTCCACCATGTGGGTATAGAACTCGAGTGGAAAGGCGAAGGACTTAACGAAGTCGGTGTCATCAAAAGTATCGACAATAAATTATCAATTATCAATTATCAATTTTCAATTGGCGACGTAGTCGTCGAAGTCGATCCCAAATATTTCCGTCCCGCAGAGGTAGAGCAGCTGCTGGGTGATCCCACCAAGGCCAAGGAACAACTTGGCTGGAACCCCCGCAAAACCCCCTTCGAACAGCTCATCAAGATCATGGTCGATCACGACATGCGCTTCGTAAAAAAGACCCTCCCCTAACCCCTCCCTCAATGGAGGGGAATGATTACTTCCAAAGTAATGAATAAAGATAAAACCTTTATGTCTGATTATAGGAGTGCTTCACCTGATAGATACGGGATTTTGAAAGAGTATGCCAGAGAGAATAGAAAGAAGGCAACATTAGCTGAACAAATTCTGTGGGAAGAGTTGAGAAATGATAAATTGGGTGTTAAATTTCTTCGACAACATATTATAGGAGACTATATAGTTGATTTTGTATCAAGAAGTAATGGATTGGTCATTGAGGTGGATGGGGCATACCATCTTGAGCGTCAGCAAGAAATTGATGATGAAATACGAACACTCGATTTGGAAAGGTTGGGATACCATGTCATTCGTTTTTCTAATGAAGATGTTATGCTTAATCTAGACTCCGTTATAGAGGAAATCGAAAAGTCAATATAAACCTCAATCTTATGAATAATGGTTTACAATTCTCAGGAGTAACTACTCCTCTCTCTCTAAGGGAGAGGCAGGGGAGAGGGTCTTATAAGATATATGTGGCGGGCCACAAAGGCCTGGTAGGCTCCGCCATCTGGAACAACCTGTTGTCGCGCGGCTATACCAACCTGGTGGGCCGTAGTCACAAGGAGTTGGACCTCACCGATCAAGTGGCGGTGAGGCGGTTCTTCGATGAGGAGCAGCCCGACGCCGTAGTCCTGGCCGCGGCTTTCGTAGGCGGTATCATGGCCAACTCGCTCTACCGCGCCGACTTCATCATGATGAACATGAAGATCCAGTGCAATGTCATCAGCGAGGCCTACGCCCATGGCGTCAAGAAACTCCTGTTCCTGGGCAGCACCTGCATCTACCCCAAGCTTGCGCCGCAGCCCATGAAGGAAGATGCCCTGCTTACCTCACCCTTGGAATACACCAACGAGGAATACGCCATTGCCAAGATTGCCGGACTTAAGATGTGCGAGAGCTATAACCTGCAGTATGGCACCAACTATATCGCTGTGATGCCCACCAATTTATATGGTCCCAACGATAACTTCCATCTGGAGAACTCCCATGTGTTGCCCGCCATGATGCGCAAGATCTATCTGGCCAAACTCATCCACGATAACGATTGGGAATCTATTATCAAAGATCTTAACAAACGACCGGTAGAGTTGCTTAAAGCTAATCTCCTTCCTCCTTCCTCCTTCCTCCTTCCTCGATTTGACCAAAATATCCTTGATGTTTTGGCCAAATATGGGATTTTTGACAACAAAGTTCTTTTATGGGGGTCAGGCAATCCGCTCCGTGAATTCCTCTGGAGCGAAGACATGGCAGATGCCTGCGTTCATTTGTTGTTGAATGTGAATTTTTCTGACATTATTGGTATTGAAAAATACTCGTCAGTGTTTTACGGAACCAGCACGGAAGGACTCGTTGATCGTAACGCCAGTGAGGGTAGGGGAGGCGCCATTCCATCCTTGGGCGAGATTCGCAACTGCCATATCAATGTGGGTACCGGCAAGGAAATCTCCATCCGTGAGTTGGCAGCGTTAGTGGCCCGTACCGTTGGGTTCGATGGAACCATTGAATTTGACGCCTCTAAACCTGACGGCACACCCCGTAAACTCACCGATGTCACCAAGCTCCACTCCTTGGGCTGGCATCATCAGGTGGACATCGAAGAAGGCGTCCAGCGCCTATTCGACTGGTATCGTTCGACATTATAAGGGATTCTGTGGATTGATGATGAGAAAGTATGTTTTCTTGGAAGAAGCTGGAGAGCTTGCTTTCAAAGTTCTTCCAGGAAAACATACCTTTATTTAACGAAATAAAGCAGTTCAAAGAACTGTTCGTCATCAAGCCATTATGTTCTTATGTTATTATGTCTAAAAATCCAACTTTCACTTTTATTAGTATTTAAACGCTTTTTTTGCCGTTTTTATTTGTATATATCAATCTTTTGTGTTACTTTTGCACAGATTTTAGGACGTAGCAGAAGAGACGTAAACCGATGATATATCAAATCATATTGATTACCAACATGATAGAAGGAAAAGTAAGTCAAGAAGCGACGCTTAGACATAAAGTCTAAGATGTTTCTACGGATGCCTTTCCTTTGTTGTTTTTTTTTGCTACAACCTGAAACTTTCATAGACAGGTTATCCTGTCAAGAGTCGGATGACAGTCTGCGGGCTCAATGCCCCGAAGCGGATGCGTTGTTTGGGATTCTAAGTGTAACGGCATGTAGCACATGTCGGAACAATACTTTTCACTCTTCTGTTCTACCTCTTCCCTCCCGCATCCATGTCTTGACTCACAAACTGAATACAGATCATCCGTGTTATCTGTGTTATCCGTGTTCAAGAAAAACAAGAAACTAGTTTTTGATCATATGAAGAAATTATTGTTATTCGCTTGTCTTATCTGTCTGTTTTCAGTGGAACTGAATGCACAGGCAGTGATGTCCGACACTCAGGTGATGCAGTTTATCCAGAATGAGGTCCGTTCAGGCACCTCCCGTTCGCAGATTGTCATCAAACTGATGCAGCGCGGTGTGAACATGGATCAGATCCAGCGTGTCCGTAACCAGTATGAAAAACAGCTGCAGAAAACGGATACGGGTGGAAATACTCAAACCCGCACTGTGGACCTTAATGACGCCAATGTTAGTTCGAATTCGTCGAATTACCAGGAGGTCGTTACAGGAAAAGTCGGAACGGCAACTCAGGTAGAAGAGAACGCAAGCGATGTACAGCAGCGTGTAGAGAATGACGTGATGACCGCAAGTGAGGTTTCAGGAGAGACTTTTGGTAAAAAGATTTTCGGTCATGATATCTTCAATCGCCGTCTGCTCTCTTTTGAGCCGAACATGAATCTCGCCACCCCTTCACGCTATGTCTTAGGTCCAGGCGATGTGGTGGTCGTGGAAATCTATGGAGCCTCCCAGAAGAGCATGGAACTGACGGTATCCCCTGAAGGCGAAATCACCGTTCCAGGCTACGGTCCGATACAGGTCAGCGGTTTGAGTGTGGAGTCGGCCAATGCAAGGATCCGTTCCCATTTGGGCTCACGGTATAGCAGTTCCAATATCAAGATGTCCGTTAATAGAAGTCGCACCATCATGGTTCATGTAATGGGTGAGGTACAAGCACCGGGCACCTATCGTTTGTCAGGTTATGCTACGGTATTCCACGCTTTGTATATGGCAGGTGGTATTGCCGATCTTGGTACTTTGCGCAACATCAAGGTTTCTCGTGGTGGAAGAATCATCTCCGTAGTAGATGTCTATGAGTTCATCCTCAACGGTCGTCTGGCCGGCAACGTTTCTTTGCAGGATGATGATGTGATTCAGGTGGGAACCTACGATTGCATTGTAGGTATCACAGGTAACGTCAAGCGCCCGATGTTCTACGAGATGCGTAAGAACGAAACCATATCAACCTTGCTGAAATATGCCGGTGGTTTCACTGGTGATGCCTATACCAAGTCGGTCAGGGTACAGCGTTCTACAGGTGAACGCCATTCTGTACACAATGTCGAAGAGTTCGATATGTCGGTATTTAAGGTAGCCGATGGTGATAACGTTACTGTTGATGGTATTCTCGACCGTTATGAAAACGTGGTGGAGATCAAGGGAGCCGTGTTCCGTCCCGGCCAGTTCCAGTTGGGAGAGGGCGTCTTTAGCGTTCGTAGCTTGGTAGAACATGCCGAAGGCCTTACCGAGGATGCCTTCCCAGAGCATGCCATCATTCATCGTCTGAAACCAGACAGGACTTTGGAGGTCATTTCTGTGGATGTGGCTGGCATCATGGCTGAAACCACCCCTGATGTACCCTTGAAGAACGAGGATGTGCTGTTCATTCCCACCAACTCAGAGATGGTGAAAGAGCGTACGTTGACAATTACAGGCGCAGTGATGTCACCGGGAACCTACGAGTATGCAGATAATGTCACCATCGAGGACCTGATCGTTCAGGCAGGTGGCCTTCGTGATAATGCTTCATTGGCCCGTGTGGATGTCTCCAGACGAATCCTTGACCCGATGGCCACAGAGAAATCTGATAAGATTGCCGAGTCATTCTCGTTCGATATCAAGGACGGATTGGTCATCAACAACGACCGCCAGTTCCACCTTCAGCCCTACGATGTGGTGCATGTACGTATGAGTCCTGCTTTCAGTACAGCCCGTACCATCACTGTAACAGGCGAGGTGAACTACGAAGGTGATTTTACATTGGAAAATAAGTCCTTGCGCCTGAGCGATGCGATCAAATTGGCTGGCGGAGCTACCAATGCTGCCTATCTACGTGGTGCCCGCCTAACACGAAAAATGAATGAGGAAGAACGGATAAGAATGCGTGCTACCATGGACGCTGTACGTAACTTGTTGACCGATCGAAACGATTCGTTAGCCTGGAATAAGATGGAATTGGAAGAAACCTATCCCATCGGTATTCAGTTAGACGAGGCTATCAATAATCCTGGTTCCGATAAGGATATTCTTTTGCGTGAGGGTGACCAGATTTTTGTTCCTGAATATAACGGCTCGGTGAAAGTTTCAGGCAATGTGTTGTTCCCCAATACCGTCTTCTTCGAGAAAGGTCAAAAGGCCGAATTCTACATCAAACAGGCTGGTGGTTTTGGAAATCGTGCCAAGAAATCTAAAACATTCATAGTCTATCAGAACGGTACGGTAGGCATTGCCAAGAAAGGCGCCATGCCAGAGCCCGGTTGTGAGATTGTAGTACCAAGTAAGAAATACAGGGAACCATTCAAATTAAGTGATTTAACGAGTATTACCACACCGCTCTCTACTATCGCGATGATCATCATTGCTTTATCACGTCTTTAATGTCAACGTAGTTAATTCTTCAATTCTTTAACTTTGTATGAATAACAATATAGAATCTGCACAAAAAGAGTCAGTTCTTGATTTCGGAAAGCTTAAGCAGGACATGCGCAAGCATAAAAAGCAGTATTTCTTGGTGCTTGGTATTACTTTTATACTTGCCTGTGTCTACTTGTTTAGCCTTCATAATGTATACAAATGTGATGTGATATTGGCTCCGGAACTATCGCGCTCAGGTAGTTCTAATTCCCTCATATCATTAGCCAATAGCTTTGGTATGAGAATAGGTACTGGTAATTCCAACGGTGAAGCTTTATTCCCAACACTTTATCCTGATATGGTGAGTTCTGTGGATTTCAAGACGAAACTGTTCCCGATTCAAGTACATAAGAAAGATTCCACACGGATGATGACATATTACGACTACCTGTTAAACGAGCAGAAGTATCCTTGGTGGAGTCAAGCGATCAGTGGCACTTTGCAGTTTTTGTTTAACTTGGTATTTACACCGAAAGAAGTTGATAACACACGATTGGATCCCTTCCAGTTGACCAAGGAACAGAAGGCCATTGCCGATTTAGTTGAAAAGAAGGTTTCTTGCTTTGTCAATCCCAAGACGTTGGTCATTACCATTAGTGTTACCGACCAAGATCCATTAATCTGTGCTACTGTGGCCGATTCGGTTAAAACACACTTACAACAGGCCATCACAGATTACCGCACACAGAAAGCTTGCGTGGACTTGGAATACAATCAGAAACTGTTCCGTGAAACCAAAGCACGTTACGACAAGGCCCGTCAGGCATATGCAGCATTTGCTGATGCCAACCAGGACCTGATTTTGGAGAGCGTTCGCAGCAAGCGTGCTGACTTGGAGAACGAGATGCAAATCCAGTACAACGCCTATACCCAAGTGGCAGCCCAGTTAATGGCAGCCAGTGCAAGAGTACAAGAGGAGACTCCGGCCTTTACCACCATCCAGAGTGCCACTGTACCTGTAAAGAAGGCCGGTCCCGCCCGTGCCAAGAAACTCCTCATCTTCCTCTTCCTCGCCTTCCTTGGCACCACCGTCTGGGCCTTCCACAAAGAAGGTGACCTCAAACCCCTCCTCGGCTTGTAAAACCGACAAAATAGGAATCTATTGTTGATAATGGGAGTTTACGAGAACAACATAATACCGATTAAGATTTCACATCTGGCAGAGTATGTTGCAAAGATGAAGCGTATCTCGCTAGATGATGCGTTGGTTTACATCTATGTCAATCCCATGTACGAGCGTCTTTATGATGAGAAGGCTAAATGGTGGTATTTGAGCACGGAAGCATTGTACAACGAGTTTGAGATGTGGCGTAATCGTCAACGCGCGGATGTTCCCAAAGAAGTATTTGAGTTCTACACTTATTGTCTTGAGAACTATGCTACGCATAAGCATTTGAGTGGTATGAGTGCCTGGGTTCTTTTTAAAGAATCAGGAGCAGATGTATATATTATAGATAACTACGATTTGCTTCATACTCAGGGTCTGGAGTATATATTGGATGACATCCAGAGATATATTAATAAGAGGAAGAAATGAAAGTCGCATTAACCAAACTGTATCATGGTTCAACAGTGGCTGTGAGGAAGCCCTCCCTTAGACCAGGTCGAGCTAGCACCCTTCGGTTTCTGGAATCATTTCAAGTTTAGACAGTTTGAGCGTAACCACCAAGATCACCATAGCGATTTCTGCGATTTGACCATCGTCTTCCTCCAACGCGACTCGGCAAAACTGATGCAAGCATCGTTCTGCGCTCGCTGCTCTGTCGGTTCTGTGTGAAAATATTGAACTATATATTTTTATATAAACACTTTGTTCTTTAAAAAATTATTCGTATCTTTGTTTCGGATTAGATAGGTATATATCATGGCAATAATAGTTTTAGATGTACAGGATGAGAGCTTGGTCTCTAAGATTAAGAAAGCATGTATGTTGTTGAAAGGAGTAGTGAGCGTAAAGGTTCAGCACCCCAAGACTACAGACATTACCCAGACTGCAGGTTACAAGGAGGCAATGGATGATGTTAGAAACGGTCGGGTAACTGAGTATACATCGCTTAAGGACTTTTACAAAGAGATGGGACTCTGATTATGGCTTACACAGTTAGAATCTCCACGCGTTTTAAAAAGGACTTTAAACTTTGTATTAAGCGCGGTCTTGATATGAAACTGATCACAGATGCGATGGATATCCTTGAGGCTAAAGGTTCCCTTCCTGCTAAATATAAGCCCCATAGACTGAAAGGTAATCATAAGGGACTATGGGAATGTCACATACAGCCAAACTGGCTTATGATATGGGAACAGAATGACAGCGAACTTGTGCTTTTGTTTCTCGAAACTGGCACTCATGCAGATTTGTTCCGTAAGTAATTCAGTTTCTGCGATTTCTGCGATTTCTGTGGGATATTATAAAATTAATCTGTGTGATCTGTGTGACATAATAATCTAAGATCAAAAGTATTGACCTTAGACAAGTCTAACGGCAAAGGACGTTATAGCAAGTACAACTTTAGGCAAGATCAAGCATACCGTTAAACGTGTGCGTAAAGACGATACAAAGAAATAGTCTTCCGTTTTTCTGTGTTTTCTGTGTTTTCTGTGTGACATACATTAAAATATTAATCCGTGTGATCTGCGAGATCTGTGTGACATATTAATCCATGATCTACGACACCCTTAACAACATAGCGTTCTACAAAGGCCTTTCCCCCGACATATACGAAGGCCTGAAGTTCCTCCAGCAGGTAAACCCCGATATAGCAGTCGGCACATACCAGCTTACTCCCAACGTCAAGACCATCGTTTCAGAATACACCACAATGGAAGTGAACGAGAACGGCTATGAGGCCCATCGGCGGAATATAGATATTCAGTACCTCCTGAAGGGCAATGAAAAGATTGCCTATCTCCCTGTGGAAGAACTCTCCGAGACCAAGCCCTACAGCGAAGAGACTGATGCCGCCTTCTACAATGCAGTTTCCGACCATAGCCCTTCGACCTTTGAACTTCATCCAGGCTATTTTACCATCTTCTTCCCACAAGATGGCCATATGCCTCAATTATATGATAAAGAACCTGTGAAGGTGAAGAAAGTGGTTGTTAAAGTGCGAGTTTGAGTAGAGCGAAGCATGCTTATATATTCTATATTAATAATATATTATGAACGTAATCAAAACCCCAATAGAAGGAGTACTCATTATAGAGCCACGTGTTTTTGAAGATGCTCGTGGTTATTTCTTTGAATCCTTCTCTCAACGAGAATTCGATGAGAAAGTTGCCCCTATCATTGGACATACAATACGTTTTGTCCAAGACAACGAAAGTAAGTCTAGTTATGGCGTGATGCGAGGACTCCATTTCCAGCGCCCACCGTTTGCTCAAAGTAAACTAGTTCGTTGCGTGAAAGGCGCAGTATTGGACGTGGCAGTAGATATTCGTAAAGGCAGTCCTACTTATGGACAACATGTGGCAGTAGAATTGACAGAAAACAACCATCTGCAGTTCTTTATACCTCGCGGTTTTGCACATGGTTTTGCTGTACTTTCTGAAGTTGCCGTATTCCAATATAAATGCGATGAGTTCTATCATCCTGAAGCAGATGGAGGAATCAGCATACTTGATAGCAACCTAGGTATAAATTGGCACATCCCAACAAATCAAGTTGTTATGAGTGATAAAGATATGAAACATGTTTTTTTTGAGAATTTCGAGAGCCCATTTGACATTAATGTGAGTCTTTATCCTATATCAGGGGAAAAGTGAGCCCATGTATTTATAGCAGGTGTTATTAGTGATAAGTAGGTTCATTTTATATGTGCTGTTTTCATTTTTTTTGTATTGTAAACTGGCATCTTTGAGATCAGCAATTAAAAAATGGTCTCTGGGGGTATTCCATTACTAACGTTTAAGTTGTTTTCATGTCTAGTGGTAAACAGATAGCAAAGAACACGATGTATCTATACATTCGTATGTTTTTTGTGATGCTTGTATCTTTATATACAGTGAGGGTTGTAATCAAAACGCTTGGTGTTGTTGATTATGGTATTTTTACTGCTGTTGGTGGCATTGTATTGATGATGTCTTTCCTTTCCCAAACTATTACCTTTGCCGCCCAAAGGTATTTTTCTTTTGAATTGGGGCAGAACAATATGCAACGTCTTCAAGGTGTCTTTGGCATGGTGTTGGTTATATATGTGATAACTGCAATTGTAATAGCCATTATTGCTGAAATTGTTGGCGTTTGGTTCTTGGAAAACAAAATGATTATTCCCGATGAACGGTTAGATGCTGCACATTGGGTACTTCATTTTTCCTTATTGTCGTTTATCTTTCATATTCTATACACTCCTTATAATGCCATGATTATTGCTCATGAAAACATGAAAGCCTATGCATATATAAGTATTATTGAAGTACTTCTTAAATTGGGAATTGTTTATTTATTAGTTTTGAGCAATATTGATAAATTGACGCTTTATTCTTTTCTTTTGTTATGCATATCAATTGTTATAGCGCTTATTTATATCATATACTGTTATTGGTATTATCACGAAACGCATTTTGTTTTTAAGCCAAATCGCAAGTTGTTTTCTGAGTTAGTAAGTTATTCTTCGTGGACAATGTTCGGAACCCTAGCTGGAGTAGCTAACCAACAAGGAGTAGGTATTCTTCTTAATGTTTTTTTTGGACCCGTAGCCAATGCGTCACAATCTGTCGCGAATCAGGTTGGCCACGCACTTCAGATGTTTGCGTCTAATATATATACTGCCGTTAGACCACCAATCACAAAGAAATATGCTACAGGAGATTACAAAGAAGTCCTTAATCTTTTCTATATTAGTAGTAAATACTCCTTTTTTTTGTTGTACATAATCATGGTACCTCTTTTTTTTGAGATTCATTTTATATTACAGATATGGTTAGGTCAAGTAACATCATACATGGTGGACTTTTCGCGTTTAATGCTAATTTACGTTATTATCCTATCTATATCGAACCCAATATCGATTGTTGTACAAGCCGCAGGTAATGTGAAGAGATATCATGGTATAGTAGACAGCTTTACATTGCTAACTCTATTTGTTGCCTACTTTTTCTTTTTAGCGAAAGCACCCGCACAAAGTGTTTTCTATATAATGATAATAGTTTTTATCATTGCTCATTTTATAAGGTTAATAGTCTTGAAATATTCTATAGAATTCTTTTTTAGAGATTATCTGAAAAGGTTTATTATTCCATGTTGTTTCGTTTCCACCCTGTCTTTTTTTCCACTATATTTTATTCATTTGTACATGGTCGAATCTTGGCAGCGGTTTATCACAACTGTTGTATTATCTATTTTTTTAGTTTTAGTGTTAATTATAATTGGAGGAATGAGTATAAATGAAAAAAAGGTCTTACGTGGTAAATTGAGTAATATTAAGTATGTCAAGTCTCTTTTTTAACATAGGTCGTTTTCTATCTTTCTTATTTCCATATGGTATGTTAAAGAAGGTATATCATCTTTATACTTTTTTGTATACAGGATGGTATTCTAGGTATTTTGATTATTTTGGCAAGTATTCATATATAGCACCCCGTGCTTGTGTTATTTCGGGCATGAACTATATAAGTATAGGTAGTAATACATATATAGGAAAAAATGTCTCGTTAACAGCATGGTCATCATATAATGGTGATTCATATAAGCCCAATATTGTGATAGGTGATGGCTGTTCAATAGGAGAAGGTAATCATATAACTGCTATTAATAGAATCGTACTAGGAAACAATGTATTAACAGGAAAAAAAGTTTTAATTACCGATAATGCTCATGGGAAATCTGTTTATGATAATATGACTATCTCACCTCGAAAAAGGAGTTTGTATTCCAAAGGTCAAGTTATTATAGGGGATAATGTTTGGATTGGTGAGAAATCATCAATAATGCCTGGAGTTATTATTGGAAAAGGTGCTATTATTGCTGCAAACTCTGTAGTTACTAAAAATGTTCCTGAATTCTGCATGGTTGCAGGAGTTCCTGCAAAAATCATCAAACAATTTAATTAGAAATGAATTCGGAGATATTCCTTGTTATCTTAAATTCCTTCGTATATATAATCACTTTTCTTATATATCAGAGAAAAGTTAGAACAATTCAAGTAGGTAGTGTTATTTTACTATTATACGCAATAGTATCAATAGGATCTGTATACTTGTTTATATCATATCCTATTTGGGGGATATGGGATTTTACAAACATCACGATCTTCCCTTTTATATATTTATATGTAATACTTTTGATCTCCTTCAAGCCTTTATTGATCTTTACGTCCGATAAGGTACAGGGTATGCGTATGCCCAAATCTTCAATAATGGATTGGATTTCAGTTCTTATAATAATCATATACCTTGGCTTCTTTTTTCAGACTATTCTCAGCTCTTTTTCAATTGGCGATCTATTTAATGCAGATATTTTATCTGAAAACCATGAAGATAGGGGCGAAACAATGACAATGGAGGGAAGTTTTAATGTATTAGGAATATTAAAAAACATCTTTTCTGATGTGTTATGGGTTATGTTTATGTATAATTGGGTTTGTGGAAAACGCTTTTTAGCATTTGGATTAATTGGGGCTATAGTAGTCGCAATATTCACTAGTTTGGCGTGGGGGTCAAGGGGATCACTAATTTCAATTATAATGCAAATGCCATTTGCCATAATTGTTTTTCGTCCATTATTGAATAGTCGACAAAAAAAACAGGTTAATTTTACGGTTCTGGCTCTTCTCGTAATGATTCTTATGGGATTTGGTGCTTTGACATATGGTAGATTTGGTGATAATGTTAATTATACTTTGACTGATATCTTCATGTATTACTTGTCTTCAAATTTCCTTATGTTTAATAACTATATTATGGATCCTGGAGGCTTAAGGTATGGTGATCGTGTTTTCCCTCTTTTGCGTATGTTGTTTGGTATGGATACTTCAAGTGGATTTAGTGAAAGAAGATTATTATTCCCCAGATTAATAATTGATGATTCTCAGTTTACCTTTTTTGTCGGCGATTTTTGTCTCGATTTTGGACTTGTTTTTACTTTCTTGTTTTTTTTGTTTTTCGCTGCTGTTTTGTATAAAGTATTTAAGAAGAAAGTATATGATATGGGTGATGTCTTATTAGGTTTGTTGTGGTATAATATCTTGTTTTTTGGCTTTACGTTATTTGTTTATGCCGAAAAAGGAGGCAATATTCGTTTGTTGTATTTGTTATTTTTCATATATCTTTTTAAAAGATTTACTCCTAATGTTATTAAACAATGATTTACTAATATAGAAATGATGAGTAAGAAGAAAGCACGCGTTATAGCATTTTACCTTCCTCAGTTTCATCCTATACCAGAGAATGACAGATGGTGGGGAAAGGGTTTTACGGAATGGACAAATGTTGGCAAGGCAAAACCGCTTTTTAAAGGTCATTACCAACCTAGGGTCCCTGCGGATTTAGGCTATTATGATCTTCGTATGCCTGAAGTGCGTGAAGCCCAAGCGGAGATGGCTCGAGATGCTGGTATAGAAGGTTTTTGTTATTGGCATTATTGGTTTAATAGCAAGACACAATTGCTAGATCGTCCTTTTAAAGAAGTATTGAATTCAGGGAAACCGGATTTTCCATTTTGCCTTGGCTGGGCTAATCATAGTTGGACAAATAAGTCATGGGAGATTGGTACTAGAAAAGTTCCAGTCCAGACTTTTTTGGAAATGGTATATAACAAGGAAGAATATGAGACTCATTTTTTTTCTATTCTGTCAGCGTTTAAAGATCATAGATATATTAGGGTGGATGGCAAACCGCTTTTCCTCGTTTGGAGACCCTTGGATATTCCTAATCCCAAAGAATTCATTGATTTGTGGAACAACCTGGCAAAAGATAATGGTCTTCCAGGCATTTTCTTTGTAGGGATTCAATATAATATGCTGCCTGAGGAGTGGACATGGAAAAACATAATTTACAAAAATGCACCAGACAGAGCTGCTGAGTTATACCGACAAGTGATAGATGCTGGATTTGATGCTGTTAGTTCAAGAGGTTATCATAGGGCTGATTATTATGCTCGTTCCATGTGGGAAACTATTTGGCGAAGCATAGCTATTCGCGTATTTAAATATACTCCAATTTCAAAATGTAATCAAGATATTATTAATAAATATCTATATGTTAAGGAAGATAGGTGGGAGGATGTCTTTCCTACATTGATGCCTAATTGGGATAGGAGCCCGCGAAGCGGCCGTAAAGCCAGAATCTATACGAATAGTACACCAGAAGTGTTTAGAGGGCAAATAGAAAAAGTCTTAGATTTACTAAAAAATAAAACAGATGAACACAAAGTAGCATTCTTGATGTCATGGAATGAATGGGCTGAAGGAAATTATGTGGAACCTGATTTAAAATATGGTCATGGTTTTTTAGATGTTATTCATGATATGATTATAGATAATAATTGCCAATGAGAATAGCAATCATCGCTAATGGTTATCCAAATAAGAAGGAACCTCAATGGGGCTGTTTTGAGAAAGATCAGGCAAATGCTTTGGCTAAAATGGGTCATGAGGTGTCGATATTATTTGTAGACAGAAGATTCAGGAAATACTGGAGGAGAATAGGGATAACAAGAATACAAGAAGGAAACATTACAGTTTATGGAATGTTTTACTTACCTCTAGCTTGGTTACGTGATAAGGTATCATACAGACTTCATCAGAAATTAGTTATGAATATGTATGATAAGCTCTTTAAAACTATGGTTGATATTCAAGGTAAACCTGATGTGTTGTATGCTCACTTCCAATGGAATATTTCTTATGTTTCCAGATTAAGAAAAAAATATGGGATACCTCTGATAGGTGTTGAGCATTGGAGTGGAATGACAAGTGAAACATTACCACCGTTATCTATTTACCAGGGAAACATTGCATATTCAACTGCCGACAAAATATTGGCTGTGTCAAAATCGCTACAGTCAGATATATACAGACACTTTGGTAAAGAATCCACTGTAGTATACGATATGCTGGGACAAGAATTCATAGCTTCTGATACAAGAACAGACAAGAAAACAGAATCATTCCTTTCGGGAGGGGCTTTCCAGTTTGTCGCTATAGGTAGTTTAATTTACAGAAAAGGGTTTGATGTGCTTATTGATGCCTTCGCAAAATCAAATCTAGCAAAAAAAAAGTGTCGAGTTGTTATTATTGGAGATGGTCCAGAAAAAATGAAACTAATAAAACAAACTGAAGAATTTGGGTTGTCAGATTGTGTCAGTTTGGTAGGAAGAAAGACAAAAGACGAAATAATTAGTATAATGCATGATAGCCATGCGTTTGTTCTTTCATCTAGGGCAGAGACTTTTGGCGTGGTTTGTATTGAGGCTCTCTCCCAGGGCTTGCCTAACATTGCAACTATATGTGGCGGACCTGAAGAATTCGTTAATGAAAGAAATGGTCTTTTGGTAGAACCCAATGACGTTGATGCCTTATCTGAAGCCATGTGTAAGATGTTTGAGAACCATAACCAATATGATAAAGTTGCTATAGCTAATGAATGTATTAATCATTTCTCTCCTTCGGTTATAGCAAAACAATTGAGCGATATTTTTGAAGAAGTAATTAATAATAGAGAATGAAGAATTTGATTATCATTGGTGCTGGCGGTATGGGTCGTACAATGTATAGCAATGCATTGGAAAGTGTCGGTTATGGGGAGACCTTTTTAGTCAAGGGGTTTATTGATGATAACCTTGAAGCGCTGAAAGGCCTACCGAACTATCCCCCTGTCATTGGTACCATAAAAGATTATACTCCGCAACAAAATGATGTGTTTGTATCAAGCATAGGTGGTGCTTCGCGCAGATCTTGTATGGAAGAAATAATAAGTCGCGGAGGCGAATTTATGGAACTAATTCATAAAACGGCACGAATATACAACAATGCCAAACTTGGCAAAGGAAACTTTATTGGGGCTTATTCTGTTATTGGTAATGATGCAGTTATAGGTGACTATAATATGATTCAATCATATACAGTCATTGGGCATGATGTACATATGGGTAGTTGGAATCGTATTGATACACATGTTACCTGCGTGGGAGGAGTGGTGATTGAAGATGAAACCAATATCCATACTTCTGCCGTTATTAGCCATAAGGTTAGAGTTGAGACTGGTGCACATGTCGGAGCTTTGAGTTTTGTGATTAGAAAAGTTAAAGCAGGTACTACCGTTATGGGAAACCCTGCGAAAAGACTTGTATAGTATTAGTTTACAAATAATATAAGTATAAAATATTTAGTTATGGAAATACATGATTTTATTGAACATTTCGCCGAGCAGTTTGACGATACTGAAATGAGTGAGTTTAAACCAGAAACAGTGTTTCATGAGTTAGATGAGTATTCCTCATTGATAGCTTTGTCAATCATTGGCATGGTAGATGAAGAGTATGGAGTGTCACTTAATGCTAACGAAATGTCGGCAGCTGTGACCATCGAGGACTTGTTTAATACGGTGAAGGCGAAATTGTGATGGAGAATTATAATCCTTTTTCACTTGAAGGGAAAACCATCCTGATTACTGGCGCTGCCGGGGGCATCGGCAGGGCTACGGCTATTGAATGTGCCAAACTTGGGGCGAGACTCATCCTCACAGATATCAATGAGGAAGGAGTTAAGACGACACTTGAACATCTACCAAACAAAGAACAGCATCGTTATTTATTGGCTAATCTGACCGTAGATGATGAAATTGACAAACTTGTCTGTGAAATTGAAAAATTGGATGGCTTTGTAAGCAATGCAGGTATTACCAAACCAACGTTGGTGAAATTCATTAACCGAGAAGACTTGGAACGTATCATGTCTATTAATGCAATGGCTCCGATGTTTCTTACTCAGCGACTATTAAGAAAGAAGAAATTCTCAAAGAATTCTTCTATCGTGTTTACCGTGTCTATTGGAGGTGTATATACTACAGCTTTCGGTAATGCGATGTATGGATCATCCAAAGGTGCCCTTCAGGTATTCATGAAAAATGTGGCATTGGAATCTGCCATGAATGGTATTCGTTGTAATAGTGTTAATCCAGGCATGATCAATACTGGTTTGTTGAAACCTGGAACATATTCTGAGGAAGATAAACAGAAGGACATGCTGACCTACCCGATGAAACGTTATGGCGAGCCTCGTGAGGTGGCATTAGGTATTGTCTATTTACTTTCAGACGCATCCTCCTTTGTGACGGGACATTCATTGATTATAGACGGAGGTAAAACATTATACTAGTAGCATGGAAAGACTATTAGAGAATAAAGTGTGTATCATCACAGGTGCTGCTCAGGGTATCGGAAAAGGTATCGCAGAGCGGTTTGCTGCTGATGGTGCTATCGTATATGCCTGTGATCTCCGTGAAGGGTCTATGGACGAGTGGGCAAAAGAGTGTGCTGAGCGCAATGCTACCCGAATCGTTCCGATGTACTTTGATGTGTCAGATGCTGCGGCTGTCAAGAATGCTATGATGAGCATCTTCAAACAAGAGAAGCGAATCGATGCGTTGGTAAACAATGCCGGAGTGGTGTTCAATAAAAAGATTGGTATGATTGTGCATCAGGAAACAGAACTGATGTTCCGCATCAATGTGATTGCCGTCATAGAACTGGTACAGCTTTGCTCACGTTTGATGGCACGTACTGGTGGTGGTTCCATCGTGAATATCGCATCAGTGACGGCAGTTTTAGGTTCGCCTGGGCAGTCTGCTTATTCAGCCACCAAGGGTGCCATCATGTCATTCACGAAATCGGCTGCCAAGGAATTGGCTCCGCAGGGTATCCGTGTGAATGCCGTGGCTCCAGGTATCGTCAAGACAGAACGATTTGCAGAGCTCTATGAGAGCGACGGAGCAAAGATCGACCAGCGAATCTCACGTATTGGCCTTGGACGACTGGGCACGCCCGGAGATATTGCCAATGCCTGCGCCTTCCTCGCCTCTGACCGCAGTTCATATATCTCTGGCCAGATTCTCGGTGTGGATGGCTGCGCCTCAATTTAAGTGAAAAGTGAAAAGTGAAAAGTGTAATATTTGCTACCGCAGAAAAGATGATACTGAATATAGATAAGTGGTCAAGTGATGCGGTGGCTGCGATTGATTCGCAGGGACAGCAGTTGACCTACGGTGAAATGAGGTCTTTTGCGGAGCAGACAGGGCAGCTGATGCCCACCCGATCATTGTTCTTCCTATTGGTGGAGAACAATTGCGGTGGTATTGCATGGACCATCAGTAATATCTGTGCGGGCAATGTGCCGCTGATCCTGAATGCCCACTTGGATGAAGGACTGTATAAGAGTTTGTATGAACTCTATCAGCCTCCTTTCGTCTGTGTGCCAGAAGGGATGTCTGAGAAGTTTGATTATGAAACGGTAGGATCTTTCTATGGCTACACCTTGATGAAGACAGGCAATGAGGCTTGTTCAATGAACGAGGAACTATCACATCTGTTACCGACATCAGGTTCTACGGGCAGTCCTAAGTTAGTGCGCCATAAGTATGCCAATATTGAGGCAGCCGCCTTGAATATATCTACTTTCTTTGAACTGACAGAGAAAGATCGCCCCTTGATGGTGCTCCCGCTATACTACACGATGGGCCTCTCGATGGTGTTCAGTCATTTCTATGTAGGAGCCACCGTACTCATAACGAACCTCAGCATGACCGACCGTAACTTCTGGAAGTTCATGAAAGAGGAACACGCTTCGAGTTTTACCGGTGTTCCGTATAGCTTCGAGATTCTGAACCTGATGCGTTTCTTCCGCATGGATTTGCCCGATCTGACCTTATTAACACAAGGGGGGGGGAGGATGCCGAAGGAGCTGAATCTGAAGTTTGCTGAGTTCTGTTGTGACAATGGAAAGAAATGGATAGCTACCTATGGCCAGTCGGAGTGTACTGCACGTATGGCCTGGTTGCCTCCGAAATGGGCTATTGAGAAAGTGGGTAGTATTGGTATTGCTGTACCTAATGCCGAACTTTCATTGATAGATATGGATGGCAATCCAGTTACAACTCCCAATACTGAGGGTGAGATGTGCTACCGCGGCAAGAACGTAACTATGGGTTATGCTCGTCAACGTGAAGACCTGCTGTTAGGTGATGAGCGCCATGGCTTTATCCGTACAGGTGACTTGGCCTATTTCGATGAGGACGGCTGTTATTACATCGTTGGTCGTATGGGTCGTTTCTTGAAACTATTCGGTATGCGTGTCGGCTTGGACGAATGTGAGCGAATCGTCAAAGGTAAGTTCCCCAATCTGGAATGTGCTTGTGTGGGAACAGACGAAAAGATGATTGTCTATCTGACAGATGAGAGCTTTAAGGCTCAAGTGAAAGAGGAACTTGTCAACCGTCTGAAACTCGTCGCCTCCTCTTTCGAGGTGCGAATCATATCAGAGATACCGAAGAACGAAGCCGGCAAAACCCTATATGCAAAACTAGATAATAAATAGACCACGGATCAAACAGATTTAACGGATACCCGCATAATCCGTATAATCCGAGAAATCCGTGTTCGAAATATAAGTAAATAAATAGTGGTAAATAATATGGAGAATTTAGAGAAGTACAACAACGCGTTTGTTGAAGTGTTTGGAGCAAAAGTAGAAGAATTAAACGATGACTATTCGAAGGAAAACGTTGGTGAGTGGGATTCTGTTCATCAACTGACATTGATCTCCATCTTCGAGGAAGCCTTCGACATCATGTTCGATCCCGAAGACATTATGGAGATGACATCATACGCTAAAGGCAAAGAACTCCTTCAGAAGTACGAGGTGGAACTTTAATCCTTCAATTTTTCAACTTTTCAATTTTTACTAGCGTGGCAAAGTGGGAAATTAAAAACGTAAACATAGCCGGTGTTGCGATGGCTGTGCCAGAGCATACCGTGAAGACGGCCGAGATAGATCTTTTTACACCGGAGGAGGCAGAAGTGTTTGATAAAACGGTTGGCATCAAGTCGCGTCATATCGCACCTGATACAATGTGTGCGTCTGACATGTGCCAGGCAGCAGGTGAGAAACTGTTGGAAGAACTTGGCTGGGAGAAGGAAAGCATCAATGCACTAATCTTTGAATCGGTGACAGGTGATTACCGCACCCCTCCGACCTCTTGTCTCTTGCAGGACAGGATGGGCTTGTCTGAAGATTGCTTCTGCGTAGATATACCAATGGGGTGCTGTGGTTGTATGTATGCTATAACCGTGGCTGGTAATCTGTTGACCACAGGGCAGATCAAACGTGCGCTTCTATTAGTAGGAGACACAGCCCTTCGTATGGGTTCCATGAAAGATAAGAGTCGTGTGCCTTTGTTCGGTGATGGCGGTACAGCTCTGGCTCTGGAATATGATGAAACTGCCAACGATATCATCATCGACTTCCATACCTTAGGAAAAGGTGGTGAGGCATTGATGACCCCTCATGGTGGTTTCCGTCATCCAGCCACACCTGAGTCTTTCATCTATGAGGACTTCGGCAATGGTGTTGTCCGTGCACCGATTCATACGATGATCAACGGTATGAACGTCTTCTCTTTTGCCATCAGTCGCCCACCGAAGAGCGTGGAACAGTTCATGGCTGATTATAACCTCAACCGCAATACCGATATTGACTACTTCCTGATTCACCAAGCTAACAAGATGATTGTGGATAGGGTTGTGAAGAAGTTGAAACTTCCCTTGGAGAAGGTTCCCTATAACTTGGAAGAGTTCGGAAACCTTGGTGGTGCCAGCATTCCTTCGTTGATGGTGACAAGGATCGCAGATAAATTGCGAAAGGAGCCTACCACCATTCTCGGCTCTTCATTTGGCCTTGGACTCAGTTGGGGTACAATGCTGTTGAATACGAAACCGATGGCTATACCTCAAATAGTTGTGCTTTAGTTGTCAAATGAAGGAACATTTGTGAGTACATCATAAAGTAATAAAAATTGTAATATGGATAAAAAATTAATATCAGTTAAGGACTTCTCTCCAGAAGAATTGCGTAAGTGGCAAATGAAAATGCTAGAAATACTAGTTTACTTCAGAGATTTCTGTGAAAAACATCATTTGCAGTTTTATATAGCTTGGGGAACGTTAATTGGTGCATTACGGCATAAAGGCTTTGTTCCATGGGATGATGATATTGATGTTCAAATGCCTCGTGAAGATTATGAAAAGCTATTAAGAATTTGGAATAAGGAAGCAGATACATCTCGTTTTGTATGCGAGGTGACTTCAAATGATTTTTGTAACCGCTTCCCAATGGCAACGATTCGTAATGTTAACACAACATGCATATATGATCATAGTGTGAATGATGATATTTGCCATGGGTTGAAAATTGATGTTGAATTTTTAGATGTAGTATCAAAAAATAGATATGTTAGGGCTTTTGACCGATTATGTGCTTTTATTCTAGCATTATATACGACTCGGCGCCTTCCTAAGCGTGCTAGTTTCATAAAGACTTGTATAGCAAGGCTTTTCTTTCTTATTTGTCCAACAAATAGTCTTAAATGGAAAGTTTCTCAATGGTTAGAAAAGAGAATAAAAAGGTATAATCCTGGAGATGATGATGATTGGGTAGGATATCTTGCTATTATGCCCTCACCCAAATCTAGTTATTCTAAGACTATATGGGTTGATTTTGAAGGTTATAAAATGCCAGCTCCAGTAGGGTATGACCAAATTCTTCGAGATTATTATGGTGATTATATGCAGTATCCGCCAGAAGAGCAGAGAAAGCCTGCAACAGATAATCTCATTTTTTATGATTTAGACCATAGCTACAAGGATTACAAAGGAAAGTACTATTGTGTAAAGAAATAGAGTATACTTAATCCCCCATTCTTTAATACTGAAAAAAGATGTATTACCTTAATTCACATGTAGAGAATCTATATAGGATATTTGATCAAAATGAAAGAAACTCCTATTTACGCTTAGATCTTAATGAGAATCCCGGTGGATTACCCCAGGATTTCATTAATGATGTAATGAAGGAGGTAACCCCTCAGCTTGTAGCTCAATACCCTGAGACGCTTCAGTTTACTGAAACATTGGCGAAGTTCTTGGGAACGGACATACAACATCTTTGCCTGGTAAACGGATCTGCTGAAGGTATCCGCTATATCATTCAGGCTTTTACGTCCGAAAATGGAAGGATTGTAGGTGTTGTGCCCAGTTATTTCATGTTTCAGGTGTATTCCGAGATGTATGGTCGTAACTTCGTGAAGGTACCCTATAATGAGGATTTGACGATGGATGTGAACAATATCATCAAAGAACTGACAACAGACACTCAGATGCTTATTTTGCTAAACCCCAATAACCCTATGGGAAATGTATATACAGAGGAGGAGTTTGAGCAGATTATGAAAGTGGCAAATGAGAAACAAATAACAGTGTTGATAGATGAAGCCTATCACTATTTCTACCCTGGTACCTTTATTAATTATGCACTGAATCACGAGCACGTTTTTGTAACAAGAACCTTCTCAAAATTGTTCTCGATGGCTGGTTGCCGTTTAGGTTATGTGGTGGGATGGCCAGAAGGAGTAAAGATGGTACAGAAACTTTGTACTCCTCATAACACTAACGCTTTCGCCATGCTATTTGCAGAGAAGATTCTAGAGACTCCTGGTGTACTTCAAACATTGATAGACAAGTTCAATGAAGGTCGTAAATACCTCATTGAACAACTTGATGAGAATGGTTATCTACATAAAGGTGAGGCTGGAAACTTTATTTTCATCAAGACCAAGACTGATGCTGAGAAGATTGTTAGCAGAATGAAGTCGGAGAAGAGAATCTTAATAAAGTCTTATCCAAATGTCGGCGACTTCGGCACATGTCTGCGTGTATCAATAGGCGAGAAAAAATACATGCAGCAGTTTATGAGTGCTCTCATTGAGATGGACAAATAAAGGTTAATATGATAAAAGTTATAACTTACGGTACCTACGACTTGCTTCATTATGGTCATATACGTTTATTAGAGCGTGCAAAGGCCTTAGGTGACTACCTTATAGTCGGAGTCACGGCAGATGGTTTTGATATGGCACGTGGTAAAATCAACGTTCAACAGTCGTTAATGGAGCGTATCGAGGCTGTCAAAGCTACCGGATTGGCAGATGAAATAGTCGTAGAGGAGTATGAGGGGCAAAAAATAGATGATATCAAACGTTATGACGTTGATGTATTTACCGTGGGTTCTGATTGGAAAGGACACTTTGATTATTTAAATGAATTCTGTAGAGTAGTTTATATTGATAGAACTGAAGGTGTTTCAAGTTCAGAGATTCGAACTGAAGAATGTACTCTCAACTTTGGTCTTGTTGGAGAATTGCCCGCATTGGATAAATTTCGGCAAGAGAGTACTTACGTCAATGGAGTGATTATTCGTGGAGTTTATTCATTGGATAATAGGTTGTTGTCTAAAGAGTTGAAGGCTTTACCCACATTTGATAAATATGAAGAATTATTGGAGATTTGTGATGCAGTTTATATATATTCTAGTAGTTGTTTCCATTATGAACAGATAAAGCTGGCTTTATTACGCGGTAAGCATGTACTTTGCGAGTCGCCATTGGCATTAGATATAACTCAGTGGCAAGAACTAAAAAGGCTCGCAAGAGAGAGAAAACTTGTATTAATGGACTCAATCAAGACGGCTTATTCCACAGCTTACTGTCGATTGATGTTAATGGTGAAAAGTGGTGCTATCGGTGATGTCGTATCTGTTGATTCTATTTGTACTAGTATGAGCAATCTGCGTATGAGTAAGTCGGAGAATTTTCCCTATATATGGAACAGTATTTCTGAATGGGGTGCAACTGCTTTGCTACCAATTTTCCACTTAATGGGAATTGATTATCTAGAAAAGACAATAACAACTCGTATTCAGCCAAACACGGATGATTTTGATCTCTTCACGAAGATTTCCTTTATTTATCCCAAAGGAGTAGCCTCCATGAAAATTGGGCAAGGTGTAAAGTCTGAGGGTGAACTAATCATTTCTGGAACTGAGGGTTATATATATGTGCCAGCTCCTTGGTGGAAAACGGATTATTTTGAGATACGTTATGAGAACCCATCATTTAATAAACGATATTTTTATCAATTGGAAGGTGAGGGTATCCGCTATGAGATAGTTTCTTTTGTAAAGTCCATCCTAAGAGGAAAGGCTTATGATTATGTTGATGATCAAATATCAGAAGCTATAGTTAGAGTATTCCAAGATTTTACAAACCATAAATACAAACTAATTTAATTTCTTTTATCAGTATGAAAACAGTTATTACGCTGGTGATGGCCATGTTTTTAGTGGTAACAAATGTATCAGCACAGGAAAGTAGTAAACGTGAGTCTGACTTTCATCTTGGAGTCGACATTCAGACAAAGTACATTTGGCGCGGTATGGAAATGATGACAGAGGACGCAGCACCAGTGGTCTTTCCTTGTCTCAATTTCTCAAACAAAGGTTTTTACGCGTATGCAATGGGCGGTTATTCTATTAACGGCAAGTATGCAGAGGTTGACCTCGGTTTGAGTTACACATATAATTGGCTAACACTTGCGCTTAATGACTACTATTATCCCACAACAAACTCTGCAGAAGATCAGTATTTTAATTTGAAGAGTCGTGAGACTGGTCACTGGTTCGAAGGTGCTATTACTATTGCTCCAGAAAACATCCCAGCTTATCTAACTGTCAGCAATTTCTTTGCAGGAGCTGATAAGAATGTAGATGGTGAACAGGCTTATTCTACATATGCAGAGGTAGGAGGGCACTATGATTTCCTGAATGACCATCAGTTAGCTTTGGCTGTTGGGGCTGCTTTTAACAAGAGCTGCTACAATGGATATGAGCATGATTTTAGTATTTGCAATATTGAGTTGAAATATACTTATAATGTGGCAATGAAAAGTCATACACTTCCTCTTAGTGTGGCATATATCATTAATCCTGTTTACGAAAAATCACACGTTAACCTTACAGCTTCATTTGCTTTCTAAGTAAATAAATATGAATGCAGTTATTATGGCAGCGGGGACTTCTTCCCGCTTTGCTCCTCTTTCTTACGAGAGGCCAAAGGGTCTGCTGAGAGTAAAAGGGGAAATATTGATTGAACGTCAGATTCGCCAGCTTCAGGAAGCTGGTGTTAATGATATTATTGTCGTTGTTGGATACATGGCTGAAATGTTTATGTATCTCAAAGACAAATATGGTGTAAGGATTATCTTTAACGAAGATTACAATCGATATAATAATACCTCTTCCATCATTAGAGTTGTTGAAGAACTCAACGATACATATATATGCTCTTCAGACAATTATTTTCCCGATAATGTTTTTTTAGGAAGCCCCAAAGACAGTTATTATTCAGCTCTCTATAAAGAAGGCGAAACAAATGAATATTGTCTTACAACTGATAACGATGATAATATAACAAATGTCGATGTGGGAGGTCACGATGCATGGTATATGGTTGGCCATGTATTCTTTAACAGTGAATTCTCTTCAAAATTCCGGGAAATATTGAAGAAAGAATATGATCGTGGTGAAACCCGTCTCGGTTATTGGGAGGATGTATATGCAAGGTACATCAATGAGTTGCCTCCCATGAAGATTCATAGATATCAACCTCATGATATTGAAGAATTTGATTCCTTAGATGAATTACGTTTGTTCGATAAAGAATACATCAATAATACTGGCTGCACCATCTTTCATAATATTTGTGGAGTCCTCAAATGCGAGGAAAAGGATATTTGTGAGATAGTCGTCTTAAAGAATGGCATGACCAATGCCTCCTTTGCTTTTTCATGCAAGAAGGATGGCAGGAAATATGTTTACCGTCATCCTGGTGCTGGTACCGAGGAATTTATTAGTCGTGATAGCGAGTATTTCTCTATGCAAGTCGCCAAGAAATACAATCTTGACAAAACCTTCGTATACATGCACCCTACCGAAGGATGGAAATTATCTTATTATGTAGAAAATGCAAGAGTCCTTGACTATCATAATGAAAAGGAGATGGCGCAGGCAATGGCTCTGATGAGTGATTTACATAAAGCCAACGTACAGTCAAAGTTTGCATATAGATTATGGGATCAAGCCACGGATTTTCTTCATAAAATCCAACGGTTGCATAAGGATGATACATCCGATTTTTATAAACTTCACGACAAGATAGAAAAACTCTATAAGTATGCTCAGAAAGATGGATGGCCTGAGTGTCTGAATCACTGTGACACCCTTGCAGCCAATTTTCTGATAGGTGAAGATGGTGATATGACCCTAATTGACTGGGAGTATTCCGGACAGGGTGATACAGCACAGGATTTAGGTTCGTTCATTGCCTGTTCGGATTTGTCATACGATGAGGCACTGTCTGCTATTAGCAAGTATTTAGGGCATGCCCCAACAAATAATGAACTACGTCATTATTTGGCATATACTGCTATAGCTTCGTATTGTTGGTATCTTTGGGCTATCTATCAAGAGGCAAATTCTGTTGATACGGGTGATTTCTTGAAACTATGGCACGATTATGCTTATTTGTATTATAATAAGGCCATTGTATTATACGAGAAACATAGTTTGTCCACAGCTGTCATTCTGGCTGCACGCCAAGAAAGGGACTCAGATATTCCCTATCCTCTGAAACCTTTTTGTGAGGATGGTAATCTTCTTGACAGGACCCTGTCAATTTTGCGCGAATTGCAGATAACTAATATTGTTATTGTCGCTGGGTACAAGTCAGAGCTTTTCGAGCCATACAACAGCGATGATGTGAAAGTCGTTGTCAACAAAGATTATGAGTTTACCGGATCCATGGGGTCTTTGGCTGTAGCCAAGGCCATCATAAATGACGATTTCTTACTATTGGAGGGAGATACATTCTATGAGCGTAAGGTGATAGAACAGTTGGCAGCAACGAAACATCCCATCTGTTTTGCCATCACTGAAGAAACGGGTAGCGGTGATGAGTGCTATGTGGAAATTAAATCTGGTTTCGTAAAAAAACTGACCAAAGATCGTCATCGTGTCTGCAACATTGAAGGAGAAATGGTAGGTGCGACAAAGATTTCCTGCCAGGCATATAAGGCAATGGTAAACCTCTATGAAGAAAGCACCAACCCGTTGCTCAGCTATGAATACGTTTTGATGGATATCACCGAGGTACTTGACAGACACTATATTAGCTTTACCAATCTTATCTGGGGTGATGTTGACTGTCAGAACGATTTCAAGCGTCTTCAAGATAATCTTTACCGCAGATTACGTCGGAAAGAAGATCCTTTCGACAAAGACAATCTGCTAATGCATCTGTCTTCCATATTTCCTGACGAAGATGTACGTTCGGCTCAGTTTACACAGATAGGTGGCATGAGCAATAAGAACTTTCGTGTGGATTATCATGGCCAAAATTATGTACTGCGTGTTCCTGGTAATGGTTCTGAGGGAATGGTAGTGCGCTCTTTTGAAGAGTTTAATTCTCTCGAAGGCAGTAAGCTTGGTATCAATCCACCTGTTCGCTATTTCAATGCCCAGACAGGTATCAAACTGGTCGATTATGTTGAGAATGCAGAAACGTTGAATGCAGCCACTATCCAGCGCTATGATAATATGAAGAAGATTGCTCTTATCTATCAGACTCTTCATCATTCCAAGGTACGGTTTAAAAACGAATTCAATGTGTTCCGTGAGATCGAGAAATACGATGTTCTGTTGGAGAAAGCAGGCGCATCTATGTATGAGGGTTGGGAACTGGTCCAAAAACAGATTATGCAGTTAGAGGTAAAACTCAACGATCTCGGTGTAGACCTTCATCCATGTCACAATGATGCTGTTCCTGAGAACTTCATCAAGGCAGGGGATGGTACAATCTATCTGATAGATTGGGAATATTCCGGTATGAATGACCCTATGGCTGACTTTGCGGCCTTGTTCCTCGAAAGCAGTTTCTCACCAGAGAACCAAGACTATATTTTGAGTTGTTATTTTAATGGAACAATCCCAGATAATGCTTACCAGAAAATACTATATTATCAGATACTCTGGGATTATCTGTGGGCGCAATGGACAGTCATCAAGGAAGCCAAGGGTGATGACTTTGGCTCCTACGGCAGAGACCGTTATCAGAGAGCAATTAATCAATTAAAGAAAATATACGAATAAAAAAAGAAAAAAATTATGGCAGTAGTAATGAATCCCCGCAAAGGTTATTTTGGCGGTGTAATGTCAGGCATCACATGGGGCCTTGACGCAGTATTGTTAGGTGTTGTTATGGTAATGGCACCATTCGTTGAGAATCCAGTTCTTTTGGCTGCTGGTGGTGTTATATGCAGTGCGTTGCATGATATCATTGCAGCAATTTGGTTGTATTTCTATATGGGAGGCAAAGGAAGATTGAAAGAATTGTATCCTGCAATTAAGACCCGCGATGGTCGTTTCTGTTCTCTTGGTGCATTATTGGGTGGTCCACTCGCAATGACCACTTACACACTAAGTATTGCGGTAGGAGGAGCTGCATTGACGACAAGCGTATCGGCCATCTATCCCTTATTGGGAACAGCATTGGCCGTATGGATTCTTAAAGAGAAAACAGGCATCCAAACATGGTTAGGTATTATTATTTGTATTATTGGTATTATCATCATTGGCTGGACTCCTTCCGATGATGCTAATGTAAACGTCACACTGGGTATTATCTTTGCTTTGATTACGGCCATTGGATGGGCATCGGAAGGTGTTGTATGTGGATATGGCATGAAAGCAGGAGATGTGGATCCTGAATTAGGTCTTCTCATCAGGTATACTACCTCTGCACTTGTTTATCTGCTTGTGGTGGCTCCCATTTTTGCTGGAGGCTTTGGTTCTGCATTTGAAGGCTTTTCTGCTGTGTTCTCGTATGCACCATGTTGGATTCTTTTAGTTGTAACAGCCGCCATAGGCATGTATTCATTTCTCTGCTGGTACACAGCCATCGATAATATCGGTGCAGCCAAGGCTTTATGCCTGAATGTTACATATGCTTTTTGGGGTGTCGCTTTCTCTTTATTCCTGTCATTATTCTTCCCTGAGTATTTCTCTGGAGCATTGTCATGGTATATCTTCGTTGGTGCATTATTGATACTTGGCGGTGTTACGATGGCAACCCTTTATAAGCCTAAAGAGAGTGCATAATTCTTTACTCACTTCACTAGTGTTTTCAACAGTCTGGAGTAGAAAGGTACAGGTTGAGTTTTCTATATGTGATATGATCTATGGAATAGCTTATTAACTTTTCTTTGTCAGTCAATAAAGAATGTATAAGTATTTTTTCAAACGGCTATTGGACTTTTCAATAGCCTTTGTTTCTTTGTTGTTTGTAGGGTGGCTGATAGCTATAGTTGCTATTTGGTTGCATTTTGCCAACAAAGGCGCTGGAGCTTTTTTCTCTCAGGAACGTCCTGGTAAAGACGGAAAGGTTTACAAGGTTATTAAGTTTAAAACGATGACTGATGAAAAAGATGTAGAAGGAAAACTTCTCCCAGATGCTCAACGTTTAACTAAAATAGGCAAGATCGTTCGTAGCCTTTCAATAGATGAATTGCCTCAGTTAATCAATATTCTCAAGGGTGATATGTCTTTTATTGGACCGAGACCGCTTCTGGTTAATTATCTGCCGCTATATTCGCCTGAGCAAATGCGGCGTCATGAAGTTAGACCTGGAATTAGTGGTTGGGCACAAGTGAATGGACGTAATACAATTTCTTTTACAAAACAATTTGAATACGATGTGTTTTATGTTGATCACCTCTCCTTTTGGTTGGACGTAAAGATATTCTTCATGACTGTTCTGAAAGTATTTAAGCGTGAAGGAATTAGTGAAGAAGGACAAGCAACGAGAGAGCCGTTCAATGGACATAATTAATAACAAGTATTCAGAGCCATTAGCCTGGGTAAAATTCGCGTTGAATCCAGGTGAAGAATTACCCACAATTACTAATTGGAGGGTAATTTTTGATTTCTGTGACAAGCAAAAAATAGGTGGCATCTGTGAGCCGACTCGTTTTGATATACATGTTGAGGATGAAGTGCTGCTAGATTGGATGGCTCTTCTCATGCAGTTGAGAAAGAGTAATTCCGTGCTTAACAAACGAGTGATTGATTATTTTACTCAGTTAGAGAGCGATGGTCTACGATGCTGTTTGTTGAAAGGGCAGGGGAATGCAACTTTATATCCGGATCCCATGATGAGACTCCCAGGGGACATTGATGTTTGGATAGACTTGGATAAGAAGAGCATTGATGAGTATTTTACCAACCTGTATCCAGAAGCTAAACAGAGTTTCAAACATCTAAAGGTGTACAACGGTGATACTCCTGTGGATATTCACGACACCCCATTGAAACTGTATAATCCTTTTCATCATAAACGACTTCAGAAATGGCTTGAAGAGAATAAGCACGAACAGTTCTCTCATCGTGTGAACTTGACAGAGGATAAATATGCTGTATGCATACCAACACCCAAGTTCAACGCAGTCTATCAGATGGGCCACATTATGCTTCATTTATTGGATGAAGGTATCGGGCTAAGGCATTTCGTGGATTACTATTATGTTCTGAAACACTTAGGAGACTTGTGTGATAGAGACAAACAGGAGATCGTATATACGTGGGAATCAACAGGCATGTCCAAACTGGCTTCCGGAGTGATATGGATAGAGCATGAGGTGTTAGGCCTCCCCAAGGAATTCTTGCTAACTGAACCCAACGAAAGACGTGGTAAGCTGTTACTTGAGGATATTCTGGAAGGTGGGAATTTCGGAAAGGAGAGCAAAAGATTTGGACTAGCAAGAAAAGGCATATTATCCAAAGGAATAGTTCTAGGGTTACATAATATTAAACTGTTTTCTTTGTATCCCGAAGAGATACCTTATAAACTAATAGCTAAAATAAAGACATTCATCAAGTACATCACAAAAGTAAGCATTCGATAAACTACAGGTAGTAATACCTATATAATAACAGCTACAATCATTCGATTGTAGCTGTTATTGTATCTATAATGTAATACTATGTCATATAGTTTTGGTCATTATGGATTCTGTATGTGTAAGTTCGACATAAGAAGATTTTGTAATTTGTCGAATGCTTGCGCCAGACCCACATAACGAGAAAAAAAAGTATTCTTGCGTAAAATATTCCTCCCAAAGGAGTGATTTTCTCAGATTTTATTTGTATCTTTGCGGTGTCATGAGCAATTTTGCTTGTCTTTTAATGCAGCACTGAGGTAAGTGAAAATCTAACATGGCAAAATCCTGGGCCTCTCGGCTCTGCCGCTTGCCCAGGCAAGAGCTTTTGTTGCTCAGTTACTTCTAAATACTGTTACATTAAAGTGCTGCGGAATTTATGCTTATGAAAACAGAAACTATCAACCGCAAGATTTATGCGAAACCAGCAATTGTGGTATTGATGTTTGAGAAACAGAAACCATTGTTGATAGACAGCGACGAGTATTATTACCAAGGAGCGCCGGACGATTGACACCTAAAAAAACAGCAGCTACAAGTTGCTGTTTTTGTCTGCATTATCTGCCAGTTCCGCATGACTTTTATTCGACCACGGCAGATATTTGTAAGCATTCGATAAAATACACGTTGTATCATGACAAAAGAAGATTTTGTAGTATTACAATCAGACCTACAAAAGACATAGTAATACACATATAGATACAACATATACCAACAGCTACAATCACATTCGATTGTAGCTGTTGTTGTATCTATAATGTAATATATGTAATACTATGTCATATAGTTTTGGTCATTATGGATTCGATGCTTGAGAAACAGAAACTATTGTTGGTAGACAGCGACGAGTATTATTACCAAGGAGCGCCGGACGATTGACACCTAAAAAACAGCAGCTACAAGCTGCTGTTTTTGTTTATGGTAGGAACAAGTCGTCCATCGTTATCTCCTTTTGTACTAGGTTATAGTTTCTATAACCAGCGGAAATATATGTTTTTCTTTATGTTTCCGCTGAAAATAACGCAAAAATGTGCTTATAATCAGCGGAAATGTATGTTTTTCGTAAGCATTCGATAAAATACACGTTGTAACAGTTGTAGTTTAGTTGTAGTTTTGCAGTCGCAATAGTGCACCCAACTACAACTGTTACTGTATCATGACAAGAGAAGATTTTGTAGTATTACAATCAGACCTACAAAAGAGTGGCATGTCCATCACAAAGTACCTACAACATGTAGGCATTAATTACAACACTTATAACTACTGGCGTAAGAAACCCCATACTCGTTCAGTTCATGTGGAAAAAGTGAACGGCAATGCTCCGTTTTCGCCAGTTGGGAATGCTTCACTTTCACCACTTATGCGGTAGCAGGCCTTGATGGATGGTATCAAACAGACCCTCGCACTGCTTTCTTAAAATGTTGGTGATTACACTCCGAGTTCTAAACTCCATTCATAGACGGGCTGGATCTTCATTTTGTGACCATCCTCCACTATCTCGCCGCTCTCATGGTCGGTGAGTAACAACAGGTTTTCGCATTTGGTCTGTCTGGCGGCAAGCAGTAGACCATTCTTCTCACGCTTGTAAGTCTTTTCAGCAGAAATATCGTATGACACTTGTATGGCTTGTATTACCTTATTACCTTTGCAGACCACAAAGTCGCACTCGCCCGAACGGTCGTTCAGGTAATAGACATCCAATCCCTCCGACTTGCATTTCCTGATAAGGTGAATGGCTACGATGGTCTCCAGACGATGACCAAGGTTCTCGCCCGCAAAGGCATTCTCGCGTTGGTCCATCATGGCCACGTCAACGGCATAGACCTTTTCCTGGACAGAGCGTTGCTTGCTC
>OMXE01000011.1 GCA_900314935.1 uncultured Prevotella sp.
GAGTCAGCATCCTGCGCTGAAGCAGACGCTGTCGAAGAGCAAGGTGAACGGAAGACCCATCTTCGGCTGCAGTCAGGAGGACAGGCCCCGCTATGCCTCGTTCGTGGCCACGACGAACAACCCGCACCCGCTGACCGATGCCACGGGCAGCCGACGGTACATCTGTCTGACAGTGCCCAAGGACCGGCTGATTGACAACACGGGGGAGATAGACTACGGACAGCTGTATGCCCAGGTGCTCCACGAGCTGCTTGAGCTGAAGGCGCCCTATTGGTTCACCCCCGCGGAGGTGAAGCGAATCCAGGAGCTCAACCTGAACTACATGGAACAGAAGGACATTGCCGAGATCGTGAATGCCACGTTCCGACTGCCGAAGGAAGGGGAGATGCCGAAGTACATGAACTGCGGGGATATCCTCAGGGAGATTCAGCAGGAGTATCCTTCAGTGAAGAGCGACAGGAGCACCAGAGTTCACTTAGGACTAACCATGAGGGAACTGGGCTACGACCATGTGGTCAGAGAACATCTTTCCTATTACAAGTTGATTCCCCTAAAAGCTGCGTAGGGGGAGATCTACGGGAAATCTACGGGAGATGTTAGAGCAACATCTCCCGTTGCTCAACCCCTTTATACATCGATATTTCATAAGATTAACGGGATATGTTGGCCTTTTTGTGCATTTTTGTACTCTCTTCGAAAAAAAATAAAACCATTTGTTTGCGAGAATCAATGAAACGTTGTATCTTTGCATTTGAAAAGAGAGAAATATGGCTGACAAAAGAATTTACCTGTGCTTGGCTCACATGAGCGAAAACGGTGCTGAACAACGTTTCATCAAAGAGGCTTTTGATACCAATTGGGTGGTGCCCCTGGGACCCAACGTCAACGGATTCGAAGAGGATCTTGAGAAATTCGTGGGAGAAGGGAAGAGGGTAGTGGCCCTCAGTTCAGGTACTGCTGCGGTTCATCTCGGTTTGCTGGCTGCAGGTGTCGGCCCTGGCGATGAAGTGATTGTACAAAGCTTTACGTTCTGCGCCTCTTCACACCCCATTACTTATCTTGGTGCCAAACCGGTGTTTATAGATTCTGAACCTGATACGTGGAACATGGATCCCGAACTGATGGAAACAGCCATTCAAGACCGTATCGCCAAGACAGGTAAGAAACCAAAGGCCATTGTTCCCGTAGCACTCTATGGTATGCCTTACCGGATAGACCGTATCATGGAGATTGCCAATAAGTACGAGATTCCTGTCATCGAAGACGCCGCTGAGGGCTTCGGCTCACGCTATAACGGTCAGGTGCTGGGAACCTTCGGACGATATGGTGTGCTTTCGTTCAACGGAAACAAGATGATTACCACCTCGGGTGGTGGCGCCCTGATCTGTCCCGATGAGGAGAGTTGGAGAAAGGTGATGTGGCTGGCCACACAGGCTCGTGAATCGTATCCTTACTACCAGCATGAGGCCATCGGGTATAACTACCGCATGAGTAACATCTGTGCCGGTATCGGTCGCGGACAGATGACCGTTGTGGACGATCATATCGCTCATCATAAGCATGTGCAGGCGCTCTATGAAGCGTTGCTGGCAGATGTGCCTGGAGTCAAGGTGCACGGGCAGCCAAACATGAAAGTCTTTGATAGTAATTATTGGTTGTGTACGATTACCTTGGATCCGGATGTGAAGGTGAAGGGACAGGAGAATGCGTATAAGACCATCGTTACAGGTGCCGTGGGTGGCGCTGCCGGTGTGATACATGCTGCAGATTCTGCCACGACCGACTGTCAGCCGAACGACAACGTGGAGGCGATGCGTGTGGCGCTCGACCAAGCGGGCATCGAGGCACGTCCGGTATGGAAGCCCATGCACTGTCAACCTGTTTATCGCGACTGCGTGGCGTATGTCAACGGGGTGAGCGAGTCCATCTTCAAGGTGGGTATGTGCCTGCCGGCAGGACCGTATGTCACGGATGAGGATGTCGCTTATATCGTCGCAAAGATCAAAGAAAACATTATTTCATAGTTCAATCGGGCTTCACCGCCCGATTTTTTTTGCCTCCCACAGAAATTATTATTTTTAGCTCACACAGAAATGGATTATTATGTCCCGCAGAAATAGCGGAAATGGCAGAAATGGGCTTCGCCTAGCCATGCGGCATGATTAACTATAGGCATTAGAATCAGTGAGAAACTAAAATTTCTGCGATTTCTGCGATTTCTGCGGGACAAAAATTCATTATCAGCGGGAAAATTATAAATTCTCTGTGTGAACTCTGCGCTCTCTGCGTCTCTGCGTGAGAATAAATAATTCTGCGTGAGAAAAATAATTCTGCGTGAGAATAAACATTTCTCAGTGTGAGGTTACAGTAAAAAAGAAGGAAGAATGTTTTCTTGGAAAAACGACGAAATGAGTTTTTTCAAAGAAATATTTGGAACATATCGGTAATTTTATTACTTTTGCATGCTTTTCCCCATGAACGGTGCAACGAGCCGTAGGGAAGGCGTTCAAAACTACGAATACTAAGATTATATGAAATTGATAGATAAACTAGCAAACTGGTATTTCACCAAACGTGCACTGCCCTACTGGGGAATCCTGCTAATTGACTGTCTGATCATCTTGGGATCAGGACTGGTGTGTTACATGTTGGATCACGGTGCTATCTATACTTCCCAACATTTCGGTTCGTTGTTTGGTACGTTCTGTTTCTATCTGCTTTTCTTTATGGTCGGCTTCCGAATCATGAAGACGTATATGGGGGTGATGCGCTATACCTCGTTTGCCGACCTTCACCGCGTACTCGTAGCGAACCTGATCGGTATCATACTGATCATGATCTTCCGACTATTCCATGCTGACTTTTTCCTTGAGCCAATTCGACTTAAGAATCTGGTATTCACCTTTATACTCTCAACCATTATCATGAGTGCACTTCGCCTTGGCGTGAAGTGGATATACGACTATGCCGGTAGGGAGACCATCGTCAAGCAGGTATATATCTATGGGGTGAAGAACGGTGGTATGGGTATTGCCCGTTCGGTGATTAACGACAAACCGCAGCGCTTCAAGCTGGCTGGTTTCGTGAGCGACGCTCCCGATATGATCGGCAAGATGCTCATGGGCGTGAACGTGTTCAAGAACGATGCTAAGCTACCTTATGTGATGCGGAAGAATGGCGTGCGTACACTCCTCGTGTCACCGCTGAAGCAGGAGGCGTTCAGTAATAACCCGGCCATGATCGACCGGTTGATCGATGCGGGCGTGAAGATCTATACCATGAACCCGGCCGTGCAATGGGACGGAAAGAGTGATATCAATACGACGCAGCTCCGCGAGGTGGAGATCGAGGACCTGCTGCCGCGCGATGAGATCAAGGTGGACCTGCATTCCGTGGAGAACCAGATGAAGGGAAAGCGTGTGCTGGTAACGGGTTCGGCTGGTAGTATCGGTAGTGAGATGGTGCGCCAGATTGCGAAGTTCGATCCTGCCAAGATGGTGCTGATCGACCAGGCTGAGACACCGCAGCATGATATCCGACTGATGATGGCGAAGGATTTCCCGCATGTGAAGGTGGAGGCCATCGTGACCACCATCTGTAATAAGTCAAGGATGGAGGCGGTGTTCAAGATGTTCCGACCGCACTACGTGTTCCATGCCGCTGCCTACAAGCATGTGCCGATGATGGAGGATAATCCTTGTGAGGCCGTGCAGAACAATATCGACGGTACAAGAATCATTGCCGACCTGGCCGTGAAATATGGGGTGGAGAAGTTCGTGATGATCTCTACCGACAAGGCGGTGAACCCCACCAATGTGATGGGTTGCTCGAAGCGTATCTGCGAGATCTACGTGCAGAGTCTCGATAAGGCTATCAAGGATGGAAAGATCAAGGGCGAGACGCAGTTTGTAACCACTCGCTTCGGAAACGTGCTGGGCTCTAATGGCTCGGTGATTCCATTGTTCCGTGAGCAGATCCGAAAGGGTGGTCCTGTCACCGTGACACATCCGAATATCTTCCGCTACTTCATGCTCATCCCCGAGGCTTGTAAGCTGGTGCTGGAGGCCGGTACGATGGGTAAGGGAGGAGAGATATTCGTCTTCGATATGGGTAAGCCGGTGAAGATTGCCGACTTGGCCAAGCGCATGATCCGATTGAGTGGTGCCATGAACGTGCAGATTGAATATACGGGTCTGCGTGATGGTGAGAAGCTCTACGAGGAGGTGCTGAACAACGAAGAGATTACCAAGCCTACCTTCAACAAGAAGATCAAGATTGCCAGTGTTCGCGAATATGACTTTGACCAGGTTGCGCAAAACATCGACCAGCTCATCGCTCACAGCTATGAGTATGATGTGATGAACACGGTGAAGGAAATGAAGAGCATCGTTCCCGAGTTCAAGAGCAACCACTCGGTTTACGAGAGCTTGGATTGATGAATAACAAACTAGAAAAACTAGTAGTGCTAGTAGCACTAGTACAACTAGTTTAACTAGTATAACTAGTTCTATAATTTTAAATAAATACCTTAATATGAAAAACAACGAAAACAACGAACTGCCACGCGTGCTTCAAAACGAAGTACCGGTTCGAAACCTTTATTTCTACCAGAAAACAGAGGTGGCGTACTTCCTTACGTTCCACTTTGTTAAACGCTTCCTGCCCGCTAAGGGCGACCGCACCGTAGATCAGATGCTGCAGGCGGCCCGCTCTGGTAAACAGAATATCATAGAAGGGCTTGCCGATGGCATCACATCCACTGAGATGCAATTGAAACTGCTTAATATAGCCCGTTCTTCACTGAAAGAGCTTAGGGCCGACTACGAAGACTACTTGCAAACCCGACATCTCACAGTATGGAACACACAACACCCACGCTATGATGAAATGCTGCAGTTCTGCCGAAACCATAACCTTGTTGCCGATTACGAACCGTTCTTTAACAAATGGAACGATGAGGAATTGTGCAATATCGCCCTCACTTTGCTGCATATGACAGACAGGATGATGAAAACATACCTGACTGCCCTAGATAAGCAGTTTGTTACGCAGGGTGGTATCAAAGAACGGATGTATGCCGCTCGTACCGGCTACCGCAAAGGCCAGGAAGAAGAAATGAAGCGCCTTCGTGAAGAAAATAAGCACCTGCGTCAGCAGGTGCCGATATTAGAGCAACAGATAGAGCAACTTCTAAACGAGAAACGCCATTTGGAGGTGCTGCTGGCGCAGGCGAGGGGTAGGGGCTAGAGGCTAGTGTTGCTAGTGGTACTAGTATTACTAGGATTACTAGATTAACTAGCAGCGCTAGTTTAATGGGCATGAAAAGCAACTAGCCCTTCCATGGGGCTCTTTGCTACTGTACTTAGCTTATATCCTTTTTCCTCGGCAACCTCTTGAAGCAGATCGCGGTAATGATAGGCGATGCTGCCGATGGCTCCCACGGGAAGGTCGTGACGACCATACTGCGCGATGTTCTTATGGAAGAAGTCGCGGAAGTTTTGTTTCACGAGTTCTCGGAGCGCAGGCACATCCAGATGCTCACTAATATATAAAGAGGTGGATGCCAGGAAGCGGTTCGCCATCGGCTGACGATATACCCGCTGGATGATTTCTGGGTAGCTCAGACCGCTCGACTGCAGGAAATCTTCTTTCATGCCATCGGGCAGCGCTCCTTTGAATAGGGCATTCAAGAACAGTTTACCCAACACAGCTCCGCTACCCTCATCGCCTAAGATATAGCCCAAAGGAGGAATATTCCCCACAATCTTCTCTCCATCGTAAAGACATGAGTTTGAGCCTGTTCCAAGAATACATGCTAGTCCTTCTTGATGCTGGCACACTGCCCGTGCTGCCCCCAGCAGATCGCTTTCCACCTCAATCCTATCGGCATCAGGGAAAACCTTCCTCAGCACCTTTTCCACCACCCCCTTCTTCTCGGGGATACAGCCGGCGCCGTAGAAGAACACCCACTTTAGTGAGGTGTTCTTCCTCGGAAAAAGTTGTTCCACCACTTTTTCTATATCCTCCTCCCCCTGATGAACAGGGTTTATACCCGCTGTAGTGACACGGTGAACGATGGTTCCATTCTCTATCCAAGCCCAGTCGGTCTTGGTACTTCCGGAATCTGCGATAAGCATCATATTGTAAATAAATAAAAAAATCCACTGCAAATATACACATAATGCGGGAAAAATACGTATTTTTGCAGACAAAAGACGAAGAATATGGTAAAAATCAATAGATGGGGAGTTTGTCTCCTACTGATACTCTGCTGCTGGTTGCACGCTGAACAGTCGATGGCTGTTCTCAAGGAAAAGGATATCAACGCCACGCTGACCATCCTCCGACAGGAGCTGATGAATAAACATGACGAACTGGAAAAGCGCAGTAAGATCTCTGCGTCCAGGAACGAGCGTATCATGAAGCAGTTCCGTGAGACCTACCATCTGAGTAACCAGAACTCACTGATGCTGTATTCCCAGCGACCGGAGTATGTGTTCGACCTCACCTACGCCTGTCATGAGGCCACGAAGCAGTTCCAGGAGTTCACACGGCACTCCCTACCCCTGAAGCGGTTCATCGAGAAGAACGATGCCGAGATTGCCCGTTACGACAGTCTGATAGGCAGTCTGGAGAAGATGATGCGCTTTGCGCAGATGGATGAGAAGGCCAGGATCGACTGTAATGTCTGTCTTACCATGGCGACGAACATCCGCAATTCGATGAAGGGGAACCGTGAGGACCTGAACGATTACGAGCGGTTGTACAAGCAGACGGGGCAGCGGTTGAAGAACCTGAACGACTATGCCAACAAACGGTATAACGAGATTCAGAGCAATATCTTCAAGAACGGTGGTGACAGCTATTTTGCCATCCTCGCGTCGTTGCGCCATAACTTGATGGCCACTGCCGAGACGGTAACCGACAAGTACCGACCGTTGCATAATATCCAGTCGCAGTGGAACAGCAGGTTCATCCTGGACTTGTTCTTAGGTATCTTCATCTTCGCCATTGTTTCGGTAGTCCTGAACTTCCTGGCTTTCCGCTTTTTGCCCAAGCGTTTCCATACCAAGACGTTCCTGAAGAAGCGTACCTGCATCATCCTCACCACCACGACCATTACCTTTGCTATTATTATCGGACTGCTCCGGACGTTCTCCGATCAGAACTTCCTGATTATGGCCAGCAGTCTGCTGGTGGAATATGCGTGGCTGCTGTGCGTGATCCTGCTCTCTTTGCTGCTTCGTGTGGAAGGCGATCAGATCAAGAGTGCGTTCCTGATCTATGCCCCACTTATCTTCATGGGCTTCATTGTGATATCGTTCCGCATCGTGTTGGTGCCGAACGATCTGGTGAACCTGATCTTCCCGCCCATCCTGCTGCTCTGCACCATCTGGCAATGGAGTGTGATACGAAAACACCACAAGAAGATTCCGCGCAGTGACATGTTCTATACCTACATCTCACTGATCATCTTCCTTGTGAGCACCGTCTGCGCATGGATAGGCTACACCCTGATGAGTGTTCAGTTGCTCATCTGGTGGATCATGCAGTTGGCTTGCATCCTGACCATCACCTGTATCGCCAGCTGGATGAAGGATTACAGTAAGAAACACAAGATCTACGACAAGCCTATCACCAAGAACTGGATCTTCCGACTGGTGTACGAGGTGCTGCTGCCGGTGATGGCACTGCTCTCCATCCCCCTGAGCATCTATATGGCTGCCGATGTATTCAACCTGAGTACCCTCACATGGCAGTACTTCACGATGCCGTTCGTCAATGCGAAGAATTTCCGATTGAGTCTGTTTAGCATCATCCAGGTGGCCGAGCTGTATTTCTTCTTCAAATACGTTAACTCCGTATGTCTGGAGCTGCTTCACCTGCATTTCAAGGGGAAGAACTATCGCACGAATGCCAGTTCCCGCGAGGTGATGGGAAAGAACGTCACGCAGGTACTGGTATGGGGTGCGTGGCTGCTGATCAGCTTGTCGATCTTCCATATCGGAGGCAAGTGGCTGGCATATATCGCCACCGGTCTCTCCACTGGTGTCGGTTTCGCTTCAAAGGATATCCTGGAGAACCTTTACTATGGCATCAACCTCATGGCAGGTCGTGTAAAGGTAGGCGATTGGATTGAGTGCGACGGCATCAAGGGAAAGGTGGCAAGCATCAGCTATACCAGTACGATGCTGGAGGCTATCGATGGCTCCATCATCGCCTTCACGAACTCACAGCTGTTCACGAAGAACTACAAGAACCTCACGAAGAACCACGGTTATGTGCTGTCACTGATACCTTTCTGCGTGGCCTATGGCTCCAATATGAAGGACGTGACAACGATGATTGAGGAGGCGGTGAATGGCTTGAATCATCCGTATCTGGACCCATCCAAGCAGGTGAAAGTGGTGTTCACGGAGTTTGGCGACAGTAGCATCAACTTCCAGCTACTCTGCTGGGTGGATGCGGTGAAGCAAATCTATGTGGTATCAGATGTGATGCAGTGCATCTACAATACGCTCGATGCCCATAACATCTCCATCCCGTTCCCGCAGTGCGATGTGCATGTGAAGAACGATTCAAACAACTAACAAACAACCTTATGAAGAGAATAATATTTGTCATGGTAACCATTGCCATCATGCTGACAGGATGTGCGAAGGGAGAAAGCAGTGCCTTCGTGCAAGTGAAGGACGGGCATTTCCTGCGTGACGGGAAACCGTATTATTTCGTGGGAACAAACTTCTGGTATGGTGCCATCCTGGGCAGTGAAGGACAGGGGGGCGACCGTAACCGACTGGTTCGTGAGCTGGATAACCTGAAGTCGTTAGGTATCGACAACCTGCGCATCCTGGTGGGTAGTGACGGTGAACGGGGCGTTACCACCAAGGTAGAGCCAACGTTACAGATTGCACCGGGGGTGTATAACGACACCATCCTGGCGGGTCTTGACTACCTGTTGATGGAGATGGGAAAGCGGAAGATGGTGGCTGTACTCTACCTGAACAACTCCTGGGAATGGAGTGGGGGCTACGGCTTCTACCTGGAGCATGCGGGGGCGGGAAAGCAGCCGCGTCCCAACGAGGACGGTTATCCGGCCTTCATGCAGGCGATGAGTAAGTATGCCACGAACCAGAAGGCGCATGAGCTGTTCTACGACTATGTGCGCTTTATCCTCGGACGTACGAACCGCTATACGGGTGTGAAATATGTGGACGACCCGGCCATCATGTCATGGCAGATCGGTAATGAGCCGCGCGCTTTCGACAAGGCGGTGATACCCGACTTCGAGAAATGGCTCGCTGAAGCATCGGCCCTGATTCGCAGTCTGGATTCCAATCACCTGATCAGCATCGGTAGCGAGGGCTCATGGGGGTGCGAGAACGACTGGGACTGCTATGAGCGTATCTGTGCCGACAAGAACGTGGATTACTGTAATATCCATCTCTGGCCGTATAACTGGAGCTGGGTGCGGAAAGATCATCTCATTGACGATCTGCCTACAGCGAAGGCGAACACCAAGGACTATATCGACCGTCATGTTGCCATCTGCAGCAAACTGCAGAAGCCGCTCGTGATGGAGGAGTTCGGATTCCCGCGCGATGACTTCCAGTTTGCACTCAGGACACCAACCACCGCACGTGATGATTTCTACCGTTATGTGTTCGCCTTGGTGAGCGATAATGCTCAGTCAGGCGGCTGCTTCGCTGGCTGTAACTTCTGGGGATGGGGTGGATATGCCCAACCGAAACATGAGCAGCAGTGGCAGGTGGGTGATGACTATACCGGTGATCCTGCCCAGGAACAGCAGGGCCTGAACTCCGTGTTCGCCGGTGATTCCACTACGATCCAAGTGATTAGGGAGGCGCAGTTGCGCGAGATGTGATTTGTGGAATGTGGAGTGAGGAGTGTGGAGTGAGAATACCAAAGAATATCGGTGGCGCGGGGGTACGGTGGCACGGGGGTGCGAGAAATGCTCTGGCGCCAGTCACTTGGGCGTAAGCCGACAAAGAAACAAAATCGGGCTTTGATGCCCGATTTTACCGCTGAAAAGTCTGAAAATTGGCGGTATCCGCAATTTTCAGTTTAGCCTCCCATATAGGGGAGGTTTGGAGGGGTGGATGTTTCTTTTGCCTCTTTTCTTTGCGCCAAAGAAAAAGAGGGTAAAAAGTTTCTTTTCTTTGCGCCAAAGAAAAAGAGGAATAAAAAAAATTTTTTTGAATAAAAACATTGCATTATTGTAAAAATGTATTATCTTTGCAAAAACTATAGTATCTATTACATTACTTATATTAATTTTTAGTCTAAAAACAAAAGCTTATGAAGAAATTATTAACTCTATTTGCAATGTCTTTGTTTGCTGTTGGTATGTCAGCCCAGAGATGGGTGCCTATCGTGCAGAACAGCGACATGGAGGGTACGGAGAATGCTAACTTCGTAGCCAAGGAAAGTAACGGACCGACTGAGCCTGCCGCTATTATCGACGGTATCGGCGTGGATGGTTCCCGTGGTATACAAGTGGTTTCTGCTCCTGGTGCAGGACAGGACTGGGACACGCAGTTCTGGATTGTGTTTGACGAGCCGCTATATGAGGGTGACGTCATCAATGTGTCTTTCGACTACAAGGCTACAACGGCAGTGAATGTTGGTCCGCAGGCACATGGTGTTCCCGGTGATTATCACGACTGGACAGTCTTTGGATATGGCAAGGACGCCAACTTTGATACGGAATGGAAAACTTATGAAGGAACTTGTACAGTAGGTGCTGGCATGGCCAATAATGGTAATGGTGGCGGCTTCCTGTCTATCGCTTTCAACCTCTCAACGCCCAGTAAAAAAACAGACCAAGGTGATGGCATCGAGGTTACCTACTACTTCGATAACATTTATGTAACCAAGATGATTCCTAAGGAGATCCAGTGGACATCTAACTTAATTCCTAATGGCGACTGTGAGGCTGATGCTGACTTCGGATTCATCAAGACCGATTTCTGGAGAGATGAACATGAGGGTAATGTGTTCAGCTTCGTAGGTCGTGAGCCCGGTATGCCGGAAAATCCATGTATTGAGAACGGTGTTGGCGTGGACGGTACTCGCGGTGTGGCAGTTCATAGTGTGGCTGACGCCGTAAACGAGTATGATACCCAGTTCTTTATCACCTCTACCCATAAGTTCCAGGAAGGAGAACATGTAATTATCAAGTTCGACTATAAGAGTGATGACGATGCGAACGTTACTGTTCAGTGGCATGCGCTCCCTGGTGACTATATTGATTGGCAGGGTCCTGGTGTGAGTGGAAATGGCATTAATTTTACTTCCCAATGGCAGCACTATGAGAAGGAAATCGTTATCTCATCTGCGGCTTCCGGTGGTGGAACCTGTCAGACCCTTGCCTTTAACCTGAATGAGAACAGGAACCTTGCTACAACCTTCTACTTCGATAACATCGAGATGTATATCGACAGGGATTTTGCAAGCGATGAAGACTGGACTCTGATTGAGAAGGTGATAGCCGGACCGCCTGCTCCTCAAGCTACTTGGACCGTGGCTGGTAACTTCCTGGCTAACCAGTGGAATCCGGAGGATGCCACCAACGATATGACACTCGGCGAAGATGGTAGCTATACCCTCGTGGTGAAGGATGTTACCCTTGAGAAGGGTGCGAACTATGAGTTCAAGGTAGTGAAGGATCATGCATGGGATGAAGCTTATCCAAGCGAGAACTATGTGTTCAACGTGGATGAGACCGCTATCTATACCGTGACCATTACCTTCAATGCCGAGACACAGGCTATCAACGTAACCACCGAGAAGACGGGTGACGTAACCGTTATTCCTGAAGCAACCTGGACCGTTGCCGGTAACTTCTTAGGCAGCTCATGGAATCCTGAGGATGCTTCCAACGACATGACCTTGGAGGGTGACCTCTATACCTTGGTGAAGACGGATGTAACCTTGGAGAAGGGTACAAGCTATGAGTTCAAGGTGGTGAAGGATCATGCATGGACCGTGGCTTATCCAAGCAACAACTATACCTTCACTGTGGATGAGACGGGTATCTATACCGTAACCGTTACGTTCAATGCTGAGACACAGGAGATCAATGTGACCACCGTGAAGACCGGTGAGGCAGGACCTGTTGAGCATACTTATAGCGTGATGGGTACCTTAGGTGGCGACAGCTGGACTGTTGACAACGACATGACCAAGGGCGATGATGGTATCTATACCATTACCTTCGACGATGTGGCTGCTGGTAACTATGAGTTCAAGGTTCGCGTGGATCACGACTGGAGCGTATCATATCCTGGAAGCAACTATCAGCTTACTGTTGATCAGGATGGCTCTAAGGTGGTGATTACCTTCAACGAGGAGACCAAGGAGGTGAACGCAATCGTTACAGCTCCTGCTGAGGAGACTCCCGCAACGATCTGGGAAGGCGACGGCTCTGCTGGTGTAGTGAACTGGAACGGTATCTACCGCTTTGCCCTTGAGGGACATGATGGTGCAAACGAGTGCATTGCTGAGATTCCACAGGCTATTTGGGACAAGATGATGACCGAGACGTTCTACGCTGATATCCAGGGTGAGAATCCGCAGATACGCATCACTACTGGCTGGTGGGATACAAATCTGACTGCTAACGACATCCAACCGGGTAATGAACTGTTGACCGACAATGGCGATGGAACATGGACTATCAAAGTCAACCTGGCCGACAATCCTGATCTTGTTGCTCTGTTGGTAGATCACCATCTGCTCTTCACTGGTAGCGGATACACGCTGATGAAGCTCTACTTCAATGATGCTACTGGCATTCAGGCTCCTGTTGCAACACAAAAGGCCGTGAACGGTGCTATCTACAATCTTTCTGGACAGAAGGTTAACGCTAACTACAAGGGCATCGTGATTGTGAACGGCAAGAAGGTGCTGATGAAGTAAAAACTAGAAATACTAGAGATACTAGAAACACTAGTTGCACTAGTAGTACTAGTTATACCAGTTTTAATAAGTTAAAGGGGGCCAATTCGGTCCCCTTAACTTATATTAACGTATCTCGGCCTCAAAGTATTGATAATAGATAAAAAAGTATTAACACTTCTGTAAAAAATTCAGTACTTTTGTACCCAGTTGGAACAACATCAACTACAAACATAACCTAAATGATGAAGAAGAGTATTGTATTATTACTGCTAGTGATGAGTATGCTACCCCTGAACGCACAAATCAGGGGTAGCGAAATTACCGTGATGGTAACACCTGATCATCAGGACTGGACTTATCGTGTGGGGGAGACCTGTCGTTTCACCGTGAGCGTATTGCGGTCGGGTACCTTGATAGACAATGCCTTAGTGGATTTCGAGGCGGGTCCTGAGATGTATCCCGAGGTGAAGAAGACCGGCGTGGTACTCAAGGACGGTACGATGAAACACCAGGGTACGATGAAGGTGCCGGGGTTCTACCGACTCAGTGTGACTGCCCATGTGAATGGGAAGGACTACAAAGGGGCATGCGGTGCTGCGTTCTCACCGGAGCAACTGCAACCATCGACTGTGATGCCGAATGATTTCCAACAGTTCTGGCAGGGAGCGATTGATGAGGCGCGGAAGACCGACCTCAATCCTACCAAACGACTGCTGCCGGAGCGTTGTACCAAGGATGTGAATGTTTATGAGGTGTCGTTCAATAATATCCTGCCAAACTACCGTACCTATGGCATTCTCTGTGTTCCTGTAAAAGCGGGGAGGTATCCTGCCTTGCTGCGGGTTCCCGGGGCTGGCGTGCGCCCCTATGGCGGCGATGTCTATACTGCTTCGCAAGGTGCCATCACCTTGGAAATCGGTATTCACGGGATTCCTGTGACCATGGACCAGAAGGTGTATGATGATATCTATAACGGGGCACTCACAGGCTACTGGGAGTTTAATATGGACAACCGCGATAAACATTATTATAAAAGAGTAATCGTTGGCTGTATCCGAGCACTCGACTATATCGAGCAGTTCACTCCTTGGAATGGTAAGGAGATGGGCGTAACGGGGTCTTCTCAGGGTGGATTCCTCTCCTTGGCCACGGCGGGTCTTGACAAACGCATCACCTTCTATGCACCTGTGCATGCCGCGCTGTGCGATCATACCAACTCCTTGAAGGGTGTTGCTTGCGGATGGCCACATTATTTCTACGGAAGCAAGAAACAAGAAGCAAGAGGCAAGAAGTCAACTCAGACCCTCCCAAAGGAAGGGAGCGAGGAGAAGCGAATCGAGGTGTCGCGCTATTATGACGGCATCAACTTCGCGCGGTTGATCACGGATCAGCAGCAGGGTTGGTTCTCGTTCGGATACAATGATGATGTGGTGCCGCCCACCACGGCATGGGCCACCTATAACACCGTGAAGGGTCCTAAGACCATCTCTCCCTACCAGGCCACCTGGCACTTCTGGTTCCAGGAGCAGTGGGATGAGTGGGAGCAGTGGCTGCTTAATCAATTGAGAATTGAAAATTGAAAATTGAGAATTGACATATGAAGATGTATTTAATATTAGCGGCAGCAACATTTGCGATGCTCGCCTGCACAACGACAAAGAATGCGGAGCCGGAGAAGACGGGGGCACAGCAGTTATTCGAGCGACTGGATTCGCTCCGTCAGAAAGGCTATATGTTCGGTCATCAGGATGACCCGATGTACGGTCTGACCTGGGAATATGACAAGGATAGTAGTGATGTGAAGAACGTGTGCGGCGACTACCCCGCCGTGATGGGCTTCGAACTGGGCGGTATCGAGATGGCCGACGCCAAGAGTCTGGACAGCGTACCGTTCACCCGTATCACCGAGGAGGTGATCAACCACTACCAACGGGGTGGTATCATCACCCTGAGCTGGCATCCGCGGAACCCTCTGACCACCATCGAGGGGGGAGGAAACGCAGGACAGAAGTTCCCGGAGGGAACGGCATGGGATGTGACTGATTCCACGGTGGTGAAGAATATCTTACCCGGTGGAACCAAGTATGAGCTGTTCCAGACATGGATGCAGCGCTTAAGCGATTTCCTTGCTACGCTTAAGACCGCCGACGGGAAGAAGATCCCCATCCTCTTCCGTCCTTGGCACGAGAATACGGGTTCCTGGTTCTGGTGGGGTGAGAAACTCTGCACAGCCGAGGAATATAAGGCGCTATGGAATATGCTGCAGGATAAGCTGAATGCCGACGGCTTCGACAACCTGCTCTGGGCGTATTCGCCGGGAATGGCTGCCGATCTGACTGCCGAGAAATACCTGGAGCGCTACCCGGGTGATGACCGTATCGGAATGGTGGGCATCGATGGCTATCAGTGGGGAAGCAAAGAGGACTTTGTGGCTCAGCTGGATCAGAACCTCACTATGCTCACGCAGTTTGCTGCCGATCATGGGAAGATTCCTGCCTTGACGGAGTGCGGACTGAAGAACCTGACGGATCCTACCTGGTGGACATCCACGCTTACACCGGTGCTCGACAAGCATGCCATCAGCTACTTCCTCGTATGGCGTAACTATAAGAAGGAGTGGTTCGGACCGGCACCGTCGAAACCCGATGCCCCGTACTTCAAGGAGATGTACGCAAAAGAGAATGTGTTGTTCCTGCAAGACATTTCTCAAGATTAAACATTAAAGATTAAACATTAAAGATTAAAGATTAATAGTCATCCTATTAAGCCTATTAAGCCCATTAAGCCCATTAAGCCCATTATTTCCATTCTAAAAAATGACTTTCCAAGATAAACTAAAAGCCCTGCGCGCCCATCACGAGGCGCTGCTGTCTAAAAAGAACGAACCCGTGGAGTGGGGGAACGGTATCTACGATAAATACAAAAACCCTATCCTCACGGCTGAGCATACTCCCCTGGAGTGGCGCTACGATTTCAATGAGCACGACAACCCGTATCTGATGCAGCGCATCATGATGAACGCTACCTTGAACAGCGGGGCCATCAAGTGGAACGACAAGTATCTGCTGGTGGTGCGCGTGGAGGGAGCCGACCGTAAGTCGTTCTTTGCCGTGGCAGAGAGTCCTAACGGTATCGATAACTTCCGTTTCTGGGAGGAGCCGATTACCATGCCTGAGGATGTGGTGCCGGCCACCAATATCTATGACATGCGCATCACACAGCATGAGGATGGTTGGATCTATGGGGTGTTCTGCGCTGAACGGCATGATGATACGCAGCCGGGAAACCTGAGTGCGGCAACGGCCACGGCGGGTATTGCCCGTACCAAGGACTTAAAGACGTGGGAACGACTGCCCGATTTGAAGTCGCGTTCGCAGCAGCGTAACGTGGTGCTCCACCCGGAGTTCGTGGATGGGAAGTATGCTTTCTATACCCGTCCGCAGGATGGCTTCATCGATACGGGTTCGGGCGGTGGCATCGGCTGGGCGCTGGTGGATGATATCACCCATGCCGAGGTGAAAGAGGAGAAAATCATCAATGCGCGTCATTACCATACCATTACCGAAGTGAAGAACGGCGAGGGTCCGCATCCCATCAAGACGTCCAAGGGCTGGCTGCATCTGGCGCATGGCGTGAGAGCCACAGCCGACGGTCTGAGATATGTGTTGTATATGTATATGACGGCCCTGGACGATCCCACGAAGGTGATTGCCCAGCCGGGTGGCTTCTTCATCGTTCCCGAGGGTGATGAGTACTTAGGCGATGTGATGAACGTGGCTTTCTCGAATGGCTGGATTGCCGATGACGACGGGAAGGTGTTCATCTACTATGCCTCGGCAGATACCCGCATGCATGTGGCTACTTCGACCATCGACAAGCTGATCGACTACTGCATGAATACGCCAGAGGACGGTCTGACGACAGGGGCCTCTGTGGAAACCATCAAGAAACTCATTAAAAAGAATCAGAATAATGGCTAGTCTAAAAGAAAAAATCGGTTACGCATTAGGTGATGCGGCTGCCGGAGGTATTACGTGGAAGGTGATGTCGATTGCTTTCCCTTTGTTCTTCACCAATGTGTTCGGTCTGACCGTGGCTGATACGGCCACGCTGATGCTCGTGGCACGTATGTTCGATGTGGTGACCGACCCGCTGATGGGATCGTTGGCCGACCGTACCCAGAGTCGTTGGGGAACGTATCGTCCGTGGCTCATCTTCGGTGCGATACCTCTCGGACTCATCTTCGCGCTGTTGTTATATACTCCCGACTTCGGTCCGGTGGGTAAGCGGGTCTATGCCTACACGCTCTATCTGCTCATGATGGCCATCTACACGGCTGTCAATGTGCCCTACGGATCTTTGCTGGGTGTGATGACGGCTGATGACAACGAGAAGAACAAGTTCTCCAGCTTCCGCATGGTGGGTGCCTATGCCATGGGTTTCATCACCTTGCTGTCGTTCCCGTATCTGCAGAAGCTGGTGGGGGGATCAGAGCAACATCAGTATGCCGTACTGGGTGCTTCATTGGGTGCCGTAGCCACCATCATGACACTGGCCTGCGGATTGCTCACGAAGGAGCGCCTGAAGCCTGTTCGGGCAGAGAAGTTCTCGTTCAAGCCCTTTGCCGACCTGTTCAAGAACAAACCGTGGATTTACCTGACACTCATCGGTATCTGCACGAACTTCTTCAACGGCTTCCGTTACGCTGTGGCCGGTTACCTGATGGAATACTGTCTGCATGGTGATGTCACCGTAAGCGGTCTGATCATCAACTATACGGTGTTCATGACCTTCGGAGAGGTGACCTGTATGATCTTCGGCGGACTGTCGCCTAAGTTTACCGAGTGGGTGGGGAGCAAGCGCAAGGCGTTCTCCATCGCTGCCATCATCTGTGCCATCACTTCCGTGGCCTTCTTTTTCGTTCCGATGGATCCTGCCTATATCTGGGTGCTCATCGCTATCGTAGTTCTGACATCAGTAGGTGTGGGTCTTTATTCACCACTGCTGTGGTCGATGTATGCCGACGTGGCCGACTATGCCACGGAGAAGAACGGTACGTCATCCACGGGATTGATCTTCTCGTCGGGTACCATGGCACAGAAGTTCGGAACGGCTATCTCTGGCTCACTGGTGGCGCTGCTATTAGGTATCGCCGGCTTCTATTCCGGTACGGATGCTAACGGACAGACCGTTGTTACCATTACCGATATGGAATCAGTGCGCTCCATGACATGGGCCCTGTTCTCCATCTTCCCCGCTGTCATTGTCCTGATCATGCTCTGGCTGCTGTATAAGTATCCGATAAAGAAATAAGGAGCCTCACCCCAACCCTCCCCAAAAGGGAGGGAGATTTCGGGGGTACGGGGGTACGATGGTACGGGGGCACGAGAATAGTATAGAGCTACAGGCTACAGAACTTGAAAGCATATCTCGCGCCACCGTACCACCGTACCCCCGCACCACCGAGAATCAACAACGAACAAACAACAAAATGAACGAAAAAATCAAGAAGTTGAAACTGGAGGTGCGGGATGTGCTGGAGAATAACATCCTGCCCTTCTGGATGGATAAGATGATCGACCAGGAGCATGGTGGCTTCTATGGTCGTATCGATGGGAAGGGTGTGCTGCACCCAGAAGCAGAGAAGGGTGCCATCCTCAACGCCCGCATCCTTTGGGCGTTCTCGGCAGCGTATAGAGTACTCCTCCTTCCTCGTATACAAGAAACGGCCCGTCGGGCCTACGAGTATTTCATCGACCACTTCATCGATCATGAATACGGGGGTGTGTATTGGAGCGTGGATTATCAGGGAAATCCCTTGGATACCAAGAAACAGTTCTACGCCATCGGCTTCGCCATCTACGGTCTTACGGAATATGCACGGGCCACGGGCGACAGGGAGGCGTTGGAATATGCGCTTGATCTATACGACTGTATTGAGGAGCATGCGTTCGACAAAGAGTATAACGGCTATATCGAAGCCTGCACAAGAGAGTGGGGCGTGATAGAAGACATGCGTTTGTCGGAACTGGATGCCAACTACCCGAAGTCGCAGAACACCCACTTGCATATCATTGAGCCTTATACCAATTTGCTGCGATGTTTGAAGGAACTGCATGCAAAGGAGTCGTGCGATTATGTGCCGGTGATTGGATCGGTTATACCCATGAGCATCAGTATTCCTGTGGAGACCATCGTTCAGGTGGAGTCATCTTTGCGTAACCTCATCGATATCTTCACCGATAAGATCCTGAACCCACAAACCCACCACCTCGATCTCTTCTTTGAGAACGACTGGACTCGCGGGGCTGGTCATCTGGAGAGCTACGGACACGACATTGAGTGCTCGTGGCTGTTGCACGAGGCGGCATTGGTGTTAGGCGATCAGAAAGTATTGAAGAAGGTGGAGCCCATCGTACAGATGGTGGCCAAGGCATCGGAGAAGGGATTACGTCCTGACGGAAGCATGATCCATGAGGCCAACCTGGATACGGGTCATGTGGACGATGACCTGCACTGGTGGGTACAGGCGGAGAACGTGGTGGGCTGGTTGAATATCTACCAGTATTTCGGTGATGAGGACGCGCTGGAAAAAACACTCCGCTGCTGGGAGTATATCAAGAAGAACCTGATTGACTACCAGAGCGGAGAGTGGTATTGGAGTAGGCATGCTGACGGAACCCTAAACACCGTCGATGACAAGGCCGGGTTCTGGAAATGTCCGTATCACAACAGCAGAATGTGCCTGGAGATTATCGAGCGATAGCCTTGATATCCCGGAACTGCGACCACGGGTTCTTGGGATCGGAACGATAAGGCGTGGGGTTCGGAACATAAAGGATACCTTCATGAAGGACTGACTTCGGGAAGGTGTCCTTTTTGATTTTCGGTGGTGTACCGCTGCGCATGAAGACGGTCATCAGACTGCTGCAGTTCTCAAACACATCACCGCCCATCTCCTTCACACTGTTGGGGATATCGATGCTCTCTATCGATGAGCAGCCGTGGAATGCCTGATTGGCAATGTTTTTGACTGATGTGGGGATGGTGATATCGATTAAGCTACCGCAGTTCTTGAAACAATAGGAGGTGATCTCCTTGATGCCATTGGGGATGTTGACGGTTTTCAGGTTGGAGCAGTCCTCAAAGGCACTGGTACCGATACTCCTCACGGAGTTGGGAATGCTGATGGTCTCCAGACTGGTGCATCCCTTGAAGGCATCATGGGTGATGCTCGTGATGGAGGTGGGGATATATACTTCCTCCAGACTGGTACAGCCTTCGAAGATGCTGTTGGCGATGTTGTCCATGCTGGTGGTGAAGGCGAAACGCTTCAAGGAGGTGCAGTTCTTGAACGCCACCCATCCAATGGCCTTCACGCTGTTGGGCAACTCAATCTCTTCGAGTGCGGAGCAGTCCTGGAACGCCGAATAGCCGATCTTATCCAGGAACCGGGGGAGGATGACGTCCTTCAGACTGGTGCAGCCCTGGAACAGACTATATGCCAAGGAGGTGACACCGCTGGGTAACTCAATCCTTTCCAAAGCCGTACATTTCTTGAAGGCGCCATGACCGATGCTCTTGATGCTCGCAGGGAGATAGACATCTGTCAGGGCAGAACAACCGGAGAAAAGGTTGAAGGGCAGATCGAGAACGCTCTCGGGAATACTGATGGATGTGAGACCAGTACAGTTCTCAAATGCACCCGCACCGATCTTCGACACGGTGCTGGGAATGGTGATGGAGGTCATCGAGGCACAGTCCTTGAACGCGCCACCGTCGATCTCTTCCACATAATAGGTCACACTGTCTTCGGTGAACTTGTTCGGGATTTCGACATCACCCGAGTAGAGGTTCTTTCCTGCAATCACCTTGGCTTTGTTGTTCTTGGCATTCAGTGCGTAGTTGATGCCATCGACGATGGCCTTGGTGGCTTTCTTGGGGGATTTGGATGCTTGGGTTATCTGCCTGGCTTCCAACACCGTGCAGCACATAAGCGCGAAAACCACGATCCATGTTTTCTTTCTGTAGTTCATATCCTTGTCAATTTTATGTTCGAAACATTTCTGCAAAAATAAGGAAAAAATGCGGATTCGCCAATAATTTCCAATATTTATTATCATTTATTGCAAAATAATTGTTACCTTTGCAGACGCTTTTAAACGATGATGCTAACAAGCATAATAATTATCAGTTAAATAATATATGTATTTTACTTTGTTGATTACCGTTATCATAACGGCCATAACACTGGTTGCGGCAGCTTACGTCATAGCCAAGTTGATCGGTCCGCGTTCATACAACAAGGTGAAAGGAGAACCGTATGAGTGTGGTATACCAACACATGGCTCATCCTGGCTCCCTGTCAGTGTAGGCTTCTACCTGTTCGCCATCTTGTTTCTTATGTTCGATGTGGAGACAGTGTTTCTGTACCCCTGGGCAGTGGTCGTGAAAGAATTCGGTGCAATGGCTATCTTCAGCATCGGATTCTTTTTGTTGGTACTAGTATTTGGCTTGGCTTACGCTTGGCGGAAAGGAGCACTGGAATGGAAATAAAGCCGAAAATCAAGAGTATTCCCTACGAGGAGTGGAACGACAATGCCTCGTTGGAGAAGCTGGTTGACGAGCTCCATGAGGGAGGCGTCAACGTGGTTACCGGATCGCTCGACAAGTTGATCAACTGGGGACGTGCCAACTCCCTGTGGTCGCTTACCTTCGCTACATCTTGCTGCGGTATCGAGTTCATGGCCTGTGGCTGTTCCCGATATGACTTTGCACGCTTCGGCTTCGAGGTGACACGTAACTCACCACGTCAGGCCGACCTGATTATGTGTGCCGGTACGATTACACATAAGATGGCTCCTGCCCTGAAACGTCTCTATGACGAGATGGCTGAGCCGAAATATGTCATTGCCGTGGGTGGCTGTGCCATCAGCGGCGGTCCGTTCAAGTCGAGCTACCATGTGGTGAAGGGCATCGAGGAGATCGTGCCCGTGGATGTGTTCATTCCTGGCTGTCCGCCGCGTCCTGAGGCCATCATGTATGGTATGATGCAGCTGCAGCGTAAGGTGAAGATCGAGAAGTTCTTCGGTGGGGTGAACCATAAGCAGACCAAAGAAGAACGTGAACTGGGCGTATCTAACTCGGAACTGACAGCACGCCAACTGGGCGATCATCGCCGCGAGCCGATTGTGGTGACAGATGTGCCACAGGAGTTTATCAATGAGTTGAAAGAAACTAGTGAAACTAGCAAATCTCAGGAGGGCCAGGCATGAAATTAGATTTCCTATCTTTTAGCTTTGATCAGTTTGCCACAGAGATGGCAAACCTGAAAGACCAGAAAGGCTTTGACTACCTGGTAACCATCGTAGGTGAGGACTTCAGTAAGACACCGGATTATCAGTCGGGTGAGTCCGCCCTGGGATGTATCTATATCCTGGAGAATACCCAGACGCATGAGCGCTGCTCCGTCAAGATGATGGCCCGTACACAGGTCTGTGGCGACGGTATGTCATCCAACGGAACCGGTGACACCGATGGACAACTCGTCCCGTTTATCCCGACAGTGTCGGGAATCTGGCGCGTAGCCGATCTGCTGGAGCGTGAGGTATATGATTTCTATGGCATCGTGTTCCTCGGTCATCCCGACATGCGACGCCTGTTCCTGCGTAGTGACTTCAAGGGATTCCCCTTCCGCAAGGACTGGGAGTTCAATGATAAGTACACCCTCGAGGATGATGTGGAGCCTGATTACGGATTGGAGTATTACCTCGACAAGGACGGTGTACTGCAGTCGAAGAAAAACAGACTCTTCACCGCTGATGACTATGTGATCAACATCGGTCCGCAGCATCCCTCAACGCATGGTGTGCTCCGCTTGCAGACCGTGCTCGACGGTGAGACCGTGAAGCGTGTGTATCCGCATCTGGGCTATATCCACCGTGGTATCGAGAAGATGTGCGAGACTTATACATATCCACAGACCCTTGCTTTAACCGACCGTCTTAACTACCTGAGTGCCATGATGCACCGTCATGCACTGGTAGGAGTGATTGAAGAGGGATTGGGCGTGGAGCTGACCGACCGTATCAAGTATATCCGTACCATCATGGATGAGCTGCAGCGACTGGATTCACACTTGTTGTATGTGGGCTGCTGCGCTCAGGATATGGGTGCGCTGACCGCCTTCCTCTATTCGATGCGCGACCGTGAGCATGTGCTCAACTGCATGGAGGAGACGACGGGTGGACGACTGATCCAGAACTATTATAGAATAGGTGGACTGCAGGATGATATCGATCCGAACTTCGTGAAGAACGTGAAGGATCTCATCAAGTATATGAAGCCCATCATTCAGGAGTATGTGGATGTGTTCGGTGATAACATCATCACCCACAAGCGCTTTGAGAAGGTAGGACCGATGAGCAAGGAGGATTGTATCTCGTATGCCGTGACAGGTCCTGCAGGACGTGCTTCCGGCTGGGAGAACGATGTGCGCAAGAACCATCCGTATGATATGTACAACCAGGTGGAGTGGGAGCAGATTACCATGACGGGCTGTGATACCATGGACCGCTATACCTGTCATATCCGGGAGATGTACCAGAGTCTGCATATCATCGAGCAGCTCATCGACAATATCCCTTCAGGTGACTTCTACATCAAGCAGAAGCCGATTATTAAAGTGCCTGAAGGACAGTGGTACTACTCGGTGGAGGGTGCCAGCGGTGAGTTCGGTGTCTATCTCGACTCTCGTGGCGACAAGAGTCCGTACCGTTTGAAGATGCGCCCCATGGGCCTGTCTCTGACGGGTGCGCTCGACCCGATGTTGCGCGGACAGAAGATTGCCGACCTGGTGGCTACGGGTGCCGCTATCGACTTCGTGATTCCTGATATCGACAGATAAGGTTATTGGACTATTTGACCATTTCACAATTTGACAATGGTGAGATGGTATAATCGTAAAATTGTAAAATAAACAAGATGTTTGACTTTTCAATAGTTACACAATGGTTTGACCACTTGCTCAGGTTCACTTTGGGACTGGGTGACTTCTGGTCGATCCTGATTGAATGTGTGCTGGTGGGCGTGCTCATCCTGACAGCCTATGCGCTGATTGCCATCGCACTGATCTTCATGGAGCGTAAGGTGTGTGCTTACTTCCAGTGCCGATTGGGTCCGATGCGTGTGGGCTTCTGGGGCTTGCTGCAGGTGTTTGCCGACGTACTGAAGATGCTCATCAAGGAGATCTTCTTCGTGGACAAGGCCGATAAGTTCCTGTATATCGTTGCTCCGCTGCTGGTAATCATAGGTTCGGTGGGAGCCTTCTCGTTCCTGCCGTGGAACAAGGGTGCAGTGATCCTAGATTTCAATGTGGGCGTGTTCCTGCTCACCGCCATCTCATCCATCGGCGTGGTGGGTATCTTCCTCGCCGGATGGGGTTCTAACAATAAGTATTCGGTGGTGTCGGCCATGCGTGGTGCTGTACAGATGATCTCGTATGAGATGTCACTCTGTCTGTGTCTGATTACGGCGGTCATCCTGACGGGTACGATGCAGGTGAGCGGTATCGTGGAGTATCAGACCGGTCCGTGGAACTGGTTGATATTCAAAGGTCATATACCTGCGCTCATTGCCTTCTTCGTATTCCTGATTGCCGGAAACGCCGAGGCAAACCGCGGTCCGTTTGATATGGCAGAGGCGGAGAGTGAGCTCACAGCCGGTCATCACACGGAGTATTCAGGTATGGGCTTCGGTTTCTTCTACCTGGCAGAGTTCCTCAACCTCTTTATCATCGCTGGTATCGCCGCCATGGTGTTCCTCGGTGGATGGGCTCCTATTAATATAGGTATAGAGGGCTTCGACAATGTGATGAACTACATTCCCGGTATTGTATGGTTCATGGGTAAGGCCTTTGCTTTGGTGTGGTTGCTCATGTGGATCAAGTGGACTTTCCCCCGTCTGCGTATCGACCAGATCCTGAAGCTGGAATGGAAGTATTTGATGCCGCTGGCACTGTTGAACCTGGTGCTGATGACGGTTGTAGTGGCCATGGGATTATATTTTTAAGATATGGAAAAAGAACAATCATATTTCGGAGAGATCGGGCACGGACTCAAGACGTTGGCTACCGGTATGAAGGTAACCTGGAAGGAATACTTCAAGGACTTCTTCACCAATAAGTCAACCGAGCAGTACCCCGAGAACCGTAAGACTACCCTCCATGTGGCCCAGCGCCATCGCGGACGACTGGTCTTCAAGCGCAACGAGGACGGCAGCTATAAGTGTACGGCTTGTACGCTGTGTGAGAAGACCTGTCCGAACGGGACCATCAAGATTGTGGCTCACATGCAGGAGGATCCTGAGACAGGGAAGAAGAAAAAGGTGTTGGATGACTATCTGTACGACTTAGGCGACTGTATGTTCTGTCAGTTGTGTACCAATGCATGTAACTTTGATGCCATCGAATTCACCAACGATTTCGAGAATGCCGTGTTCGACCGTAGTAAGCTGGTGCTGCACCTTGACAAAGAGGTGTATCAGGGCGGCTCGCTGCCAAACCTGCTGGACGGCGGTGCTGAGTGGAAGGTTGGAACGTTTAACACAAAGAAGTAGATTATGAGTAACATGATAGTGTTTTGTATCCTCGCTGTCGTCATCCTGGCATCTGCCGTGATGTGCGTGACGACCAAGCGGATCATGCGGGCAGCTACGTTCCTGCTGTTCGTGTTGTTCGGTATCGCGGGAATCTATTTCCTGCTCGACTATACGTTCCTCGGTGCGGCTCAGCTGAGTGTCTATGCCGGTGGTGTGACGATGATCTATATCTTCGCCATCCAGCTGGTGAACAAGCGCACCTTGCAAGGACTGGTAGAGCGCATGAAGGGAAGTAGGGTGGTGTTCGGCGCCCTCGCAGCCCTGATTGGTCTGGCCACCGTCGTAGTGGTATTCCTGAAGAACCAGGTAATCAATAACTTTGCCGCAATGGCCGACTCAGAGGTGTCGATGGACACGATCGGTAGGTCGTTGGTAAGCTCAGACAGGTTTGGCTATGTGCTCCCGTTCGAGTTCATCTCCGTCTTCCTGCTGGCTTGTATCATCGGTGGTATTGTCATTTCAAGAAAGGAGTAAGCTATGGTACCAGTAGAATGTTTCTTTGTGCTGAGTGCACTGTTGTTTTTCATTGGCGTGTTCGGGTTCATCACCCGTCGTAACCTGCTTGCCATGCTGATCTCCACGGAGCTGATCCTCAATGCGGTGGATATCAACTTCGCGGCATTCAACCGTATCTTGTATCCCGGTGAACTGGAAGGATTCTTCTTTACCTTGTTCGCCATCGGTGTGGCTGCTGCTGAGACCGCCGTTGCTGTGGCTATTATTATTAATGTGTATCGCAATTTCCATAGTGATAGCGTGAACAGCATTCAAGAATTGAAGAATTAAAGAATTAAAGAATTGAAGTAAGCGTATTGTCTATATGGAATATAGTTATGTATATTTAATTCTTCTGCTGCCGCTGATCTCGTTTATCATACTGGGACTGGCGGGCATGAAGATGTCGCATAAGACGGCGGGTATTATCGGAACCCTGTCGTTGGCTGTCGTAACGGTGCTGAGCTATTATACGGCTATCGAGTATTTCCTCGTGGCTGGTCGTGACGCGGCAACAGGTATGTATCCGGTGATTACACCGTTTGACTTCACGTGGCTCGACTTCGGAACGATTAACGGGGTGCAGCTGCTGTTTACCTTGGGCTTCCGTTTGACACCTATCTCGGTGATGATGCTCATCGTGATCTCGACAGTGAGTCTGATGGTACACATCTATTCGTTCGGTTACATGCATGGCGAGAAGGGCTTCCAGCGCTACTACGCGTTCCTGAGTCTGTTCTCTATGTCGATGCTCGGACTGGTGGTGGCTACCAATATCTTCCAGATGTATCTGTTCTGGGAGCTGGTGGGTGTGAGCTCATACCTGCTCATCGGTTTTTACTATCCGTTGCAGGCTGCCGTGGCTGCTTCGAAGAAGGCCTTCATCGTGACACGCTTTGCCGACCTGTTCTTCCTCATCGGTATTCTGTTCTACAGCTACTATGTGGGAACGTTCAGCTTCGACCTGAATGCGATGCCGGAGCTGTCAGCCCGTCTTGACGGTGCCTACTGGCTCATGCCGATGGCCTTGTTCCTGATGTTCATCGGTGGTGCCGGTAAGAGTGCAATGTTCCCCTTGCATATCTGGCTGCCCGATGCTATGGAGGGTCCGACTCCTGTTTCTGCACTGATTCATGCTGCTACCATGGTGGTTGCAGGTGTCTATCAGGTGGCTTGTCTGTTCCCGATCTGGATTGAGTATGCTCCCGAGACCCTTCACTGGGTGGCTTATATCGCAGCCTTTACGGCTTTCTATGCTGCCAGCGTGGCCTGTGTACAGAGTGATATCAAGCGTGTGCTGGCCTTCTCAACCATCTCGCAGATCGGTTTCATGTTGGTGGCTTTAGGGGTTTGTCTGCCCGACAGTGGTGCTACTTCCATGCCGATGACCGAGGCTTATGCTGATGAAGGCGGACTGGGTTACATGGCCAGTATGTTCCACCTGTTCACCCATGCTATGTTCAAGGCTTGTCTGTTCCTCGGTGCTGGTTGCATCATCCACGCCGTGCACAGTAATGAGAAGAAATACATGGGTGGCTTGCGCAAGTATATGCCCATTACCCATATCACCTTCCTGATTTCCTGTCTGGCTATCGCCGGTATCTGGCCGTTCAGCGGCTTCTTCTCGAAGGATGAGATTCTGGTGGCTTGCTATCATTTCTCTCCGGTGATGGGTATCATCATGAGTGGTATTGCAGCCATGACGGCTTTCTATATGTTCCGTCTGTACTACGTGATCTTCTGGGGTAAGAGTCATTACGAGAGTGAGCTGACCAAGTATGAGGCATGTCCGGAGGGTCATGCTCCCCATGCTCCGCATGAAGCTCCTGCCACGATGTATATCCCGTTGATCGTGCTGGCTACCATCACCGTACTTTGCGGCTGGTTGCCTTTCGGTGAGTTCGTTTCTGCCAACGGCATCGGTTTCCATACGCACATCAACTGGCCGGTGGCTATCTCCAGTACGATACTCGCTCTCTGCGGTATCGGTCTGGCCACCTATATGTATAAGAACGAGGAGACACCTGTTGCCGATCTGCTGGCAGCGAAGTTCCCCAAGCTGCACCGTGCAGCCTACAAGCGTTTCTATATGGATGACGTTTGGCAGTATTTCACGCACAAGATTGTGTTCCGCCTGTTCTCTTATCCCATTGCCTGGTTCGACCGCCACATTGTTGACGGAACATTCAACTTCATGGCTTGGGGTGCCAACGAGGCAGGTGAGAGCATCCGTCCTTGGCAGAGTGGTGATGTGCGCCAGTATGCTGTGTGGTTCCTCACGGGAACAGTAGCATTGGCATTGATTTTATTGGCTATATAAACTAGTATAACTAGTATTACTAGTACAACTAGTGTTACTAGCATATAAAAAACAATAGAAATGAGTATATTAAGTCTATTCGTTGTAATTCCCGCCCTGATGTTGCTCGGCCTCTGGCTGGCCCGCAACCTCAACCAGGTGCGTGGAGTGATGGTGGTAGGAGCCTCTTGTCTGCTGGCTCTCTCCATCTGGCTCACCATTTATTTCATCCAGCAGCGTGCAGCCGGTAATCAGGATGCGATGCTGCTCACGTATGCCGTTGACTGGTTCAAGCCGTTGAACATCAAGTATTCGGTGGGTGTTGACGGTATCTCGGTGGTGATGCTGCTCCTGTCGAGCATCATCGTCTTCACCGGTACCTTCGCCTCCTGGCAGCTGAAACCGCTCACCAAGGAGTATTTCCTGTGGTTCACCCTGCTTTCATCAGGCGTGTACGGCTTCTTCATCTCAGTGGATATGTTCACCATGTTCATGTTCTACGAGGTGGCGCTGATCCCGATGTACCTGCTGATCGGTGTGTGGGGTAGCGGACACAAGGAGTATTCGGCCATGAAGCTTACGCTGATGCTTATGGGAGGTTCAGCCTTGCTCATCATCGGTATCTTAGGTATCTATTTCTTCAGCGGTGCCACGACGATGAATGTGAACGAGATTGCTGCCATGCACAATATCCCTGTGGAGATCCAGAAGGTGTTCTTCCCCTTCATCTTCATCGGTTTCGGTGTGTTAGGTGCTCTGTTCCCCTTCCACACATGGTCACCCGACGGTCATGCCTCAGCGCCTACCGCTGTGTCGATGCTCCATGCCGGTGTGCTGATGAAGCTGGGAGGTTACGGCTGTTTCCGCGTAGCGATGTACCTCTTGCCTGAGGCTGCCCAGGAGCTGGCGTGGATCTTCCTGATCCTTACCACGATTTCTGTGGTGTATGGAGCCTTGAGCGCTTGTGTGCAGACCGACCTGAAATACATCAATGCCTATTCATCGGTGTCGCACTGCGGATTGGTGCTCTTCGCCTTGCTGATGATGACCAAGACCTCTTGTACCGGTGCGGTGCTGCAGATGCTGTCGCATGGTTTGATGACCGCCCTCTTCTTCGCCCTCATCGGTATGATATACGGTCGTGCACACACGCGTGACATCCGCTACCTCGGCGGTCTGATGAAGATCATGCCGTTCCTGGCTGTGGGTTATGTCATTGCCGGTTTGGCCAACTTGGGTCTGCCGGGCTTCTCTGGCTTCATTGCCGAGATGACCATCTTCGTGGGCTCTTTTGCCAATGCCGACACGTTCCATCGTGCATGTACCATCATTGCCTGCTGCTCTATTGTGGTTACGGCTGTCTATATCCTCCGTACCGTGGGCTTCATCCTCTTCGGTGACGTGAAGTACCCGCATTGCGACACGGTGAAACTCACCGATGCTACATGGGATGAGCGCGTGGCCGTGATCTGTCTGATTGCCTGTGTAGCCGGTTTGGGTTGCTTCCCACTCTGGGCCAGTCATGTCATCGACAATGGTGTGGCACCTATCCTTGATAACATTATGAATATCTCAGTAATAGCAGGAATGTAATATGAACTACGGACAATTTCTCTATATGGTACCGGAAGCCACACTGATGGCTATCCTGGTGGTGGCGTTCATCGCAGATTTCATCTCTTCGAAGCATGCTGAAAGGAAGTGGTTCAATCCGCTGATGTGCTTGCTGATGCTCGGACAGGTGGTTGTATCGTTCCTGCAAACCGATACCGTTCAGGCCTTCGGTGGTATGTATCGCGCCGTTCCGGCCGCTCATGTCATCAAGACCATTCTGGCTGCAGGAACATTGATCGTGATGATTCAGGCCCGTCAGTGGCTGCGTCGTCCCGACACCTCTTTCAAGGAGGGTGAGTTCTACATGCTCGTGGTATCTACCTTGTTGGGTATGAACATGATGGTGAGTGCAGGACATTTCCTGATGTTCTTCCTCGGACTCGAGATGGCATCCGTGCCCATGGCCTGTCTGGTGGCGCTCGACAAATATCGTCATCACAGTGCAGAGGCTGCTGCGAAGTATATCCTCACAGCCACCTTCTCCAGCGGTGTGATGCTCTATGGTATCTCGTTCCTCTATGGAGCCTTCGGTACGTTGTATTTCAGTGGCATGGCCACGAGTACAGCCTTTACGCAACATACCGCTTTGGTGGTGCTCGGACTGGTGTTCTTCTTCAGCGGACTCGGCTTTAAGATCTCACTCGTACCGTTCCACTTCTGGACGGCCGACACCTATCAGGGTGCGCCAACCACTGTAACGGGTTATCTGAGTGTGGTTTCCAAGGGTGCTGCCGCCTTTGCGCTCTGCATCATCCTGATGCGCGTGTTTGCTCCTGTCGTTGAACAATGGCAGTATCTGCTCTATATAGTTATCATTCTGAGTATCACAGTGGCCAACCTCTTCGCCATCCGTCAGAGTGAACTGAAACGTTTCATGGCCTTCAGCTCCATCAGTCAGGCGGGTTACATCATGCTGGCCGTGATAGGAAACAGTGCCACAGGTATTGCTGCCCTGTCGTATTACGTACTGGTGTATGTGGTGGCTAATCTTGCTGTATTCACCGTGATCGGTGTTGTGGAAGAGAATAATGGCGGACGCACCGATATGGAGGCCTATAACGGGTTCTATCAGACCAATCCGAAGCTGTCGTTCCTGATGACAGTGGCATTGTTCTCCTTGGCTGGTATTCCCCCGTTTGCCGGTATGTTCAGTAAGTTCTTCGTATTTATGGCTGCCGCCGAACAAGGATCGTTCATGGCCTACTTCGTGGTGTTCATCGCCTTGGTAAATACCGTAGTGAGTCTTTACTACTATCTGCTCATCGTGAAGGCGATGTATATCAAGCAGACCGACAGTCCGCTGCCCACCTTCAAGAGTGATCTGAACACCAAGGTGGCTTTAGCTCTCTGTACTGCAGGTATCATCCTCTTCGGTGTATGCAGCTATTTCTACAACTGGATATACGCCACACTGTAGGAATCGTTATACATAACAAAACATATTCCCATGGTTGGAACTACTTTTTCCCACCATGGGAATTTTGTTTTCCCACCTTGGGAAAACATCCATAATACCTTATGCTACTCCCGATAGAACCATCCCACCAATTTGTTCATCCATGGGATAGAGAAGCGGAACCAGCGGTATGTTCCTACTTCCTTCCCACCAAAGCTCAGGATGAAGTCGCGATATCGGTTCTTTTTGAAAGGTAATCCTACATCCATGAAATAGATATGCCACTTGTCGTGTTCATAGGCATGGGTGATGGCTTTCCAGATGGTGACAGCCGATGGATGTAGGGTAGGGTGACTCTTCCGTTTGGAAGCCATGTACCACAGATAGACATTGTTCCCGGAATAGACGCAACAGCTGCCGCCAATCACCTTGTTCTTATGTTTCGTTACAAACAGTCGACCGTTCCCGGTGGTATGCAGTAACTCGAATGTCTTTTTCGGCGGCAGGTAACGACGCACCTTCAGCGAGAAGAAACGACTGAGCAGATGGTAGAAACCGTTCATCTCCTCCTCGGTCTCTACCTCATGACTGCTTACCCCTGCCTCATGGGCATGCTCAATGCGCTGAAGGGTCTTCTCGTTGATGCGCTCCTGGGGTGATAGGGAATGCAGGGAGTTATGGATTTCCATCCATTGAACGGGGAAATAACCATTGTTGCGAAAAACCCTGTAGCCGAACATCTTATGACCCAGGTCGCTGAACTCGATGTACAGACACATCCGTCGGCGTAGCTTCCTCGTGATGGCTTTCAGCATGAGTTTGAAGAGCTCATCCTTATCCTCTCCTTCCGAATACTCGCCTTCACCATATACCCGACCTTGAGAAAACAGATAAGGAGGGACCAGGGATCCACGACGGCGAAGCGTGGCAAGCATGTGGGCAACAACGTTGTCACCTCTTCTGACAACGACCATATATGGCAACTGCCCCGGTGTCTTCTCGATGATACGGAAGAAATCGGTGCTATGGAAGAAACTGGCGCAGGTCATGTCGGGCAGTTCCTCGCTCTTGGTGACAATGCTCACACGCAATTCGTCGTTCATTGCGACAAAAGTAATAAAACTTTTTAAAAAGTGCAAGAGAAGGTGGATAATTAGTGATTTTTGTCTATCTTTGCATGAAAATCAATCAAGGAGAATCCTCCTTGTGAGTCAAATTCGTAGAGAAAAGGAATATGGAAGCATTTAAGGATTTGGTGCAGATGCGCCGCAGTCATAGAAAGTTCACCGAAGAGGAGATCAGTGCCGAGGATGTGCAACTGATTCTCCGCGCCGCTCTGATGTCACCCACCTCAAAGGGACAGCGTGGCTGGGAGTTCGTCGTGGTAGAGGATAAGATGGATATCGAGAAACTGTCGGATGCCAAGGACCTGGGTGGACAGTTCATCAAGGGCGCTCCGCTGGCTATTGTGGTACTGGGCGATCCGGTGAAGAACGACTGCTGGGTGGAGGATGCGAGTATTGCCGCCATCACCATGCAGTACCAGGCTGAGGATCTGGGCTTGGGCTCTTGCTGGGCACAGATGAGGGGCCGCGGACTGAGTGACGGTACGAGTGCCGATACGGTGATCCGTGGTATCCTGGATATTCCTGAGAACCTGAACTGTCTGTGCGTTCTCGCCTTCGGTCATAAGGCCGATGAGCGCAAGCCGCAGAACGAGGACCGTCTGAAGTGGGAGAATGTGCATGTGAACAAATACTGATGTGTCATGATCAATTACGACTTGCGGAAAATACGTGCCATCATCTTTGATGTGGACGGTGTGCTGAGCGCCGAGACTATCACCTTGCACCCTAACGGTGAGCCGATGCGCACGGTGAACATCAAGGACGGCTATGCCATCCAGCTGGCACAGAAGATGGGACTGCGTATCGTGATCCTTACCGGTGGTGCCACCGAGAGTGTCCGTAAACGCTATGAGCACTTAGGCGTGGAGGATATCTATATGAACTGTGCCGTGAAGATCAAGACATACGAGCAGTTCCTGGAGAAGTATGGCTTGAAGGACGAAGAGGTGATCTACATGGGTGATGATGTGCCTGACTACGAGATCATGAAACGCAGCGGCTGTCCGTGCTGTCCCTCTGATGCTTGTCCGGATATCAAGAGCATCAGCAGGTATATCAGCGACAAGAAGGGCGGCTACGGCTGTGCCCGTGATGTGATTGAGCAGGTGTTGCGCGTCCAGGGCAAGTGGCTGTCGGATGCCAAAGCGTTTGGATGGTAACTTACAATTGAAAATTGAAAATTGAGAATTGAAAATTCTTCGCAAGCGAAGCGGCAGAACAGAGCGGAAAATTGAAAAATAGGAGATACATATTAGCAAGTAACAGTCCGAGGAGGAAGGAATTGTTGGCAGGACTCGACCTTGATTTTGAGGTGCGGGTGCTGGCGGATATTGACGAGAGCTTCCCGTCGGATCTGCCTGTTGGTGAGGTGGCTGAGTATATCTCCCGCAAAAAGGCAGATGCCTATCGTTCCATGATCCATGATGATGAGCTGGTCATCACAGCCGATACCGTGGTTGTGGTGGATCAGGAGATTCTGGGGAAGCCCGAAGATGCCGATGATGCCCGACGTATGCTTCGTTTGATCAGCGGTAGGGAGCATCAGGTGATTACAGGTGTTTGTCTTACCACCACAGAGAAGATCCGTTCCTTCTCGGTGAGTACCGATGTGGTCTTCAAACAACTGTCGGAAAGCGAAATTGATTATTATATCGAACACTATAAGCCCTTCGATAAGGCGGGGGCCTATGGTATTCAGGAGTGGATTGGTTATATTGGCGTAACCTCGTTGCACGGGAGCTACTTCAATGTAATGGGGCTACCCGTGCAACGAATCTACGCCGAACTGCAAAAGTTTTAGTATTCCGAGTCGTCGGCCACCTCAACAGCATCCAGGTCGAGGTCTTCCGGTGTCTCATCGAACGTCGTACGATAACTCTCCTCGGTGAGCTTGTCCTCATCGTAGTCGTCATCCTCGTCAGTATCGTTATAGTGGTCCTCAATCTCCGGCAGGTCCTCATCTTCCTCATTGGGGATGTCAATCTCTTCATCTTCATCCACACCAAAGCGGGTACGAGGTCTTTCGATAATCTGTTTCTCCTTGGCGAAGATAGCCTCTACCCACAAGCCCTTGGGAATCTCCAGTACCTCGAAGCCGTCGGCCACTTTCTTCTCGTACATTCCCCCGGGATTGTGCAGACGGTCCTTGGGCAGTGTTGTAGTACTTACATCGAAACCGCTCTGGATGATATCCTGAATGCTCTGCGAGAGAGAATCCCATCCACCGCCGAAGTTACGGTCGATTACCTCCATCAGCTTGGCTGCAGAGATATGACGGATATTCTCGTAGGTGAGATCGGTGACGCGCATGATAGGACGTTTCTTGATGGCCCACAGGTTCTTCTTGTTCTCATCCACGCGGATATTGCCCACCTTGAAGCCCCTTGCTTCGTATTTCTTGATGACCTCAGGCTTGTCGATCTTGACTTCCTCCATATCGAAAGCACTACGAAGGATATCGATATAGTGGCGCATGTTCTCCTTTAGATCCGCATCTTTCTCAGCTGCCTCCCAGAGGCGGAACACATCGTTTTCCTGTAAATCCCAGACGTTGCTCTTATTCAGCGTCTTGAGGGTAAAAGCATTTTTGTCAGTCTCTTTCATATCAATTTCTTTAATATATTCTTACCTAAATATTACTGTAGGGTGAACGCATCCCTGTCGTTCAGCACCTTGAACTTGTTCCTGAAGGTGCGCAGACTCTCCATGTCGATCTCTGCCGTCAGTGTCTGTGGCGTTGCTTCCTCACATTCTGCCATGGTCCTGCCACGGGAGTCGATAAAGGCGCTGTGACCGATGTAATGACAGTTCGGGTCATCACCCACACGGTTACAGCCAATCACATAACACTGGTTCTCGATGGCGCGGGCCCTGAGCAGGATATGCCACACCTCCTGCCGCGATTCAGGCCAGTTGGCCACGCAGATCATCGCATCGTAATCGCCTTGATAGCGCTCCCACACCGGGAAACGCAGATCGTAGCAGGTTACCAGTAGGAACCGTGTTCCACGAAACGATACCACAGTACGTTGATTACCGGTCTGATAGTACTTGTCCTCACCGCCATATTGAAACAGGTGATGCTTGTCGTATGCGGCTATCTTCCCATCAGGTTGCACGAAATACTGTCGGTTGAAGCATTGTCCTGCATCGTTCACGGCGAGACTGCCGCAGATAGCGGCATTTGTTCTCCCAGCCATCTCCTTCATCCATCTCAAGGCATTCGCAGCACTGTTCTCCGTCGGCATGACGTCGGTGATGAACCCTGTGCTCCACATTTCCGGAAGAATATAGAGGTCGGCTCCGGGTGCAGAAAGAATCATCTGCTCAGCGTTTGCCATGTTCTCCTCCGGTTTTGCCCATGCAATGTCGGTCTGCAGAAGCGTTATCTTCATCGTACGTGACTTTTGTTTGTTGGTGCAAAGATAATGAAAAGGTATACAAAACAAAAAGAATTCATAGGAAAAATGCACCTATCCTGTTTTTTTCTTGCATTCGTTTCCTTTTCTTAATATATTTTCCTATCTTTGCCAGTGATATGGCACAACCGTTAGCTGAACGAATGCGCCCCAAGACGCTCGATGAGTACATCGGTCAGCGTCATCTGGTAGGGGAAGGGGCCGTCCTGCGTAAGATGATCGATGCAGGACGGGTAAGTTCTTTTCTGCTCTGGGGACCGCCGGGAGTGGGGAAGACCACCTTGGCGCAGATCATTGCGCACAAGCTGGATACACCTTTCTATACGTTAAGTGCGGTGACCAGCGGCGTGAAGGATGTGCGCGATGTGATTGAACGTGCCAAGAGCGGCAGGTTCTTCAACGAGGCGAGTCCGATACTTTTCATCGATGAGATCCACCGTTTCAGTAAGTCGCAACAAGACAGCTTATTAGGGGCTGTTGAAAAAGGCATTGTCACCCTGATTGGTGCCACCACCGAGAATCCCTCGTTCGAGGTGATCCGTCCCCTGCTCAGTCGCTGTCAGCTCTATGTCCTGAAATCCTTGGAGAAAGACGATCTGCTGCAACTCCTGCATCGTGCCATTACCGAGGATGTGGAACTGAAGGAGCGGAAGATTGATGTCAAGGAAACAGGTGCCATCCTGCGCTATAGTGGCGGTGATGCCCGTAAGCTCCTGAATATCCTCGAACTGGTGGTGGAGTCGGAGAGTGGTGATGTGGTGATTACCGATGAGTTGGTAGAGAACCGTCTGCAACAGAATCCCTTGGCATACGACAAAGACGGGGAGATGCACTACGACATCATCTCGGCTTTTATCAAGAGCATCCGTGGAAGCGATCCCGATGCTGCCCTCTATTGGATGGCAAGGATGATCGAAGGGGGAGAGGATCCGCAGTTCATTGCCCGCAGAATGATTATCAGTGCCTCTGAGGATATCGGCTTAGCTAACCCGAATGCCTTGTTGTTAGCCAACACCGCCTTTGATGCGGTGATGAAGATCGGGTGGCCTGAAGGAAGAATCCCTTTGGCTGAATGTGCTGTCTATCTTGCCACGAGTCCGAAGAGTAACAGTGCCTATATGGGCATCAACAGTGCTTTGGAACTGGTGAAGAATACGGGTAATCAGCCAGTGCCCCTTCATCTGCGTAATGCGCCTACTCAGTTGATGGCCGAATTAGGCTATAGCGATGGGTATAAGTATGCGCACGACTATCCTGGTAACTTCGTGGAACAGCAGTTCTTGCCTGACACGTTGAAGGACAAACGGTTATGGCATGCCCAACACACCCCTTCAGAGGAAAAACTCTACCAACGGATGATCCAGTGCTGGGGCAAGCGTTTCGAGGACTAAAATTCTTTTTCGAAAAAAGTGAGGGAAAAATTTGGCGGTGTCGAAAAAACTGCGTACCTTTGCAACCGCAATTCGAAAATGAGTCGCAAAAAGGCTCCCTAGCTCAACTGAATAGAGCATCTGACTACGGATCAGAAGGTTGTGGGTTTGAATCCCGCGGGAGTCACAAAAGAAAGAATCTCATGTCTGAAAGTTCACTTTCAAGCGTGAGATTTTTTCGTTTTGTGAAAAAAAATGCTTATCTTTGGCTTCGCCGAAGATACTTACGCTCGGAAATAAAAATAAATTACTATTTATTTTGTATTTCTCTCACTTAATCGTATCTTTGTGCCCTAATTTGATTATTCAGCAATATGAAAACAAAATTGAACCTTGTCGTTGCCCTGTTGAGCATGGGATGCCTCACCGCAATGGCTGAAGACTTCCAGGTATGTAGTCCTGACAAACAAATCGTTGTAACCATTAGTGATGCCGAAGGTGTACCCACCTATCAGGTGTCCTATAAGAATCAGGTGTTTTTAGAGAAATCCCCATTGGGACTCAAGACCAACTTCAGTGATCTTACCACCGGTCTTTCCATGGGCGATTGCACCACTACGTCGGTGGAAGATCATTATCTCACACGTAACATCAAGCAGCAACAGGTGGATTATCAGGCCAACGAAGCCGTATGTCATTTCAAGAAAAATAATCGCGCCGTATTGGACATCGTGTTCCGGGTAAGTAACCGCGACGTGGCCTACCGCTACGAGGTGCTTCCGCAAAGAGATACCAAGGTGGCCGTGGTAACCACCGAGGCCAGCGGATTCTCACTCCCTGCAGGCACCACCACCTTCCTTTGTCCGCAGTCGAAGCCCATGGGCGGCTTTGCCCGCACCTCCCCGAGCTATGAAACCAGCTATACCACCGACGATACGATGGGTAAGAACGGCTTTGGCGAAGGCTATTCGTTCCCCTGTCTGTTCAAGGTGAACGCCTTGGGTTGGGTGCTCATCAGCGAGACCGGTGTTGACGGCAGCTATTGTGCCAGCAGACTGCTTAACGAGCACGACGGGCTTTACCGCATCGGCTTCCCGCAGCAAGGCGAGTGCAACGGCATCGGTTCGGTCACTCCGTCTATCACCCTGCCCGGATCAACCCCTTGGCGAACCATCACCCTCGGTAATACGCTTGCCAACATCGTGGAGACCACCGTGCCCTTCGATTTGGTGAAACCTAAGTACAAGGCATCTCAGGAATATATATATGGTAAGGGCTCATGGAGCTGGATCATCGGTATGGACGCGAGCTGTAACTTCGATGAGCAGAAACGCTACATTGATTTCTCGGCTGCCATGGGTTATCAGACCGTTCTGATTGATGCCCTCTGGGACAAGCAGATTGGCTATGAGCGCATCGAGGAACTGGCTCGTTACGGAAAGACCAAGGGTGTAGGACTCTTCCTGTGGTATAACTCCAACGGTTCATGGAACGATGCGCCGCAGAGTCCTTTAGGTAAGATGAACAACCACTTGGTGCGCCGACAGGAAATGGCATGGATGCAGAAAACCGGTATCCGCGGTATCAAGGTCGACTTCTTCGGCGGTGACAAGCAGCAGATGATGCAGCTGTACGAAGATATCCTGGTAGATGCCAACGACTTCGGATTGCTGGTCATCTTCCACGGCTGTACGTTACCCAGAGGATGGGAGCGTATGTATCCCAACTACGCAGCCAGCGAGGCCGTGTTGGCCAGTGAGAACCTGCACTTCGGACAGGGGGCCTGCGATGCTGAGGCACGTAATGCGTGCATCCATCCCTTCATCCGTAACACGGTGGGTTCCATGGACTTCGGCGGCTCTGCCCTGAACAAGTTCTATGGGGCTGACAACAAGCGCGGAACGGTTCGTCGCACCAGCGATGTCTTCGCCTTGGCCACTGCCGTGATGTTCCAAAGTGCCGTACAGCACTTCGCCCTGGCGCCGAACAACCTGGAGGATGCGCCTGCATGGGCCATCGACTTCATGAAGAAGGTTCCCACCACATGGGATGAGGTGAAGTTCATCGACGGCTATCCGGGTAAGTATGTGGTCATCGCCCGTCGTTGTGGCGACAAGTGGTATGTGGTGGGCGCCAACGCTGAGGAGAAGCCCTATACCGCCACGCTCACCTTACCGATGTTCAACAAGGGTGCTTCGCTGAAGATGTATAGTGATGATGCCCAGCTGAACGGTAGCGTGAAGGAGCTGAAGCAGAACAAGAAACAGCAGGTGAAGGTAGTGATTCCGAAAAACGGCGGACTGGTAATCATGGATTGATGGCTTAAGTTCAAAGGTAATCATAAAGTTCAAAGGTAATCATAAAGTTCAAAGATCAAAGATCAAAGTTCAAAGAAATATAATGAAAGTATTGAAAAGAGAACGGATGATCATGGCATTCATGGGAATGATGACCATGATGATCGGACAAACAGCTTGGGCACAGAACCCGTTTGTGCAGACGTGGTTCACGAGCGACCCTGCACCCATGGTGCACGATGGTACGATGTATGTCTATACAGGACATGATGAGGACAATGCCGACTTCTTCTGGATGCAGGAGTGGCGTGTCTATTCCACCAAGGATATGGTGAACTGGCAGGATCATGGCTCACCGTTGGCGCTGGAGAGTTTCTCCTGGGCCGACGACCGCGCCTGGGCGAGTCAGTGCATCGAGCGCGACGGAAAGTTCTTCTGGTATATCTGCGCCCATTCCCGTCTGTCGCGTGGCATGGCCATCGGCGTGGCTGTGAGCGATTCCCCCACAGGACCGTTCCGTGACGCCATCGGTAAGCCGCTGTTCGAGAACGGCTCCTGGGATCATATCGACCCCACCGTACTGATTGATGATGACGGGCAGGCCTGGCTGATGTGGGGAAACCCGCGGGTGTATTACCTGAAGCTGAACCGCGACATGATCTCCTACGAGGGCGAGGTGGGTATCCTCTCCATGACCGAGGAAGCCTTCGGCGGTCCGCCCATGGACAAGCGCGTGGAAGGTAAGCAGTACAAGGATTCGTATGTGGAAGGACCGTGGCTGCGCAAGGTGGACACCTCCAAGTACCAGGTGCCCACATCGAAGGTCTATCAGCTGCTCTATGCCGCCGGTGGCATTCCCGAGCATATCTCATACAGTACAGCTCCCACGCCGTTAGGTCCCTGGACCTATGCGGGTGTGGTGATGCCTCAAAGCGAGACCAACTCGTTCACGAACCATTGCGGCGTGGCCGATTATAAGGGCCATAGCTATTTCTTCTACCACACGGGTAAGCTCCCGCAGGGTGGGGGATTCGGCCGCAGCGTGGCCGTCGAGGAGTTCAAATACAATGCCGATGGAAGTATTCCCACCATCCTGCCTACCGACGAGGGTGTGCAGCCTGTAGCGACCTTCAATCCCTACCGTAAGGTGGAGGCCGAGACCATGGCTTTCTCCAAGGGTATCAAGGCCGAGCAGAACGATCAGGTAGGGGTGTACATCACGGATATCCATAACGATGACTATATCAAGCTGCAGAACGTGGAGTTCGGTCAGCAGATTCCCCGTACGTTTACGGCCCGTGTGGCCAGCGGTCTGCGTGGCGGTGCCATCGAGATCCGTATCGACAGCATCCGTGGACAGCGCCTCGGTCGTCTGGAGGTACCCGGCACAGGAGGCTGGGAGGCATGGCAGACACTCACCACCGATCTGCGCGAGGTGGCCACAGGGTGCCACGACCTCTACTTTGTCTTCACCGGCAGGAAAGGTCCTAAGCTGTTCAACTTCGACTGGTGGGAGATGCGGGGCATGGAGCAGGTGAACATGCCGCTGTTCCAGACCAAGTACACCGCCGACCCCTCACCGCTGGTGGTGGGCGATACCTTATTCTTATATACGTCGCACGATGCTCACTTCGAGGATATCCCCGATCCCAACGAACGCAGCTCGGCAGGCTTCTTCATGTACGACTGGCTGCTGTGGTCGACCACCGATATGGTGAACTGGACCGAACATGGAGCGGTGGCCTCGCTCAAGGAGTTCAGCTGGCGCGAACGCGACAATGGCGCATGGGCCATCCAGACTGTTGAGCGCAACGGTAAGTATTATCTCTATGCCCCCCTGCATGGTCATGGCATCGGCGTTCTGGTGGCCGATTCGCCTTACGGTCCTTTCCATGATCCCTTAGGCGAACCCCTCGTATGGCAGAAGGAGCATTGGGACGATATCGACCCGTCGGTATTCATCGACGACGACGGACAGGCGTATATGTACTGGGGTAACCCGCATGTCTATTACGTCAGGCTCAACGAGGATATGATCTCCACCAGTGGCGACATCTGCGTGCTCAATCCCGAAGACGGTGTGATGCGCCCTGTGAAGACCGAAGGGGCCAAGATCAACCTCAGGGTGCCTGATGAGCAGAAGGCCAACTGGGCGGTGAAGCACTATCAGGAAGGTCCGTGGATCTATAAGCGCAACGGGCATTACTATCTGGGTTATGCCACCACCTGCTGTCCTGAGGCCTTGGGCTACGCTATGAGCGACAGTCCTACGGGTCCGTGGGTATGGAAGAACTACATCATGAGTCCTACCGAGCGCGACCGCGGTAATCATCCGGGCATCACCGATTATAAGGGCCATTCCTATGTGTTCGGTCAGAACTACGACCTGATGCACCTGGAGACCTTCAGACACAGCGAGCGCCGTTCGGTATCGGCACAGGAGATTACCTACAAGGCCGACGGCACCATTCAGGAGATTCCCTACTGGCTCGATCAGGAGCCTATGAAACAGCTGCATTGGCTTAATCCGTACAACAGGGTGGAGGCCGAGACCATGGCGTGGGGTAACGGACTGAAGAGTGCGAAGATGGGTATTGCCAATACGGGTGTGGTGAAGGATATGCCTGCCTCCACCGGTAAGCGCAATATGTATATCTACGATATCAACGACGGCGAGTATATCCGTCTGCGTGGTGTCGACTTCGGCGAGAAGGGGGCTTCCAAGTTCCAGATCACGGCAGCGGCCACAGGATCCTGCACCATCACCCTTCGTGTGGATGGCGTCAACGGTGCCGTCATTGCCACCTTACCCGTCACGGCTACTGGCTCGGTAGATAAATACCGTCAGTTCGCCGCCAAGGTAGGTGCTGTAACAGGGGTGCACGACCTCTATATCTGCTTCAGCGAGGCACGGGGCGATGTGCGTCTCGACTGGTGGCGCTTTCAACGTAAATAATTAATTATCAATACATTACTCATATGAAAAAGAATCTATTAATGGCAGCAATGTTGCTGATGTCACTTCCCCTTCTGGCTGGTAAGCCTTGGACCAAGGGAGGTTTTGAAACCAAGAAGTACAGAAACCTGTTTGTTGAGATGGGCTACTCCCAGAAGGATGTGGATGCCAAGCTCAAGGAAGTGTTTAACGATGTGTTCCGCGGACCTAACAAGGTTTATTTCGAGGTGGGCGACTCCATGGGCTATGTCTCGGATATCAAGAACCACGATGCCCGCACCGAGGGTATGTCGTATGGTATGATGATTGCCGTGCAGATGAACGAGAAGGACATCTTCGACCGTCTGTGGCGCTGGAGCAAGAAATACATGCAGCACCAGTCGGGCAGTCGCGAGGGCTATTTCGCATGGAGCTGCCGAACCGACGGCACCCGCAATTCCGATGGTGCCGCCAGCGATGGCGAGCTCTATTTCATCACCTCGCTGCTCTTCGCTTCCAACCGTTGGGGTAACGATACGGGCATTAACTACAAGGCTGAGGCTCAGCGCATCCTGAACTGCACCATGCCCAAGGAATATGAGCCCGAGCAGCGTCCGGGCGGCTTCGGTGGCTTTGGTGGCGGCTTCGGCGGCGGTCAGCAGCAGGGCGGTAAGCAGCGCATGTACCTCATCGACCCCGAAACCAAGCTCATCACCTTCACCCCCGATGGCTTCGGTCAGCGTTACACCGATCCTTCCTATCATATCCCTGCCTTCTATGAGGTATGGGCACGATGGGCCGACGACGGTCGTTCCGACTACTGGCGCGAGTGTGCCGCAAAGAGTCGTGAGTTCCTGCACAAGGCCATCAACGAGGAGACGGGATTGAATCCTGATATGTGCCAGTTCGATGGTTCGTTGATGCAGGGTTTTGGTAACCGTCCCAACCCCAGTAACAACTTCCGTTACGACTCTTGGCGCGTGCCTATGAATATCACGCTCGACTACGAGTGGTGCTGCGCCGATAAGGAATGGCAGCAGAAATATGGCGAAACCATCCAGAACTTCCTCTACAAGCAGGGTGTGCACGATTTCCTTGATCAGTATCGTGTAGATGGCTCATTACCAGAAGGTAACGAGATTCTGCAGGCTGGTGGCTTCAGGAAGCTGCGCCACTCCATCGGCTTCATTGCCACTGCAGCTGCCGCCTCCATGATGTGCAGTCACGATAAGAGTAAGGAGTTTGTCGATGAGCTGTGGAACGCTAAGCACGAGCCCTTCGAGGATGGCTATTTCGATGCCTACTACGACGGTCTGTTGCGTCTCTTCGCCTTCATGCACCTCAGCGGAAACTACCGTGTAATCTTCCCGAAATAATGAAAAGATTCCTCATCACCCTCTGCTGCTGTCTGCTGACAGCCCCGGTGCTCTTTGCCGCCAAGGCCACATCGCCCAACGGTAAGCTCTCACTCACCGTTGTCGACGGTCAGTACATCGTGAGCTATCAGGGACAGCAGGTGCTCACCCTCTCGGCCAAGGACATGTCGGGTGGGGAAGCCTCCGACTTCAAGTCACCGCGCCTTGTCAGGAAACTCTCCACCAACTACCGCATGCTGCAGGGCAAGCGCCTTCAGTGCAGCAACGAGGCCAACGAGTATGTCTGTCAGTCGCGTACCAGTAAGGATGCTCAGCTGGTGCTCCGTATCTACAACGACGGTCTGGCGTTCCGCTACGAGTATAAGAACCTGAAAGACCAGAAACCCTTTGAGGAGCAAACCGTCTATCGTATTCCCGAGGGAACCAGGCGGTGGATGCAGCAGTGGACCGATGCTTACGAGAGTTTCTTCCCCTTGGACACTACCTATCAGGTAAAGCCCATCCCCTCCTTCAGCGGCGTATCGAAGTCTGACGAGAGCTGGAACAACCGCTGGGGCTATCCCGCCCTGCTGGAGCCTGTTGATGGGGTGTTTGCCCTGATCACCGAGGCCAACATCGAACGCCGTCAGAGCGCTTCGTGCCTGTTCAATAACAAGGAAGACTATCGGGTGGTGCCCGACAAGAACGAGCTCTCGTTAAGCGGCGATTGGCATTCCCCTTGGCGCGTGGTCATCATCGGCAGTCTGGCCAACGTGGTCGAGTCAACCCTCGTCACCGATGTCTCCGAACCCAGTAAGCTCAACGATGTCAACTGGATTCATCCCGGCGTGGTGTCGTGGATCTACTGGGCCTATAACCATGGCTCGAACGACTATAACATCATCAAGGAATACATCGATATGGCGGTCAAACTGCATCTTCCCTATATGCTCATCGATGCCGAGTGGGACACCATGAAAGACGGCTATACCATTGAGGATGCGGTGAACTATGCCAAGTCGAAGGGCATCAAACCCCTCATCTGGTACAACTCGTCGGTGGGCTGGGTTGATGGTGCTCCCACGCCGAAGTACCGACTCAACAAGCCTGAGGACCGCGAAAAGGAGTTCGCCTGGTGCGAGAAGATCGGTGTGGCAGGTGTGAAAATCGATTTCTTCTCGGGCGATAACCAGATGAACATGGACTACTGCATCGATCTCCTGGAGAGTGCCGCCAAGCATCATCTGCTGGTTAACTTCCACGGTGCCACCATCCCCCGCGGCTGGCAGCGCACCTATCCCAACCTGCTCTCCACCGAGGCCGTGTATGGTGCCGAGTGGTATAACAACGTAGGTACGTTCACCAAGAAAGCAGCTGCCCATAACGCCACGCTGCCCTTCACCCGCAATGTCATCGGACCGATGGACTACACGCCTTGCGCCTTCTCCGACTCGCAGCATCCGCATATCACCTCGAATGCCCACGAGCTGGCGCTCACCGTGCTCTTCGAATCGGCCCTGCAGCATCTGGCCGACAAGCCCGAGAGCTATTTCTCACAGCCTGACGAGGTGCAGGAATTCTTCGGTAAGCTGCCCACTGTTTGGGATGAGACCCGCTTTGTTGCCGGCTATCCCGCCGACTATGTGGTGCTGGCCCGCCGTAGTGGCAACACCTGGTATGTAGCCGGCATCAACGGAACCGATGAGCTGAAGCAGATTGCCCTCCCGCTCGAGGGAATCGTCAAGTGGCAATCGTTCACCACCGCCTTCCTCGACGGTGAGCAGTCCACCGGCTGGAACATCCGCAATGGCGGAACCCTTCCCGAATCCGTTACCTGTCAGCCCCGCGGCGGCTTTGTGTTCGTTATCAGAGAGTGATCTTTTGAGATACCTATGGTTTTACAGTCTAAAACCATAGGTATCACAGTCTGAAACCATAGGTATTAGAGTCTAAAACCATAGGTTTTGGAAATAAGCTAAAAATATCTTCTTGCATAATAAAAAAAACCGCTGAACCTGAGGTCCAGCGGCATTTCTCTCAATTGCGTTCGTGCTAATTACTCAGCAACAGCAGCTGTGTCAACGGGAGCAGCAGCAGTGTCAACAGCAGTTGTATCAACAACCATAGTGTCAACCGGCTCTTCTACTGCGGGAGCAGCAGGCTTGTTCTCAACACAAGAAGCGAATGAGATAGCTGCAACAGCTACGAACATCAAAACTAATTTCTTCATTTTCTTTGCTTTTTAAATCTGTAAAACAATCATTGTTTATTAAAACGCTGCAAAGGTAAGCATTTTTTTGATAGCTTGTACTTTTTTTAGCGTTTTTTTTTAGGTCGTTTTGTAACTTTTTTGTAAGTGGTTGAAAATCAATATAATGCAAATTATTAATAACTGTTAAAGTTTTAAGCCATATCAATAATGATGGGAATTTGCATTGTATTTCACTCAACTTTCTCGTGTTTTATTTGTTTTTGTTCTCGCTTATTCGTACCTTTGCCTTCACAAACAAGGGTTGTTTTATCTCCCTATTATATTTAATAAGGTGTATGATTGACAGTGCCGCTTTTCAAGGTAAGAAGGCTGCCTATTTCACATTAGGCTGTAAGCTGAACTTTTCTGAGACATCCACGTTCGGACGGATGCTTCAGGAGATGGGTGTGACTACCGTGGGCAGGGACGAACAGGCAGACATCTGCATCATCAACACCTGTTCCGTGACGGATGTGGCCGACGCCAAGTGTCGTCAGGCCATCCACCGCATGGTGCGAAACCATCCTAATGCCTTTATTGTAGTGACAGGCTGCTATGCACAGCTGTCGGCCGATGAGGTGAGTAAGATTCCGGGAGTGGATCTGGTGCTGGGCAGCGATGAGAAAGCTCAGTTGGTGCAGTTCCTTTCAGATATGTGGAGTGAGGAGTGTGGAGTGAGGAGTGAGGAGTATGGAAGGGCGAAGGTGTTCAGGAAGGAGAAGACCAAGGAGATACAGTCGTTTGCTCCCAGCTGCTCACGAGGAAATCGTACACGCTTTTTCCTGAAGGTGCAGGATGGTTGCAGCTATTTCTGTACCTATTGTACCATTCCTTACGCCCGCGGTTTCAGTAGGAATCCCACGATAGCCTCACTGGTGCAGCAGGCTGAGCAGGCTGTACGCGAAGGCGGAAAAGAGATCGTGCTGACCGGTGTGAACATCGGCGATTTCGGTCGTTCAACCGGTGAGCGGTTCATTGATCTCGTCAAGGCACTCGACCAGGTGGAGGGTGTGGAACGCTACCGCATCAGTAGTCTGGAGCCCGATTTGATCGATGATGACCTGATAGCCTATTGCGCACAGAGTAGGGCCTTCATGCCACATTTCCATATTCCTCTGCAGAGCGGTTCGGATGCCGTGCTGAAACTGATGCACCGTCGTTATGACACGGCTTTGTTCGCGCATAAGATAGAGATGATCAAGGAGATGATGCCCGATGCATTCATCGGCGTGGACGTGATGGTGGGAACAAGGGGAGAGCTGGAAGAGTATTTCGAGGAGTGCTATGCGTTCCTGGACCGTCTGCCCGTTACGCAACTGCATGTGTTCCCGTATTCTGAGCGCCCGGGTACTGCTGCCCTGCGTATTCCCCATGTGGTGAGTGCCGCGGATAAGAAACTGCGTTCTAAACGACTCCTGGAACTGTCGGACAAGAAGACCGAAGCGTTCTATGCCTCGTATATTGGTAAGGAGGCGGAGGTGTTGTTCGAGAAGGCTTCGCGGGGCAGGGCCATGCATGGATTCACAAGGAACTATATCCGTGTGGAACTGCCGCCGGCAGAAGGGAATAATGCGCTTGATAACCAGATTGTACAAGTTACGCTGGGCGGATTTAATCATGATCGCACGGCGTTGAAAGCACAGCCAAGTGACAAGTAACAAGTGATAAGTGGATAAGGTTGCGATTGTTATACTGAACTGGAACGGCGTGAAGATGCTGTCGAAGTACATGGATACACTGCTGGAGCATTCCCGCGGTGAGGCAACGGTGTATGTAGCCGACAATGCCTCGACAGATGAGTCGGTTCCCTTTCTCAAGGAGCACTATCCTGAGGTGCGACTGATTCAGCTGGAGAAGAACTGGGGCTTTGCCGACGGCTATAACAAGGCGTTGCAGCAGGTGGAGGCTACCTATTACGTAATCTTGAACAGCGACGTGGAGGTGACACCTCATTGGCTGGAACCCCTCATCAGCTTTATGGACAGTCATGAGGAGGTGGCGGCCTGTCAGCCGAAACTGCTGTCGGTGGCCAACAAGGAGGCTTTTGAGTATGCAGGTGCCTGCGGTGGCTTCATCGATAAATACGGCTACCCGTTCTGTCGGGGCCGACTCTTTGACAGTGTGGAAGATGACCATGGACAGTATGACTACACCTGTGAGGTGATGTGGGCCACGGGGGCCTGTCTGGTAATCCGTGCCGATGACTATTGGAAAGCAAACGGTTTCGACGGACGGTTCTTCGCACATAACGAGGAGATCGATCTGTGCTGGCGCCTGCGGATGATAGGACGGAAGGTGTATTGCATCCCGGAGAGCAAGGTGTTCCATGTAGGCGGCGGTACGCTACCCAAGGGAAATCCCATGAAGACCTACCTGAATTTCCGCAACAACCTGACCATGTTGTATAAGAACTTGCCCGACAAGGAGTTGCGACATGTGATGCGCTGGCGGTGGGTGCTCGACTATGTGGCCGCCTACGAAACGCTGCTGGTGAACAGGAACGTGGGCGACTTCAAGGCCATCTACCGGGCAAGGCGTGATTTCAAGCGGTGGAAGAAAGACTTCAAGGCCGACCGTGACGAACTGCAGCGGAGCAGGGTGATGCCCGTTGTGGCTGAACGCCGACCGATCAGTCTGCTGTGGCAGTATTATATCAAAGGTAAACGGCGGTTCTCGGAATTACCCAGATAACGTTTCTACAAGGGTGTCGCTGGCATACTTTTTGCTGTCATCCTTTTAGAAAGGAGAAACGATTATGGCATTTATTGACTATTACAAGATTTTAGGTGTTACAAAGGATATTCCGCAGAAGGATGTGAAGAAGGCTTATCTGAAAAGAGCTAAGCAGTTCCATCCCGATCTGCATCCTGATGATCCCAAGGCCAAGGCGAAATTCCAGGCCTTGTCGGAGGCGTATGATGTGATAGGCGATCCTGAGAAGCGAAAGAAATACGACCAATATGGCGAACGCTGGAAAGAGATGGACGCGATGAACCAGCAGGGTGGGGGCTTCAACTGGTCGCAGCAGGGCGGCTCACCCTTCGAGGGCTTCGACTTCAGTACCTTCAATGGCAGTGGCGGCTTCAGCAGTTTCTTCCAGGATCTGTTCGGCGGAGGAAGGAAAACACGTGCCCAAGGCTTCAGTCGTCAGAGCAGCGGCGAGATGAACGCAACGGTGAACATCGATCTCTATACAGCCTTGCTCGGTGGTGAGGTGATGCTTCAGCTGAGTACCGGTGCGAAGATCAAGCTGAAGGTAAAGCCGGAAACGCAACCTGGTACGAGGGTACGACTGAGAGGGAAGGGGTACGATCGCGGTGACGGTACGTTTGGCGATCTGATCATTACCTATCAGGTGCAGTTGCCAATCCATCTTTCCGACCGTCAACGGGAACTCTTACGACAGATGCAGGCGGGATAAGTGTTAAAAAATCCTTATACTTTTCATAAATATTCCACCTATATGCTACTTTCTTCTTGAAAAGTAGTACCTTTGCAGCCGCTATCACGAGATGGTAGCATGAGATTCAAATTTATCACATTAAACATTAAACATTCAATTATGGCAACAAAAATCAGATTGCAGCGCGGCGGTCGCAAAGGCTATGCTTTCTACAGCATCGTGATCGCAGATGCAAGAGCACCACGAGATGGTAGATTTACTGAGAAGATTGGTACTTACAATCCTAACACCAATCCCGCCACAGTAGATTTGAATTTCGACCGTGCACTCTACTGGGTAGAGGTAGGCGCACAGCCTACAGACACCGTTCGTACTATCCTGAAGAAGGAAGGTGTTTATATGATGAAGCATCTCCGCACAGGTGTGAAGAAGGGTGCTTTCGATGAAGCAGCTGCTCAGAAGAAGTTCGATGCATGGAAAGAAGAGAAGTTAAAGGGTTTCGATGCTATCCGTCAGCAGGATGCTAAAGCTAAGAAGGATGCTGCTGCTAAGGAGCTCGAGGCTGAGAAGAAGATTAACGAGGCTATTGCCCAGAAGGTGGCTGAGAAGAAGGCCGCTGCTGCTGCCGCTCAGGCAGAGGCAGAAGCTCCTGCAGAGGAAGCCGCTCCCGCTGAGGAGGCACCCGCAGAGGCTTAATCTTTTTGCAAACAGGAAATGAGGAGGCAGGCGTTAGCCATGCCTCTTTCTTTTTTCTTGGAATCTTTATTCTTTAATCTTTAATCTTTAATCTTTAATCTTCAAACCATGCACATCGTTGAGATCCCTTCTTTCTTCCCGCCTTATGGTGGTGAGTTCTGTTTGGAACAGTCGAAGGCCCTCCGTTCCTTGGGACATGAGGTGCGGATTATCAGTAATGTGCAGTTATCCGTAAAAAAGAGTCCGAAAGATTATTTCACATTCCCTTATCGCCGTCATTTCACGGAGATGCAGGGCGTTCCCGTCTATCAGTCGTATATGCGCGGTCTTCCGCTGATGATCCGGCCCAATGTGCATCGTTGGGTGAAGATCGTCAGACAGATGTTCAAGGGATACGAGAAGCAATATGGTCGTCCTGATATCCTGCATGCCCATTGTGCCAAATGGGCTGGGTATGCCGCCATGCTGATTGGTAAAGAGGAGGGAATACCGTATGTGGTGACCGAGCATTTGTCGTTGATGGCGCTGAAGGAAGAATTCGGAGAAGATACCGCCAACGCATGGCAGATCCCTTTGCTGCGCACGGTATATGAGCATGCAGAACGGGTGATTCCTGTTGCTGAGGAAGTGGTGGATGATCTTTCCCCCTTATTTGGAAAGGATTACCGGTGGACGGCCATTTCGAACATGATTGATGTGGATTTCTTCTCCTATCGTCGTCGCGAAGACAAGAATAACCGTCCGTTCCGTTTCGTCTGTCTTGGGAAATATGTGCGTCGCAAGGGATATGATGTCCTGTTCAAGTCCTTCCAGCAGGTCCATAACCAGCATCCGCAAACTGAATTGTATGTTGCTGGTGAAGGAACAGATGGAAACGCATGTCGCCAGTTGTTCAGTCATCTGTCGTGTGCCCCTCATATCCATCCTTGTGGGAACCTTGACAAACAGGCCGTCAGGGAGCTGCTGTACCAGAGTGATGCCTTGGTTCTGGCCACCCGCGATGAGACCCAAGGTCTGGTGTTGCTGGAGGCCATGAGTACGGGTATTCCAGTGGTCACGACGGAGGCCGTACCCCAGAACGTCAGGATTGACAAGGGCTGTTTCGTTGCACCTATAGACGATGCTGAAGCGATTGCTGATAAGATGTGTGAGGTGATGCAGCTCACTGATGGGGAAGGGGAGCTCTTCTCAAAGATTGTTTCCGAGAAGGTGTCGCCCCAAGTGATTGCTGCCCAGTTGGAAACGGTGTTGCGGGATTGTATGTAATATTACCGCAACAGCGAACTATAGAACGCCTCGTACTGCTCTGCCACTTTCCGGTAGTCGTGATGCCGCCGCACATATTCCACGCTCTGTCGTTTCAGTTCAGGAATACGCTCCGGATGCATAATGAGATTCTCCACTTCTTGTTCCACACTCTCGGCCGTAGGCAGGACATTGATGATGGGGCGTAGCTCATCCTCATGAAGGATCTCGTAGTTCTCGGGTTCGCCTCCTCCGATGTCGATAATACCTTTCGACATAGCCAACAGGGAGTTCATGGAGGGCGTATAGCTGTATAGCTGATCCAGGATGGCATCACTACCGTTCATCATTTGCTGGTATTCGGCAAAGGGAACGCTTACCGCCTTTACCAGTTCCATCTTGTCGGGATGCCTCTCCAAGACCTTTTCTGCCGCAGGAAGCATGATGTCGGTTCCTTTATAGTCGCTTCGTTGCGCATCAATACCAATGAATATCCGGGTTTTCGTATGGTCCCTTTCTGTGATGGGCGCCTGTTCCGACGGTATCTCTATGGGCAGGGGAATAAAGGTTGTCTTCTTAGGGAACAAGGGCTGATAGACCGCCATGTACTCATACAGACAAGCCACGATACCGTCACAGTCGTTGGCAATCATTTTCGTCAGTCGTTCGTGCGATGTTCCCACCCATACATCGAGTAGTCGGGTGGAGGCGGGATCGGTTCTCACCTCATCGCCTATATTATGGTCGCTATACCTTAGCGGCTTTTTCTCCATACAGGTCCTGGCCCAGATGGAATCCTCGCCGAAGGCCCCGAGCACCACCTTTTTATTATGTTTGCGCAGGTAGCGGTAGATGGGGAACAGACGCTCGGGTCTGACATCAAAGAAAATGGGATTAATGAGCTGCACGATATCGTAACCACGAAGCTTGGGCAGGGTGGCCCAGACATGCATCAGGTATCTGATTCCTTCGAGATGAGAGGAAGAATGTCTGACCAATGAAATATCGCGGGGGTAGTTGCGCCATCCGTTACCGTTGGACACCACCGTCACCTCATGTCCCCGTTCCTTCAGTCCTTTACCCAAAGTGGCGTGCAGACCGCTGTAATCGTTGAGCAGCAGGATTTTCATCTTTCTTTCCATAACAAGGGTAGGATGCGCATGAGGATCTTCCGTCCTGTCTTACTGTTGGTCATCTTGCGGAACCATTTGTATTTCTGCGTGTAGTCGCGGGCGGGCAAGGGGAACATCCCACATTTCTGCAATCGGGTAAGACGCTCTTCCAGCTGCTGCTCACTGTGGGTGAGCATGATGATGTTATAGATATAGTCCATGGTCAACTGGGCCACACGTCGCTGCAGGGCGATCCTCTCTGACGAAGCGAGGGTGTTGGCCAGGTGATCCAGCTGCATGATGACATATTCGGCATCGTCCAGGCGCTTGATTCTCCATTGGGTATCATCGTTGTGAACGATGGAATTCTCACGAACACGATAGTAGTAGGCACAAGTGTCGGTACTATATATCGTATCGGCGCGGAGAATGAGCTGGGGGGTGAACTCCTCATCCTCATGCAGCAACTGGGGCGTGAACCGCAGCTCTCCTAAGGTCTTCCTGCTGAACACATAACCGCAGGCCGATGCCCGCAGGTTGTTGTGATGCATATACTCCGTGCCACTGACGGGTCCGTCGAACAGATAAGGGGTGTCAACATCGGTTCCTTCACGGGTGAAATTGAAGATTACCATGTCGGGCGATTCCTTGCGCAAGATGCTCAGGCAATGTTCGTAGCCACCCTTGATGAGACAGTCGTCGGCATCAATGAACTGAATGTACCGACCCTTGCTGATGTCAACACCCACATTACGGGCCGTGCTCAGTCCTTGGTTATGCTGGCGCAGGTAGATCACCTCATCGCGGTAGTCGATGATCTCATTCAGTGGGGTGATATCCGACCCGTCGTCAATCAGGATGATCTCACGCTCTTCCGACTGTAGCGGAAGCTGCATGATACTCCCGATGCACTCATGGAGCATGTCAACGGGCAGGTTGTAATAGGTGATGATGAAACTCACCAAAGGTGCCTGGTTCATATCGTCTTTGCTTTTGCTGCAAAGATATAGGAAAATGCTGAGACCACAAAGAAAATGCAAGAAATTCTTGATTCTTTCTTGGTAGGTTTGTATAATAAATCTCCAATTGATTCGTTTTATTGTATGAGCATGGACAATAATACCAATAGCAGTTACCATCATATCCTGAAATACACCAGTCTGTTTGGCAGTATTCAGGCCTTGAACATCTTCATCGGTCTGGTACGAAACAAACTGGTAGCACTGATTCTCGGTCCGGGCGGCATCGGTTTGATGTCGCTCTTCAACAGTGCCATTGCTTTATTGTCGAATGCCACCAACTTAGGGATTGCCACCAGCTCGGTCAAGACCTTGTCGGAACTGTATGAAAAAGGTAATGAAGAGCAGGTGAAGAGACATGTGCGTGTGATTCGTCAATGGGCCTTGGCAACAGCTGTTATCGGCTTTTTCGCATGTGCCCTGGCCGGTCCGCTACTCAATAATTTCTCTTTCAGTTGGGGAAACCACGTGAAGCATTTCGTGCTGCTGGCACCTACTGTTGCCATGTTGGCTATCACTGGAGGAGAAACGGCTATATTGAAGTCAGCCAGGCGGTTAAGGAATCTGGCTAAGGTTTCTGTTTGGAACGTGTTCCTGGCTTTGGTCTTCACTACACCCATTATCTATTTCTACGGACAGAAGGGTATCATCCCCACCATCACGCTGATTACCTTTACGCAGATGTTGTTGACGATACGCTACTCTCATCGGGTGTTTCCTTGGTCGTTTCATTTTGAACGAAGCCTGTGGGGTGAAGGACTCCCCATGATCCGTCTGGGAATTGCCTTTGTCGTGGCCGGCATCTTCGGTAGTGGAGCCGACTTCCTGATCCGTGCCTCTCTGAACAACATCGCTTCGCTGAACATGTTGGGTTTGTACAATGCTGGTTTTATGATGTCGGTGACCTATGCAGGAATGGTCTTCACTTCCATGGAAACCGACTATTACCCACGCCTGGCTGCCGTCGGTCATGATATGCATCAGATGAGCAATACGGTGAATCACCAGGTGGAGGTGTCGCTGCTGATGATCTCCCCGCTGTTGGTGGCCTTCAGTATCGGTGCGCCGATTATCGTACAGCTGTTGTATAGTAAGGAGTTTCTTGACGTGGTACCGATGATACAGATTACCGTTCTGGCCATGTATCTCCGTGCCATGAAACTACCAGTGGCTTATCTTACCTTGGCCAAGGGCGACTCCTGGTCGTACCTCTTCCTGGAAGCCTACAGTGCCGTGGTGATGGTCATCGCTGTGGTGGGCGGCTATATGCTGTTCGGACTGCCTGGAACGGGTGCGGGACTGCTGGTTACCGGACTGATTGACATCATTGTGGTCAATATCTTCACGCGGTATAAGTACCATTACAAGGTATCTTCCACCGTGTTCCGTTTCGCCAAATACCAGTTGCCGATTGCCTTGGCGGTGTATGCCATTACCTGTTGTCTCCATGGCTGGCTGTATTGGGCATCGGGAATCGTCATGGGACTGCTGAGTCTGTGGATTTCTTTCCGACTGTTCCGACAGGCTCGCTGACATTTTTTTCTAATAATTCTTAATAATCACTTGTTTTTCTTTTTTCTTTTGTATCTTTGTCGCTAAAACGAGGATTAGGGAATGACGTTGATAATTGTAGCGATATTACTCATCGGTTATGTGCTGATAGCAACCAGTAGCATGACGAAGATCAACAAAGCGGCAGCTGCCATCTTTGCTGGTACGGTGGGGTGGGTGCTCTATATCTGTTATGGCTCTGACTTCGTGATGAGTCAGCATCCCAGCGAGTATATCGACTTCCTGGGCGGTGCCAATCCTACAAGTGTTGCCGTTAAGGAATATATCTCACAGAACGTCTTCCTGAAGTATGTGGGACGTGGTGCGGAGATTGTCTTGTTCCTTCTGGCTACCATGACCATCGTGGAGGTACTGAACAATAACGGGTGCTTCGACTTCCTCAAGCAGATGATGCGGACGCGCAAGAGCAAGAAGCTATTGTGGGTGATGACGATGATCACCTTCGTGATCTCTGCCAATCTTGATAACCTTACGGTAACCACCATGATGTTGGTGATGATGCACGAGATTGTGCCGAACCGCCGACAGCGCATGATCTATGGCTCGGCCATCGTGATTGCGGCCAGTTGCGGTGGAGCACTCACGGTGATTGGCGATCCGACGGGTCTGGTGCTCTGGACGAAAGGATCGGTGACGGCTACGAACTTCTCCGTATCTCTGGCCGTTCCTTGTCTGATATCATGGCTGTTGCCCACCTGGTGGCTGTCACGGATGCTACCCGAGCGGATTGACTCACAGTGGACATCAATGCCCTACCGTGGTGACGATACGAACCTGAAGGTGTGGCAGCGCCTGCTGATGTTGATCGTCGGCATTGGCGGTCTGTGGTTCATCCCATCTTTCCGTGCCATCACCAAACTCAGTCCGTTCCTGGGTGCCTTATGTGTATTGGCCGTTCTGTGGATCGTGAACGAGGTGGTGAACCGTAAGCTGATGAATGTGGAACAGATGATCCAGCGGCGCACACCGCGGGTACTTCAATATGGTGTCCTCCAGCTGATGCTCTTTGTGATGGGTATCATCTTGGCGCTGGGCGTGGTACAGGAAACCGGCGCCATTGCCTGGCTGTCACGACAGTGCAGTCAGTATGTCGATTATGTATGGGTGTTCGGCATCCTGTCGGGAGCCATCAGTACCGTGCTCGACACCTTCGCAACCTCCGTGAGCTTCTTCTCGCTCTACCCGTCGCTGCCCGAGAACGATATGTTCTATAAGATGGTGGCATACAGTTCGTCGATGGGCGGTAATGTGCTTCTGTTGGGAAGTGTGAGCGGACTGGCGCTGATGAAGATGGAGAACATTCATATGGGATGGTATCTGAAGAATGTGGGATGGGTGGTAATCCTCTCCTGGATACTGGGCATCCTCGCCCTGTGTCTGCTGGGCTGATCATCGAAACAAAACATAGTATATATTAAAGGTATATGGCAAAAATCAAGACGATAGGAGTGATGACCTCTGGTGGTGACGCTCCAGGAATGAATGCCGCCATCCGTGCGGTGACCCGTGCCGGTATATACAACGGCTTCAAGATCAAAGGTATCTATCGTGGATGGGACGGACTGATCAATAATGAGATCAAGGAGTTCTCCACCGAGAATGTGAGCGGTATCATCAATATGGGTGGAACGATCCTGAAGACGGCGCGTTCGAAGGACTTCATGACAAAGGAAGGTCGGCAGAAAGCCTACGACAATATGGTGAAGAACGGCATTGATGCACTGGTCATCATCGGCGGAAACGGCTCTCTTACGGGTGCCCGTATCTTTGCTGAGGAGTTTGATGTGTGCTGTATCGGACTGCCGGGAACCATCGACAACGACCTCTATGGAACGGATTCCACGATTGGCTATGACACAACGATGAACACCATCATGGAGTGTGTTGACCGAATCCGTGACACAGCACAGAGTCATGAGCGTATCTTCTTCGTCGAGGTGATGGGGCGCGATGCTGGCTTCCTGGCACAGAACAGTGCGATTGCCAGTGGTGCTGAGGCTGCCATTATACCGGAGGATTCTACCGATGTGGACCAGTTGGCACGGTTCATGGAGCGTGGTATTCGTAAGTCGAAGAAGAGCTGCATCGTCATCGTGTCGGAGAGTCCTAAGTGCGGTGCCCTCTACTATGCCGATCGTGTGCGGAAGGAGTTCCCCAACTACGATGTGCGTGTTTCCATTTTAGGACATCTGCAGCGAGGCGGTCGTCCTACAGCACACGACCGTATTCTGGCGGGACGTACCGGTGTGGGGGCCATCGAGGCCATCCTGCAGGGACAACGAAACGTGATGATTGGTCTGCGTTACAACGAGGTGGTGTATGTTCCATTCTCCGAGGCCATCAGAAGTGACAAGCCGTTTGATAAGAAACTGATCAAGGTGCTTGATGAGTTAAGCATTTAGATAATTGACGATTGATAATAAAAGCTATTTGTACCTAAAACCAAGGATTATGAAGAAAAAGTTTATTTGCGCCGTTTGTGGATATATCTATGAAGGCGATGCTGCACCTGAGAAGTGCCCGATTTGTAAGGCTCCTGCTTCCAAGTTCTCTGAACTGAAGGAGGATGGTGATGTTACCTATGCTACCGTTCATCGTATCGGTGACGGCAAACCCGAGGGTGTGAGCGAGGAGATGATTAACGACCTCCGTAACCATTTCAATGGGGAGTGCGGTGAGGTTGGTATGTATCTGGCTATGGCTCGTCAGGCTGATCGTGAGGGCTATCCCGAGATTGCTGAGGCTTTCAAGCGTTATGCTTTTGAGGAGGCCGACCATGCCAGTCGTTTTGCTGAGCTCCTGGGCGAGTGCGTTTGGGATACCAAGACCAATCTGGAGAAACGTGCTGCTGCTGAGGCTGGTGCATGCGAGGATAAGTTCCGCATTGCCAAGAATGCCAAGGCTGCCGGCTTTGATGCTATCCACGACACGGTTCATGAAATGGCCAAGGACGAGGCTCGTCATGGAGCAGGCTTCGCAGGTTTGCTGAAGCGCTATTTCGGATGATGAACTGAGTACGTTTACTTAAGACAAAGCCCAGAATGTTGACCAAAAACATTCTGGGCTTTTATTTCTTTCCTTTATAGTATAGCTTTGAAATCAGGTCGGGACGACCGATGCGCTTGAGCTCCTGTTCGATATGGCGGCGTTCTTCGTGTTTATACCAGAAGAAGAACATGCGCTGGGCAAGCTTCTCACGTGCCGTCTTGGCCGAGAAGACGGGTTCTAAGGTGTAGGGATCATAACCTGAATACCACATCTCCGTGGCAATGGTCATGGGCGTTGGCGTGAAGTCCTGCACCTGCTCCAAGTGGAAATCCAGTCGTTTGGTGATGACCGCCAGCTCAGCCATGTCGGCTTCCTTGCAGCCTGGATGACTGCTGATAAAATAGGGTATGAGCTGCTGGCGCATGTTCTCCTCGCGGTTGATACGGTCGAAGATGCGTTTGAACTGCTCGAACTGCTGGAAGGAAGGCTTTCGCATCAGATAGAGCACCTTGTCGGAAGTGTGTTCAGGCGCCACCTTCAGTCGTCCGCTTACATGTTTGCAGATCAGCTCGCGAGTATATTGCCTTGCTGCCTCATTACTCTTCTCATCCTTGCTGTGGTGCAATAGAAGGTCGTAGCGTACACCGCTGCCGATGAAACTCTTCTTCACCTTTGGCAGGGCATCCACAGCATGGTAGATATCCAGCAGGGCAGAGTGGTCGGTGTTCAGGTTCGGACAGACCTGCGGATGGATGCAGGAAGGGCGCTTGCATTTCTCACAGGCAAGGAGGTTACGACCATGCATGCCGTACATGTTGGCCGACGGACCGCCCAGATCGCTGAGGTAGCCTTTGAAGTCGTCCATCTCGGTTACCTGTCTTACCTCTTTTAATATACTCTCCTTACTGCGACAGGTAATGAACTTACCTTGGTGGGCAGAGATGGTGCAGAAAGCACAACCGCCGAAACAGCCACGGTGGATATTCACCGAGTGCTTGATCATCTCATAGGCAGGAATACGCTTGCCCTTATACTTGGGATGCGGCAGACGGGTATAGGGGAGGTCGAAGGAAGCATCGAGCTCATCGGTTGTCATGGGTGGATTGGGCGGATTGACCACTGCATATATCCCATCTACCTTCTGCAGCAGGCGCTGCGCATGGTATTTGTTCGACTCCTCTTCAATATGTCGGTAGTTCTCGGCCTCCGCTCTTTTGTTACGCAGACACTCCTCATGGGAGTGCAACACGATATCGTCGTTGGTGATTCCTCCTGGAATGTCTTTCTCCTTAGCCAGATAGACGGTCTGGGGAAGGTCATGTAACTGTTTGATGTCCTCACCCCCGGCCAATCGTTGGGCGATGCTTACAACAGTCTTCTCACCCATACCGTAGCTGATGATGTCAGCACCGGAGTCACAGAGGATACACTTCCTGAGTTTATCCTGCCAGTAGTCGTAGTGGGTGAGTCGGCGAAGGGAAGCCTCTATGCCGCCCAGGACAATGGGTACATCGGGGTAGAGCTGACGGAGGATACGGCTATAGACAATGGTAGGGTATTCCGGACGACAGTCGTGCCTGCCATCAGGACTGTAAGCATCCTCCGACCGCAGTCGTCTGTTGGCGGTGTATTTGTTCACCATCGAGTCCATACACCCCGGTGAGATACCGAAGAACAGACGAGGTCGCCCGAGTTTCTTGAAGTCGCGATAGTCGCCATGCCAGTCGGGCTGGGGTATGATGGCCACCCGATAGCCATGTGATTCGAGAACCCGACCGATGACCGCTGCACCGAAAGAAGGATGATCCACATAGGCATCACCCGAGAACAGGATCACATCCACGTAATCCCATCCCCGCAGCTCCATCTCCTTCTTGGTAGTAGGGAGAAAATCAGTCAGGCGGTATTCCTTCATACTTCTTCGTTAGCGGCCTTCTTCTCCTCCCACGTCACATAGAGTTGAACCAGGTTGGTCAGTCCTAAGGCTTTCATGTTCTTGTGATAGATCACGTCGAGACAAAGATCCATCAGGTCACGGTCCACCTCGGGCAACGACTCAAGGATTGCGCGGCAGTTCAGTTTCAGCTTGTCGAGAACAGCCTCGTCGATGATACCATTGCTGTCGATGAGGTTTTTCAGGAGTGCATATCTCCCGATGGTTTCCAGATGAGCATCCGTTACCTCGATGCTTCTGGTGCCAGATGCGTTTGCTTGTATTTTATACATGGTTGTAATGAATGAATTTACGGTATGAGGAAATTGATGATAGCTTTCATCACCGCCGCCCGTTTCCTTGACGAGGTGATGCACTCGAAGGGGAAGCCGATGGTGAACGACTTATAGTCATTCCCGTCGTAGGCCACACAGGCAGAGGTGCCATTGGAGTAGGTGAGTGCGCAGTAGGCGGGCTGCAAGGGGTTCAGCACATCGGTGGATGTGGCAGCATAATGCTCTTCATTGAGCATGCGGTAGATGGGTAAGGTGGTGTCCATACCGCTGATGATGGAGTCATTACTGTTTCGGATGGTTCCACCATAGCTCACCTTCAGGATGTTCCGCATAAAGGTGGAGTCGGCCTTTGAACGCATGTCACACCCAAGATAAGCACCACTCACCAGTAAGGCACCACCGCTGCGGGTGTACTTGGTGAGGATGTCCTGCATGCGGGAAGGGAAGGTCTTGTACGACCCTAATGCGTTGGGATCGTTCTTCTCCAGTCCGTAGAGCATATCCACGAGATGGTATTTCATCAGATCCACCTTTCCGCTCTCCACCGAGCTGGCACTGCAGCTGGTGACATTGTATTGCAGCATACTGCGCATAGCCTCGGCATGGGTGGTGGGGTAGTTGAACTCATTACCAACCAGGAACTGTCCTTCCCATTCCTGACCGCTATAGCCAAGGGCGCCCGGACCTTCAAGACCGGCCTGACTCTTGTCGAAACAAATCTGCTTACCACCCCATCCGGCCGTTGTCCCGTCGCTCACACCCGGGTCGATGTCGAAGTCGAAACCTTGCTCGTTGGTGGTGTTGCGAACGGCAGGAGGGGCCAGTCGGCGGAACCCGTTGACAATCATGATGGAACGGGTAGCCCCGGCATGATGCAAGGCTGTGAGCGTTTCCGAGGGGAAGCTCTCACCACCTTTGTTGATGGCAGATACCTTGAAGTTATAGATGACACCTGGCTGCAGGTTCATCTTGCATGAACGACTCTTGATGACCTGACCGTTATCGAAGCCGCCTGCACCCTTGGAGGTATAGACAACATAGGAAGTGGGCTTGGCCGTTTTCTCCAGAGGGTCGTCCTGATCCTCCCAACTCAGTGTCACCTCATCGGCCCCGGTGAACTCCACCCGCAGGTCCTGGGGTGGGAGGGGAGCAACGACATAGTTCTTGTCGTGCCTATTCGAGAGGAACTGAAGAATAGACTTATACACACTGCGTGCCAATGCGAACCGGAAAGTAGGATCCTGCGCCAGTCGCATATCTGGGAAATTCTGGTGTGACAGGGTTTCCATGATGGCCGAAGGTACTTCGGGAAGACGAGTCTCGGAATAGTTCGCATCACGGATATCCCGAACAGGCCAGTCGAGACCGTACAGTTTGTTTAGATCGTTTTTCTGGTTGTTCAACAGTAATGAGGCAAAGATACGCGACTGATCACGACTGTCACCGTTGTTCAACATACCATCGTGGAAATTGGTCGTATAGATTCCCAGTGAACCTGTCAGTGAGGCGAAGTCCTTGGCAAAGCCCGCATCACTATGAACGGCCAATGACAGTTCGATGGGCACATGCTTTCCTTCTAACGTAGGCATATAACGTGAGCCGCCACCAATCCAGTTGGTCATGAGCGACCGCACATTGATGTCATCGGCATAGTCATCTTGTCCGTTCTTACTGCTATACACCTCATAGGGAGCGCCCGCCCATTGGGCATAGTAACGTGATCCCTCCAAAGCGCGGGGCATTCCGCTGACGGAGCCGGCACGGGTGATATTTCCCATTCCTCCACCGAAGCGGACCGCATCGGAAGTGACAACACCTTTCTGGTCACTCAGGTTACTCACCACCACGCTGTTGAGACGACTGCAACCGCGGTCGAAATGGAAGGTGCCCAGATATACCCACGTGCTACCGCCCATGCGCTGGTTTACGCTGAACACCGAAGCCTGTCCTTGGTGATAGACCGTATATTGCACGTTGTCCACACTGTTCTCCAAGGTGGGGTAGCTCACATAGACAGCATAACTGCCTGATTCCTCGAACTGAGGCTGGTAGGTGATTAAACTGGGATTGGCATGGGTGGTCTTGACCATACGCGCTGTTCCTGCCAGGAACGGGTTCTCCCCATCGTGATAGGCTCCCTGATGCAAGGCAAAGCCTTTCACGTCAGCATCTTTCCATTTGTTCTGGGTATTTGTCTCCATGTAGTTGGGCGACTGAGAGTGGTCGTTATCCACAATCAGCTCATGCTTTTGCCAGTCGCGTTCACGGGGAGTGAACACGTTGGCGCCTGCTTTCTCCAGCATCGGAATGAGATAGGGAACCACGATGGTCTGCGTGAACAGGTCCTCGGTGGTACCGAACAGGGATGGGCGCTGCCATTTCCAGGTGCCCTTGGGGATATCATAATAATAGCCATGACTGGCCCAGAGGGAAACATGTCTATCTTGTAATCCTTGGGTAATCTCGAAGGGTCTTGACAGGTTCTTTACCCATGGTTCCTTCTCGTACTGGACTCTTTTCTCTACTTCTTCTACTTTATCCGTCTTCCCTGTCTGTACAGGAATAGAACCTTGCACTGGTCTGTTATCATTCACAACCCGATGGGTTCCACAACTCCATAAAAGCAGACAGGTGAATGCAAAAACAATCTTTTTCTTCATGCGTCTTAAATCTCGCCAATAGTGAACAACTCTGGTTTCTTTCCCTTACAATCCTTGAAATACAATTTGATTTCCCGCATCTCGTTGTCGATATCACCTGTAGGGATGATGCTGCGGGTGCAGCGAATCAGTTTCTTCTCGTAATCGAGACCATACAACAGGATGGGTATCTGCGCCTTGAGGGCAATATAATAGAAACCTTTTTTCCAATCAGGGTTCAACGATCGCGTTCCTTCCGGCGTGATGCACAGATGGAACGTCTTTTCCTGCATGGCTGTTTCCGCAAGGTTGTCGGTCATACTCGATTTCTTGGAACGCCACACAGGAATGCCTCCGATGCGTCGGAACAGGTTTCCCAACGGCCACCGGAACCACTCTTTCTTCATGAGGAAATTAATCGTATAGCCTTCCGCCCGCATGTAGAGTTGTCCAAGAAGGAAATCCCAGTTGCTGGTGTGGGGAGCTAAACATATGATGTACTTATCGGGGTGGGCAACAGTAATCTCCTTTGTCCACCCCATACGTTTGTATAATAGCCAACGACAAAAACTCTGTATCATATCTGTTAATTCAAGTTGCCTATCTGATCGATAAACTCTGAAACATCCTTGTTGAAATCATTGATCAGGATTCTGAAGTATTTCTTCTGCGGAATACCTGGTTCGGGATGTGAGATGCGTTTCACATAGTCGCTTTGAATGTGCAAGATGGAAGATAGAAGAGCTTCTACATTGTCCTGGTTGGGCTTCCCACTATACAACGAAGCCGCTACACACTCTGCGAATAATTCACTGCAGATGTAATTGATGGTTTTCTTTAATTCTCTTTTGTTCAACATATACAATCGTTCCTTTCATTACCTATTTGTTAACTTCATGTGACAAATATAGCATTTTTTTTGTGAACATGATGCAAAGAACGATAAAAATTATCTTAAATCACTGATTTTATTCTCTTTTCTTTCTAAATCTCCCGAAAAAAGCGTATTTTTGCACTTGATTTTTGAACTAGTAAGGATATACAACAATAAATTCAATAAACATTTTACAGGATTATGGAAAAAAGTGCATTGCAGCTGGCAAGGGCTGCTTATCAGCCTAAATTGCCAAAGGCTCTTCAAGGTGCAGTAAAGGTAAAAGAAGGTGCTCCCACTCAGAGCGTGGATAACCAGGAAGAAATCAAGGCTCTCTTCCCCAACACTTACGGAATGCCGCTTATCGAATTTGAGCAGAGCGACGTTGCTAACACAGCAAAGATGAATGTCGGTGTCATCCTCAGTGGCGGTCAGGCCCCTGGTGGACATAATGTGATTACCGGTCTTTTCGATACTATTAAGAAGCTGAATCCCGAGAACCGTCTCTTCGGCTTCATCCTCGGTCCTGGCGGTCTGGTTGACCATCAGTATATGGAGATTACTGCAGACTTCATTGATAACTACCGCAATACAGGTGGTTTCGACATGATCGGTTCCGGTCGTACCAAGCTGGAGAAGGTTGATCAGTTTGAGAAAGGATTGGAGATTATCCGTGAACTCGACATCAAGGCTATCGTGATTATCGGTGGTGATGACTCTAATACCAATGCTTGTGTGCTCGCTGAGTACTATGCAGCTAAGAAGTACGGCGTTCAGGTGATCGGTTGTCCGAAGACCATCGACGGTGACCTGAAGAACGACCAGATCGAGACTTCATTCGGTTTCGATACTGCTTGTAAGACTTACTCTGAGCTCATTGGTAATATCGAGCGCGACTGTAATTCTGCCCGCAAGTACTGGCACTTCATCAAGGTGATGGGACGTTCTGCTTCTCATATCGCTTTGGAGTGTGCTCTGCAGTGCCAGCCGAACATCTGTCTGATTTCTGAGGAGGTGGAGGCTAAGGGTATGAGCCTTGACGATATCGTGGAATATATCGCTAATGCTGTTGCTCAGCGTGCTGCCGACGGTAACAACTTCGGTACTGTCATTATTCCGGAAGGTGTCATTGAGTTCATTCCTGCCATTAAGAAACTGATTGCTCAGCTGAACGACGTGCTGGCTTTGCCAGAGGCTAAGGAGATCAGCCGTGACGAGCAGGTTGACTTTGCCAAGAGTCACCTCACCGAGGAGAACCTGAAGGTGTTCAACAGTCTGCCTGTAGGTGTAGCCCGTCAGCTGGCTCTCGACCGTGATCCTCATGGAAACGTACAGGTTTCTCTGATTGAGACAGAGAAGCTGCTCTCTACGATGGTAGCCCAGAGACTTGAGAAGATGAAGAAGGAAGGTAAGTATGTTGGTAAGTTCGGTACGCAGCACCACTTCTTCGGCTATGAAGGACGTTGCGCCGCTCCTTCTAACTTTGATGCTGACTATTGCTATGCACTGGGAACAAGTGCTGCTCAGCTGATTGCCAACGGTAAGACCGGTTACATGGCTATTGTGAAGAATACAACAGCCAAGACCGATGAGTGGAAAGCCGGTGGTGTGCCCATCACCATGATGATGAATATGGAGAAGCGTGCTGGTGAGATGAAGCCCGTGATCCGCAAGGCTCTCGTTGAGCTTGACGGTGCTCCCTTCAAGGAGTTTGCCGCTCATCGTGACGAGTGGGCTCGTAAGACTGCTTATGTCTATCCTGGTCCTATCCAGTATTGGGGACCGTCTGAGGTATGCGACCAGCCTACCATGACATTGGCTCTGGAACAGCAGAAATAATTTTATATGATAAATGAAAGATGAGGGATGAGAGATAACTCTTTCATCTCTCATCTTTCGATTATTCTTCCTATGAAAAAGAAATCCTCTCGTCGATCACATAAGAAAAGACATTGGAGCGGCTATCCCCGTTGGGCATGGTGGTTGGGAGGATTGTTCGCTATAGGATTGTACGTTTGGTTGTTTTATTATTTCTTCGTGGGTCCCTACGGATTCCGATGGAGAGCTGTCTATGGAGATGCGAAGAATCCAAACGGTTATGAAATCAGAGGCATTGATATCAGTCATTACCAAGGTAAAATCGACTGGGACCAACTGCGTAATGCGATGATTGAAAAGTGCCCCATCCGCTTTGTGGTTATCAAGGCAACAGAAGGCTCCACGCAATTAGATAAACGCTTTAACGATAATTTCCGTAACGCACAGGAATACGGGTTTATACGTGGCGCGTATCACTTCTGGAGTAACAAGTCATCTGCCCGTGACCAAGCTTATTTCTTCCTGAAGAAAGTGCATTTGCAGCGTGGTGATCTTCCCCCGGTTTTGGATGTGGAGCATAAGCCCAAGGATATGTCAACCGAAGATTTCCAACGGGAAATCCTTACTTGGTTGCATATTGTGGAAGATAAATACCATGTCAAACCGATTATCTATACCTATTACAAGTTCAAGATGAACTATCTGGGTACGCCCGTGTTTGACGACTATCCTTATTGGATAGCACATTATTATGTGGATAAGGTGGAATACAGCGGACCGTGGAAGTTCTGGCAGCATACTGATGCAGGGCGTTTGCCTGGCATCAAGGGCTATGTGGATTTTGATATCTACAACGGGAGCTACTACGACTTGAAACAGCTGTGTATTAATTAGAAGCAAGAAGCAAGAGGCAAGAGGCAAGAAGCAAGCTATTCTATACGGAACTGGAGCATGCACCAGTTGTTCTCACTATTGGCACAGCGTAACGACATTCCTAATTCACCCGCTTTCTCTGCCAGTATCATGGAGTCTTCTTCGTAGAACCCGCTGATAATTAAGATAGAACCATGTGTCATCACCTCCTTGAACCGAGGCATGTCAGCTAATAGGATGTTCCTATTGATGTTGGCCAATACCACATCGAAAACACCGGATACATGCGACAGTACATGGGCATCGCCCAACAACACCTCCAGGTTCTTCACATCATTCAGCTGCGCATTATGTTCAGTGTTCTGCGTGCACCAGTCATCGATATCATAACTAACCACTTCTTTCGCACCACGTTTGGAGGCAACGATGGAGAGGATACCCGTACCGCATCCGCAGTCGAGAACACGCTTCCCCTCCAGATCCATGTCCAGCAGGGTTGATACGATCAGACGGGTTGTCTCGTGTGTTCCAGTACCGAACGACTGCTTGGCATCAATCACGATGTCGTAGGGGAATTCTTTCTCCGCAGGTCTTGACAGGTTATGAATCACACATCGGTCACCGATATAAATAGGTTCGAATCCCTCCTGTTCCCAAGTCGCATTCCAGTCAGCGTCTTCCAACTCTTCCGTCTCACAGGTAATCTGCAGGGAATCGATGGGGAAGTCCTCCAAGCATTCATCCAGTGTTTCCTGATGAAAGATATCGGCAGGCACATAACCGTTCAGACCTGTATCCGTCTCCTCGAACGATTCGTAACCTACCTGAGCGACAAGTGCTGCCAGGATATCACGTGCTGCCTGTAGGCGTTCGGAAAGATCATCACCTTGAACGTCTGGGGCAGAAATACGGAACTTCGTTACGTAATATTTCATGCTCAGTGTTAAATTTGATGCAAAAGTATAAAAAAATAGGGAAAATCCTATCTTTGATTAGGGAAATTCCTTATATTTGCAGTAAAATATGTCGTATTTTTGCACTGAATTTAAAATATATGTGAGCGATATGAAAAAATTAATCTTATCAGCACTCCTTTTCGGAGCCGTATCTTTGGGCGCAGTGGCTCAGGATGATGTTTACTTCACCCCCAGTAAGAGCGTGAAGAAATCAATGAGCTCTTACGAGGTGATCAATGATTCTCCCGCTCCTCTTAGCGGCAGCAACCGCGACGTGGACGAGTACAATCGTCGTGGTAAGTCAAGTAGCTATTTCAAGAAGATAGGTACTGACTCTCTGGGCAATGATATCATTGAATTCCATACGAGTGCAGAGGATATAACGGATACACTGGCTGTCTATCCAGGCACAAAGGTGGAATTCTCGGTGGAAGATGACTATAAGTACAGTCGCCGGCTGAGTCGTTTCGATGACTACTACTGGTATGACCCGTGGCTCTATGGTTATTATGGATTCGGTCCGTACTGGCGTTACCGCTATACAGGATTCTGGTATGATCCCTGGTTTGGCTATTATGGCGGCTGGTACGATCCCTGGTACTATGGCTACTATGGCATTTACGATCCCTGGTACTATGGCTATTATGGCTGGGGCTACCCCTATAACCGTTGGGGATACGCTTACTATGGTACTACATGGTATGTTCCAGGCGGCGTACGTCATTATTCCGGCAACGGGGTGACAGGTACCAGCAACCACGGAACAGTAGGACGTCCTGGTACTACGATTGCTAAAGGTGGAAACTACGGCGGCTATCGTGGCAACGGTCAGACTACACGTGCCTATGAAGCTAACCAGAACCGTAACAACAGGGGAACGGCAACTTCTCCGGGACGTTTCGGCAATAACCGTAACAACACCAACGTGAACACCAATAATAACCGTACCTATACACCTACTCCTGTCAATACCAGCAGAAGCAGCGGTAGCACTGGCGGTGGCGGCTTCAGTGGCGGTGGCGGCGGTGGAACCCGTAGCAGCGGCAGCACTGGAGGCGGCGGTGGCGGCGGTCGTTTCGGCGGCAGAAGATAAAATCCACTCAGCGCCTCTCCAAGGAGGGGCGCTCTGGAACAAAGCCATAAAGATTATTAACTAATTATTATTATCAGGAAATGAATATGAAGAAGATATTTACAATAGCTGTACTCGCTATGGCTGCAATGCCAATGGCAGCGCAAGAAACGTACGAGAATGCCAACATCGCTACAGAAGATCTCAATGGAACTGCTCGTTATGTAGGTATGGGTGGTGCCATGGAAGCACTGGGAGCTGATATTTCAACCATCGGTACGAACCCTGCAGGTATCGGACTCTTCCGTCATACCATGGCCAGTACCTCGTTGAGCGGTCTCGAGTTGCAGGATGCAGAGGACTTCAGTATCGGTAAGAAGACAAAGGTGAGCTTCGATCAGATCGGTTTCGTCTATGCGCACCGGTCGGGAGAGAGGTCGTTCCTGAACTTCGCATTCAACTACCACAAGAGTCGTAACTTCAACGATCTGACTGAAGTTAGCGACGGACTCAATGGTGCATCGCAGAACAAGCTCTCTTATGCCAAGGGCTTTGAGCAGTTGTTCGATCTGAACTTCGGTAATACCATCACCGGAAACTCCAACGCTTTCTCTCAGGTGGACTACCTCTACTACAATGCCTTCCTGGGTGATGAAGAGGGTAACCTGTTCTACAACGATGCGAACAGCTACCTGATGCGCAAGGCTTCTAAAGGTCATATCGGTGCCTATGACTTCAACCTGAGCGGAAATATCAACGACCGTGTTTATCTGGGTTTGACATTAGGCATCAAGGATGTGAACTATAAGTCGTACAGCGAATACTCTGAGCAACTGTTGGATTTTAATAACAGGGGTATCGGTAGTACCACACTGGCTGACGAGCGTCGCATCGATGGTTCGGGCTTCGATATCAAGGCTGGTATCATCTTCCGTCCCGTGGAGACATCTCCGTTCCGCGTTGGTCTGTATGTGAACACTCCGACATGGTATGATCTGAAGACTTCCAACTACACGGAGTTGATCAACAACACCAATGTGGGTCTTTACAAGAACTTCAACAGCAGTGAGGTGTATGAGTATAAGCTCTATACCCCATGGAAATTTGGTGCTTCTTTAGGACATACCGTTGGCAACTGGCTGGCACTGGGTCTTACCTATGAGTATGCTGACTACAGTAATCTCGACAGTCGTTATAATACGGGTGGTACTTATGATTGGTATTACGATAACTACTACGAAGACAGCGAGAGCGATTACGTGATGAACAATCACACCGAGTCAACCCTCAAGGGTGTTCACACCCTGAAGGTAGGTGGTGAGTACATGCTCGACGACGGTCTTTCCTTGAGAGTAGGCTTCAACTACCTCTCTCCGATGTATAGCAAAGACGGCTACAAGGACGGCTCACTCGACAGTCCGGGATCCTATTATGCATCAGCCACCGACTATACTAACTGGAAGGGCACGACCCGTGTAATGATTGGTGCTGGTTACCGTTTCGACAAGGTGAGTATAGATTTCGCCTATCAGTATAGTCAGAAGAACGGTGAGTTCAGTCCGTTCATGAGCTATTGGACAGCAGATGGCGAGAACATGTCAGACAACGTCTGCAATGCTGTGAAACTTAACAAAGAACGCCATCAGTTGTTGTTCACCCTCGGATACCATTTCTAAACGATTATACCGTGATACATCATAAAAGAACACTATTCATTAGCTGCATGCTTTTCTTAGCATGCAGCTATGTTTGTTCTCAGAACAAGCGTGAATTCCGCGGCGCCTGGATACAGGCCGTGAACGGCCAGTGGGTCGGAGTAGGAACCCAGAAGATGCAGCAGACGCTGACCTACCAGTTGGATGAGCTGATGAAAGATGGGGTGAACGCCATCATCTTCCAGATCCGTCCTGAGTGTGATGCGCTCTATCAGAGCAATATAGAACCCTGGAGTCGTTTCCTCACTGGAAAGCAGGGCGTAGCCCCGTCACCTTATTGGGATCCGCTGCAGTGGATGGTCACGGAGTGTCATAAACGAGGCATGGAACTGCATGCCTGGATCAATCCTTACAGGGCCAAGACAAAAACCACCCATGAGCTTGACAGTCGCCATGTAGCCGTCAGGCATCCGGAGTGGGTGTTCGAGTATGATGATCAGTATATCTTGAATCCCGCCATTCCCGAGTGCCGTAACTTCATCTGTCATGTGGTGGGCGACATTGTGCGCCGTTATGATGTGGATGGATTGCATATCGACGATTACTTCTATCCTTATCCTGCTGCCGGTCAGACCATTCCCGACGACCAGCTGTTCCGTAGTAATCTCAGGGGATTCACCAACAAAGGCGACTGGCGCCGCGATAACGTGAACCTTTTCATCCGTCAACTCAGCGACACCATCCACCAGAACAAGCCGTGGGTGAAGTTCGGTGTTTCGCCGTTCGGCATCTACCGTAACAAGAAGAACGATCCTAATGGTAGTAATACCAATGGCTTGCAGAACTACGATGATCTCTATGCCGATGTCCTTCTCTGGGTGAACAAGGGATGGGTGGACTACAATGTACCGCAGCTGTATTGGGAGATCGGTCATAAATCAGCCGACTACCAGGAGCTGATAGGATGGTGGAACAGATATGCTTCCAACCGTCCGCTGTTCATAGGTGAGGACGTGGAACGTACGGTGAAGAATGCCGACCTGCGTAATCCCAACACCCATCAGCTGGCGGCAAAGGTGCAGCTACGCTCACAGATGAGGAACGTGCAGGGTGCGGTACTTTGGTATGCAAAGGCCGCAGTAGATAATATCGGTAATTACGGTACTTCGCTTCGCAGCACCTATTGGAGATATCCTGCCCTGCAGCCGCAGATGCCGTTCATCGACGGTAAGGCACCCAAGAAGGTGCGTAAGCCCAAGGTCATCAACACCCAGGAAGACGGCAATGTGCTCTTCTGGCGTGAGCCGAAGGGGAAGGGATGGAAGAACCAGGCTGTGCGCTATGTGGTGTATCGTTTCAACAACGGGGAGCCTATCAATATAGAAGATCCCTCACATATCGTTGCCATCACCCCTAACACCTTCTACCGTCTGCCGGCTCGCAGTCAGCACTCCACCTATGTGATTACTGCCCTCGACCAACTGAGTAACGAGAGTAAGATAAAGAAGGTGAAGTTCTAAGATGGCCAAGTTTGGAATACTCATTTTTATGTTATTGCCCCTCTTGGGCAATGTCTATGTGCTATGGCATGTATGGCGCATCCTGCCGCTTCCTTCCTGGGCGAAGGTCGTGGTGGAGATGTTGATGGTGTTTGCCTTCCTGCTGTTGTTCGTAGGCTTCTCCCGTCATGTACACATGAGCATGCCCCTTGCCACGGTGGTCTATGAGATCGGTACCTCGTGGCTGATCATCTTACTCTATCTGTTCATGGCGTTCCTGCTGCTCGACATCGGGCGTTGGGTTCACCTGGTGCCTGCCACCTTTCTGAAGAACAGCTGGTCGGGAACGTTAGCGGTGACTGCTTTCATGTTCTTCATTTTCCTTTATGGCAATATTCATTATCATCAGAAAGTAAGACAGCCCTTGATGCTGACTACGGGAAAGATGCTCAGTCGTAAGATGAAGGTGGTGATGCTTAGCGATCTGCACCTCGGCTATCACAACCGACGAAGTGAGTTTGCCAAGTGGGTGGATAAGATCAATGAAGAGAAGGCTGATTTGATTCTGGTGGCTGGCGATATCATCGACAAGAACATACAACCGCTTGAAGAACAGGAGATGCATCATGAGTTCTTACGACTGAATGCGCCCGTTGTGGCCTGTTTGGGTAATCATGAGTATTATGGTGGTGAGTCGAATGCGCTGTTGTTCTATAAGAAAGCCGATATCACCCTGTTGCGCGACAGCGTGATAACGGTAGGCGATCTGTGCATCATTGGCAGGGACGACCGTTCCAATCCCAAACGAAAAACACTCAGTGAGCTGATGAAAGGCGTTGACCGCACCAAATACCTGGTGGTGCTCGACCATCAGCCCATTCAGTTAGAGGAGGCTGAACAGAACGGAATCGATTTCCAGTTGAGTGGTCACACCCATCACGGTCAGGTATGGCCCATTTCCTGGATCACGGAAAGCATCTACGAGTGTGCCTTCGGAGAATGGCAACGAGGCAGCACCCGCTATTACGTTACCAGCGGAATAGGTATCTGGGGCGGTAAGTTCCGAATCGGTACCCGTTCAGAGTATGTGGTGGCAGAGATTACACCCGACAGGTAGTTGGCTGTCGGTTATTTCGTGTAGTCTTTCGGCGTGAACAGGTAGTCGTACAGTTTCTTTCCTTTGTCCTTCGACGAGAAGTAAATATAGCGGAAGTTATACTTCGCTTCCTTATAGCGTATCAGGGTAGGGGCGTTCATCACATCGCTGAGCAGTGCCTTATGGATATCCTTCTCAGCATCACCGGTCAGCAGCGTGTCGGCTTCACCCCGCAAGGAATAGTAATAACAAATGGTCTTACTCCCGCGATCGAAGGTCATACTGTCGGAGATAACGTTTGCATCAACCGGTGCAGGACAGTATTTCTCCGTATACTCCTTACATTCCCGTTCCGTCCTTTCGTCCAGGTTCTCATGACAGGCACTGAGTCCTATTCCCAAAATGGTTGCCATCATCATGGCTCTTGCAAATCCCTTCATATATTTATTTTACGATTTTACAATTTTACAATTTTACGATTTCATCATTTCCTCACTCCTCATTCCACATTCCACACTTTTTGATTCCAAACAAGTCACGCCAGTTATTAAAGTCCTTCTTCATAATCAGACCCACGCCCTGTGTGGTAAGACTGTTTCGGGTGAAATACCGGTCGTTGGTCTGGTTATACACCTTAATGGCCAGGTTACCGCTGGGGAACAGCAGGTAGCGCACATCGAAGTCACCGATGAACGATGTGGTGGCATTGGCATTGTCGCGGTAGCCGAACTGTCCGTTAATCAGCAACCGGTTGTTCAGCAGTCGTCCGCTGAGCAGACCCTCGTATTCGGCATTGTTCCATCCCTCATCACCTGTAGAGATGTTCGCACCGAAGTTCCAGTTACTCGTGTTGACGAACGAGCTGAGCACCGAGTTGATCTGCTGACTGATGGTACCGCTGAGTAACGACTGCATGGCCAGACTGGTCTGACTCTGGGTGTTGTTCTCGCCGGCGTTGTTGGTGTTCTGCGTATAGAAACGACCGATGCTGAGCAGGTATATCACCTGCTGATTCATCTCTTCCTCACCATTGATGAGAGCCCTTACCATCTGCTTGGCATCGGTATTGACGGTAGGCAGGTCGAGGTCGAACTCCACATGCGGCTCCTGCGGTGTTCCCGTGATATTCATGATGCAGTCAACACGAATGTTATTACTACTGAAGCTCTTTCCGATCTGCAGGTCAGAAAGGGGAACGCCGCTGACGGTGTATAGCGCTTTCAGGTTCAGTACGGCATCATAGGGATCACCGCCAAAGACGATGGTACTGCCCTGCTGGAACTGGAAGTCCTTCTTGATGATGTTCTGGATGGTGAGCTTATAAACGCCATGGTCCACATTATAGTTACCGAACATATCGAACGCCCCCTTATTAAAATAGGTGGCATGGATGGACCCGTTACCGTTCAGCGCGATGTAGTCGCCGCTGGTCTGGTCCATCAGCACCCGCAGGGTGAAGTCGGGCGTGGTATTGATCAGGAAGTTAATATGGATATCCGAAGGAATATCCGGTCGTTCAACGGGTATCCCTGTCACCTCCTGCACCTTCTCCGATTCGTTCTTATCTCTCCAGGTGATGAACTCCTGTTTAGAGATGGCATCCGGACTCGCTGCGTTGTATTCAATGAACGAGTTTCGTTCGGGTGTTCCGCTGATGTCGAAGTCGATCCGTCCGCTTCTTCCTGTGATGGCGCAGTTACCTGAAGCGATGACCGTACCATAGAACGTGTTATCGCCGTAGGTGGGGAAGTCGTAGCACAACAAGTGCTGCGCCTGAATATCCAGGTCGAAAGTGAGTCGGGTGAGATGTTTATGGTGCAGTGCTCCGCTAAGGATACCGATGTTTCCATTCCTGTCGCGTATGGTATCAGCCCGGAAGATAATCTCGTCGGGAATCAGTCTGACGGTATCATTCTGCATCACATAATGCGTATTCAGTGTGGTGATGTCGAAGCCGCCGTTACCCACAATCATTCCTGTGAGGTTGATCTCACTGAGGTCGCCAGCCAACCGCAGGTCGCCCGTACCCCTTGCCTCCACATTGTCCATGAAACTCCCGCAGAACGACTCCAGGAACTCCAGTCGTGTGTTCCTGGCACCAATGGCCAGATCGATCTCATGTCGTGCAGGCGACACGAAGCCTTTGACGAGCGTTTGTGCCTGATCCGTTTCATCAGCATGGGCATCGATATCGATCTGCTTGTCCTCCTCGTTCCAGTTCACCGCTGCATAGAGCGTTCCCATCCTTCCTTCCTGGAAGCGGAACTCGCCTACCGACAGGTTAGCGTAGGCCTGGGAATGATGGAATACCGCCTTGACGCAAGCCTTACCAGAGGCTTTGCCGCTGAATTCCACCGAATGGAAGTTCACGAGGTTCAGGATGTAGTTCACGTCCACATCCTGTAAGTCGGCCACGAGTGAGTCGGCCGCCGATTCCGTGCCCTTACCAGTGATGATGATATGCTGTTTGTTATGCTCGATGGCGAAGTAGTCAACCAGCAGGTTCTTCTCACTATAGATAATATCCGAGGGCTGCACATGCCATACGGTGTCGTTGACCAGCACTTCCGAGGGGTGGATACGCATGTGTGCCGCAGCCTTTCCCTGGTCGGTCTTGAAGAACTCCGTTGTGCTGTTGAATGTTCCCTTGATGGGGTGGGGTTGGTTGTTGTTCCAGTTCAGACTGGTGATGAGCTCGTTATTCGCAGCGTTGGCATTGAGGTTGATGTCCAGTCGCTGACCGTTGTCCATCAGTTTGCGCAGATGACTGCTCACGAGGAGCTCGTTCACATCCGATGTGTGCAGACTTACGATGCCGTCTTCATAGCTCCCGCCGTCGTAGGTGAAAGCCGGTAACCGCATGGTCATATCCATCTTCTGAGCCTGGTCGTTCATGGTTCCTTCCACATGCATCGGCTGGTTCAGCGTAACAGGGATATGGAGGAAGGTGTTCAGCCAGTCAGACCGTGTGATATCTGCGTTGATGGTGAAGTTGTTATGACGCACATTGTTGGTCTTGGGCAGACCTGGCAGGGTGGGGAGCTTCGAGCCGATAAAATTGATGATGCTCTGTGGCAGCGAAGCATAGTCGTACTGACCTTGGATATTCACATTACCGAAGTCGCTCTGCATGTTCAGGTACCGCAAGTCTCCGTCATTGGCCGCCAGCAGGTGAAGATCGTTCAATGCATAACTCTCTTCCGAGGAGGTCATCGAGAAATGACTGATGTCGAGTGTTCCGTTCATGTTACTGAGCGAGTTGCCGGTGAAGTCGGCATCGATGTCGGCATCGAAAGAAGCATCCTTGAACTGGTTCGACAGATGCAAGGCCTGCGGATTGAAGTGGCGAACGGTACCGGTGAGGTTGGTTTTCGACTGCTGACCGTTCAACAGAATCATACCCGAAACATCAATATCGCCATTGGGATCTGTCAGGGTTAGCTGACCGTTAAAGGTATTCTTCTGATAATCGCCATCGATGGATAAATCGTTGTAAACGTAGTTGTTATACTGAAACTTCTGAATATTTCCTTTGAGTGCAATCCGTTGGTCGTTACCCTTACGTAGCGTACCATCGACATCCAGGTTTGCCGAGATGTTTCCAAACCGTTCATCATCGAGCACACGTCGCAGGTTGAAATCGTTCGTCACGATAGTCGCATGCACCTGCTGGTGCTGTAGGGCCAGTTGCAGTTTCGCATTACCCGCATCCGAGAGGAGTGATCCGTTCAGGGCTATCTCGTCCGTACCCGTACCATGCGCCTCCCCTTGGAAATCCACATCGCCCAGTCGTACGATCTCTGCTGGAATATCCATGTTCTTTCCCTGCAGGTTCTTCGAGAGCACATCGATGGTATGCCCGCTGAGTCGTAGGTTATCCACCTTGGTGTACCAACGTGGAATACTGTTGATATGACTCATGCTGCCGCTTACCTTCAAGTCAATGTCATCTTGGTCGCCATGGAGCAGCAGGTGGTTCACTTGCAGTAATGAATGTGTTCCCGTGCCTGAAACGGTGAGCTGCATGGGGTTGGTGAACGACTGCAGCATGGGCTCGAAGCAGGCTATGTCGCTGGGTGTGATGGTTGAGCGGGGTATCTGGAAAGCGTATTGTAGCGAACCCTCCTTCAACCGTTTGTCTTCCAGCTGGTAGGTCGCTCCAATGCTGTCAACCAGCACACGACTGTTCGGCAGTCTGAGGGAGAAATCCTTCAGGTATGCCTGTTGCTTGTCGGCTTTCAAACGGAACGACAGGTTCTGGATATCCAGTCCCGACGCCTCCTTAAAGGAGATCTTCTTGACGGTTGCCTCCAGGTTGTCATCCGTGAGTGTAGGTAGAAGGATATGCGCACTGATGTCATTGACATGTAAATGGTTCGTATTGAACCGTCCGTGGGTTACGGGTATGTCGTACCGGTCGTAGTCGATACTTCCATGACGCACAATCAGCGAGCCAATACTGATGTCGAGCGGCTGATGTTGCGTGGTGTCTTTCGAGGCCAGCGAATCGAGCATGAACTGGTAGTTGGCAGGCGTGAGCGCATCTTTCTTATAGAAATGCCCCTGCAGTCCGAACAGCTGCGCCGATGAGATGGAGATCTTCCCCTGCGGAATGGAAAGCAGACGAACCTTGGCCGACAGTCGTGAGGCATGGATCATGGTGTCGCCTTGCTGGTCGTTAATAACCACATCATCGATGATCAGACGGTTCAGAATACCCAGGTTCACCTTCCCTACACGCACCTCCGTACCTAACTTATTCGAGAGAACCTTACCGGTTTGACGACCCATATATCCCTGTACTGCTGGGATGTGCAGCAGTATAATCAGCAATAGGTACAGACCTGCCAAGGTCCATACTATGCCGCTGATGATGTGTGTCAGACGCTTCAATTCTTAATTTATGCGCAAAGTTACGAAAAAACGAGAGCAATACAAAGATTACATCAAATAATTTGCATTTTAGAAGAATTCGTTGCCTTTTTTGTGCTGAATATGCAAAAAAATCCTTAAATTTGCAGCATCTTTGAGTAGAGCAACCAATAATCTCATTTAAATAAATGCTATGGCAAGTGTAATTAAGCTATCAAAAGGCTTGGACATGAACCTGAAAGGCAAGGCTGTAAAGGAGAAAACCAACATCGTACGGGGCAGTGAGCTGGCGCTTACACCCGATGCGTTTGTGGGTATGACTCCCAAGGTCGTTGTCAAGGAAGGTGATATGGTCAAGGCCGGGGATGCTCTGTTTGTCAACAAACAGTATCCCGATGTGAAGTTTGCCTCACCCGTTAGCGGACAGGTTTCTGCCGTGATACGTGGTGAACGGCGTAAAGTGCTATGCGTGAAGGTGAAGGCTGATCAGGAACAGCAGTATGTTGATTATGGCAAGAAGGATGTGGCTCAGTTCGATGGCGAGGCTGTCAAGCAGGCACTCCTCGAGGCAGGTCTCTTCGGTTATATCGACCAGCTGCCTTATGCTGTTTCCACCAACCCCGAAACCCAACCGAAAGCCATCTTCGTCAGTGCCCTTCGCGACAAACCGTTGGCAGCCGACTTCGAGTTCGAGCTGGAGGGTAACGAGAATGATTTCCAAACTGGACTGACAGCGCTGTCTAAGATGGCCAAGACCTATCTGGGTATCGGCAGTCAGCAGACAGCTACTGCGTTAACTCAGGCAAAGGATGTGGAAGTGAACATCTTCGACGGTCCTTGTCCTGCTGGTAACGTGGGTGTGCAGGTGAATCATCTGGATCCCGTGAACAAGGGAGAGACGGTGTGGACCGTGGACCCCAGTGCCGTGATCTTCTTCGGTCGTTTGTTCAACACCGGTAAGGTGGATCTGCGTCGCCTGATTGCCGTTGCAGGCAGCGAGGTGGAACGCCCTGCTTATGTGGAAGCAGTGGTCGGCGACCGTGTCGGCGACCTGCTGGCAGGAAACCTTAAAGAAGGGAAGAACCTGCGCATCATCAATGGTAATGTGCTGACAGGTAAGCCCTGTTCGCTCGATGACTATGTAGGTGCTCATACCTCAGAAATCACGGTCATCCCCGAAGGTGATGATGCTGATGAGTTCCTGGGTTGGATTCTCCCGCGTTTCAAGCAGTTCTCTGTGAACCGCAGCTATTTCTCCTGGCTCTGTGGCAAGAAGAGTTACGCCCTTGATGCCCGCATCAAAGGTGGTGAGCGCCACATGATCATGAGTGGTGAGTACGACAAGGTACTGCCGATGGATATCTACGGTGAATACCTCATCAAGGCCATCATCGCTGGCGATATCGACCGTCAGGAGGCTTTGGGTATCTATGAGGTGAGTCCTGAGGACTTCGCCCTGGCTGAGTTCGTTGACTCCTCTAAACTTGAGTTGCAGCGTATTGTTCGTGAAGGTCTGGATGTTTTACGTAAAGAAAACGCATAACTATGTCAGCATTAAGAAATTATCTCAATAAGATTAAGCCGAATTTTGAAGAGGGAGGCAAGCTACATGCTTTCCGTTCGATTTTCGACGGCTTCGAAACGTTCCTTTACGTGCCTAACGACACGTCCAAGAGTGGAGTGAACATCCACGACGCCATTGATTCGAAGCGTATTATGAGTATGGTGGTCATCGCCTTGATGCCGGCCATGCTGTTTGGTATGTATAATATCGGCTACCAGAACTATCTCGCTGCAGGTACACTGGCTTCTGCCAGCTTCTGTGAGATCTTCTTCTATGGTTTCCTGGCCGTACTGCCAAAGATTCTCGTATCCTACATTGTGGGTTTGGGCATTGAGTTCGCCTGGGCACAGTGGAAAGGCGAGGAGATCCAGGAAGGCTATCTGGTATCGGGTATTCTCATTCCGCTCATCATCCCTATCGGCTGTCCGCTATGGATGCTGGCCCTGGCCTGCGCCTTCAGCGTGATTTTCTGTAAGGAGATCTTCGGTGGAACGGGTATGAATATCTTCAACCCCGCCATCGCAGCCCGTATGTTCCTGTTCTTCGCTTATCCCTCGAAGATGACCGGTGATCAGGTATGGGTGGCAAAGGATTCTATCTTCGGACTCGGTAACACACTGCCCGACGGCTTCACTGCAGCTACTCCGCTGGGACAGATCGGTCAGGGTATTGCTCCCGACGCTTCTATTTGTGATATGATCTGCGGTTTCATCCCCGGTTCTATCGGTGAGACCAGTGTGATCGCCATCGCCATCGGTGCTGTTATCCTGCTGTGGACAGGTATCGCCTCTTGGCGCACCATGCTGAGCGTGTTCGTTGGTGGTGCCGTACTGGCATTCATCTTCCAGTCAACAGGCTCTTCCATGGAGTGGTGGCACCACTTCGTGATGGGCGGCTTCGCCTTCGGTGCTGTGTTCATGGCTACCGATCCCGTTACTTCTTGTCGCACATCCTGCGGACAGTACATCTATGGCTTCCTGGTAGGAGCCATGGCCATCATCATCCGTGTGATGAATGCCGGCTATCCTGAGGGTATGATGCTTGCCATCTTCTTTGGTAATATGTTTGCTCCCACGATCGACCACTTCGTGGTGGCCCGTAACATTTCAAAACGTGCAAAGAGAGGAGGTACCAAATGAAACTGAATACTAATTCGAATTCGTACATTATTGTTTATAGTGCGGTTCTTGTTGTGATCGTTGCCTTCCTGCTGGCATTCGTCTATCAGGCACTGAAGCCCAGACAGGATGCTAACGTGGAGCTCGATATCAAGAAGCAGATTCTTTATTCGCTCAACATCCGTGGCTTGGACGGTCAGGAGGCAGAAGCTAAGTATGCCGATGTGGTGAAGAGCGAGGAGAAGGCAGGCGACCAGTTGTATTATGCTTGTGAGATCGATGGACAGAAGAAGTATGTGTTCCCCCTGAAGGGCATGGGTCTTTGGGGCGGTATCTCAGCCTTCGTTTCTGTTGACGATGATCTGAACACCATCTATGGCGCTTACTTCAACCATGAGAGTGAGACAGCCGGTCTGGGTGCTGAAATCAAGGACTCTCAGGCTTGGCAGGAGAAGTTCCAGGGAAAGAAGATCTTCTCTGACGATGGCAACCTGGCTATCGGCGTAGTAAAGAAAGTGGAGAATCCTGCTTCTGAAGTGGATTGCGTCACAGGTGCTACGCTGACCTCCAATGGTGTCTCCGACATGCTCCGTGAGGGTTTGAAATCTTACATTACTAATTTGAAAGGGAAGTAAACTATGGCACTATTCAGTAAACAAAATAAGGAGGTTTTTACTAACCCGTTGAACCTCGACCACCCGATACTCGGACAGGTATTGGGTATCTGCTCGGCACTGGCCGTCACCTCGCAGCTGAAACCTGCCATTGTGATGGGTCTGGCCGTAACGGTGATCACGGCCTTTGCCAATGTGATCATCTCAGTCATCCGTAACACCATTCCTAACCGCATCCGTATCGTGGTGCAGCTGGTGGTTGTGGCAGCTCTTGTAACCATCGTTTCTCAGATTCTGAAGGCTTTCGCCTACGACGTGAGCGTTCAGCTGAGCGTGTATGTGGGTCTGATCATCACCAACTGTATCCTGATGGGACGCCTCGAGGCCTTCGCCATGCAGAACAAGCCTTGGCCCTCGTTCCTCGACGGTGTAGGTAACGGCTTGGGCTACGCCATGATCCTGGTCATCGTAGGTGCCGTTCGTGAGTTCCTCGGACGCGGTTCGCTCTTAGGTTTTCAGATCATCCCTCAGAGTTTCTACGATTTCGGATATGTCAACAACGGTATGATGACAATGCCGGCTATGGCGCTCATCCTCGTAGGATGCGTCATCTGGGTACATCGTGCATATTTTTATAAGGAGAAATAAGATATGGAACACGCAATATCATTACTGTTTAGGTCGATCTTCGTCGACAATATGATCTTCGCCTTCTTCCTCGGCATGTGTTCCTACCTTGCCGTGTCGAAGACCGTGAAGACCTCTTTGGGACTCGGACTAGCCGTGACCTTCGTGCTCACCGTGACCGTCCCTGTGAACTATCTGTTGCAGACCAAGGTGCTGGGTCCTAACTGCCTCGCTGATGGGGTGGATCTCAGCTATCTGTCATTCATCCTCTTCATCGCTGTGATTGCCGGTATGGTGCAGCTCGTGGAGATGACGGTCGAGAAATACTCTCCCTCGCTCTATGCGGCACTGGGTATCTTCCTGCCGCTGATCGCTGTAAACTGCGCCATCATGGGTGCCTCACTGTTTATGCAGCAGCGCATCCTCATGGAGCCCACCAATTCACAGGCCATCACCTCTATCTGGGATGCCATCGTCTATGGCTTCGGCTCTGGTATTGGCTGGACACTCGCCATCGTAGCCATGGGTGCTATCCGCGAGAAGATGCAGTACAGCGACGTTCCCAAGCCCTTGCAGGGTCTTGGCATCGTGTTTATCACCGTGGGTCTTATGGCCTTGGCAATGATGTGCTTTAGCGGTTTGAATATTTAATGTTTAATGTTAAATGTTTCATATAGAAAATGGCACAGTTTATAGCATATAGTATAGGAGTATTCCTCCTGGTGATCATCCTGCTGGTGATCATCCTGCTCGTGGCAAAGAAATATCTTTCTCCTTCGGGCAATGTGAATATTGAGATCAATGGCGACCGTACCATCTCGGTAGCTCAGGGTAATAACCTGATGGCCACCCTGAACGAGAACGGCATCTTCCTTCCCTCCGCTTGTGGTGGAAAGGCCAGCTGCGGACAGTGTAAGGTACAGGTGCTCGAAGGTGGTGGTGAGATTCTGGATTCTGAGAAGCCTCACTTCACCCGTAAGCAGATCAAGGACCACTGGCGCCTCGGCTGTCAGTGCAAGGTCAAGGGCGACCTGAAGATCCATGTTGATGAGAGCATCCTCGGTGTGAAGGAGTATGAGTGTACCGTGATTTCTAACAAGAACGTGGCAACCTTCATCAAGGAGTTCAAGGTGCAGCTGCCTCCGGGCGAGCATATGGACTTCCTGCCTGGTTCTTATGCACAGATCAAGATTCCTAAGTTCGATTGCATCGACTACGATAAGGATTTCGACAAGTCATTGATTGGTGATGAGTATCTGCCCAGCTGGGAGAAGTTCGGCTTGTTCCCGCTGAAGTGTAAGAACCCCGAAGACACCATCCGTGCTTACTCTATGGCCAACTATCCTGCTGAGGGTGATGTGTTTATGCTGACGGTGCGTATCGCTACGCCGCCGTTCAAGCCCGACCGCAGTGGCTTCATGGATGTGAACCCGGGTATCGCTTCATCGTATATCTTCTCACTGAAGCCAGGCGACAAGGTGATCATGAGCGGTCCGTTCGGTGACTTCCATCCGCACTTCGACTCGAAGAAGGAGATGATTTGGGTTGGTGGTGGTGCCGGTATGGCTCCGCTGCGTGCACAGATCATGCACATGACCAAGACACTGCATACCACCGATCGTGAGATGCATTACTTCTATGGTGCTCGTGCACTCAATGAGGTGTTCTACTTAGACGATTTCCTCGGACTGGAGAAGGAGTATCCTAACTTCCACTTCCATCTGGCACTCGACCGTCCTGATCCTGCTGCAGATGCTGCTGGTGTGAAATATACTGCCGGATTCGTACATCAAGTGATGTACAATACCTATCTGAAGGATCACGAGGCTCCCGAGGATGTAGAGTACTACATGTGCGGTCCTGGTCCGATGTCCAATGCTGTCGTTCAAATGCTCGACAGTCTTGGCGTAGAGCCCGAGAGCATCATGTACGATAACTTCGGAGGATAACTCCACATTCCACAATAAACTCCCTCCCGAAAGGAGGGAGTTTATAATTCAATCTTCTCAATCCTCAGCTTCAACAAGCCTGCAGGAACACGCACTTCCACTTCATCACCCACCTTTTTATTCAGTAGAGCTTGCGCGATGGGTGATTTAATGGAAATCTTTCCCTCACGTAGATTGGCTTCGTTCGGACTGGCTATGGTGTAGGTCATCGTTTTGTTATTGGCCAGATTGGTCATCTGCACCTTACTCAGCAACTGCACACTGTCCGTGCCGAGTCGCGACACATCGATTACTCTTGCATTGGCCAGCACCTTCTGTTTGAAACGAATCCTACCAAGGAGTCGTGCCTGTTCGCGCTTGGCGGCATGATACTCGAAGTTCTCGCTGAGATCACCCTTGTCGCGGGCCTCGGCAATCGCCTCCCGAACCTGTGGCAGCTCAACGCTTTCCATTTGATGTAATTCGGCCACGAGCTTGTCGTAGCCCTCTTGTGACATATATTCCATAATGTAACTGTTATCTCAATCGCGTCGGCAAAATTAGCAAAAAAAACACAAATACCCCTCTTTCCCTACAAAATTTCTCCATTTAATTTCATTCTTACAACATTGTTTTTTCGTCACATCGATATCCCGTAATTTCGTTATTACGACGTTGCGTGATACGGGTTTAGGCTCCCCTCCCTTATGGAGGGGCTGGGGGTGGCTCCCAACCAGCCTTCTATCGCATAGTAATCAGCCTTCTATCGCATAGTAATCAGCCTTCTATCGCATAGTAATCAGCCTTATAACTACCCGTAACCAGCCTTCTAACTTTAGCCTATAGTTTTTCAAATTACATAATCCTCCGCTATATTAGTGTAACCACATGATTACCAGAGAATTCGTGGCGGAGGATTTTAATGGAAATTGCTCCGCTAACAACCTTCTCACTATAAGTTGATTAGGCGTATTAGCGGAGCAAATAGGAAATGGAGTGAGGAGGTTCAGGAATACTACTTCCCGATCTTTTTCCCTCTAAAGTAAGCGTCAAAAGTGTCTTGACCGTAGCCTTCGCCGGTGTATTTGAAGGTTGAGGCCATGGCACCTTCCACTTTTTCACCGCAGTAGAATACGGTAAAGGCATCTTTGGCATAACCACCACCAAGCTCCTTGAACGTGCTGGGCATGGCGTCTATTTTCTTATCACCGAAATAGACGTTAAAGTTTGTCTTGAAATATCCCCTGCGTGCAGGAGGTTCAATGGGTTCTACTTGGCTGTCCTCACGATGCCGCCAACTGCCGCTGCGCTTCAGACGGAACGTAGAAGGATCCACATTTTCGAGCACCTGACCATTCAGATACACATTGTAATGGTCTTTGGCGTAGCCGTAGCCAAGATCCTTGAAACTACGTGCATCGGCGTACATCAAAAGTTCATTGTCGAAATAAACCTTGCCATGATCCACTTCATACTGCTGTGCGTACCCTGTCATGGCAAACCCTATCATTGCAACCAGCAAGAAGGTTTTGTGTAAGAAAGCAATCTTTTTCATATTCTTATTCTTTTACTGTTTATCTGATGCAAAAATAGGCTTTTTTGCTTATAGAACAAGTAGGGAAACCCCTATTCTTGCATAGAGGATATCCTATAAAGGGTTTCCTTGAAACTATCCATGTCGTCGGTGTGGAGCCAATGGAGGTCATGGATGTTTCCCTGCTTGTCGATGAGCTTATAAGTGGGGAAGGCATCAACATGGAGGAACTCTTCCACTGCACGTTGCTGGGCTGTAGGCAGGTTGTAGTGAACACAATTGTCGCCAGTCAGCTTGTACTGCTTGATAACGTTCTTCCATGATTTCTCCGGACTGCGGTTGGCCAGATAGAGGTACACGATATCGAATTCCTTCAGCTGCTGCTTCACATAGTCCGACTCAGACAGCTTCTCCTTGCAGGGTCCGCACCATGTGCCCCAGATATCGAGATAAACAATACGACCTTTATACGGCTCCAAGATCTTTCGCAGGATGGCCTCTCCATCAGTCAGACCTTCAACATCCGACGAGGGGTGCAGACTGGCAATATCTTCCACTTCTGCCTGCTGAAGGGCGAGAAGTTTGTCGTTTCTTGTCATAATGGCATTTCTGATGGTCGGTAGTTGTATCTCGCTGAGCACATCCATACAGGTCTGGTTCAGTGGTAAGCGTCTCTCCACGAAGCGACTGCAAAGCAGCTGGCCCTTGGCAATATCGCGCAGAACAGGGTCTTGATAGACAGAATCGATGACCTTTGCCTTGAGATCTACCATGTCAAAGTAGTCGTTCACTATGTCTTCCACTTCAGGTCTTTGCATCAATATGTTCAATTCCTCAATGAGCTCCTTGTTTTGTTCCTCTATCTTTTTGGCTTCGTCGGGTGATGCCTTCTTATACTGTTCCATCATATTCTGCCACTTCTTGATGGTGGCCAGATCTTCGGCCGAGGCCTTGAACAGTCCTCGCTCTGACATCTGCAGTAGGGTATTGGCATCGAAGGTTCTGTTTTGTTGCATCTGCGGATTCTTCTCCTGGGCCATGAGTAAATAATAGTAGAGGAACCATCCGATCTCTCTGGATACCGTGTATGGCTTGACAATGTTTGACCACAGGTTATCTTCGATGAAGTCGAGGGTTGTCTGCGGCAGTTTCTTACTGATGGCAAAGAGTCGGCTCTGCAGCAGTTCCTGTGCCATGGTACTGACGTTGCTCATTCGCTGATAGTCGGCATACTTGCGGGAAAGGGTAGGATTCTCGTTCAAGAGGGAGTCGAGCATGGTTACATTACGCTGATACATGTTCATCCATTGGTCGTTATAAGCCTTTATCTGCTCATCGGTCATGCTATGCTCATCGCTTTGTTCATACGCCCTTATGAAGTTGTGGGCAAGCAGTTCGTTCTGCAGACGGGCATTATGTCCCATGAACAATCGTTTCTTGTTCTTGTAGTCGAACAGGTAGAAATAGGTCTCACCCGGTTCCAATACGGTATGTAAGTGTGATCTCCTCCAGTCGGCATAGATCTCCTGACTGTTCTCCACGGGTACTTTGACAATGAAGCGGCCTTCATCGTCGATATCACCTTTGAATTCAACCCCCTCTTTTGTATAGATGCTATAGAGATCGATCTCGAACAGCCGTTTCTTGTCGAGCACTTCTTGGGGAAGGTCTTTCAGCCATCCCACAAAAGTCACGGTATCTCCCTCACGGTACCCGTTATCCTTAAAGGTACTCCAATCCTTTGTCGGATAGTCGGGCAGCGTTTCGGAGGTGATGAGAGAATATACTTGTTTCTTTCCACCACCGATGGTCATCTGTCGCTTCCCGTCTTTCTGCTTTCCTACCGCTACTTTCAATGTCTTGTCGGGATTGACCAGCGTCACCTCGAACTTATCGTTCATTCGCTTGAGGTTGCCATATTCCCAGAACCGACAGTCGTATATGGCATACTTCTCCGTGAATCCAATGTCCCAGTCGCCTGTCTGTTCGTTGCGCCACATGGTTCCTGCGAGGATTCCGATTTTGTTCTGTGCCAGTCCTGTTATCGAGACAATGGCGAGCAGGGCGGTGATGATAGTTTTCTTCATTGTTGTTTGTTTTTATTTCTTGAACACTTTAACTACTTGGCCATCCTTCTTCTTGACGATGTTGATGCCAAGCTGAAGGCAACCAATGTGATGACCATTTGTATCGAAGATGATAGCGTCACCCGGATCAGTCATGACCATAGAGATGTCAGTGGGTGTGATATCATCGACGATTTTATAGAAATCCTTCCAATAAGGTGATGAACTGTAAGCATCCTTACTGCCAGACGGCACATGTAAGGTAATGTGCTGCTTCAATTCCATATCAAATGTTTTGTTACCAATAACAAGAGGTGTTGTATGATAGACGTAGAGATCGGCCATTGCCGTACAATAAATAATAAAACAATCACCTATGCTTGTCACACTCTCGGGTATGGCAATGGATGTCAGACTCTCACACCCTTCGAAACAATGCGGTTCAATCGTGAGAACACCATCAGGGATGATAACAGACTCTAATCCCGTGCATTCCTCGAAGGCTGCATTGCCGATGACGGTTGTGCCTGGTTTGAACTCCACTGATTTCAGATTGGGGCAATGGGCGAAGGCGTACATGTCGAACTGGCCAATGGTACCAAGGAAGTTGACCTGCGACAGATTTGTGCAGTGGTTGAAAGCATAATCACCAAGACCAACTCCATCGCCAAGGGTCACCGTTTCCAACTGATAACAATCATTGAAGGCTTCCACTCCCATTGTAGTCATAGTACCTGGTATGGTGACAGACTTGAGGCCAGAGAAATTGGAAAAAGCCCAGTTCCCTAATTCCGTGATCTCGTCAGGAATCGTCAAGTCGGTAATCTCTTCATTGTTTACATATAGATGCCCGGCAAAGATTAGCGGATTGGCCTCCTTATCGTAGAAACTGATTCTGCACCATGTAGCCACGTCGGGAACATGAACAGCGGTCAGACCATAGCAATTCTCAAAAGCAGACATGCCGACAGAGGTGACGTTCTTGCCAATAACGATAGACTTCAGTGACCGGCAAAGGTAAAAGGCATACTGCTCGATGGTCGTCACTTTATCGGGCAGACTGATGGACTCCAAACCTGATTCCACAAAGGCACGATCTCCAATCGTCTCCAAACTTTCAGGCAGGTCAAGGGTTACTAACTGTTCGCATCTTCCAAACGCACTACAACCAATGGTCTTCAGGTTCGAAGGCAGCTGTACGGTTTTCAGACTATTGCAACTTTCGAAAGTCCCATCGCCTGTCGATGTCAGACCATTGCCTAACTTCACCGATGTCAGGGTTGGACAATCAGCGAAAGCCAGATTGCCAAGCTCTGTCACACTATTGGGAATGGTTAGCTCCTTGATGTTACATCCCATGAAAGCATATTGTTCGATATTCTCCGTTCCTTCATGGAGTGTGACAGAGGTGATGTTTTCACAACCCGAGAAGGCATTGCCGCCAATGGTCTTCACACTGCCTGGAATCACAACCGATGTGAATCCTTTGCCGTTACTGAACACCTTGGGCTTGATGACCGTTGTACCCTCAGGAATAACCATATCCGTGATTTCGTTGTCACCCAGATAGAGATGCCCTGTCAATGACAAGGGGTTTGCTTCAAAGTCTTCGAAGGTGATGCCGCACCAGGCTGACAGATCAGATATACGGAGGGTGTTCAATTCGTGCCAAGAGAAAAAAGCATCCTGCCCCACAAACTTGACACCACTGCCCATGGTAACTGTCTCAAAGTCACAATAGGCGAAGGCCTGAGCACCAATATTCGTTACATGATTGCCGATAACAAGCGTCTTGGCTTGATCACATCCAAAGAAAGCGTTATTGCCAATCGTCTTTACGCCATCACCGATATGAATAGACTTGATATAATCACATTCGCCAAAAGCCTGATCGCCGATGGTCGTCTCACCATTTCCGGGAATCGTGATGGAGGTGATTCCGCACTCCTCGAACGCCCGATCTCCAATCGTTTTTACACTTTGGGGAATGTTAATCGACCGAAGGCTCTCGCAAGAACTAAAAGCCATATAGCCGATAGTTGAAAGATGCTCAGGCAATGTGATCGATTTGAGTGCAGTACATCCCCCAAAAGCATCATCACTGATAGCTGTAACCCTATCTGACAGATGAACGGTCTCTAAAGACTCCAAAGCAAAAAACAATGATACAACTGTCTCGCAATCAAAAGACACCTCTTTTATTAGATAGCAATCATCGAAGATATCATTATCATAGGAAGGACTACACAGCATCTTTACAGAGGTCAGGCTACTGCAAGTATGAAAAGCGGCTTTTCCTATATGGGTGATTCCCTCAGGAAGTGTGATAGAGGTAAGGGAGCTACATTCCCAAAAGGCACAACCGCCAATAGATTTCACCGTCTTGGGGATGGTCACGGAGGTCACTTTATCGTTGGAACGGAAAGCATCATCACCTATTGAGGTAACCTTATAGGTCTTGCCCCCATAAACGACAGTCTCTGGGATCACAATATCTCCTACATACTCGTCATTGAATTCGTCTATATATTTCCCTCTAAAGGTGACAGATAACTCCGTCTTATCATCATTGCCCCAATTATAATAGATAAGGACATTATCGGCATTGGGTACTTGAATGTTGTCGGCAGACACTTTCATACCGAACATGAACAAGAGAATGATAAGTGTCATCATTGTCTTGTTGATTTGTTTCTCTTTCATCTTAATCGTTTGACGTAATAATTATTATACTTTTTACAAACTCAATTCCGCGGATTATTCTCCACTACCGCCCGTGTTGCTTCCTCCGCCTTTCACGTCATCGTTGCTGATGGTGCGCTCGGCTTTCCTTACACTGGCTTTCAGCTCGCCTATGCGATAACTGATGCTGAGGCTAAAGCGCTGAACAACGCTTTTCGTCCAGTTGTCTGAACGGAAATAGAGGTCTTCCATGGAAGATTTATAGTTCTTATATTTCTTCAGGAAGTTCGTGGCAGAGAGTGTCAGGTTCAGACGCTTATCCAGCCATGACTTTTGGATACCCATGGAGTAGCTGCTATAACTGCTGCTCCTTCCTTGCAAGGTTATGCTAGGCGTAAATGTATAGAAATTAAATGACAGTTGCCAATCCTTAGGCAGTGTCTGCTGGGCACCACCATATGCATAGAAGTCCCATCCGTGGTTTCTCAGCGTTCCGCCATCGTTCATATCCATATATGAAAGACGGTTGTTCATATAAATGCGGGTATTCTTCGTGGCATTCCAGTTTACGTAGGCGGTCAGGTAGGTTCCTTGAACATGACCGATGTTCTCGTAGGTGGTATAAAGCACCTCCTTACCTGTTGGATTCTTCAGTCCTGGAATCTGGGTATCAGGTATCAGCTTGGTTACACTCTCTATACTGTTTCTTGTAAAACCATGCGAAAGGGCGAGATTGATGTTGAACTTTGGTGTGAAACTACTGTATCTCAGACTGAACGTATGATTCTTCTCACTTTCGAGGAATGAGTTTCCCTGCTGGATGTTGGTGGGAGTAGTGTCGTCGATATATGGATTGAGATACCAGATGCCAGGACGATAGATGCGCATATCATAACCTAAGCGCAGATTGGATGTCTGTGCCAGTTTATAGCCAATGCTGGCAGAAGGAACGAAATCATTGAAGTGTTTTGTGAAATCATCACCACGTCCCAGTTTGTATTCCACATCCTGCAAGGTATGTTCGTAGCGCAACCCCAAGCGAGCAGATAGCTTGTCCAGTTTCAGACCGTAGCCCAGATACGCTGCAAAGATGTCGTTACGGTGCTTATAGTGCGAAGAGTGCTCTTGATCGTACGTGTATTCACTGGAATTAACGGCCGGCTGTTCGTAGCGGTCATCTTCCGATCTGTTGTTGCGCAGAATATATTTCACACCCGTTTCCAGTGTATGTATCTTTCTGAAGGGGGTTGTATAGTCAGCTTGGAAGGTGTGCTCTGTGGTGTTCTGATCGCCATCGTTATGCTGATTCTTCAGTCGTTGCAGAAAGTTTTCCCATCCGTCAACAGCCTGCATGTCAGTATAATTGGTATATGCGTCCGTTTTATCGGGCTCAGTAGCGATCCTATACGACAATGTGAACAGGCGCTCTGGTAAAGAGAAACTACGCTGATAGTCAACGCTACCATAAACAGCACTGTAATTGTTCTTTGAGGTGCCAACGGTATGATAGCTATAGAGTTTGCTTTGTGTAAGTGGCGAGGTGGCAGCTACACTTCTTTCGCTATTGCTTTTGCTTCTACCTCCCCAGAGGTCGAATGATGCGGAAACAAGTCGCAATGTGTCTATCTCGTAGCTGGCTTCGATAGTTCCGTATTGGAATTTGCTGTTAACCTTTGACCATCCTTCGTTATCAATATCTGATGACGATTCGCTGAGATTGCCAATCGTCTTCCGACTACCGCCAGAATAACTGCGAGGCGAATCTGTGTACTGATAATTGTAATTAGCACTCATGGTCAGCTTACCACTCTTCACAGTAGCATAGGTACTACCAGCGGCTCCGCGGTTGCTTACGCTTCCGCTGAAGGTGGCTGTATAGCCTTCGATACCCTGGTTGTGTGTGATGATGTTCAAGATACCACCCACACCCTCTGCATCATACTTAGGACCCGGGTTAGTGATTACCTCGATCTTCTTGATGCTGGTGGCGGGCATGCTTTTAAGAACTTCCTTGGGATTATTAGACATCATCTGGTTGGGCTTGTTGTTCACATAGACCTTGAACGAACTGGAGCCGTTGACCTGGATGTTGTCCTCACCATCTACTGTTACCATCGGTATCTTGCGAAGCATCTCGAGAATGGTGTTCGACTTCGAGTCGGGGTCGCTCTCAATGTCGTAGGTTAGCTTGTCGATATCCGACTTTACGAGCGATTTCTGTTGCACCACAACAACATCCTGTAATTCCAACGACTTGTAGATGCTGTCAGCACGAAGCGAGTCGGCTCTGGTCTGAGCTTGCGTTGTGATGACTGATAAACTGAAAACAATCAATGTAAATACTACTTTTTTCATCTTTTTTTCTGATTGATGGTTTTATAGTACTGCAGTACCTCCTCGGATGCAGTGATCATATTAGAGAGTTGTTCATTGGGACTTTCTTCCTGTCGGGCAAGGGTAAGGAATTGTTGATAATAGTCTTTTGCCTGCTCATAGTCTTTCAACAGATAGGCGTAGGCATTGGCTATATTATAATAGGTGGCTATAGAGCCAGGATTGTAGGTAAGGTGTTCCTTCCACGCAGCCACGGCCTCGGGGTAATGTTGCGTCAGGTAGTAGCCTTCACCTTGTGAGAGGGTAATGGCCTTCATCACTGCTGGGTCGGGTTGCATCAACTCTTTGGCCAGCTTGAGGTACAAAAGACCTTCCTCGTAACGTTGGGTATCAACACATACCACCCCTAAACGGTAGGCGCAGCCGTAGTGCTGCATTTGCTTAAGATAAAGAGCAGCACGCAGTTGTTCATAAGCACACTCATTTTCTTTTAACTGCGCATGGCACATGCCTGCCGAGTAGAGGGTGTTAAAGGTAGAGTCGCCTTGCTGCAGCAACCGTTCGTACACTTTTGCTGCTGCAGAGAAATCCCTGTTCAGAAAGTAGGCATCAGCCAAAGCCCGGTTTACAAGGATATTCGTAGAATCCACTTCCTGATTAAACATCAAGGCGCAGACGATTCCGTTCTGCGGCTGATCTTTCAGAGCAAAGGCGTTAGTTAGTGATGCCACCATCTCGCCGTCATCGGGGTAGTGTGAAAGATAGCATTGCGCCCAATAGATGAAGGAACTGGTGTTATCCTGTTTATGATAGCTGTAAGCAAGCTGGCGGAAGGCTTCATGAGTAAGACTATCCTCATCCAGGTTCTTCAGTAGCTCGGCACATTGATGATAGTTGGCACGCTTGTAGTAGCAGTTGGCGAGCTTCTGACGCGTAGTACAGTTGTCACTGAGTGCATAAGCCTGTTGGTAGTACTTCAGCGCCTGGTAGGTACTATACTGCTCCATACAACTGTCACCTTGCTGCAAGAGTAGTTGTAGCGGTTCAACTTCGATCTGTGCCAATCCTGTCAGGGCAACAAGGACGAGCATCGTGGTAGTAAATAGTTTCTTCATGCTTTACAATCCATATTTGATTGATTGCGCAAAGGTATTAAAAAAACCGTTTTTCCGCAAGAAAACTATTACATTGTTTTACACATCTCATCATTATTTGTTTCTTATAACTCTAAAAGTGAATGTCTGACAGCCCATGAGTCCTTCTCCATCAATGACTTCAACGACACCGATGAACTCGGTATTGACATCGGAGGCTGTGAAGGGTATTTCCGCCTTTCCGTTCTCGTCAGTCAACAAGGCAGGCTTCCAAAGCAACGTGTTTCGTGGATCAGGCATGGTGGGAGCGAGGTCGGTGGGATCCGGTTCATAGAACTCTCGCTTGGGATAGTAGCCCTTTGATAAAACCATGTTATTCATCTCCAATAACACTTTATCAGTTACATAAGGTCCTTCGTACAAGACGTCACCCATTTTGCATACTACATTCCACCAACGATCCCCGTGCCATTCAAGTAGGCACCTGAAATAGTACTCACCACGCTTGGGCTTCAGACGCTTTCCAAAATAAGGATACGGATAGTATGGGGGATGATGCGAATAGCCGAGATAATCATTGATAAATCCGTGTTCGCATACCCATGCACCCGTATTCATGAGGATAGCACTATCGAGGTCTTCTATGACCTTGTCGCGATATGGCGACTGTTTTTTGGCAGTGACGAGCACATTATCCAGTACCACTGTTCCAAAGCCATCGATGATATCCCGTTCTCCGTATTCGGTCTCAACGAGATGGTTCAGTGGCAGGAATCTTTGTCTTCCACGCTGATAGAAATCGATGCTGTCGAAGGGATTCTCCAACAATAGTTTCGGCTTGGGCTTCTTGATGAGCGCTTTTATATAGAAATCCCCCCTCATATGGTCCAATAGTATTGGCTCGATCTCGAATCGTCCCAGAGAGTCAGACACCACCAGACAGGTGTCACTCTGCGGTGAGAAGGCTTGGAAGAATTGCAGTCTGGGTACACGATCCCTACCTGCTATGCCGTCAGATAGGATTGTTCGTCCCTGAACTGGCTGCTGATCCCACACATAACGTCGCCATCCCTGAGTCATCATCAGGAGGTCGAGCGCCTGCAACCTATCTTCGTTTCGTTCATCGAAATAATAGGTGGGATTGAAGATGTTGCCCCGTATTTGCTCAGAGAGGAAGCAGTGAGAGAGGATGTTCTCATGTCCTGGCTGGTAGAGGTAGGCCTTGTCGAAGATGCTCACGGCGAGTTCTGCCTTGAGTGGCTTACCTGAGGGATCTGTTATCTGAAAACTTGCTTTACCTTTCTCACGTCTGTCGTATCGTTGCTGAACGGTATTGGCTGTGACGGTGAGCTGTTGGGTGGGGTTCACATACACCAGTCGTTCAGCCACTGGTCGCCCTTCACCGTCTGTCAGGGTAATCTCTGCTATGCCCTGCAGCGTGAACTTATCCATGGGCAGCTTGACAGTCTGATGACCTCTGAGCGTTCCCTTTGCGCTGCTGCAGGTCATGCCTCTCATCTTGACTGTAAGTGTGAAGGATCGGGTGACGGTGTCGGGAGCCGATAAGAGTACGGTAATCGCCAACTTGTTATTACGAATCACACGGAGTGTCATGCCTGTTGACTGTATGTCGGGTAGGGGATAAGTCCTTCCGTCTGATAGCTGCACTTGATATTCCTTGTCCCGATGGGGTGTAAGGGTAAAGGTTCCCATTCCGTCGTGTATACTGTTGATGGCAGCAATCTCTTGTCCGTTCTCCAGTACCTTACCTGTCACGTCCTCTGGCATCCCGTTGCCATAGGTAGCCTTGAAGGCCACCACGGAAGGAATGCCGTCTATGAGTTGTCCGCCCTCAGGGAAGAGGTCGAAGCGGTGCTTGGCAGTTATCTTTTCTATGGAATCCTGCTTGACTGCCTCTGAGGATATGGAATCCATCTGTGAAACACGGTCGACCACCCTGATGCGTCTCGGATGGATGGCCAGTGTGCTGTCGGTGGTGAACGACGAGCGGGCGTACCCCTCTATCAAGTATTCGCCCTGCTGCCACTTGTCACCTATATAAACATGTCCGTCACCCCGTCCTGCCGTGAGCAGATACTTCTCGCTCCATACCACGTCGCCCTTTTCGCTGCGTAGTTGCAGGTAGAGTGTCTGACTCCTGTCGGAGAGTGCGAAGGTCTGCCTGTCCATCAGGTAGGCCTTGAACCACATATCCTCTCCCGTCTCATACACTTCTTTGCTGGGGAATATGTAGAGCAGGTCGGTGGTCTGGGCGCATCCAACCAACGAAGCAAACCAGAAGATGATAAATACGATTGTCCTGATCATTAAACTAACCTTTACATTGTTATTTATTAGTTATCCTTGATTGCATTATAGTGTTATTTTGTTTTTCAAGTTTTGCAACTGAAGCTCGAAATGATCGAAACCACTGATGCTGTAGTCATCGCGGACACGACGGCCATCAGGGGTGATGGTTTCGTAGTGGGGAATGGCGCTGAACTGGAAGAGCTCCATCAGGCGACGGAAATCGGTGTAGTTGACACATACGACTTCTTCGCCTGACAGCCATTCGTCCACGAACTTGTGATAGTTCTCGCTACCCTCGGCTGTGCGCTCACCTGCAATGAAGATGAGCTTCACATCATCGCGTTTGGCTAACTCTGCACGCAGTTGCTTACTGCCCTGAATACCGAAGATACAACCACCACATCCCATTTGCCAGAAGTCAAGAACCAGATACTTACCAGGATACTTGGCTATGATCTTACGGACGATGTCAATGCCAGGTTTCTCTGGCAGTGGAGAAGATAAAGCAGACTGGGCCATTTTTTCCTGATAGAACTGTTCTGCCTTCTGGTGTATATAGGGATGGGTGAATGATGCGAGGAAAACGGGATAGTGTTTGCTTACCATTCCTAACTCGGCTACAAGCGAGTCACGCGCTTCTTTTGTCATCGTTGTATCGGCCATGACGGTGGGGATATCCTCCTCACACTGTCTCCAGAAGTTGAAAGAGTTCTCCATTTCGGCGAGCGCACATAGTTGTGCCGTCAGGTTGTTCTGTTGGCACCCCATCAGTTTACGCCACATGGCATAATTGTCTTCCAATGATTCTGACTGCGCATCGCGTACAATCTTGGCCTTATGAATACGGTTCAAGGTAAAATAATAGTCATTGTCAACCAGCAGCAACGGGTTGTCGAAATCAACACGGCGCAACATCTTGTAGTTGTTGATGTCGTAAAGAGTAGTCATGGCAGCACTGTCTTCCACGATTCTTGTCCAGCTGCCATCTTCGCGTTGCACAAAAGGAGCAGCTTTGCTTTCGATCATTCCGGTATAGTCCATGAAGGATAAAGCGAAAACCGACTGCATCTCACCTAATGCCAAATGCATCTCCATGGGTGTGTAGTGCATGGTGCGACTGGTAGAGTCTATTCGTGCCAACATCTCCTGCCACACCTGTTCGGCTATTTGATTCGCTTTGTTGAAGTCGCCTTCACATTCACTGATTCTTCTGCCTAACTTTGTCAGTTGAAGGTCGGCTTTCAGCCATCGTTCCACCTCATGACTGCTCCCGCTGTTGTAGGTACATTCAGGCTGTCCCTGCTGGTTAAAGCGCACGGTGATATCGATGGTTTCACCAGGACGTGCAAAGAAGGGTATCTTAAAGAAGTCCTGATTGGCGGAGCTTGCTGAGTGATAGAAATACAGTTTCATGGGATAGCTCAGCCGGAATTCCTTTTCGAACGTGCCATCTGGATTGATGTCTATCAGCATGGTACCATTGTTATTCCTGGTCACATCGTACGCATAGCTCTCCAAAGATGAGAACCCTAACCGCTCAGCATCATAGTCCTCTATGCGCCCACGGACTGTGACTGTGCCAGCACTAAACCAGTCCGCGGGCAGCGTAAAGGGGTTGGCAGCATAGAGCTGCTGAATTGTTAGCGCCTTGGACTCCGCCTTTTTCATTTCCTTTGCCAGTCCTGATGCGCCAACAAGTGTAAATAGAATAGTTGATAAAAATAGTTTCTTCATGTATAATGTTAGTATTTATAGTAATCATCATTTCACCACCACCCGTGGATAGTATTCAAACAGTCGCTGGTTGTCGCGTAGCTCCTGAACACTGATATCGGGTTTCACGCTACCTGTCCAGTTGGCGCCCCACGCATTGAACGGCTCACCGTCGGGTTCGACGTAGGTAATGGTTGATACGTCGAGGGGTAGGGGATCAAACTCCAGCAGGAAAGCGACATAATCGCCTGCATTCCCTTTCATGAAGAACATCTCGTCCAAGGGAAGGCCCAGTACCTTGCGGAGCTTGTACTGTTGTCCTGTATTGTCGATCATCGTAGTCCTTTGATCGAAATTGAAATACTCGGTGGTCCAGTTCTGCTCGTAGCCCACGGCAACGTATGTAGCCTCGGGTGTGCGCCACAGTGCCATCGTTCCATCTCGCAACGGCTTGATGAGATGGGCGTCGTTCATCACCTTCCATGTGTTCCAGTTCTGCAGGTCGTAGGGTTTATTCTCGCTCATGTGCTCTTTCTCCAGCAGTGGCTTGTGGAACTGCGGAACGGTATCGTAGGTCATCACGTTCGTAAACTTACCAGATACCTGATAGCGGATGGTGACGGGAGCACCCATCATTTCCCAGTTGGGCAGACCATAAATCCTTACCTCCTTCGTTGTTTCGGCCAGTGGCGCGAAGAAGATCTTCAGGTCGACCACATCCCCCTTTTTTGCTCGTAGGGTGAAGTGCTTGCGATAGGTGTCGGGTTCGGTTCGACGGATACGGTATTGTGCACCCGTTTCCTGATCGACAATACATGTCTCTTCCGATGTCAGCCAGAGGTTCGTCACCTCATCGGCTGGCATGCGGAAGTAACAATGCATCACCGTCTCATTGTTCTCTTCAGTAAGACGCCAGCTCATCGGTACACAAGGCTGCTCGTCTAATGCCATGTTGGCTATCTCAGGGAAGATGTCCATGTAGTTCTTTTCAATGGGTGCATTCTCCACTACACAATGGTCTTTGATCCATTCCATGTTCGTGACGTGCCATTCGGCAGTGGTCTTCTTCTCACCACCTGCACCATTCACGGTCTTTACATCTGGCAGCGTTGCTAATGCACCTACACTCTTGGCATACTCCTTTATACCTCTCGGGGACGACTCGTAGGTGAGGGTGCCATTGATGGTATACGTTTGTGCCTGTGCGGACAACCCCGTAAGTATTAGTAAACCAATTTGATATAGTCTTTTCATATAGCTTTTGTTGATTAGAATTGTATGGTATTGCTATGGATGTGCGTGAGCTGTTCGAGGTAATTCTGATAGCACGCCGCTGACACCTTCGATGCAATGGGTGAGTGGGAACTAAGCAGTAGGATCCGACCGTCAACGAGTCGTTCAGCCATCCACAGGTATTTCTCACCCTTATGCTGATCCTTCAGCGTGAAATAGAACTGCTTGTTTGAGAATCTGAGCAGGTAACCTGGCGTCTTACTGTCGTAGCTGCAAGCAGCCTGCAATAGTCGGGCAAAGAGGTCCAGTTCCTTGGTGTCCTGGAACACATAGGCCTTGTTGACGACATTGTTGCCGTCACAGTCGGACGTGCAATCCAGCGTCACACCCTTTACCTTATTATATTCTGCTATCTTATCGATAAACGCATTCATTTTACTGGGAGCCTGATAGGTGGAGTCGTAGGTCAGCGACTGTGCTGCGTAGTGCAGATTGGGTGTTGAGGTGGCAACTTCTACCTGCACCTTGCGTTCCGGTTCAGACTTGTCGGTGACTTCCTTCTGTTTGTGGGCAGTCAGCTGCTGTTCTGTTTGCATACTGCGAACAGCCAGTCCGTTGCCTACGGACTGTTCGTCCGCAGGCTTCGAACTGCTTGAGGACAGCGTTTCTTCATCAACAGCTGTCTTTGTTTGATGTGCCATCATAGATTCAGACATTGTCGCGTTCTGACTGGGAACATCAGTTATCCTAAAAAACTTATAGTTAATCCCAACACCTATTATTATTAACAGACAGGCGGCAGCGGCTATCCAACGAAGCACACTCTTTCTGCGCTCCCTGTTGGGTAGGGAGTGGGTGAGTGTCTCCTCCTGCATCTTTGTGATGAAGTCGGCAGGCAGCTGCGGCGTGTCGGCATATTTACGTTTCAGCGCCTCACGCAGGTCCGTGTCCTTATATCTTTCTTTCACCATAGAACTTCAATCCTTCAGTTTTTTGAAAAGTTTCTTTCGCGTTCTGTAGAGTCGGTTTGCCAGTGCCTTCGCGTCAATACCTGTGATGTAGGCAATCTCTGTCAGTGGCCGGTCCTCGTAATAGTAGAGTGTCAGAAGCATTCTCTCGTCTGCAGGCAGCTCGTCGATCACTGCCTCCAGTCGTTGGATGCGCTCCTCGCGTCCAGTGGAAAGTTCTTTCTCCAGCTCTTCATCGCTGATGTCCATCTGCCATTCCTGTCTGTCTTCCATCGATACGATGAATGGTCGTCGGCGTTTCAGGAAGTCGAGCGTCAGTCGGTAACCGATGCGGCAAAGCCAAGTGGAGAGCGATGCTTTATGGGCGTCGTAGCTGTCGATATGACTGAAGGCGCGGAGAAAGGTATCCTGTGTCAGCTCCTGGGCATCCATCACGTCAGGCACCTGTCTGACAATCATGGCAAAGACACGCTCTGCATAGTGACAAACCATCTCAGTCTGCCCCTCACGTCGTCCTGCCCTGACGGCATTCACGATTTCCTTCTCAGTCAACTCCAATCTCACTCGACTTCGTCCTTCTATCTGTTATACGATAAATTCCGAAAATTATCTCGCGTTTTTCCGATTTTTTTCGAAAACAATTCTTTTCAGCTGCAAAAATACCAAAGATTCCCTTATCATGCAAGAAAACCATGGCTCTTTTTCCTTCCCCTTCGCATTTCCCTATTCGAAATAGGAAAAACTCCCTTCCGTTTTAGGAATTATCCTTTTGAAAAGCTACAAATAGTGCCTACCTTTGCCGATGTAAAAGAGATACAATCTCAATGTTTAACATTAAAATATAGGAGATACGATTATGAAGAAAATGATGTTCCTGGCAATGATGATGGCGATGACCATCACGGCCAACGCAATGAGCTATAGAGCAGCACGCAACGAAGCACTGTTCCTGAGTGATAAAATGGCTTATGAGTTGAATCTGACGGATGCCCAGTATGAAGCTGTTTACGAGATCAATCTGGACTACCTGATGAGTGTGAACGGACGCGCTGATGTCTTCGGCCCTTGGTGGGATCGCCGTAACGCTGACCTCCGCTATGTGCTGACTACATGGCAGTATGCAAGGTTCTTGGATCGTACTTACTTCTATCGCCCAGTTACTTGGCGCAACGGAGGGTTGACCATCCATGTATATAGCCACTACGACAGAGCACGTTTCTACAGACATCACCCAACGGTGTATGTAACCTACAGGGGAGGGCACAACCGCAAGCCGAGTCACTTCTATGCCAATAGAAGACTGGCAAAGCCAGCACCTGCACCCGCAGCTCGTCCGCACCACGCACCGAAGCACGACAAGGCAGTGAGAGGTTCGCATCACGTGATTGCAAAGAACACTCCAGCCCACCGTGGTCCGGGTCACGACAGAGGTCGCCGTTAGTTTGTACTCCCTCTATATATGCCTCGTAAGAGGACTCAGGGGAACTCCAGCAATGGGGTTCCCTTTCTTATTGTAGGAAACGGTTGGCTCTGAGCTCCATGTTCTCTTGCAGTTGCTGGCGATAGAGCCATATCTCGCGGGTATGGTAGTTGCCCTCTATTCCCAACAACGGCAGCATATAGTCTTGGGCCGTATAGCCTTCTACCATCAGCAAACCTGTAGCCGTGTCGAGATGAATCGTCATGGTGTCTTTCTTTTGTTCGGCTACTGGCAATAGCGGTGAAGGCTCGGTAATCAGCGTGGCCATTGTGCTATCTGTACGCCAGTTAACGGGATTGATGGCCAGGTTGCTCTTTTCCCATCCTCGCATCACACAATCCTTGTCGCGTACTGAATTGTAGCAGATGGTAACACCGGTATCGTCTGCACCTTTGGCAGCCACAATATGTGGATGGGTTTCTGTTACGGATATACCAATGGCGTAGGCTGCAATCATCCGTTGGAAGGTATCCTCATCCATCTCCTTCAGCAGTTCCATCATGATGTGGGCACCCTGACTGAATCCCGCCAGAATAAACGGTCGTCCATGATTGTAGTGCGCCAGATAATAAGCAAAAGCCTGTCGTACATCATCCAATGCCAACGGCATGCGTATAGCCGCCACACTGTCATTCTCGAAACTCTGCAGAGAACACTGTCGGTAGTAAGGCGAATAGTAGCTCAATCTACCGCTCAGCAGTGTATCTACGCCCAACATTTCTCCATAGAGCGGAGCCCTCACACTGTCGTTGTGGGTGTCAGCATAATGACAGGTTTCGCCTGTGGACAGCATATAGTCGCCCGTTTCGGTGGAAATGATGTAGAACACATCGGCCGCTGCATCACGGTAGGTTATATACCACTGCGTCGAATCTTGATAATCAGGTACGGCAGGAATCCATTCGCTCTCCACCATCTTCTTATGGCACGAGGCACATAATCCACACGCCACCAGTGCCACCAACAAATACTTCATATAGCAATTATTCACGATTACTTGTTAAATTTGAGTGCAAATATACCGATATTTCCACAATAATCCGTATCTTTGAACCGAATTTTACAGAGAGGTAATATCTATGATCAGGGATTTCATCGCCATCGACTTTGAAACGGCCAACCAGCATCCGTCCAGCGTATGCTCCGTGGGAGTGGTTATGGTGCGCGATGGACAGATTGTAGATACGTTCTACAGTCTGATACAGCCCGAGCCGAACTACTACACCTATTTCTGTCAGCAAGTACATGGCATCAGTCAGCGTGATACAGATGATGCACCCGTGTTCTCCAAAGTGTGGCAGCAATTAGAAGAGCGCATTACTGAAGTGTTCTTCCCAGGCTTACAGGCGATTGATGAAAGGAGGGATAGGATAGCCATGCTGCCTTTTGTTGCCCATAATGCATGCTTTGATGAAGGCTGTCTGAAAGCTGTGTTCAGAGTATACCAGATGGACTATCCCGACTATCGCTTCTACGACACCCTTACCGCTTCCCGCCGACAATTCGGTCGTTCCTTGCCTAATCATCAGTTGCACACCGTGGCCGCTGCCTGTGGTTACGACCTACAGCATCATCACCATGCGTTGGCCGATGCTGAGGCCTGTGCCGCCATCGCGTTGTATATTCTGTAGGATCAGTATTTACGATTGGGATTCTTAGGGAACCAGCCCTTTTCAACACGCTTCTTCTGATGGAAAAGTTCGCCGATGCCCCATAGAGCAGAAGCACCGAATACCCCCACGATGGCAGAAATAATGGTGTTCTCGATGAACAAAGCACCGATGATAGAGGCCAGTCCGATAATCAGATACACGATCCAGGCACGTGTCCCCCAATAATACTCCGTCTTAATGACAATTGGATGCTATATACCTATGGTTAGAAAAGTGCATGCAGCAATGATAATTCCTGTGAAGTACATCGTCTATTTCTTTTTTCGCAACAATACTTATTTCTTTGCCTAATCACAAAATTGGGTGCAAATATACGATTATTTACGGGAAAAACGCTATATTTGCACAAAGATTTTGAATTTCAGATAAGGAATTAGTATATAAGAAATGATTTCCAATCCAGACTTAGAGAAGGTAGACGGACTGATAGAATGGTTGAAGACCGTACCTTACGATGTGCTTCGACATGGACAGCTTTACAGTGCAGGGGAGCTTTACAAGGGCTATGAACCTTCAACCGATGAGGAGAAGGACAAGGCATCGTTTGCCGCTTGCTATGACAGTAGGGTTTACCAACACTTCATAGAGCAGGGCAAGGATGCCAAGGATATAAAGGAATCGGTGGCTCGTACCATTCACGACCATGGTATTCACACAGCGCTCAAGTCGTTCCTTGACGAGCATGATCCTCTCAAGTGTATTGGTATGATGGGTGGACATGCATTGCTGCGTACCGACCCTATGTTCTCGTCGGTTACGATGCTGAGCAAACATCTTACCGAGGAGGGCTTCTACATGGTGAGCGGGGGAGGACCTGGAGCGATGGAGGCCACCCACCTGGGCGCATGGATGGCTGGTCGTACAGATGAAGAGGCGCAAGAGGCTATCCGCATTCTTGCAGCAGCCGCCACCTCATTCAAGGACCAGAAATGGGTGTCTTCGGCACTTGAGGTAATGCACCGCTATCCACAAACACGGTATGTGAGTCTCGGCATACCTACTTGGCTTTATGGTCATGAACCTTCTACACCCTTTGCCACACATATAGCCAAGTATTTTGCCAACTGCATTCGCGAAGATACCATCCTGACCATTGCCTATGGTGGTATCATCTATACCCCGGGTAGTGCTGGAACCTTACAGGAGGTTTTCCAGAACGCCGTACAAGACCACTACCTGTCGTTCGGCTTCGCCAGTCCGATGGTGTTTATGGGTAAGAAGTACTGGTCGGAAGATGTTCCCGTGTACCCCTTGATGCAATACATGATGGAAACAGGGCGTTACAAGAACCTCCTGCTTACACTCACTGATGACCCCAAGGAGATAGTAGATGTATTGAAGAATTTTCAAAAGACAATATCTAATGAGTAATCACTGGACAATAAATGATGGTTTCCTCATTGGAGGAGGCCTTTTCTTTACAGGAGAAGATAATAAATGAAGGAAAAAGAGATTTACCTTGCTGGAGGATGTTTCTGGGGAACAGAGCATTACTTCAAACAAATTGAGGGCGTAATAGAGACGGAAGTGGGCTTTGCAAACGGTCACACGGAAAACCCTACATATAAGGAGGTATATACTGATACAACAGGATATGCTGAGACAGTACACGTTAGGTATAATCCTGATGTGGTTAGCCTGTCATTCCTGCTGCAGATGTTCTTCAAGGCCATCGATCCGACAAGTCTCAATAAGCAGGGGCATGATGAAGGTACTCGCTATCGTACGGGTGTCTACTATATCGACCCAGCTGATCTGCCCGTTATCGAGAAAGTGTTTGCCGAAGAACAGAAGAACTATCAGCAACCCTTGGCCGTGGAGAAACTACCTTTGCAGAACTTCTATACGGCAGAAGAGTATCACCAAGACTATCTCGACAAGAATCCTGAAGGTTATTGTCATCTGCCTCTATCACTGTTTGAGTTCGCCAAGCAAGCCAAGGAAAAGAAGATGATGGACCAGATTATTGCCTTTAACAAAGAATTCGTGGCACAAAAGAGCTATGAGAAGTATCTCACGGACAAGTACCCTGACAAGAAGCTTGCGGTATTATCGTGTATGGACACCCGACTCACGGAACTGCTCCCTGCTGCTCTAGGGTTAAAGAACGGTGACGCAAAGATTATTAAGAACGCGGGAGGATTGGTGATTTCCGCCTTCGACTCTGCTATGCGTAGCCTTATTGTTGCTATCTATGAACTAGGTATTGAGGAAATCATGGTAGTGGCCCACTCTCATTGTGGGGCTTGTCACATGAGCTATGACCATTTTCACCACGAAATGATTGCCCGTGGTGTAACCGACGAGACGCTTAACACAATCCAGAAGTGTGGCATCGACTTACATCATTGGCTGGAAGGTTTCAAGGACACACCGGAATCTGTTCGCAAAACCGTCGAGACCATCAAGACTCATCCGCTAGTTCCCAAAGACATCGTGGTGCGTGGCTTCATCATTGATTCCGAAACAGGAGAGTTGGAGGAAATCAGATAATCAATCAATTCCAGTTTATCGGACAGCCATCCATAATTCCCACGTTGGGAACACTTTATTCCCATGTTGGGAACTATTTATTCCCAACATGGGAATATTTTTATCAACTTCTGTAAAATTTTACTACAAATTTGCTTTAGGAAATGCTACCATTTTGTGTATTTTCGAAAGACCTAACATTAAAAAAACTTAGTTGTTTGATTATGAGTAATTTAGCTTCAAAAACAGGTCTTAAAGACCTAACATAAGACCTAACAAATACCTAACATAAGACCTAACATAACACCTTACGGGCTGCATAGACTAAAATGTTAGGTCTTATGTTACCTTTTTGTTAGGTTTATGTTAGGTTTTTGTTAGGTATTCTAAGTATACTATTTAAGTTAACACATTTAAATTCAATAAGTTATCAAAATTCAATGTTAGGTCTTATGGAAAATCAACTAAAATACGAAAATATCC
>OMXE01000005.1 GCA_900314935.1 uncultured Prevotella sp.
TGTCGGAGCAGTGAGCGCCAAAGATACTTGTATCAATTTGGCCGAGTCGTGACGATAATCGCTGAAAGTCAATTAGGCCAAAGGGCCAAAGGATTTAATGTTTAATCTTTAATCTTTAATCTGGTAAATCCGTGGTCGCTTTAGTTCTGAAAGAAATTATCATAATTATCATAATTATCCCAGAAATATTATTTAATACGGAATACATAGCCTTTTCCGTGTTTCCGTCTATTTTGACTATCGTCTTCCTCCATCACGACTTGGCAAAGCTCAAGCCTGCTTGGTTCTGCTCTCGCTGCTCTGTCGTTTCCGTTTCTTCCGCTGTAAAACTGCATTTTGTTCAATTTGAATCAAATTCTGTTCAATGTCTCGCCGCAGGCGATCAAAAGATTAACGACCACGGATTTACCAGATCCAACGGATAACTATATCTCTTGTCTAAGGACTCTATGGACTCCATGGACTACTCTACGAAACCTATCAGAAAACACATGCCCACCCAAATTTCCGTACCAGTTCTTGCAACAAGTTATGGTCGCGAACAGGAATGGAAATGGTGATTGTCTCCCTCTGATTGTCACGATCCGCAACACTAACTGTATCGAGGTCATATTGTGTTTGCATGTTCATCCATATATCTGCAGGAATATCCAATGCTTTCTCAAGGGCAACGGCCACATTAAGCGATATGCTGCGCTTTCCATTAATTGTTTCGCTGAGTACCGACTGTTTTATGCCTGTCATCTCAGACAGCTGCTTCTGAGTCATACCGCGTTCTGCTAGTTCATCCTTTATCATTTCTCCAGGATGAGTGGCAACGAATGGTGTCAATTCTTTCTTACTCATAATGCTTAGAAATCTCAATGATTAATGCGTTAACAACAATCCCGTTTTCATCGGGAGAACTATGGAAGAGAAGACGATACTGGTCGTTTATCCATACTGCGTCCACTCCTTTAAGATCACCTACCTTTTTTGAATAATGGAGCGACTTGATGAGAAACAAATCTTCTATTCGTCTTACCGCCCTGAGGTAGTTCACAACTTTCACATACTGCCTGACGATTTGCTTTGAAAGCTTTTTGTATTGCTTATCTTTCGTGACACCTGTGGTGTAAAGCTCTTCAAGTGCAGTATTCTCAAATGTTATATTCATAGATATTTTACTTAGATTGCGGTGCAAAGATAGTGATAATAATCGAAATAATTAGCATTTTTGCGAATTATTTATTCAAAATCAATAAAAACCAAATACAACTACGGATCTACCAGATCAAACAGATAACTATACATCTTGTCTAAGGACTATTCGGACTTTAAGGACAATCCGTTCAATCCGAGCTATCCGTGTTCGCTTTTTGTCACACAGATCCCAGATTCCAGATTTCTGCCATTTCTGCAATATCTGCGGGACCTTATTAGCACGCTACGCGTGGACATTATACAAAATCTCATTCAAAATCATACAGAATTATTAATCCGTTCAATCCGAGCTATCCGTGTTCAAGTATTTATATGTGAGATTATTTCCGTTATTCTGATTCTTTTTCCGTTTCTTCTGTTGTGAATATAATTCGACCACGGATCTACCAGATCCCACGGATAATTGGGTCCATAAAAACAACGGTCAGTACCGTGGAGAATATCAAATTGAACTGATTTATCAATAAGGATTAATCAGTGACATGGGTTCCCGCTAAAACCAATCTTGCGGGAATGTAACGTATTTCCTTACCATCTGAAGATACAACTATATCCTCATTACGCAATGCTTTTTCTTCAAGCATTCGCCTTTCTGCTATCTCGAGACCCTTCTTCAGTTTCTCCGAAAACTCCTTAATCTCCTTATTTGACATAGCTCTGAATGGTTTTAAATAGACGTTCTTCTATGATTATCGTTTCTGCATTCTTACCACCACATGCAACTTGCCGTCGAGGAAACTCACTGTTGTCGTATATTCCCCAATAGTCCACTTCTGACATAAACAAGCTAAAAAGATTTCTTATTCCAGCCACATACCTACGACGGACAATCATCTCTGGTATATATAGGTTCTTACTCATAACTGTTGCGAAATTACAACTATTCTTTGAATAATCAAAACCAACAACTCTTTTTTAACATGATTTCAAGATTTATACTAAGAAAAGAGGTTTTCGCTTAGTTCTCTACCAATTTGAGGAATTTCTGGTAATTATTCCAATTTCTTTTTCGACTACGGATCTACCGGATCAAACGGATAACTATATCTCTTGTCTAAGGACTATTTGGACTCCAAGGACCATCCGTTCAATCCGAATAATCCGTGGTCAAGTATTTATGTGTGAGATTATTTCCGTGTTTCCGTTTATTGTCCGTTTATTCCGCTGTGAATATAATTCAACCACGGATCTACTGGATCCCAGAGATTTCTTTTGACTACCATCTTCTTCCGCTGTGATATTAATATTACCCGCAGACATAGCAGATTTTTTGAAATATATTTGGAGGTAATAAAATAATTACCTATCTTTGCGGCAGAAAATGCAATTGTTATGCCTACAGTATTTACTCTATTTGGATATAGATTCTGGTTCTATGGTAATGATCACACACCCATTCACATTCATGTGAAAAAGGGAGGGGCCGTGGCGAAGTATGATATTCTTCCTGTTTCATTGGTCTACAATCATGGTTTCAAAGCATCTGAACTAAAAATGATTGAGACCATCTTGAAAGATAATGAAGAGATCATTGCCCAGCACTGGAACACGTTTTTTAATAATGCAAAATAAAGGAGGGAACCATGGAGAAGATTGAGAAAATTTGGCTTACTGATGACGCTGTATGGATAAGAACAGACAACGGGAAGGAAGCCTGTGAAAAGTTCAACGATTATCCAAGGCTGAGATATGCCACAAAGAAGCAGCGTGCTGATTATGAAACTGATGAATACGGGATTCATTGGAGAGAAATAGATGAGGATTTGAGTTTTGAAGAATTCTTCAACAAGCAGGAAACAACAGAACTCTATAAGTTGTTCATGGCTCATCCGGAACTAAATGTTTCGGCTATAGCAAGGCGTATGGGCATTTCGCAAAGTCTTATGGCCCAGTACATTAGTGGGAAGAAAAAGGCCAGCAAGGCAAGGATGACTTTAATTCTGAATACTGTTCGAGAAATTGGGCAAGAGTTAATCGCAGTATAATAATGGCGACTACTAGCGCATTACCCTACCCTAACTATGGTTATTATTCATAGTTCTGATAACTATTCCCATTCCTTTAGCAACCACGGATCGGCCGGATCCCACAGATAACTATACATCTTATCTAAGGACTATATGGACTCCAAGGACTATCCGTTCAATCCGAGTCATCCGTGTTCAAGTATTTATGTGTGAGACTAATTTCCGTTATTCCGATTCTTTGTCCGTTTCTTCTGTTGTGAATATAATACGACCACGGATCACTCAGATCAAACGGATCTATCCCTTGGTCCTTTGGTTCCTTGGTCTTTAATTATGTTCTTTTGTCTAAAACAATTATATGTCCTTTTGTTATTATGTCTAATCCTTAGTTCTTTTGTCTAAAAATGCAGATTTTCGTCAATAGGTTTGTGTTATTAGATATTTTTATATATCTTTGCGGCGAAATGTTATAGTCGTAAAATTTATATCCGTAAATTTTCATGAAGAAATTTTATGATAGGGTACGTGAAATGACCGAACTCAGGGAATTGCAGCGTCAGGCGTACAACGATTATTCCCGATTTGTTGTACTCACAGGCAGAAGACGTGTGGGTAAGACAAGTCTTGTATATAGACTGATAAGCGAGACAAAGGAAGATGCTCCAGGACTCTATTTCTTTGTTGGCAGAAAAACGGAAACTATGCTCGTCAGAACCTTTGTGCAAGAGGTTCGGGAAAAGCTCGGGGAGTTTGTTCCTGATGGAATGAGCTCGTTCCGTGAACTCTTCCAGATGATACTGGAGATTGGAAAGCGAAAGAAGTTCACCCTCTTTATTGATGAGTTTCAGGAGTTTGATCTTATAAATGCAGGTATCTTCAGCGACATACAGGAGCTATGGGACGAATACAAGAAACAGACAAACGTATGCCTGATTGTGTCTGGTTCTATCTTCCGTATGATGGAAAAAATCTTCAAAGACGAAGAGCAACCACTCTTTGGCAGAGATGACTGTACCATCAAACTGAAGCCTTTCAATACGGAGACGATAAAGGAAATTCTTGGTGACTACAAGCCTAAATATACCCCAGAAGACCTTCTTGCTCTCTGGACTATTACAGGTGGTGTGGCCCGTTACATAGAACTCCTCATGAACAACGGATGTACAGACGTAAAGAAGATGATTCACTACGTTTGTTCAAGCGGCGACAGCTATTTTGTGGACGAAGGCAAGAAGATACTAATCCAGGAATTCGGTAAGCAGTATGGCACGTATTTCAGCATCCTCGACCAAATAGCCCACGGCGATGTCACTCAAAGCGAGATTGAGGGAGCTTTAGGAATGAAAAGCCTCGGCGGACAAATGAAGATTCTGGAAGAGAAATACGGCATCATTAAGAAGAAACGGCCGATTGGCGCTAAAGAAGGCAGCCAGACTGTACGCTATGAGATACAGGACAACTTCTTCCGTTTCTGGTTCCGATACATCAACAGATACGCTGCTCTCATTGAATTACAGAATATGCCGGCATTGGAGCGTATCATGACCGACGACTATACTACATTTTCAGGCATTGCCTTGGAACGCTGGTTCCGTCAGAAGATGATGGAGAGCTGCCGATATAAGCAGATTGGCGGTTGGTGGCAACCGAATGGTGTTAACTCCAAGGGCAACAAAGATGACTTCGAGATTGACATTGTGGCCGAAACGCTTGAGGGAAATGTTGAAGCGTATGAGGTGAAGCGCAATCCTCAGAAGTACTCTCCTGCCCGATTGGAAGAGAAAGTTGCTGAAATGAAACGACGCGTATTCTGTGGACAAGAAGTCAAAAAGGGCGGCTTATCTATGGAGGATATGTAAGTTTCATACAGCCGTTTGTTCCCACATTGGGAATAAACACCATACAAACTGTCATCATCAATCCTTTATGTCCTTTTGTTATTATGTCTAATCCTTAGTTCTTTTGTCTGTTAAATAATCTTAAACAACACACCCTCTTGCATGCATATTTAAGGAATATGTTGTATCTTTGCCGCGATAAATAATAGTATTGAAAGCTCGACAAGATATAGGGAGCAATCACAAACTGAAAACTACAACATAATTAATTTAGAAAAAAGATGACGGATTTACTACGACTGTATGATAACTTGGCCACCCGTACTGTACACCCACGGTTCCGGTCATGTATAGACCCTTCTCCCCCACTCTACGGAGGCGGCATCCGCCATGTATCCTAATCTATCGAACACAAATAAGCATATATTTAACAGAATAAAAACAAAAACAAATAATTAACTCCAAAATGAAAAGAATTTTACTACTAGCGATGATGTGTGTCGTAGGGGTAATCCTGCATGCACAGACAGTAACACTTGCTGTTAGCAGTGACAATCCGCTACAGTCACAGATTGAGAGTCTTGGAGCGTGTGATCACCTGATTATCACCGGAGGACTAACAGCAGCGGACCTAGCTCTATTAAACTCCACAACGTACTCTCAATTAGCAGACGTAACCACTCTAGATCTTAGTGGGGCAACAATTGAAGGCTTCTCTACAATGGCTGATATGAGTATGAGTAATCTGCAGTATCTCAATCTGCCAAGTACGTTGACCGATGTCAAAGAGATGAAGAAACTCAAGAGCAAAAATGCATCGTTAAAAACCGTGCTTTCTTGTGATGCCTCAAATACAAGTATTATCAAGTCGTACGCATATTCGTTCGAAGCAAACAGTTTACTTAATGCCTTATCTGCCTTAGGGATGATTGCGCCTGATTCCAACTTTAGAATGGCAAAGTATGTGACCATGGCAGGTGAATATGGTGACAGAGACTTGCATGGTTCCAACGAAGGTGCCAATTTTACGAATGCACCAGCTGTGTGGGATTTCACGGGTGCCCATTTTGTGGACTGCGTAGTTAATTCATATCCACAAATAAGTCAATACTATGCTTATGATGACCAATACGAGACAGGTCAAGCATCAACACCATCTGGTAGTTATGCCACAAATGCTTTCTACTATTTTAGCAAGGATAATAACTACACGAATGCTGTAGTAGATATCAAACTTCCTGATGTCAATATGAGTCAGCTACCTGCCCGTAGTCTTTATGATTTGGGTAAAACAAATAAGAGCAACTATCTGCTACTGCATCCAGAAATGACATCGGAAGCATTTGATGCTCAGTTTACTGTAAATGACAATGGACAAATACAACCTTCTGGTTTTGCACCATTGGATTTGGTAATACCTAATTGCTACACTCTTTTAGATTATGAATGTGCCTTGGAAGCTCATATCAAATCATTATTGATAGGCAATGGAAACGGTAATAAGTTAGTTGTTCAAGGAGGAGCTTTCAGAAGATGCAAACAACTAGAAGATTTGGATTTCGTTGCAGGAATCAATGAGTGTTGGTTAGGTGATGAGGCATTCAACGAGTGCTATAGCATGAAACATATCGCTTTGGCAGAGGGTATTGTGTCTTTAGGCGCTGGTTGTTTTTGTAATAGCCAACACTTGGAGTCTATCCGTCTTCCTGAGTCGTTGGTATATGTGGGCAATGCCTGTTTTGACAACTGTCTCGCATTGAGTAGTATGACCATACCCAGTAATGTTGAGAAGATAGGAAAAAAGGCATTTCGACTCTGTCCGATTACAGACTTCTATCTGACAACAACCGATCCAGATAAGATTCCAGAAGTGTGGAGTTTAGGAACAAGTTATACTTCTTTTGATTCGAATTGTACTTTCTATAATAGCCATTTGTGGGGATGGCAAACGATTAATGGTGTTGATGCTGAAGACGATAGGCAGTTATTAGCAACAATGACTTGGGATCAGGCAACCACCTGGTATTACTCTATGATTAGTGGAATGGCCGTGCTACATTACCCTGAAGAACTTGCCGCAAAGGTGAGGGCAAGTATTTCCGACACTTACAGTGCCGAATCATCGGATCATGTAAAACTCCCGATGTGGCAAGATGTCAGTAAACGTGATAATATCCCTGGTGCAGATTTAGGTTCGTCTGGAACAGGAACATGGACTAAGGATGGTTGGGCCCAGTTCCTGCTGATGAAAGGATATCAGCCGGGAGAAGAAGATATCGTTTATACCAAGGAATACAGCGACGTATGGTACACCATGTGTTTCCCCTTCGACCTCACTGATGAGCAGTTGGCCGCCGCTTTCAACGAGACATTCAACATCGTTGACTTCAGTGGTGTAGAGTATAAAGACCCCAGTACACATGACGTTGAGAAAAAGACCCTAATCCTTCATTTCAACAAGGTTGCTGTTACCTATTACAAAGATGTATATGGTAATATTTATCATCGCCTTTGCGAAGGGGGTACATCCCAAAATGATATTTATTGGGGTGAAAAAAACCAAACCCTTTGGAGAGAGCAACATGGTACTTTTAGTTATAATGTCTATATTGACGATGAAGGAAACATATATCACCATGTACATCCTAAAGGTGGTAAATTGAATACGAACAAGACAAAGACGTTTGCTATAAGTACTGAAGCAGGACTAGGAAACCCCGATAATGCCGTTATCATCGATGGTATCTTGGCCGAGGCTGGACATCCTTACATGATCCACCCTGCTATCGGTGTGAATCCAGGCCAACCCAAGAAAGCTTGTAACTTGGCTGGTATCACGTGGAAGGTAAGCCCTAACGAGGAGCAGCAATCAACAGATGACTACCGTGATCAATTGTTCTTGAATAAGTCTCGAACAGTAAATCTGGGGCATGCTAGTACAAAGGATGAAAATAGGCATAATTATTATCAAGCCGACTATTCGAGTTTTGGTTATTCTAATAACGAATATACATTTATTGGTAATGCAAGGGCATTCAAGAAAGGAAAGGAGAATGCGGCAGGCGATGAGCCAACATTCACAGAGACGCCGCCTGTAAAACCTGTTATTCCAACAGAACCACCGACAGAACCAGATGTGGAAGAGATGGATGAGCCGACAGCTCCTACAAATCCTGCAACGGACCCTAAATACACGGATAGTTTCAAGACGTTGTTCCAGACAACAAGGTGTACTGTTACAAGTTGGAGTACAGGAACTGCTGTTGTAACGAACTATACGTATGGTGATGATTTGATCTCATATGATTTTGGAGACTTCTTCTTCAATTATGATGGGTACTCATATGCTAACAGATCTGTCCAACATAATGAGAATTGTAATTATGCAGAATTGGAGGCATATTTAGGTCCAGCCTCAGCAAATGACATTACAACGAAATTTGCAAACCTCAAAACTCTGGCTGGAGAATATGCTAATGATCTGGCAAGCTATGAATCATCGTATGCTGGCTATCTAACACAATATGCCGCATATCAAGCCAATCACGATTTGTGGGAGAAGTACAGAACAGACTCGTACAACTATTCGCATTCTGCAGAAGTGCAGCAGGAGTATGAAGACAAATTAGCAGCATACAACGGTAGAAAGGAAGCATATGAGTCTGCACATGAAACCTGGGAAACCAACGTGGCCAAATACAGGGTCAAGATACCTCAGTATGCTTACTTCTTAGGTACGGCACAAGGAGCAACTTATCCAAAGTATTGGCGTGAAAAATCAAATGACCAAGATCGTCCAGGAGGTAACTGGACGCAATATACTGCTATCATCAAACCGAATCAAACAGCTATTGACGGCATAGAGGCAGATATAGACAAAGCTAATCCGAGTCCCAACCCTAATACTGCCAAGAGCCATGAAATCGCATTCAATGAGCCGTTCTTCTTCATCGATGACACCCCGCAGGGCATCGCCACCCTCATCGAGAAGATTGAGAAGGAAGAGGGTAAGGCTCCTAATGTTGAATACATGGATATCGTGGTAAGCATCGATGGTAAGATCGTCAGCCGCGACAAGACCACCTTTGAGGGCCTGCCCAAGGGCGTGTATATCATCAACGGTAAGAAGTATTACGTAAAGTAAGGAGGACTGAACCATGAAGAAATATGTAATACCTATAACGGAGCTTTTCCGCACAGACATGGAGAACTTCGTATGCGCCAGTCCAACTGGTGAACGTGAAGGACAATGGGGTGCCGGTCCTGGTGACGGTAGCGATCCATATGCCAATGATGATTGGAACAATGAGGGTTATGGCAATCCGAATGAACCCATTGAATACGACGATGGTATCATCGACTCACAGGGTAAAGCCTGGGGCGATCTCTGGGACTGGGATTAAGATGTAAGAAATATGAATTGTAAACCTTAATATCCCAACAAACTTGAGTTAATTATGTTACAGAAGGGGCGCGCCGTGAGGTCCGCCCTTTTTCTTATATCCGTTTGATCCGTACCATCCGTGTTCGTTTCTTGTCATGCAGATTTCGCTGATTGCGCAGAAAGATTTGCGTTTTTCTTAAGCATTCGAGCAAAAACAGGCAGCTAAACGTAAGTGAATGAAAAACAGTAGCTTATGCCACTGGTTTTGTTTCCTGCGGTTTTGCCTTCTAAAACCATAGGTATTGGCGCCCAAAACCATAGGTATTAGCGTCTAAAAGCATAGGTTTTGGAAATGGGCTTTCTAAGGAACTGAGGAATCAAGGACAATATCCGCATGATCCGTATTATCCGTGTTCGTATTATTGTCATGCAAATTATGCAGAATTCCCAGAATCCTCAAATCCTTAGACATTTGAAAAATAGGGCAACATATCCCGTAAGACTTCTGAAATGCCCAGCCACAAAGGGTTTCACTAGCGGGAAATGTTGCTCAACATATCCCGTACATTTCCCGTAGATTTCCCGTAGATCTCACAGAAATACAGATTTTTTGACACAGGAACATATTAAAAGACAGAATAACATAAGAACAAAAAGGATAGATGATGAACAGTTCTTTGGTTCTGCAAAGATACGAAATAGTATTAGGAACACCAAAAATAGGGGGCTGTAGCGTGCAAAAATCCGTTAAGGAATCTCGTCGGAATGTTAAGAAACACAAAGTATGGCAGTTTCTGGTAGAAAGTGCCATAGTTTCTATCAGAGAGTGCCGTACTTTCTCATAGTGAACATGCTATATTATTATTGCTTTCACATCAGAATAAACGGAAACGACAGAGCAGCGAGAGCAGAACCAAGCAGGCTTGAGCTTTGCCAAGTCGTGATGGAGGAAGACGATAGTCAAAATAAAACGGAATAACGGAAAAATGTTGGTTCCGCTTTCTGTGTGACTATAAAACTCTCAGTGTGAGATCTACGGGGGATGTACGGGAAATCTACGGGAGATCTTTTACAAACATCTCCCGCTCCTCAAACGCTTTGTATATCGATGTCTCACACGTTTTACGGGAAATGTTGGGGTAAAAACATTACATACAGTTATTCTTCCTAGATAAAACCTATTCTGCGTCTTGTTTCGTGTTCAAGGTGCCAATTTGGCATCTTGAAAGCTCGATATATCCGCATAATTTCAAACGCCAAGAACTACAGCTGGGTCGATATTCAATTGTCGGCTTAGTTCTCTGCCGATTTTTAATGTGGGTTCGCTTTTCCCATTCAGGATCTCGCTAACACGGGCATTACTGAGACCAAGCATCTCAGCAAGTTTAGTTTGCGTAATGCCCATCTCATAAAGACGTAACTTAATGACTTCTATCAATGTTGGCTTACTAATAGGGTAATGGATTTCTTCATATTCCGCCACCATATCAGAAATCATATCCAACTCCAAATAACTGGGATCATCATCTGGAGTCGAGTCATTAACCACTTTAAGCAGTTCATCTATTCTCTTCAGAGCCGCTCTATAGGCAGCTTCGCTCTTAATCTGTGCCATACCTATATGTTCTTTATGTCTTTTATTGCTTCATACTCTGAATGTGTTCCAACAAAGCGGATATAGACCGTTTTGGGCGTAAACAGTATCATAACAACCATGCGATAGTCATTGCCTTTGATGTTGAACACATACCTTTGATTGCCTACGGCATCTACGCTGTTAAATGTATTCTTTATATCAGCGAAACAGGTCCATTCGGACTTCTTTGTTTTCTCGTACCAATACTCTAATGCAGTCTTTGATTGAGGGTTTATGGTATAATAGTCAACCAATGTGCTTTTAGATACTATTCTCATATTATTCTAGGCTACAAATATAGCAACGTTTTTCGTTATTACCAAATATTTTTCGCTAAATCTTAAAATCTATTCGTCTTAAGAACTCAGGAAATAAGGATATTCTGTGTTTTCCGTGTTTTCTGTGTGAAATACATAGAGAAAAACGGTGCACCAATGACGGCCAGCATTCTTCTGCAACCGTCATGGCGCACCATGCCCCTCAAGGGGAGTATTGTGTTCTTCTAGTACTCTTAATCCAAATTGTTAACAGCAACCACCTTTCCGGCGGAAACGACATAGAGCACCATTCCTTCGGTGTTCCCGTTGTTGTCGAGTTGCATCACGTATTCGCTTCCAGCGGGGGCGTTTCCCACGCTATAGTTCATCGTCCCCACCCCATTCTTATAGATCAGCACGCTCACGTTCATGAGTGTTTGGCAAAACCTTATCCCCACTGTTCCATTATGATTGTCATACTCCACTTCTACCACAGGGGTATACTGAAAGAGTCTGTGAGGGCCATGAACAACGATTGGCACTTCGTCCACAGGATAGAAACTATAAGTGTTAGCCACTGAATTTATCGGGCAAGCAAACAATGCTGCCAAAGTAACATTAATAAACTGTTTTTTGTTCATTATAAAAATTTTAAATGATTAATTAACGGCCGCAAAAGTACAAATATCGAAAATACCGTGCAAGAAATGTCTCTGTTTTTTTTTGAGGGGTGCTGCATGGCCTTTTTACGTAAATAATTACATACGAACGAGTTGCAAAAAACGCAGCGCAAAAAAGCACTTAAAATGCAGCACATTATCCTAGATTACACACCCTTTTACCCTCGTTTTAATAGCTCTTCTCGTACTATTACTGATTCCCATGATATCAGCTACTTCTTGGTCGCTCTTGCCTATATGGTATAAAATCTCGAAGAACTGATAACGGGGCGAGAGTTGGTAATAATCATTCTCCAGATGAGTAACAAAGGTACGATCGAGTAGCTTGTAATACTCGATAAAATGGATATAATCATCTTTGCTCCATTGTGATACAGTACCTCCTTGCATGATGTGATCGTAATTCTTCCTGCCTTCGATATGAATCTGTATTTGACGCTCACTGAGCCATGTAATTTCCTTCCTCAGACTTTTCACAGTGGATTCCACATCTTGATGTGACAACTTGAACTCCTCTATCTTCTGACTATATGTTTTAATAAGGTATTTGTTTTGAATCATCTTTTTGCTATTCTGGCTCTCGCGGTAGCGGAAGTAGAGAATGATGAGGGCTAAGGCGAGCACCAGTAGAACGATAATGAGGATCGTGTTGCATATAATCCGCTGACTGCGCTGCTCTTTCATCTTATAAACATAGGTGTTCTGCACGTTATGAACGTCGTGTTCTTCCCGCTGGCGCGCCTCGATATCCCTAGCCTTTATAACCGCTCTACTTGTATGATACGCCTGTTCATACCTCTCCTGCTTCGCATATAGCCTCATAATCTGTTGGAGCACAAAGATGCGCTCACCTGGATTGGAAGCAAGGTTGCAGGCCTTATAACAAAGACTGTCAATGGCAGCATTGTCAGCACCCTCGCGGTGGCGTATCTGCGCCAGCGTGACGTAACCCACGCTGTTGGGCCGTATATCATTACCCTTCTTCGCATAAGCATGGGCAGCGGGAAGATCGGTCTTCATGGTAACTGCAGCGATATAGTTGTAGAAGTCCACGCGCTGGGAGTCGGGCACATCTTTCATATAGGTGACACACTTGTCAAGGTAGTGCTTGGCGCTGTCGCGCTGATTCATGCCGGTATAGACCTGCGAAATGAACACCAAGGCATAAGCAATCCAGTTGCTATCATTGGCCATGGTTGACAGGGCGAGGTTGCGACGACCGTAGGACATGGCCAGCTGGTACTGGTGCTCGGACATGTTCCAGTCGGTGAGACTCTCGATGATTTTATGACGGATGGTGAGGTCGTTGATGTCCTGGGCAATGGCCTCCGCCTTTTTCATGGCGGTGAACGCCTGCGGCACATGACCCTCCTCATAGTAGGTTACTGCCTGATAATACAAACTCTCGGCCAGTCGCTCCTTGTCGTTGAAGTTGGTGAACACATCGACGCACGAGCGGATGATGGTGTCGGAGGGAACGGGATGGTAGCGCAGGTGGTTCAGCTTGACAGTGACCAGGTTGTAGAGCGCCTCATCGTATACGGATAAGTCGGACGGGGTGACTTGGGTAAGACAGAACTGCGCCGTGTCGAGGCGGTTGTCGTTCAAAAAGGTGTTGATCTCCATTAGACGGTCGCTGTTGGACCTGCAGGCAGCGAGAATACAAAGGATTGCCGCTGCAATGAATAGTTTCCTGAAATTTTTCATCTTTTTATATTTATAATTAATACTAATTGAGAATGCTTCCTCTTACCCCACCCCAGCTTCGCTTACCCCTCCCCTTCGATGGGAGGGGAGTTGGTTACCACTGAGATACTGTAGTTCCTACCTAACCAACTGACCCGATGGCCATTGGCTCACCATCCCTTCGATGGAAGGGGAGGTGGTTACCGCTGGCTTGTTCGACTCCCCACCCCTCTTAGGGGCGGGGTCCTGGCAAGGGGGGCGGGGTTCTCTCTCTTACAGAATAAAAGGGTCTCCATAAAAAAAACAGCGTCGACCTCACGGCCCACGCTGGATACAACATAACTAACAAAATAACCTAATAAAAACTTCTAAATATAATTTAAAAACCAAAACATAACATATATAACTAACTGCTAAACAATCTTTCTTGATAATCTTTCTCAGATTTCTGGTGCAAAGATACGATGTTTTTTCAAACATCTCTTCATCTTTTGTATCAGCAAATTTATTTTTTGTACATAGACGCATTTTTCTACAAATGACACCCCTCATTTCTTCATTCCAAATGGAGGTCCAAGAAGGGGAGTAATATCATCACGACATCGCTCCCCTTGTAGAATCTATAACAATTTTACTACTTGTCCATGAAACGAGTGTATAGGACACGGACTCACGAACGAGTGCAAAATTACGTTTTTTTTCAATACGTCTCTTCTTGAAAAGTTACACGAACTTTGTTTTTGAGGTTTTTGATGTAGATTTTTATCGGCAAAAGGGCAAGAAATACACAAAAAGAAAAAAAAATGAAACATTTATAAAAGTTTTCGGTTTTTTTTCCATAACTTTGCAGCATTCAATTTTACTACATCCATGAGACGGAATATACTAATTACCATACTTTTTATTACCGTCGGGGCGTTTGCCCAGACGGGACGACTCTTTACCACCAGCGACAAGCTGCCCAGCAGTATTATCAACCAGGTGTTCCAAGACCAGAAGGGGCGCATCTGGATTGCCACGATGAATGGATTGAACGCATACGACGGTTATACGTTCAGGACTTTCAGGCGCTCGCGGGGCTTGGCCAACAACTGTGTGAACTGCATTATGCAGACACAGGCAGGTAGTATCTATATAGGTATGTCGAACGCGCTGCAGCGCTACGAGAACAGCGTGTTCACCGAGATTCCCATGATTGACCGTGCAGGACAGAAGGTGGCAGCCTTTGTGACCAGCATCATTGAGCGCGAGAACAAAGAGATTCTGATATCGACCTCGGGCTACGGTATCTACCGCATGGATGCCGACGGGAAGAAGGCACGCCAGCTGGAGGGTAGCTACGCAGATATTAAGTACGCGCACCGCCTGGCCGAGGACGGCGGAGGACGCATCTGGGTGGTATCGGAGGATAACGGCATATACTTGTTCAGCGGTACCGGCAGGCGCCAGTTCCTGAACAGCAACGAACTGAAACACTCGTTCACATCGGTATGCGTTGCCGAGAAAGACCAAGTGTTTGTGGGAAGCACCAACGGATTGTACCGTTTTATTCCCAACAGCAGCGAGGGATTCCAGCTGATTCCCTCTACACAGAACCTGCATATCGCCACCCTTACGCTGCGGCGCGACGGTAACCTGCTGCTGGGCTGCGACGGTCAGGGTGTGATGCAGTATAACGTCAAGAACGGCACGGTGGGCTCCATTTCGTACCTCAGTACCGAGATCGACCTGAAGAAGAGTAAGGCAATGAGCGTGATTGAGGACAAGGGCGGTAACCTGTGGATAGGACTGCTGCAGAAGGGTGTGTTTATGCAACCGGTGCGTCCGAACAGTTTCGGCTACCTGGGTAGGAAGCTCGGGGCAACGAACACCATTGGCGATGCCTGTGTGATGAGCGTCTTCATGACACGCGACGGTACGCTATGGGTAGCCGGCGACAGCGACGGACTGTATGCCATATCGCCGGATAAACAGAACGTACGGCACTTCCGACTGGAGAACGCTGGCGAGCCCGCGGTGACCGTGCTGGGCATGGCCGAGGACAGCTCGGGGCGCCTCTGGGTGGGCACCTACCGCAACGGCTGCGGATGGGTGGACAAGCAAACTGGGGTTTATCACCGACTGCCATCGACACAGAATGAGGTGAAGAGCGTGTTCGACGTGGCCATCGGTAAGGATGATGTGTTATGGATTGGTAGCATGGGTGACGGACTGATGCGCGTGGACCTGAAGAGCGGTGTGGAACGTATCTACCGCTCGCAGCTATCTACCAACAGCGACAGCTTGACCAACTGTTTGCTGAACGACTATATCGCACAGCTGAAACTCTCGCCCGACGGCAAGCGCCTGTATGTGGGTACGTGTATCGGACTGGCTTGTCTGGACCTGGAGAAGAACAGCTGGACAAACCTGTTCGGCACCAACGGCATTATCAGAAACATTCAGATCAATACCATTCAGGAAGACCGCAAGGGCAGAATTTGGTCGGGTACCAGCGAGGGTCTGTACTGCTACGACCTGAAGACAAAGAAGATAGAGGAGTATAGCAAAAACTCAGGACTGGCCGACGAGTATATTGCGGGTATCGAGGTAGGACCGAAGGAACAGATATGGGTGAGCACCGGACACGGACTGAGTCAGATGGACCCGAAGACGGGCAAGGTTATCAACTACTTCGCCGACGACGGACTGCAGGACAATGAGTTCTCGGAGGGTGTGTCGTATGCCAGCAAAGACGGTAGTCTGATCTTCGGCGGCATGCAGGGCATCACCTGGTTCAAGCCCTCCGACCTCCATCCTATCAAGCGGAAATTCTCGGTACATATCACCGGTATGCGCGTGAACGGACAGGAAGTGCGGGCAGGACAGAAGTCGGGCCGCTACGTGATTACCGACAGTACGGTGATCAACTCGAACCGCTTTGAGCTGGCTCATCAGGACAACACGTTCTCGCTGAACCTCTCGACACTGACATACGACTATCCCGACCATATCACCTACGAATACAGCATCAACGGCGAGCCGTGGATTACCATGCCCCCGGGCACCCACGAGCTCACGTTCAGTCATATGCCCTCGGGCACCTACCGCTTCCGCGTGAAGGCCATCATCAGCGACACCGAGTCGGACATCAAGAAGTTCACGGTGAAGATACACCCCGTGTGGTATCTCTCCATCTGGGCCCGTCTGCTCTACTTCCTGCTGTTGGCTTTGGGAGCATATCTGTATCTTACCTACCGCCGCCGCCAGGAACAGGCTCACCTGCGCCTGCAGGAGCATATCCATGCCGAGGAGATGAGCGAGGCCAAGCTGCGGTTCTTCATGAACATCAGTCATGAGATACGCACGCCAATGACACTCATCCTCACCCCGATTATGACGCTCATCAAGGAGGATACCGATCCGCACCGCCACGGTATGTACAAGACCGTGCAACGCAATGCGGAGCGTATTCTGCACCTGATTAACCAGATGATGGACTTGCGGAAGATCGAGAAGGGACAGATGATGATGCGCATGAGCAAGACCGACTTCGTGTCGTTCGTGCAGGATCTGTACTCGCTCTTCGAGGTACAGGCGCGCAGTAAGAACATCGAGCTGAGCTATGCGCACGATACCGACCAGTTGCCGATATGGATCGACCGCAAGAACTTCGACAAGGTGGTGGTGAACCTGCTGTCGAACGCCTTTAAGTTCACGCCCCCGGGAGGAAAGGTGGAGATCAAACTGGAACACGATGAGAAAGAGGCTCGCCTGCGCATCAAGGATACGGGCGAGGGCATTCCAGCCGATAAGATGGAGAAGATCTTTGAACGCTTCTACCAGACTGCTTCGACCGTGAACGACATGAATATAGGTACGGGTATCGGTCTCGACTTGACGCGCTCACTGGTGGAACTGCACCACGGCACCATCGGCGTGAAGAACAACAGCGACGGCAAGGGCTGCGAATTCACCGTAACACTGCCATTGGGTAACAGTCATCTGAAACCCGAGGAGATGATTGTGGACGAACAGCAGCAGGAGACCCTGCACGAGATGGAGAGCATCATGGAAACACCGGAGGCCGACATGGATAACATGATACAGAACCGCAAGGACCTGTATGTGGTGGTGGTGGAAGATGATAACGAGATTGCCGAATACCTACGCACGGAACTGGAGCGCGACTATACCGTGAAGACATTCACCAACGGTAAGGAGGCGCTACCCGTGATTCTGACACAGGTGCCCGATGTGGTGATAAGCGACGTGATGATGCCCGAGATGGACGGAAACACGCTCTGCTCGCGCATCAAGGCGAACGTGAACACCAATCATATTCCCGTGGTGCTGCTCACCGCCAAGAACCGCGACGAGGACCGTCTGCAGGGCTTGGAAACGGGTGCCGACGCCTACTTGGTAAAGCCGTTCAACATGGAGATTCTCAGACGTACCATCATCAACCTGACTGAAGCCCGCAAGGTGATGCGGTTCAAGTACACCGGTAATGAGAGTCAGGAGGACAAGGTGGAAGAGGTGAAGATGAAATCGCCCGACGAGAAGTTGCTTGAACGCGTGATGAACGTGATTAACAAGAATATCAACAACTCCGACCTGAGTGTGGACATGATTGCCGACGAGGTGGGTATCAGTCGTGTACACCTGCACCGGAAGATGAAGGAGCTGACGAACCAGACACCGCACGACTTTATCCGTAACCTGCGACTGAAGCAGGCAGCGAACCTGCTGGCCAACCAGCACCAGAACGTCACCGAGGTGATGTACGCCTGCGGATTCAGTAATGCGGCCTCGTTCTCCACCATCTTCAAGAAGTTCTACGGTATGTCGCCAAGGGATTACATGAAGGAGCATTCGGAGATGAAGGAGGATTAAGGGGGAGCCTCACGCAGAATATGAGTTTTTAATCTCCCGCAGAATATGAGTTTAATTGTCCCGCAGAAATAGCAGAAATGGCAGAAATTATAATTACTATTGATAATCATGCCACATGGCGGGCGCAGCCCTTTCTGTGATTTCTTTGATTTCTGCGGGAAATAATAAAAACAAGTCTTCTGTGAGTAATAAAGAACAGTAAGAATGAATTTGAATCTGACTTCTGGAATCAAGATGCCCGAACACACACTGCGACGACAGGTGATCGCACTGTGTGAGAAGGTGGGAAAGCCGCTATTGAAGCTCTCCACCAAGGACTATGTGGATAATGGGATGATGCACCTCGTGGAACAGTTCGAGGGAAAGGCAGGATTGGTGAACATCGAAGTGTTCAACGAACTGCAGCACACCATCACGGGATGGCCGGGTGGAAAGCCTGAGGCCGACGACTCCACACGTCCTGAACGGGCGTTCCCCTACCCCAAGCGGGTTCTGGTGTTCTCGCCACATCCCGACGATGACGTGATCTCCATGGGAGGAACCATACGCCGACTGATGCAGCAGGGACACAACGTGCATGTGGCCTACGAGACATCGGGGAACATCGCCGTGGGTGATGAGGAGGTGCGGCGTTTCATGCACTTCACCAACGGTTTCAACACCATCTTCGCCAATGGCTCTGACGAGGTGATCAAACACTACTATAAGTGGGTAAAGGAGTTCCTGAACAGTAAGCAGGAAGGTGATGTGGATGCGGAACAGATTCTCCGACTGAAGGGGTTGATACGCAGGGGTGAGGCACGACTGGCTTGCGAATACAACGGTATTGACAGTAAGCATATCCATTTTCTCGACCTGCCTTTCTATGAGAGCGGACGGATTGAGAAGCTACCGATGACCGAAGCGGATGTGAAGCCTATCATCGCCCTGATACAGGAGATTAAACCGCACCAGATCTATGTGGCGGCCGACCTGGCTGATCCGCATGGGACGCACCGTAAGTGCACCGATGCCGTACTGGCGGCCATCGACGAGGAACGGAAGGCGGGAGCCACCTGGCTGAACGACTGCAGGGTATGGATGTACCGCGGGGCGTGGGCGGAATGGGATGTGGCCGACATCGAGATGTGCGTGCCGATGAGTCCTGAGGAGCTGCGCGAGAAACGCAACGCCATCCTGCGCCACCAGAGTCAGATGGAGAGCGCTCCGTTCTTGGGTAACGACGAACGACTGTTCTGGCAAAGGGCAGAGGACCGAAACCGTGACACGGCAAAGAAATACGATGCGCTGGGATTGGCCTGCTATGAGGCTATGGAGGCGTTCGTGGAGTACCGATTCTGGGAGTGAAACACCACCACCCAAAGAGGTCCCGCAGAAATGGCAGAAATCACCGAAAGGGCTGCGCCCGCCATGCGGCATGATTATCAATAGACATTAGAATCAAGTAGTAATTAAAATTTCTGCCATTTCTGCTATTTCTGCGGGAAATAAAAAAACAAGTTTTCTGTGAGAAATGAAATCTGTGAGAAATAGAAAGAATATGAAAAGAATAGTAATCATCTTTTGTTTCATGGCAATAACTGCCATAGCTGCAATAGCCTCAACAACAATCCCGGTGAAGGGAACTGTGATTAAAGCATCCGACCCGCGGATTGTCTATACCGGTCGCATCAGCTTTGCAAACCCTGAGGCACCCACGTTCTCGTACCCGGGAACGCAGATCATGGCGTGCTTCGAAGGTACATCGCTCAAGGTGATGGCCAAGCCCATGAGCGGGTATTTCATGGCGCAGATTGATCAGGCGGAACCGTTCAAGGTGGGGTTCATGGCACCGAACGACTCGGTGGTGACCGTGGCTACAGCACTTGCTGACGGCAGACATCTGGTGAAACTGATGTATGTCGTGGAGGGACTCGACCTGAAGCCAGTGTTCAAGGGCTTTATCCTCGACGAGGGGCGACAATTAGCGCCACCACCTGCCCTACCCCAACGGAAGATTGAGTTCATCGGGAACTCCATTACCTGCGGCTACGGCAACGAGAGCATCGAACGGAGCGATCCGTTTGAATACGAGACGGAGAACCACTACTACGCCTATGCGGCCATCACGGCCCGGAACCTGCATGCACAGCACTGGGTAGTGGCCCGCAGCGGCATCGGCATATATAGGAACTACAACGGTCCGAGGACCGGTAACCCTGATAACATGCCGGCAATGTATGAGTACACGCTGTTTAACGACAAGCGCGAGCAGTGGGATTTCTCCCGCTATCAACCCGATGTGGTGTGCATCAACTTAGGTACGAACGACCTCTCCACGCCGAACTTCGACATCAAGCTGTTCACCGAGGCATACAGGAAGTTCCTGAAGACCGTTCGCGGGCATTACCCCAACGCGAAGATCGTACTGCTCACGGGCTCGATGCTCAACGGTAAGGAAATGGAGCTGCAACAGAAAACGCTCAACGAGCTGAGGGACGAGGCACGGAAGAACGGTGACAAGGAGGTGTACCGCTTCGATTTCACCCCGCAGACAGGCGAGCTGTACTATGGCGCCAGCTGGCATCCCAGCATCTGGCAGCACGAAAAAATGGCGGGGGAACTCACCGCGTTCCTCCGCCAAATAACGCGCTGGTGGTAAAGTACTACTTCTTCATAGCGTCTTGCCAAGAGCCTGAAACAAATACAGGCGGTAGATGACGGCTCGAGTCGATCTCTCTTTCGTTCATTCCCCTAATTGTTTTTGGTTTAGGAGCACGCTTTGCTTCGGTAGCTTGCTTTCGCCCAGCCTGGTCGAAAGCAACAAACGTCTCATAGTCATACTTCCAGTTGGGACCTTCCGACTCCTGCATCACATAACGATAGATAGCCTCTCGTGAAGGTGCATTGAAAGGTGTATCGTTAAAGCGCATCATACTGTTCTGAGTAGGACGATACACATTGCGCCCATACGTGGCAGCCCCTTCGTACGAGCCAAGGCCCTCCGAAGCATAACGTTTATCTGCTGCCAGATGACTCCATCTGGTTTGGGTTACATCACTATGAAGATCAACATTGGCACCGCGGCCCAGTTCTTTCCAAAGAGTCTCCAAATTCTGCATAGCCTCTTTCGAAGGCGTGCTGTTCTGGTTATCTTCAACATACTCATCAAGCAGTCGGCCAACACCATGTCCGCCTCCTTCATGATTAAGCACCTTACTCACTCCGTCAAGCATAAAAGCAACGTACGAGGCATCATCAAACATAAAACAAACACTGCGACCTGCATTATAGGAGTTGGCAATGACATTTACTCTCATGGGTCGATTGGGTATCAGCGTCTTAATTTTCTGAGCATACGCAAAGGCATCCTCATCTGAATGAATGGCATTCTTGGCCTCATCGAAGAATTCCTTGTTAGGAGAAACAGCTTTTACAGCATAGACATTGAAACGATCGCGTAGTGATGTATATGGCTCATAGACAAAGAATTGTTCCATGGCAGCCTTCATTACCTTTTCATACTTGCCGTTTGGCTCCATGTCCTTGTCAACAAATCCATTCCCGACAAAAACGATATCCACACCTTTACCTTTGGTGGCTTTCTGCAACGTCATAACTTCACCATCGTGCGAATAATCCGTAGAAGTGTATAAGTTATAGTCAATTTTACCGAACTTCTCTTTCAACACATCAAACAATAACTGGTCACGAGAACTTTCTTTCCAACCAGTCTTCTCCATCTTCCCCGTTTCGTCCATCAGACTGCTAAAGACAATATTACCATTCTCATCTACGAGATTCACATAGTTCAGGTACAGGAAATAGCGGTTGTAGAAACTTGAGAAGCCTTCTGGATCAAGATTCAGCCAGTTAATGTTGTTCTCTCGGAGATAAGACATTACTGCTTCCCTATTTCCTGGTATCATGCCGAGCACCTCAAACCCCTTGGATTTATAAGATTCATACGCTTTTGCCACCTTGTCTGTGAATCCACTTGCAGAAGAAGAATAGTTAAACAGAAGAGTAAGTTTGTTCTCCTTGTAGATGTCTGATGTGGAAAAATGGTTTCCATTAACATCTTCAACATCAACAACAGGCCCTGGAATGTCGGGCATTTCCAAATGTCCTCGCTGGGGAATGATGTAGTCCCACAACTGCGAGAAACGAGGATGTTTTAAAACTGAATTCGGAACCTTTCCGCTCAGGTCGTTTCCGCTCAAGTTAATCAAGAAGTCATGATCCATCAAACGACTCACATTTGAGGGAATAGACCCTGTAAGGTCATTCTCTCCTACCTCCAAACGACTGAAACGAGGAAGATCACATAACCATTTGGGTATTTCACCTGTGAACTTGTTATTGTCTGCCATAAATCTTTCCAGTGTATAAACATGCTGAAGAGAGTTAGGAATGCTTCCGCCTATATTGTTTTCCCAAAGATGCAAACTATTCAATCCCACCATGCGCTGCAGGCAGTCGGTTGATGGCAGTTTCCCCGAAAGATTATTCCCACTCAAAACCAAGCCTTGGATGTAAGGCAAGTCCGAACCCTTAGTAACACCAAACCATTCATCAATAGGCTTGTTGGAACACCAATTGGTGTTATTACTCCATTTATCTCCGTTCGTTGCCTTATAAAACTCTACAAGAGCCTCTCGTACCTGCTTGCGTATCTGTTCTTCCGAGCGATATTCTATGGAAGTGACATCCTCTTCTGTAACAGATACCACTTCTTCACCTACATACAAATTGATATTCCACACTATTTTTCCATCCTTCACCTGCGGACTGATACTGGCACAGTCTTGAAGATCAAGCGAGATGCTATCGCCTGATGACTTCATCAGATTGACACACTGTCCCATGAATGTGGATTGAGCATCAGCAACTAATGCCATTGCCCCTATAAGCATCGATAATAAGAAACGCTTCATGGCTTTACAATCTTTTTATAGTTTGCACCTTTCTTTACGATATATACCCCTTGGGGTTGTCTTTCCAGTGTACGGCTGTCATTACCAACAGCCTTTCCGTCCAACGTATAGACCTTTTCAGTTAAGGATTCAGCATCAGTTTTCTTTTCAACAATACCAGTGGCTTCAAAGCTCGTATAGAAACGTTTGATCTCAGACTGGTCAAAACTATAGTTATCTGACGACCCCTTGCCATAGACAACTTCCAGCGCTGGTATCATTTTGTCTTCATTATACCTATACGAATGCTTCAAGAGAGGATAACCTTGTGTAATGGGAATCTTGACAACTGATCCATCGGTCTTTTCAATGTTCAATACCGCCTGTAAATTTTTCTGCGCACAAATGTGCCCTGACGGTAACAGCAGCATCAGTAGTAAACAACAACTGACCCGAATAACAATTTTACTTTTACTCATAGCTAAATCAGTTTAAATTTATGTCACAAAGATATCAACAATTTTCCATATATCAAAGGAAAACACAAGAAAAATTGAAAATAAAAAGAGGGTTCTTGTTGTCAAGAACCCTCTCCTATTTTATTTACGATTTTTCCACAACTTCGTCATGTCTTCCAAGGTCTTACCCTTGGTCTCGGGAACCAGCTTCCAAACGAAGATGGCGGCAATGACGCAGATGACACCATAGAGGCCGTAGGTGAACCAGTGACCGAAGTCGTCACCCTCAGAGAGATGCATGTTGAACATCGGTACGAAGGTAGAGCTGACGATGAAATTGAAGATCCACTGGAAGGCCACGGCGATGGCTACAGCAGCACCACGGATGGTGTTGGGGAAGATCTCGGCGATGAGCACCCAGGTGATGGGACCCCAAGAGAACATGAACGATGCGGAGTAGAGCAGCAGTGATGCGGCAGTGAAGAACTCCATACCGGCATGTCCGAAGGTAAGGGCAACACCAAAGGCACCCAGAGCCATACCTAATGAACCCCAGATGAGCAGCGGCTTACGACCCCATTTCTCTACGGTGAAGATGGCCACAAGGGTGAACAGGATATTGATGATACCCATGAATACGGTGATCATCATCGGGTTGTCCATACCCATGTCACCAAAGATACGCGGAGCGTAGTAGAGCACGGCATTGATACCCACAGCCTGCTGGAACACGCTGAGCATGATACCGATGAAGATACACATGGCACCGTAGGTCATGAGCTTCTCGGTTCTTACGGTCATGGTATCCTTGATATCCTGCAGGATCTGAGCAGCCTTTTCGCTGCCGTTGATCTTCGACAGGATGCCCAGTGCCTTGTTGTCCTGGTTGATGCTCACCAAGTAACGCGGAGTCTCAGGAACGAAGCAGATGAGCAGGGCAAAGAGTCCTGCGGGTACTGCCTCGGAACCGAACATATAGCGCCATCCTGTAGTAACGGTCCACTGTGCGGCGGGGTTGATGGCGGCAAGACCCTTGCCCATCTCCTCCACCAGCGGCTGGATATGGTCGCCCAGGATGAAGAAATTCACGAAATACACCACCAGCTGACCGAAGATAATGGCGAACTGGTTCCAGCTGACGAGCATACCGCGGATATTCGACGGAGCCACCTCGCCGATGTACATCGGACAGATTGCTGAAGCCAGTCCTACACCGATACCACCGATAACGCGGTAGATGTTGAACATGATGAGCAGCGAGAAGGTTGGTGTGCCATGCTCGAAGAACAGGAACTCGGGATCCATGGAGCCCAGAGCGGAGATGAAGAAGAGGATACCCGCGATGATGAGCGACTTCTTACGACCGAGGTTGGTGGCCAGGAAGCCTGAGAGGGCTGAGCCGATGATGCAGCCGATGAGGGCTGAAGCAGAGGTGAAGCCGTGCCACCCGTCGGTGTAGGAGAAATCCTTGGCTTCCATGAAAAACGCCTGGAGACCCTTTTCGGCTCCAGAGATCACTGCGGTGTCATAACCGAAGAGCAGACCGCCGAGTACGGCGACCATCACGATTGAAATAAGGTAGGCCTTGCTACCAGCTTGATTTTGTTGCATATTAGTAAGATTATATTACTTTCTCTAATTAAATTACGTTTAATAAACTCTTTTCCCCGTAAAATATTGTAAAACGAAGAAAAATTTGTACCTTTGGCTACGCCGAAGTTACTTTCGCTCGACAAAACAAAAGAAAAACACGGTTTTATTTTGCTTTGTGCTCGCTTATTCGTACCTTTGCCAAAGAAATGTGGAATGAGGAGTGTGGAGTGTGGAGTGAGAATAGTACTAATCTCTTGCCTCTCACCTCTTGCTTCTCACCTCTCACCTCTTTAATAACAATGAACGTAACGGAAATTCTGAAACAAGATAACAGCGGGAAGCAACGCTTCTCGTTCGAGGTGTTGCCACCCTTGAAAGGAAGCGGTACGGCAGCACTGTTCAACACCATCGACCTGCTGAAGGATTACAACCCATTGTTCATCAATATCACTACCCACCACTCGGAGTATGTGTATAAGGAACTGGAAAACGGTCAGTTTGAACGGCAGCGCATCCGTCGCCGTCCGGGCACCATTGCCATGGCTGCCGCCATCCAGAACCGCTACGGCATCACCGTCATCCCGCATATCATCTGTAGCGGCATCACGGCCGAGGATATTGAATATGAACTGATTGACCTGCAATTCTTAGGTATCGAGAACTTGTTACTGCTCCGTGGCGACAAGGCCAAGGAGGACCGGCAGTTCACGCCCATCAAAGGGGGTTATGCGCATACCACGGAGCTGATCAAACAGGTGAAGCAGTTCAACGAGGGGTTCTTCCTCGACGGTACACCGATTAAACGACCGGGTGTTCCTTTTGGCTTCGGCGTGGCTTGCTATCCTGAGAAGCATGAGGAGGCTCCGAATATGGAGATGGATATGCGGTACCTGAAGGAGAAGCAGGACCTGGGGGCACAGTATGCGGTGACGCAGCTGTTTTACGACAACCAGAAATATTTTGACTTCGTAGCGAAGGCTCGGGAGATGGGCATTACCATACCTATCATACCCGGACTGAAGCCCTTTGCGAAGCTGTCGCAGCTGACCATGGTGCCCAAGACATTCCATTGCGACATCCCCGAGGAACTGGCTAAGGAGGTGGTGAAATGCAAGACCGATGACGACGCCCGACAACTGGGCATTGAATGGGGTCTGCAGCAGTGTCGCGACTTAGCGGCTCATGGGGTGCAGAATATCCACTTCTATACGGTGTCGGCGGTGGAGTCGGTACAGGAAATCGTCAAACAGATTTAGTTGACAGTTCTTCGCATAGCGAAGCGGCAAAGCCGAGCGGATAGTTGATAGTTAGACTTTATAAATTATGAACTGGAATGAGGTAATAGGACAAGAGGGGACGAAAGCGCGGTTGATGCAGCTGATGGAGGAAAAGCGACTGCCGCACGCGCTGTTGTTCTGCGGTCCTGCGGGCTGCGGGAAGATGGCCATGGCCATGGCGTTCGCCTCGTATCTGCTCACCTCAACGGCTAACAACGATAACGCTAAGCGCAATGCCGAGGCTATGCTGGCGCAATGGCAACATCCTGACCTGCACTTCACGTTCCCGGTTATCAGACCCACGGGTACCAGTGCCGACCATAAGATGGTAAGTGATGACTTTGCCAAGGAGTGGCACGCGATGCTGATGGAAGGACCGTACTTCTCGATCGACCAGTGGCTCAGTCGCATGAAAGCCGCCAACCAGCAGGCTATCATCTACGCCAGCGAGAGCGATGATATCATCCGCAAGCTGTCGCTGAAATCCAGTCAGGGCGGCTATAAGGTGAGCATCATCTGGCTACCGGAACGTATGAACGGGGAATGCGCGAACAAGCTACTGAAGATCATCGAGGAACCGCCACAGCAGACGGTGTTCCTGATGGTGAGCGAGGAGCCGGAGAAGCTGCTGGAGACCATCCGCAGCAGAACACAGCGCATCGACATGAAGAAGACCGCCACGGAGGCCATTGAGCAAGCACTCGTGGAACGACGGGGCATCAATGAGCCTACAGCTCACCGCATTGCCCGCGTGGCGAATGGCGACTGGCTGAAAGCGTTGGAGGAGCTGGATGCGGGAAACGAGAACCGGTTGTTCCTGGATATGTTCATCACACTGATGCGACTGGCCTACCTGCGGAACATCAAGGAGCTGAAACAATGGAGTGAGACCGTTGCTGGCTTCGGGCGCGAAAAGCAGAAGAGGATGATGACCTATTTCCTCAGACTCGTCCGCGAGAACTTCATGTATAACTTCCAGAATCCCGATCTGGTGTATATGACGCAAGAGGAAGAGGATTTCGCCAAGAACTTCGCACGGTACATCAACGAAGAGAACGTGGTGGAGCTTTCGGAGCTGTTCACAAGGATCATCCGTGACATCGCTCAGAATGCGAACCCCCGTATCGTGTTCTTCGATATGGCACTGAAGGTGATTATGCTTCTGAAAAATTGAAAATTGAGAATTGAAAATTGAGAATTAGAAATGGATTATAAAAACTTACAATACAAGATCAGCACGGGATGCGACCGCGGCTTATGCAAAAAGGCATGCGGACGCCAAGACCGTCAGCTGAACACCTACGACTGGCTGGCCGACGTGCCGGGCAATCAGGAGAGTACCGACTTGGTGGAGGTGCAGTTCAAGAACACCCGCAAAGGGTACTACCATAACGTGAACAACCTCGATTTGAAAAAGGGCGACGTGGTGGCCGTGGAGGCTAATCCTGGTCATGACATCGGTGTGGTGACACTGACCGGCAGACTGGTTAAGCTGCAAATCAAAAAGGCAAACCTGAAATCGGCCGACGACATCAAGCGGGTGTATCGACTGGCCAAGCCGGTGGATATGGAAAAATACCGCGAGGCCAAGAAGAGGGAGCACGGCACGATGATACAAAGTCGGCAGATTGCCAAAGACCTCGGTCTGGACATGAAGATCGGTGACGTGGAGTACCAGGGCGATGGTAACAAAGCCATCTTCTACTACATCGCCGACGAGCGTGTGGACTTCCGTCAGCTAATCAAAGACCTCGCCGCCACCTTCCATGTACGCATCGAGATGAAACAGATTGGTGCCCGACAGGAAGCGGGTCGCATTGGTGGTACAGGTCCTTGCGGAAGAGAGCTCTGCTGTGCCACATGGATGAAGAACTTTGTGAGCGTGAGCACCAACGCCGCCCGTTTCCAGGATATATCACTGAACCCACAGAAGCTGGCGGGTATGTGCGCCAAGCTGAAATGCTGTCTGAACTACGAGGTGGACAACTACATCGAAGCTGGGAAGAAGCTACCGGGTAAGGAAGTGGTGCTGCAGACACAAGACAGCGACTACTATGTATTCAAAGCCGATGCCCTTGCTGGAATGGTTACCTACTCTACCGACAAACGTCTGGCGGCTAACCTGGAGACCATCACGGCAGAACGCGCCATGGAGATTGTGGAGATGAACAAACGGGGAGAGAAACCCGTATCGCTTACCGACGACCATGAGCAGAAGGCGGCTTCTCATCCTATCGACCTGCTGGCAGGCGAGAATATCGCCCGCTTCGACAAGAACAAGAAAAAGAAGAAAGGGAAGAACCGTCAGGGCAAGAACCCGCAGAACGCCAAGTCGAAAGGTCCCGAAAATGGCAACAAGGGAAACCGTCAGGGTGGTTCTCAAGGCAAAGAAAGCAAGGACAACAAGGAGCAGAAGAAGCCGTCATGAGACATTCCTTTCACACTTTCCTGATACTGATGACTGTGGCTTTTGCCACAGTCGTGGTTTCTGCGTGTGATGAAAACACCGTCTATGACAGCTATGCGCATACACCTATCAATGGATGGGAGAAGAACGATACCCTGAACTATTCTGTTCCGCCACTACGTGACTCCGGGTCGTTCGAGGAGATTATCGGACTGCGCATCAACAGGTACTACCCCTTTACCAGTGTGTCGTTGGTGGTGGAACAACGCATCTTACCTGGTTTCCGTTTCCACAGAGACACGCTTCGCTGTCAGTTCCTGCCCGATGACAACCTTCGCGGACAGGCGGTGAGCTATTCGCAGTTCGATTTCCCATTGCGTAACCTCGACCTACGGCGTGGCGACTCGTTGGTGGTAACCATCCGTCATGCCATGAAGAGGGAGATTCTTCCGGGAATCTCCGACATCGGGTTTAAGATGACCAAGAAACGTTAGGTACGTACCAGATTCCTTCCAGCATCGATGCGGAGGAAGATGAACAGCAGTAAGGTGAAGCCCCACAGCGAAGAGCCTCCATAGCTGAAGAACGGCAACGGGATACCGATTACAGGAGTTAAGCCCAACACCATGCCCACGTTGATGAAGACATGGAAGAGGAATACCCCTAACACACAATAGCCATATACCCTTCCGAACTTGAACGGTTGTCGTTCGGACAGCTTGATTAACCTGAGAATCAATGCCAGGAAAAGCAGCAGCACAACCGCACACCCCACGAATCCTTCCTCCTCGCCAACGGTGCAAAAGATAAAGTCGGTATCCTGCTCAGGCACGAACTTCAACTTGGTCTGTGTACCATTCAGGAAGCCTTTTCCCGTGATACCACCTGAACCGATGGCTATCTGACTCTGGTGTACGTTATATCCCGTCTTCTTAATATCCTTGTCGATACCCAGCAACACGTTGATACGGGTGCGCTGATGGGGCTCCAGCGTATTGTTCAGGATATGGTCTGACAGGTTGAACAACGCCACCGAGCCAATAGCAAACAAGGCTATAAAATAATAGGTACGTATGCGCGTACTCAGTCCGAGGTAGATCAGATAACCAATCATTCCCGCCGTGAGCGCCATCTGCAGCCAGACAATATCGAACGGGATGACAAACTTGGAGAACAGGAGTGCCAGGATGGTAATACCCACCGTGTAGGCAATGATATGCCAGAACTGTTTCTTGTTGCGCAGATAGACATACAGCATGGAGGCCGTGAACAGCTGTACCATCACCAACACGGAGAACTTACCCACCGATGTGGGGGTATCCCAGAGCATCACCTCCTCAAAGCGGATGCCCACCACGAAATAGATGACCATAGCCACGGCAGTGAACAGGATGCTTCCGGGCATTCCCTCACGGTAGAGCATCAGGGAGAACGACAGGTAAACCAGTGCCGAACCCGTCTCCTTCTGTAGCACGATGCACAGCATCGGTAACAGTAACATACCCACCGCCAAGGCGAAATCCTTCAGTTTGTTCAGTGTAAAGCCATACGTGCTCATCAACTTCGCCAGTGCAAGGGCCGTGACGAACTTCGAGAACTCTGCCGGTTGGATATGCACAGGACCCAATACGAGCCAAGAGCGCGATCCTTTGATTTCGTGGGGATTGAAGATGGTGGCAATCAAGGCGATGATCATCAGTCCGTAAAGCAGGTATGCCACATACTCGTAGAGACGGTCATCGAGCATCAGTAAGACAAAACCCAGTACGATAGAGGTACCGATCCACACGATCTGCATGCCCGAGCGGGTATCGAGACTGAAGATATCGGTATCGCCATAAGTATAGCTGGCGCCGCACACGCTGACCCACCCGAACACGAGGAGTGCCAGGTATATCACGATTGTCCACCAGTCGATGGAACGCAGTACGCTGGGTTGTTTATCTACTTGTGCTGCCATAAGCGATTCTTCTATGTTGGAAAGCAGTGGCCCGCGCCTCAGAGGCAGCCGAGAGCTTACCGTGCAGATACTGTTCAATCATCAATCCGCCAATAGGCACACCGAAGTCGGCACCGAAGCCTCCATTCTCCACATATACGGCAATGGCAATCTTCGGCTTATCCATCGGTGCGAAGCCCATGAACACAGAGTGGTCTCGACCGCGGTTCTGGGCCGTACCGGTCTTACCACAGATAATAATGTCACCGCGATTCAGGTGTTTACAGGTACCACCTAATACTGAAGCACGCATACCCTGTACGATATAATCGTAAGCCGTGCGGTTGGCCATGGTGAAATGCTTCTCGGTGAACTCCTTCTTCAGCGGTTCATCCTCCACCTTACGCACTACATGCGGAGTGATGTAATAGCCGCGGTTGGCAATGGTGGCACCCAGATTGGCAATCTGCAGCGGTGTGAGCGTTACCTCTCCCTGACCAATAGAGATACTGATGACACTCAGTCCGCTCCACCCTTTCGAGAGATATTTGTCGTAATAGTCGGCATTAGGAATCATACCACGCTTCTCACCGGGCAGATCGATGCCGAGGGGATAGCCAAAGCCCATGCTCTTCATATAGTCGCGCCAGGTATTCATCGCCTCCTGCACATTCTTGTACTTCTGTCGGTTACCCAACATGTGGTACAATCCCCAACAGAAATAACCATTGCACGAGGTACTGATGGCAGGTATTAAGGAGAGAGGAGAGGCATGACCGTGGCAGCCTACGTGCAGACCTTTGAAATAAAAGCCTCGATGACAAGGGTAGGCGGTGTTCTTCGGGTGGATAATACCCTCGGAAAGGAAGGTCAGACCCTGCGAGGTCTTGAAGGTAGATCCCGGTGGATAGGCACCCATGATGGCACGGTTCAGCAAGGGCTTCCACGGGTCCTTCATCAGTTCATGATGGTTCTTACCGCGCTGCTTACCCACCATCATCCTTGGATCGAAGGTTGGAGCCGATACCATACACAGCACCTCTCCAGTCTCGGGCTCTATCGCCACGATACTACCCATCTTCCCTTCCATCAACCGTTCACCTAAAGCCTGCAGGTTGATGTCGATGCTCAGTTCCAACGACTTACCCGACTTCGGCTTGGTATCCAGGGCACCGTCTTGGTAACGTCCTTTGATTCTTCCGTGAGCGTCACGCAGCAGAATCTGTACCCCTTTCTCGCCGCGCAGCTCCTGTTCATACGAACGTTCAATACCCTGCTTACCGATATAGTCGCCTGCCTGGTAGTAATCATCCTTCTCGATATCACTGGGTGACACCTCAGCCACGTCGCCCAAGAGGTGGGCAGCATAGGGATAGACATACTGTCGGAGGGTGCGGTGCTGGACATAGAAGCCCGGGAAACGGAACATCTTCTCTTGGAAGACGCGGAAATCCTCTTCGGATAGCTGACTCATAAAGAGCTGCTGGGTAAAGCGGGAATAGCCAGGGTTCTTGTTACGGTCCTTGATCTCCTCCATGCGCTTGATATAATCCTCCTTGGTAATGCCCAACGTCCTACAGAACTCCATCGTGTCGATACGGTCCTTCTGTTCGTTCATCACTACCATCAGGTCGTAGGCATTCTGGTTATATACCAGTAATTCACCATGGCGGTCGCGCATCACACCACGTGCCGGGAACTCGATCTTTTTCAGAAAAGCATTACTGTCTGCATTTTTCTTATAGTCGTCGCTCAGGATCTGGAGCGTAAACAAACGAATCAGGTAGATGACTATAATCAATACAGCCACTCCCCCTATCACATACTTCCGTTTATCCAGTTCGTAGTCACCTTTCATCACTTGGTCCTCAGGTTCTCAATCACCAGAATAAACAGATAGGTCAGGACCGTGCTGCCACCGACACACATCAGCCACTGTTGCCAGTTATAGAAATTGAATGCCTCCAACGAGAAGAACACCAATACGTAGATAAGGACAAGAAGGAATGCCAGCGTAGCAAACTTTCCCCATCCCAGAGAACGAACCGACACCTTCAGGTCGTCCGCGCTGTCACGCGGTACAAACGGCTCCAGCAGATACGGCTGCAACAACGCCACAAACGTCATGGATGCCGCGGCCACACCAGGTGTATTCGAGAAGGTGTCAAGGCACAAGCCCAGAAGGAAGCTCCATGTCAGGATAGCCCACTTGGGATATCCGCGATGGAAGGTGATGACAAAATATACGGGTAGCAACGGTGTGGCAAAACCGAACAGACGGATACGGTTCAGTATCAGTGCCTGCACAAGGCACAGCACTATGAATGCCAACAGTCGTTTCAGTATCTCCGTATTCATAACAATATCAGTTTCTGGGCTTGATAGAATCCTGAGCAGCACGCATCAGATCGATACGCTCCTTCATCTTCGCATCGTCGATGATACACACATCGCGAAGGGTGCTGAAATCCGTACTCAGTCTGACCTGCAACTGCAGGGACAGACCATCAAGCGACTTAAACACATACAACACCTTACCCACCTGCAGTCCAGGAGGGAAGATGCTGGAATAGCCACTGGTGACAACCTGATCGCCAGGTAGCACCTTGGCATGCAAGGGAATATCGTTCACGTAAGCTTTGTCAGGACGTCTTCCTAACCAGTGCAGGTAGCCAAAATAGCCACGCTTATCGACAGTCACACTGATGTTGGAATGACTGTTCAGTACAGGGATGACCACACAATACTTCTTGGAGACCATATAGACAATGCCGACCACTCCGTTGCCGCAGGCTACACCCATATCCACACGAACACCATCATCACTACCCTTATCGAGCGTAATGAGGTTGTCGCGTTGATTAATTGAATTCGTGATTACCTTGGCGGGAATCAGCTTGTAGCTGCTGAGCATCTCCAACTGACTGCGTTTGGTGTAGTTCGTATCATTGGTTAACTCCACCATACGCTCTGTCAGATCCTTCACCTGCTCTTCCAGATACAAGTTCCGCTGCGTCAACTGCTCATTAACCTTCGTCAGACTGAAGAAGGATTTGGCCTGTGCGTCGAACTCATACACCTTCCCTGCAGCCACATTAGCTGATGAGAAGAATACGCTGCCCTGATAACTGTTATAACGAAACAGCAGTACCGCACAGATCACCTCCAAGATGACGAAGAGAAACCAATGGTTATATTTCGCGATGAACGCCAGCAGATTCCGCATGTATCTCCCCCCGTTATCGTGGTTATCGCATCAGGAATGAGAAGCGATCAACATTGTTCAAGGCGATACCAGCTCCCTTTGCTACGCAATGGAGCGGATCCTCGGCTACAATGAAACGGATGTTGATCTTGTCGGACAAACGCTTGTCCAGACCGCGAAGCAAAGCACCACCACCAGTCAGGTAGATACCGTTCTTCACGATATCGGCGTACAGTTCAGGCGGTGTATTCTCCAAAGCGTTGAGCACAGCCGTCTCGATGCGTGCCACCGTCTTGTCCAGACAATGGGCAATCTCCTGATAGCATACAGGCACCTCCATGGGCAGAGCGGTGATACGGTTCGGACCCACAACAACAAAGTCCTCCGGTCCTTCTTCACCTAGATCAGTCAAGGCAGAACCTACACCGATCTTGATACGCTCGGCCATACGCTCAGACACCTTCACGTTATGCTGACGTGACATATATTCCTGGATATCAGCTGTCAGATCATCACCAGCCACCTTGATGGAGTTGTTGGCCACAATGCCACCGAGAGAAATCACGGCAATCTCCGTGGTACCACCACCAATATCCACAATCATGTTTCCTTCCGGAGCCTCAACATCGAGACCGATACCGATAGCAGCAGCCATCGGCTCAAAGATCAGATACACATCACGTCCTCCAGCATGCTCAGCACTGTCGCGTACAGCACGAAGCTCCACTTCGGTTGAACCAGAGGGTACACCGATGACCATTCGAAGGGAAGAGCTGAAGAGACGTGAGCCGGAGTGAACCATCTTGATAAGACCGCGCATCATCTGCTCGCAAGCGGTGAAGTCGGCAATCACACCGTCACGCAACGGGCGAATCGTACGAATGCCCGGGTTCTCCTTTTCATACATCATCTTTGCCTTCTCGCCAACGGCAATCATCTTGTCGGTACGACGGTCGAGGGCAACTACAGAAGGTTCGTCCACCACAATCTTATCATCACTGATGATGATCGTGTTGGCCGTACCAAGGTCCATTGCAATTTCCTGAATAAATGAAAAAAATCCCATATTCTCTATTTTATTTCTTTGCTAGTTGAACTAGAAACTCTAGTAATACCAGGTTATTATTTCGCTGAAACAAACCAATTGTGAATGGCTGTATCGTAGTGGCTGCTCACGCCGAAAGCCCTTGTGGCGAACATCTTACGATCTTCGATATCGGTTTCAGCCCCTTTCTTATTAAGGATATCCAGCAGTACGCTGTATTCTGCCTTGCTGGGAACGATGACCACATCCTTGAAGTTCTTGGCTCCGGCACGAATCAGTGAGATACCACCGATATCGATCTTCTCAATGATATCTGCTTCGCTGGCACCACTGGCCACAGTCTGCTCAAAAGGATAGAGATCAACAATGACAAGGTCGATGGAAGGAATCTCATACTCCTTCATCTGTGCCTGATCACCCTCGTTGTCACGACGAGCCAAAATACCTCCGAACACCTTCGGGTGCAAGGTCTTTACCCTACCTCCCAGAATAGAGGGATAGGTAGTTACACTCTCTACGGTTTGACACTCGTAGCCCAGCGATTCAATAAACTTCTGTGTTCCTCCTGTTGACAAGAACTTCACGCCTTCTGCATTCAGCTTGGCGAGCAGTTCATCCAATCCATCTTTGTGGAATACCGATACCAATGCGGTCTTGATTTTCTTTGTTCCAGCCATATCTTTATTATGCATTACTATAGGGGTGCAAAATTACAAAAATTAAGTGAATGTCCCGAAGAAAATCCCGTAAATTTTTCCTAACGGGCTATTAATTTATCACAAATCAAACCATCAACGTTTTTTTTGCCGAAAAAGTTTGGCGGTCTGCTTGATTTGTACTACCTTTGCATCCGCAAAACTTCAGGGGCGTAGCTCAGCTGGTTTAGAGCGCTTCAGTCACATTGAAGAGGTCATCGGTTCGAACCCGATCGTCCCTACCCTTCCCCAAATATTATTCTTTCACCAGCAGTGTCATCATCATGGCATTCCTGCCTTTATTATGGTACTTTTCGCTTATTGAAAACAAATGCGGAAAGCCTCATCGACTCTCCGCATTCGTAGCGGGGGTGGGTCACGATCCCACGACCTCCGGATTATGAATCCGACGCTCTAACCAGCTGAGCTACCCCGCCAACAAGTGTCCTTAACTCGTTTTGCGGGTGCAAAGGTACATAAAATATTTAAATGGCCAAAAATAATTAAGAATAATTTTCCGATATCCCGATTTTTTTTGTAAATTTGCCAACAAGTTAGCAAAATACGACTTTCATAAGTAAAGAACACAAAGAAAAGGAGGGAAAGTTAGGGATTGCAACAATTGAGTTAGCGAAATAGCCAGCTTATGGAGAAACGAAGATTTAGTATTGAAAAAGAGTTAAGATGCAAAAGTGCAAATATCATCTGGCCCCTGCTGAGTACGCCTGAGGGACTGTCGAAATGGATTGCCGATGAAGTGGAACGGGATGGTGACCAATTGCGATTCACTTGGGGAGAAGTGTGGAGCCACCACGAAATCAAAACAGCCTCCGTATTGGAAGAGGCTCGGGGTGAATATATCCGTTATTCCTGGGAAAACGGTATCGACGAGGATGATTTTTGGGAACTGCGCATAGAGAAGAGTGATATCACCGGTGACTATATCCTGATTATTACGGATCATGCCCTGCCGGAAGATATCGAGAGTTTGGAATCCATTTGGGAGAGCAACCTTGAACAGTTGCATCATACCACGGGGTTGTAGTAACTTTGGCTGCGCCGAAGTTTCTTTCACTCGAAAATGAAAAGAAAAGTAAACTTTCCTTTTGCATTTTGCTCGTTTATCCGTAACTTTGCACCCCGTATTAGTGTGTAAGGTATTATATGTTCAGAATCAAGAAACTCGACATCTTCATCACGAAGCAGTTCTGTCTGCTTTTTGTGGGAACCTTTTTCGTCTGCCTGTTCGTGCTGATGATGCAGTTCCTTTGGCGTTATATTGATGAACTCATCGGTAAAGGACTGTCAATGGAGGTGATGGCACAGTTCTTCTGGTACATGGCACTGATGCTGATACCCCAAGCACTGCCGCTTGCTATCCTATTGTCGTCACTGATTACCTACGGAAACCTAGGTGAGAGTAGTGAGTTGACAGCCATCAAAGCTGCAGGCATCTCCCTGATGCAGTCGTTCCGTTCCCTGATTTTCCTCACGATTCTCATTATGCTTGGGTCTTTCTATTTCCAGAACGTGATTGGTCCGAAGGCGAACATGTCATTTGCCCAGTTGCTGATATCCATGAAGCAGAAGAGTCCTGAACTGGAGATTCCTGAGGGCATCTTCTATGACGGCATCCCCAAGACGAACCTGTATGTACAGAAGAAGGATACGAAGACCGGTATGCTCTATGGTATGATGATCTACCGTATGACCGACAGTTTTGAAGATGCGGCCATCATCCTGGCTGATTCCGGCATGTTGCAGAGTACAGCGGAGAAGAAACACCTGCTACTTACTCTCTACAGCGGTGAATGGTTCGAGAACATGAAAGCCACAGGACTCACCGTACCCTACCGGCGGGAAACATTCGCACAGAAACGTATTGTACTGGATTTCGATGCCGATTTCAACATGACTGATGTAGGAGTATTGGCAAACAATGCCAAGGGAAAGAGTCTGCAACAGATCCGGAACGACGTGGACTCGCTAAACCACGAATACGACAGTATCGGCAGGGCTTTCTATCAAGATGCCAAACGAGCTTTCTACACAACAGGGAACCTATCGAAACAAGACTCGCTGAGAGCCGTGAAAATGGCTGCCACCAAGTCGTTCAACATCGATACCGTCATCAACCGACTGTCGGCCGATGAACGTCAACGGGCGATGTCATTATCAAGGAACAAGATACAGACGGAGAAACAGAATATGGAATTCAAATCCCTTATCACTTCCGAGGGAGATCGTGTGATCCGTTCGCACCATATCTGGGCCATCGACAAGTTTACGCTGTCGCTCTCTTGTCTGCTCTTTTTCTTCATCGGAGCACCACTTGGAGCCATTATCCGAAAAGGTGGACTGGGTATTCCCGTTATTATCTCGGTATTGGTATTCATCATCTACTATATCCTTGACAATACAGGATACCAGATGTCTCGACGCGGCATATGGGCTGTATGGTTCGGTAAGGGTATCGCCACTGCAGTACTCACGCCCGTAGCCGTGTTCTTCACTTATAAGGCGAACAACGATTCAGTAGTATTCAACCTCGACCTCTACCGCACCTTCATGATGAAGATGCTGGGCTTACGTCTGAAACGACACGTGATGGCCAAGGAAGTGATCATCGAAGATCCCCATTACAAGGAGGATGCCGAGATACTGACGCGGATCAACGAGGAGATTACAACCTATGCCCATGAGCATAAGCTTTATCGCCTGCCAAATCCCATCAAGGTGTTCTTCAAGTATGAGCCCGACCATAAGATTGAACACATCAGCGAAGAGATGGAAAAAGTGATCGACGATTTGGCCAACACCCGCGACAAGGTGATTATGACAGAACTTAATCACTTCCCCGTTGTATCGACAAAGGCTCATACACGACCCTTTGAGCGCCGCTGGATGAACATTGTGGCTGCTGTCATCATCCCGGTAGGTCTCTTCCTCTATCTAAGAATGTGGTCATTCCGACTGCGTTTGTACAGAGACCTGAAAACCATCAAGCAGACAAGTACGAATATCGTGAACAGGATCCATGAGATGATTCACACAGAATGATATATATAATAAGGTATAAGACATGGATGAATGGAAACTCAATAGTATAGATGAAGCGATAAACGACATCAGAGACGGGAAATTCGTCATCGTAGTGGATGATGAGGACCGTGAGAACGAAGGTGACCTGATCTGCGCGGCAGAAAAAATCACCCCCGAGATGGTGAACTTCATGCTGAAGGAAGCGCGGGGTATCCTGTGCGCACCTATCACCATCTCACGATGTGAAGAACTCGACCTGCCCCACCAAGTGGTGGAGAACACCTCTGTATTAGGCACCCCCTTCACCATTACCGTTGACAAGCTCGAAGGATGCACAACAGGCGTATCGGCTCACGACCGCGCTGCAACCATCCGTGCCTTGGCCGATCCCACGTCCACACCGCAGACATTCGGTCGACCAGGACATGTCAATCCGCTCTATGCCCAGGAGAATGGTGTATTGAAACGAAGCGGACATACAGAAGCGGCTATCGACCTCTGTAAGATGGCCGGACTATATCCTGCTGGTGCCCTTATGGAAATCATGAACGAAGACGGTACGATGGCTCGCATGCCCCAGCTGATGGCCTTTGCCCGTCAGCACAACATGAAGATCATCACCATCAAAGACATGATAGCCTACCGACTGAAACAGGACTCACTGGTAGAGATGGGTGAAGAGGTGGATATGCCTACCGCTTACGGACATTTCCGGTTGATACCGTTCAGACAGATCAGTAACGGACTGGAGCACTTTGCCTTGATCAAAGGGGAGTGGCAAGAGGGAGAGCCCATTATGGTACGCGTTCATTCTTCGTGTGCCACCGGTGATATTCTCGGCAGTATGCGCTGCGATTGCGGCGAGCAACTCCACAAGGCCATGCAGATGATTGACAAGGAAGGAAAGGGCGTCGTGGTCTATATGCAGCAGGAAGGAAGGGGTATCGGACTGATGAACAAGATTGCTGCCTATAAGCTGCAGGAGGAAGGGCTGGACACCGTGGAGGCCAACGTGCACCTGGGATTCAAGCCTGATGAACGCGACTACGGCTGCGGTGCTCAGATCTTGGCCAAACTGGGTGTGAGAAAGATGCGCCTGCTTACCAACAACCCCGTAAAGCGTGTAGGATTAGAGGCCTACGGTTTGGAGATTGTGGAGAATGTCCCCATCGAAGTAAAGCCCAACGAATACAACCTTCGCTATTTGAAGACGAAGAAAGACAGAATGGGACATATTCTGCATCTTTAATTAAAAAAATGACACTTTCTTTCGTTATTCACGAATAAATTGATTACTTTTGCACGAATTTATTAGAATACGTTAATATGGCTCAATTATCCAGTCGCCTAAACAGACTCGCAGCGTCAGCTACGCTGGCCATGTCTCAGAAGAGCAGCGAGATGAAAGCCCAAGGCATCGATGTGATCAATATGAGTGTGGGAGAACCTGACTTCAACACACCCGACCATATCAAGGCAGCTGCCCAAAAGGCTATCGACAACAACTACTCCAAGTATTCCCCCGTGGCAGGCTATCCTGATCTGCGCAAGGCCATCGTTGCCAAGCTGAAGAACGAGAACGGTCTCGACTATACGGCTGCCGAGATATCTGTCAGCAATGGTGCCAAGCAATGCGTGTGCAATGCTGTCCTGGCTTTGGTGGACGACGGTGATGAGGTGATCATCCCCGCCCCATACTGGGTGAGCTATCCGCAGATGGTGAAGTTGGCTGGCGGAACACCTGTTATCGTACCTGCCGGATTTGAGCAGGACTTCAAGATGACAGCCCAGCAACTGGAGGAAGCCATCACGCCCAAGACACGCATGCTGATACTCTGCTCTCCGAGTAATCCTACCGGAAGTGTTTACACCGCAGAGGAACTGGCAGCTCTTGCCGAAGTGATTCTCAAGCATGATGACCTCTTCGTATTGGCTGATGAGATTTACGAGCATATCAACTATACGGGTAAGCATGCCAGTATCGCATCCATTCCGGGTATGAAAGAGCGCTCCATCATCATCAACGGAGTGAGCAAGGCATATGCCATGACTGGATGGCGCATCGGTTTCGCCGCTGCTCCTGAATGGATCATCAAGGGTCTTAACAAACTCCAGGGACAATATACCAGCGGACCGTGCAGTGTGAGTCAGAAAGCAGCTGAAGAAGCCTATGTGGCCTCGCAGCAGTGCGTTGAAGACATGCGAATTGCCTTTGAACGCCGCCGTAACCTGATTGTGGAACTGGCGAAAGACATCCCAGGACTGGAAGTAAATGTGCCGCAAGGAGCCTTCTACCTGTTCCCCAAATGCAGCAGTTTCTTTGGGAAAACCGACGGCAAGAGGGTGATCAACAACTCGTCTGACTTGGCCATGTACCTGTTGGAAGAAGGGCATGTTGCCACTGTAGGAGGCGATGCATTCGGAGACCCCGAGTGTTTCCGCATGAGCTATGCCACCAGCGACGACAATATCCGCGAGGCCATGAAGAGGATCAAGACATGTTTGTCAAAACTGCAATAAGGACACCTTTGAGTGCTTCCATAGAAAGGCATAAGGACAAAGAAATCAAAAATCCCAAGTTAAATCTTCTTAATTGTTCGGATAGTTCCCGTTTAATTGCTATCTTTGCCAAGTCTATGTGACAATTTCGGCAGGGTAGTCTTATTGGGAAGGCCCTGAAGATTAGAAAAAGAGAATTTTAAACTTAATTTTTTAATAACTAAAATTTAATTCAAAATTATGGCAACTACACAAGCAAAAGCAGCGAATCCTAAGAAAAAGTCAGGATTCCAGGGAGTTCAAGCAGCTATTTGGATCATTGTTATCTGTTTCATTTTGGCTGTATGTTTCTACAAATTCGTGCTCGGTAACCCGGCAAACTTCGTTGACGGAAATCCTGAGAACGCCGTTAAGGACGGTAGCCTCTTAGGTCTCGTGTACAAAGGTGGTATCGTGGTGCCTGTGATCATCACATTGCTGTTCACCGTTATCGCACTGAGCATCGAGCGCTGGCTCGCTCTCCGCACTGCATTTGGTAAGGGCAAGCTCCCCAAGTTCGTGACTAACATCAAGGCCGCTCTGAAGGCTAACGATTTCGCAAAGGCTCAGAAGCTCTGCGACGAGCAGAAGGGTTCTGTTGCTAACGTAATCGGTGCTACACTTGCAACTTACAAGAAGATGGAAGAGACCACTGGTATGAACAAGGAAGAGAAGATCGCTAAGATCCAGGCAGCTTACGACGAGGCTACACAGCTCGAGATGCCGACTCTGCAGATGAACATGCCTATCCTCGCAACCATCGTTACTCTGGGTACCCTTACCGCTCTGTTCGGTACTGTGGTTGGTATGATCCGTTCATTCGCCGCTCTGGCAGCCGGTGGTGGTGGTGACTCACTCGCTCTGTCTCAAGGTATTTCTGAGGCCCTTGTGAACACCGCATCTGGTATTTTGACATCATGGGGTGCTGTGATCGCCTATAACTATTACACCAACAAGATCGACAAGCTTACTTACGCTCTCGACGAGGTTAACTACACCATCGCCCAGACCTACGCAGACAACCACAAGGATGAGGCTTAATTTTTGCTAACCCTTTTAAAACATTTATCAATTATGGGTAAAGTAAAAGTTAAGAAATCGGACGTCTGGATAGACATGACCCCTATGTCTGACGTGATGGTCCTCTTGCTGACCTTCTTCATGATGACATCTACGTTCGTCAAGAATGAGGCAGTCAAGGTGATGACCCCTATGTCAGTATCGGAGATCAAGGTTCCAGAGACCAATGTCCTGACTGTCCTCGTTGACAAAGAAGGAAAAGTCTTTGTCGGCCTGGACACGCCGCAGAAGCAGGAGGCCCTGCTGAGCGACATGGCTGCCAAATACGGTATCAGCCTGACAGGACAGCAGCTGGAGAATGGTCGTGGCTCCGCTAACATCGGTGTCGCGATGAAGGATTTGAGTGAGTTCCTCAACCAGCCCAACGAAAAGCTCAACGACTTCCAGCAGACACGCGGTATTCCTACCGACAGTGTGAATGGTGGCATGAGCGAGTTCCAGGACTGGGTGACGGCAGCTTATGATGCGAACGGTGAGGATATGAAGCTGGCCATCAAGGCCGATTCTGATACCCCGTACAAGACCATCAAGAAGATGATGTCTGAGTTACAGGATATGAACCGCAACCGTTACTACCTGATTACGTCTTACAAAACTAACTCGGAGGATTAAGTCATGGCAAAGAAAAAGGAAAGCAAGCAGAAAAAGATGAATGTCCGCGTTGACTTCACGCCAATGGTGGATATGATGATGCTTCTTATCACGTTCTTCATGCTCTGTACATCTCTTGCAAAACCGCAGACGATGAACCTGACCATGCCGAGTAACGATAAGAATCTGCAAGACAATCAGAAGAACGAGTCAAAGGCTTCTCAGACTATTACCATCTACGTATGTGGTAACGACAAGATCTACCATATCGATGGTATCCCCAACTATGATGATCCTACCTGTATGAAGGAGACCACATGGGGCAAGGACGGTATTCGCAAGGTGCTCATCGAGCACGTTACCGAGGACGGTTCTACTCCTGTTGCCGAGATCATGAGGGCAAAGGCCGAGTTGGACAAGAAGAAGCTGGAGAATCCATCCCAGTATCCCGACAGCATCTACGACAAGGAATTGTCAAAGATCAAGAAGGGTGAGCTGGCTAACGGAGCCAAGGTTCCTACGATGACCATCGTCATCAAGTGTACTGATGAGGCTTCTTATAAGAATATGGTGGATGCTCTCGATGAGATGACGATTTGTAGCATTGGTACCTATGTGATCGATAAGATCAACGAAGACGACCAGAAACTTCTGGGTAAGCTTGGTATCAAATAATCACTAATTAAGGAAAGGAAAGAACTATGTCAAAAATTGATTTGGTATCCCATGATTGGGCGGATATAGTCTTTGAAGGAAGAAACCAGAAATACGGAGGTTATGTACTTCGTAAGAATACTTCAAAGAGAAATGTCGCTGCCATTCTGTTAGTGATTGCTGCAGGCGTTCTTACTTATCTTGGTCTGACCATCGCTCGTACAATTGAGGCCAACCGTCAGGTGGAGAACACCCAGGCTATTGAGCTCTCTGCTTTGAACGAGAAGAAGAAGGAAGCCAAGAAGATCGAGAAGGAAGTCGTAAAGGTGGAGCCTGAGAAAGTCGTCGAGAAGGTGAAGAGCTCAGTGAAGTTCACCCCTCCTGTCATCAAGAAGGATGAAGATGTGAAGGAAGACAACCAGCTCGACCTCGAGAAAGTTGAGAAGACTAATGTCACCATCGGTGCCTTCGACGTACAGGGTAACGATGAAGTAGGCGGTGAGGTGCTTAAGGCTAAGGAAGAGATTGCTCAGCCGGAGCCCCCGAAGCACGAGGAAGAGAACAAGGTGTTCGATGTGGTAGAGCAGATGCCTTCATTCCCTGGTGGCCAGGCTGCGTTGATGCAGTGGCTTAACAGCAACATGAAGTATCCGACCATCGCTGCTGAGAACGGTGTTCAGGGTCGTGTAATCGTTCAGTTCGTGGTTGAGAAGGACGGTTCCGTAACCGACGTGCATGTAGCTAAGTCTGTTGACCCGTCACTCGACAAGGAAGCTTCCCGCGTGGTGAAAGCCATGCCGAAGTGGATTCCTGGTAAGCAGAACGGTTCCGCCGTACGTGTGAAGTATACAGTTCCTGTAACATTCAAACTTCAGTAATTACAGCAAATGTATAAGAACCTATTCTACATTTTCGTAGGATTAACCATGTTTTTCGGTTTGTCTTCCTGTGAAGACAAACCGAAAGATGGTAGAACAGATACTTACTCGTCAGGAGCGGCACAGTTCGCTTCTGACGAAAGTTTTAGTCCTATATTGGACGAACTGGTGCAGGTATTTGAGGCCACCTACCCCAAGGCCGACCTCACACCTATCTACACCAATGAAATCGATGGTGTCAACCTGTTGCTCAACGACAGTATCTACTTAGCCATCGCAGCAAGAAACTTTACGCAAAAGGAGTTCGACAACCTTAAGGAGCGCGGTTTCCAGCCCAAAGCGATTCCTTTGGCATACGACGGCCTTGCGCTTATCTGCAATAACCAGAACACCGACTCATGTATCAGCGTGAAGGATGTGAAACGCATCCTCAGCGGTGAGGTGAAGAACTGGAACGAGATCAATCCCGGTTCCAAGCGTGGTGAAATCTGGGTATGCTTCGACAACAAGCAGTCGAGCACGGTACACTATTGTGTTGACTCCATCCTTGGAGGAAAGCCCATCAATAGTCCGAACATCTTTGCAGCCAAGACCAGCAAGGAAGTGATTGAATATGTCGAGAAGACACCGAATGCCATCGGTGTTATCGGTAGTAACTGGCTTAATGATAAGCGTGACACTACCAACACTACCTTTAAGAAGAATATCACAGTGATGTCAGTCAGCAAGTTAGACGAAGCCAACGAAATGAACAGTTGGAAGCCTTACCAAGTATGGCTGCTGAACAACAGATATCCGTTCGTCAGAACAATCTACGCCCTGCTGAACGATCCGCGTCGCGGATTACCCTGGGGCTTTGCCCATTTCATCGAGCAGCCTACAGGTCAGCTCATCATCTTGAAATCAGGACTGTTGCCTGTACGGGGTGAGATTATGATTCGTGACGTGAACGTGAATAGCGAATAAACTTTTTTAACGAAATAGGGTTAAACGAAAAGAACAAAGTATCATCTTATTTGTGACAAAGAAAAAACGAACCATTTAAAAGTTTAGAATTATGAAAGCAATTAAATATTTCTTCGTAGGAGCATTGATGCTTGGCTTCTCTGCTCAGGTAATGGCACAGGACGTAAAGTCCAAGATCGATGCCATCACAAAAGTAATCGTTAGTAACAATGGTGCAGGTCCTGCTGTGAAGGATGCCGTTAAGGTATTCATCAAGGAGAACAAGAAGAACGCTGAGGCACTTGCTGGCTTAGGACGTGCTTATCTTGACATCAAGGATCAGACCAATGCCCTGAAGTATGCCGACATGGCTATCAAGGCTAACAAGAACAATGCAGCAGGCTATCTGCTGAAGGGTGACATGGCTGCCATCAACGACAATGGTGGTGAGGCCGCTATGTGGTATCAGACAGCTACACAGTTAGACCCGAAGAACCCGCTCGGCTATATCAAGTATGCCCGCGTTTATCAGAAGGTGGATGCTGCTGGTGCTGAGGAGATGCTGCGCAAGCTGACCTCTATCGATCCGAACTATCCGGTAGATGCAGAGATCGCTCACATGTACTACGCCAACAACAAGTTCGCCAAGGCTTTCGAGAACTACCAGAAGGTGAACAAGGCCAAGCTAGAAGCTGACAAACTTACAGAGTATGCCAATTCTGCTTACTTCCTTGGTAAGTCTGCCGAGAGTCTGGAAGCTGCTGAGTATGGTGCCAGAAAGTTCCCCCGCATTGCTGGTCTGAACCGTCTGTCGTTCTACAACCTCACTGACCTGAAGCGTTACGACCAGGCACTCGAGTTTGCTGACAGGCTGTTCAACAAGAGCGACAGTGCAAAGTTCATTGCTCTTGACTACCTCTACTTCGGTCATGCCCTCAAGGGTGGTGGCAGATTTGCTGAGGCTATCGAGAACTTCAAGAAGTCTTATGAGCTTGACAACACAAAGAGCGATGTACTGAAGCATATCTCCGACTCATATCTTGAGAGCAAGGATCACAACAAGGCTGTGGAGTTCTACCAGAAGTATCTCAACACTCAGGAGAAGAAGAAGGCCAGCGACTACGAAGCCATCGCCCATATCTATATGGATCTGGCAGAGAATGAAACCACACCGGCTGCAAAGGAAGTTGCTTTGCAGAAGGCTGATCAGGCTTATGCCGATTTGGCTACTGCTATTCCGACAAATGAAAGCTACGCTGCTTTCCGTCGTGCTTCCATCCACCACATGCTTAATAGCGACATCAAGAAAGGTGCTGCCAAGCCTTTCTATGAGAGATGTGCTCAGATTCTTGAGGCTAAGGCCGACAAAGATAATGCCGAGAATGCTCAGCTGGCTGTTTGCTACAACTACCTGACCGTTTACTACATCCAGAACGACCAGGTATCTAAGGCTAAGGAGTATGCTGCCAAGCTGCAGGCTATCCAGCCCGACAACGAAACAGCCAAGCAGGTGCTCAGTCTGAAATAAGAATTGATGAATCTATTATAAACGAATGAGGGTTGCTGTTGCAACCCTCATTTTTTGTTGTCTGCCTATAGAACACAAAAAAGCGGCTCTTGAAGGAGCCGCTTTATCTTTTCGCATGTAACTGATTACTCAGGCAGTGTGATTGCCTCAGAAGGACATACACCTGCGCATGTGCCGCACTCTGTGCAAGCATCAGCATCAATTGAATAACGTTCGCCCTCAGAGATTGCTCCTACCGGACATTCATCGATACATGTACCACATGCGATACAATCTTCGCCAATTACGTAAGCCATAATGTTGTTTTATTCGTTAATACTATTGTTATCACATTCTCTGCTGCATCTGGGACGCAGCGTTTTCAATGGTGCAAAGATATAGATTATTTTCGAATATACCTATTTGTAGGTATGGATTTTGTTGGTGATTAACTTTAATTCACACAAAAGGGGGTATGCAGTTATCACAGAACAACAAAACATACGATGCTTCACAATATCCTGTCGTTTTCAGCGTTATTATTCACACATGCGAAAGATGATCCTTTCCCTCCTCATTGCCGTTTGCTTAGGAGCGAGTGCTCAGGAACGAACGGTTCAGAACAAGCCTTACATAGACTTGCGGCCTTTCCATTTTGGTGTTCTTGTAGGTACCCACCTGCAGGATATGGAGCTACAGAACGTGGGTCCGCAGTTCATCACCAATGAGGATGGCACCACTGTAGAGAAGCTGGTTACCTGCGATCAAGACCGTTGGGATGCAGGTTTCACGGTAGGTGTATTGGGAGAAGCGCGGTTAGGAACGTACTTCGCTTTCCGTGTGGCACCGGCAATGTATTTCGGCACCCGTCATTTGCAATTCCTGAACCACACCGACAAACTGGAAGACGGAACGCCCATCACGATGCAGCAGGAGATGAAATCCGTGTATATCTCGTCTGCTTGTGATTTGATTTTCAGCGCCAAGCGTTTCAATAACCACCGTCCGTATGTCATGGCAGGTGTGAACCCGATGATGAACCTCTCGGGTAAGAACGAAGACCTTATCCGCTTGAAGGGTTTCGACTGCTACCTTGAATTGGGTATCGGCTGTGATTTCTACCTACCCTTCTTCAAGCTACGTCCTGAACTCAAATTCGGTTACAGTCTGATGAACGCCCTTGATGCCGATCATGCCAAAGACATCAAGGACAAGAACATGCTTATCTACACGAATAGTGTGAAGGCCGACCATACCCGTACCAAGTTTGTGGCCCTCACCTTTTATTTCGAATAGAAAGCCACCCCCGGCCCCTCCTACTTTTTCCTAAAGCTCAGTACCATCTTCCCGACGTAGAGCGCGTGCTTTCCGTTCTGGTCAACGGGAATCTCCTTCCCGTCGAGGTTCTTCACATACCGCAGTTTCTCGAAATACGTATGTGAATGACCGCCCAATACCAGATCAATGCCATTGGTAGCCGGTATCAGACGCTGGTCGTCAACAGTATCCAAAGCGGACCACCCCAGGTGAGAGATACAGATAATCACATCACATTTCTTCTTTTTCAGAATAGCTACAACCCGTTTCGTTTCAGCTATCGGGTCAAGGAACTTCACCCCCTGACAGTTGTCGGCCGCCACCAATCCATCAAGTTTCGGTGACAGTCCGAACACCCCGATCTTCAGTCCGTTGCGTTTCAGGATGATATAATCCTTCACCACTCCTTCTGCTACGGTACCCGTAAAGTCATAGTTCGAGCACACAATGGGGAAGTTCAGATTCCTGAACAACCGCGCCATATTCTCCAGTCCGAAATCGAACTCATGATTACCTATGGCACCTGCATCATAGCCCATACGGTTCATCAGTCCTACCTCCACATCACCCTTGTACATGGTGAAATAAGGAGAGCCCTGACAGAAGTCACCGCTGTCGAACAGTAACAAATCGGGGTGCTTCTGCCGCTCCTCTTTGAGCATGGCGATGCGGCGCAAGAACCCTCCCCTACCGGCCAGTGCCGTATCTGCGAGGTTCGGATTCAAGGGATAAATCGTACTATGTGTATCGTTGGTATGAAGAATCACCAACTGTTTCTGTCCTGATGCTGTCAGGGGCAGTAAAGAGAGCATAAAGACCATCATCAGACCTCCCATCGTTCTCTTCACCTTATTATAATATATTGACCTCATTTGCTTCAATTCTTCAACTCTTATTCAACTATAATTCTTCCTTCTATCTCACGATCAACCACCTTTCCTTGCTGCATCTGCTCACGGAAATAATCCATGATGATATAGCGCAGGTTGTTCCTCTCCTCCTGAGGCGAGTTCACATTGGTCTTGGCCTTGAAGGCCTCCATCCTGTCGTTCCCCTGTATCACATAGTCGATCGAGACGATGCGGTAGGAGGCATTCGGATCAACATCCGCACCATTGATCTTGGCCGACTTCAGCCGATGGTCTTTGGTAATCACTAACTGCACCCCATGACTCACGGCCTCACCACCGCTCAGTGCCATCTGCTGGAACAGCTCCAGCACTTTCTCACCGCTCAGCGTTAAGAACGCGATTTTGTTCTCAAACGGCGCCACATCCAGCACATCACCATAGGTGACCTTCCCTTTGGCTAATCCAGCTCGTATGCCGCCCATGTTATACACGCCAAACACCGGTTTCTCACCATAGCGCTCGGCCGCCCACATCAGAATATCGGCCAACAGGTTCGACAGTTCGCTCTCTGGCCGATGAGACGCCATATAACGGGCCACCTCTCCTACAACAGGCGACATCACGCTGTCAACCACGTGCTTGTAGGGAGCCATAAACGCATCTGCCTGAGCATCGTTCAGCGCATCATACCGACTATCCACCAGAATCCGACTCCGTTCTATCCCGCTCATCACATAATGTGAGCGGCAAGAGGCGATCATCATACCAACGACCACCGTTCCTATCATTATCCTTTGTTTCCTTTTCATATTGATGGCAAAGATAGTAAAAAAACGAGTGCAGAACAAAACAAATTCATTTTAAATTTCCGAGAACGGGTAATTTCGGCGAAGACCCTGTCATTCCAAGTACTTTTTGTATCATCATTTCTTGGTAGCTAACATGAATTTCATTATCTTTGCAAAGTATAGTAGCAGTAACACCTATGGAAAGAAGAGATTTCATCAAGAAAGTAACAATAGCGGCTGCAGGAGCAGCTGTTGTGTCGCCTAGAAGATTCATGCCGATGGCGATCCTGCTCCCAAGCGCGACGAGCGGCCCCAGTTCATGAACTTCATCAGATAAATATTCCCACGTTGGGAACATTTTATTCCCACATTGGGAACATTTTATTCCCACGTTGGGAACAACTAGTTTTCCAGTAAGAAACACTGTCCATCGTTCTAGCGAATTTGATATTCGCCAGCTACGAGTATGAGAAACTGTGATTCGTCTCGGATTGCCAATTCTTCGAAATGAAAGAATTTTGTGTTTTTGCCCAACACCTAACAGTTTCACGGCAAGAATCCCCTATATAAAGGCGTTTCACGATTTTCCAGACCTAACATAAACCTAACCAAAGACCTAACATAAACCTAACATTGGGAGCCACCTTGTAGTTCGCTGTGTGTAGTTCGCTCAAGAGGGAAATGTTAGGTGTGATGTTACCTTTTTGTTAGGTTTATGTTAGGTGTTAGGTTACCTCTTTTAGCACATCTTTCTCTTCTAAGTTGCTCACAATAAAGCAATTAAGTTTTCACAATGTTAGGTGTTGGAAATACCGGTGAAATTCATTGAAAAACGAATTTATATTGTCTATCACTTGCATTTATGATGGAAAGATTGTAACTTTGCGGTCGATAAACTATTGTACGACCATGAGTTAAAAGAGTATCTATGAAAAGAATGCTTTTATCATTGATGGTGATGGCTTTCACTTGTTCTTGTCTAGCACAGAATACAAGTAATGACAAAGCTATTTCACAATCTGCGACTTATACATTGAAAGGGATTTTTCCTACCAGTTTGAATGGTAAGAAAGTTACTCTATATGCCCACCTGGATGACCCAAGGACTACAGAATCCACTGTGGTAAGAGATGGAAAATTCATACTTACAGGACCCCTTGAAAGTCCCAGTCTTGCTCGTCTGGTAGTGAGTGGTGGTTTATTCGTGGAGAATGTTACTTTTGTTCTGGAAGAAGGCGAGACCACGTTTACCTATGTGAATAACTCCTTACTGGTAAAAGGTGGCAAGCGCACAACGATCTACTTGGCACATGAAGAAACAACGAAAAAGCTGTTTAATGATCAGGATCGTTATCTTAAATACCTCGCTTCTTTTCTAAAGAAGAATAACGACAACATCATCGGTGCTCATTTCTACAGCACGTTTGGGGGTGGACCACTGACGGAACGGGAAAGAGCAGAACTACTGGCTACTGCCAGTGAGGAGTTCTTGAACTATCCCTTGTTCAAGGAGTATCAAGAACGAAAGAAGGCAATGGAAAGGCAGATGGCAGGGGCGACTTTCACAGATTTTGAGTTGCCCGACAAAGACGGAAAGATACACAAGTTGTCTGAATACGTCGGCAAGGGGCAATACGTCTTTGTAAACTTCTGGAATGGCAAGATCCCAAATGACCGTTCAGAGATGCTGAATATGAGGGCCGTCTATGAGAAGTATCATGAAAAAGGTTTCGATATCGTCAGTGTCTCAACCGAGAAGGACCGGAATAGTTGGTTGAAAGCGATAAATGAAATGTCATTGCCATGGCATCAACTACACGACGCTCAAGGAGCTGCAGGGGTTTTCTCTCAAGTGTATGGTGGTAATTCTTCCCTTACTTTATTCATTGAGCCAGACAGTATTATCACCGCGAATAATCTCTCTGGGTCGTTATTGGAAGACAAATTAGAGGATGTGTTTGGAATCCTTACTCCTGGAAGTGGTGTTCTTTTCAACGACGGGAAATCTTTTGACGATATCCTGTACATGGCGAAACGTGATAATAAAATGGTGTTCCTTGCATGCAACGATCCGTCGAGCGAGGGTACACAGATGATGAACGGTAAAGAATTCCCGAAGAAAGAAGCAGGCAACTTCTTCAACAATAAGTTTGTTTGTTGGCAGATAGATGCGACTGACAAGCAGAACATAGAACTGGTCTATAAATACGATATTAATGAGGCTCCCACTTATCTCCTTCTTGATAATAATGGTAATCATCTAGGAAGAGTTGTCGGAGGAACTGACATCACCCGGTTTATCTGGATGGTTCAGGATGAGTTGCAGGATGATGAGGGACTTGCTTGGTATCAACGGCAGTTTAATGATGGAGAACGTGATAAACAGTTCCTTTACGACTATTTGGAGCTTGCGGAGGAGTATTATATGAAGAATACTGCCAAGAAAATAGCTGCCGCCCTGCTTGATGGAAAAAATGCTGAACAGGTAGCTTGTGACAAAGAGTTGTTTGAGGTATTTAAGAGAGGACATTTTATGCTCAACGACAAATGGTTTACTCTGCTATATCAAGAACGTGAAGCTGTTCAACGCCATCAGGGGGAAGGGGCTGTCAGAGAAATGAATGAACTGTGGAAGGAAGGAACCAAAAGCTGTCTGCTCTTCAAGGACGGTTCTTATCAAGGAATCGATGCTAACTTTCTTCAAGTCTATAAGCAGACAATGAAAGAATATGGAGTTCCGCAGGCTGATATCCTGCGGAATGAGAGATGGGTATTGATATTGAATGCTTCTTACTCTCGGAATTATTCAGAAATGGTAAAGTTGTTGAAGAATGACCTAAAACAGGGAGGTACACTGTTTAATGATCCGTCTGTGATTGATGCTCTACAAGAACTCATGTCGAACTGTCAGGACCCAAAAGTGTTGAAGACTGTAGAGAAATGGATAGCGGGAACATAAAAAACCTATTATAATTACAAAACTTATGGAAAAGGAAAGGACATTTATTGAGAAACTGATTGTTGTCATTGCTTGGATCGTACTCGTAGGAGGAATTGTGTGCGGCACTTTGGTCAGCAAATGCATCTGGGAATCCCAACAAGACATGGCTTTTCCCGATGCAGTAGTCACATTCGTGGGTAGTATCGGTGGTAGTATAACGATTTGGGCAGTCCTGCTACAAATCGTCAAGATGTCGGACAGGCTTCGCAGAATCGAGAACACTCACAAAACACCTGACACTCCGTAAGGTTAAAAATCTGTTCTTATGTTATTATGTCTAAGAATTTGTTCTTATGTCTAAAACCCTGTTCTTATGTCTAAAAACAAAAAAGAGTACGAAATATTTTCGTGTTTCAGAAATTTGTTGTACCTTTGCACCGCTTTTTCGACGTAACCGATGGAAGGAAGAAGAGTTGCCTGTCTATGTTGCGCGAAACTTATTAAGAATCAAACGATTTCAAGACAATGGATTTAATTAAAGTTGCTGAAGAAGCATTTGCAACCGGTAAGCAGCACCCCGATTTCAAGGCAGGTGACACAGTAACCGTTGCTTACAAGATCATCGAGGGTAACAAGGAGCGTGTCCAGCTCTACCGCGGTGTCGTTATTAAGATTTGCGGTCATGGTGAGAAGAAGCGTTTCACTGTGCGCAAGATGTCAGGAACTGTTGGTGTAGAGCGTATCTTCCCCATCGAGAGTCCGAACATCGAAAGCATCGAGGTGAACAAGGTTGGTCGTGTACGTCGCGCTAAGCTGTACTACCTGCGCAAGCTCACTGGTAAGAAGGCTCGTATTGCTGAGAAGCGTACTCCGATTGCCGCAGAGAAAAAGGACTAATCCTTTTGAAGAGAGAAATAAAAAAGAGACTCATTCGAGTCTCTTTTTTTGTAGTTTTATTTTAGGATGATGTTTCCTTTGTTGTCGATGCGTGCCATGCTTTGCGGAACATCAGCATCGCTGAGCATCTTCATCTGTCGCGGCACGGCATTCGTCTCATCCTTCCGTGGACCGAGACCGCGCTGCTGGATGAATGAATGGATCTTTCCACCCAGGAACCGTCCGTCGTTACCAATCTGGATGGTCACCACCGGCGCATAGCCCGAGATACCCTTCAGACTGATACCATAGGGTGTGCAGAAGTTCCCCAGACTATAGGCAATGAACCTTCCTTGGTACACCTCCACGCAGCGCACCACATGCGGTCCGTGACCATACACCACATCTGCACCATTGTCAATACAGAAATGTGCGAACTCCCGCAGTGAGCCGCGATCCTCGTTGAGGAAGATCTCACGACCTTGTGGCAGATGACTATACGACTGTCCTTCTGCACCGCCATGGAAAGACACCACGACGATATCCGACTGTTGCCGCAGCTCATCAATCACTTCTTTCACCAACGTCAGGTCATTATGCTTCATGGTATAGCCGTTATGACCGAAGGCACAAAGACCATAGCGCACACCATTGCGTTCCACCACAGCACTCCTCACCCTACCGGCAATACCGGAAAAGCGGATGTCCTGTTCTTTCAGACAACGTTCCGTTGACTCGATACCCTCTGTTCCGAAATCGTTTGCGTGGTTATTTGCCATGCTCAGGAAATCATAGCCAGCATCCTTCAAAAGCGGAGCAAAGCGAGTAGGCATACGGAAAGCATAACTCACGTTCGACACCTTCTTCGTACTCTGTCCACCATCACATAACGCCCCTTCGAGGTTTCCCACGGCCAGATCGGCGTTCACCAGTAGATCCTTCACGTCGCGGAAAAGATTCTTCCCGTCGTTGGCAGGAAGCATCACCGAAGGAAAGGTTGTTCCCATCATGATGTCGCCTGTCATGGCAATGGTCAACGTGTCGGGCATCGCCTTTTCTGGTTCTGCAACCTCTACGACAGTCGAGGCTACGGTATCAGTTGTCACGGGGACATAGACAGACGATGCTGGCATTTGTTTGCCAGCATCCTGTGTGGGAGAGCAGGCCAGTAAATACCCTGCTACAAATAAAAAAAAGTTGATTCTCATATATCTCATCAGTTCACACGGCGTGCTCCAATATACCTGCGAGAATAATAGCCATCGCGGGAATTGCTGACCTTCACGCCACTTGAACTACTGGCATGAATGAAATCAAAGGAACCCGTGGCAGGATCTACGTCGACCACGATACCTACATGCCCCACTCCACGTCCGCTATTAGGACTGGTGAAGAACACCAGGTCACCTGTCTGTAGCTCATCTTTACGAATCGGGGTATTTCTGGCATACTGATCGCGAGAGGAGGCACCGATGGATTTGTTCATCATCTTGCTATAGACATAGCTGGTGAAACCGGAGCAGTCGAAAGCCGACGGCCCTTTCGCACCACTACGGTAACGGGCTCCGATGTGTTTGAAAGCCTCATCCATCAGATTATCAATAGCTGCATAGTTGTCCTGGTAGATATAATCCTCTCCTGAATAGAGAAAATCATAATTATCTATTTCCTGGTATCTTTGCTCGGTCTGAGGGGCAGCTTTCTTGGCAGTCTTCTTCCTTTTGGCTGACGAAGGAGCCAAAGAAGAAACCAATAACAGTACCACGCAAAGAATAATTTTCTTACTCATTATTATTTAGGTTAGATAACTGGAACGATCATGGAGATTTTCTCCTGTTCCAACAGGAAGTTACAGAAATCAGGCACCTAAGCAATGCCCCTCTGAACTTTACGATTGCAAAGGTAATAAAAAAAGGTGGGGCATAAAAGTGGGTTTACATCTTTTTGGATATACCCAAATGTCGGTTTTCGTCACCCATATTTCTCTTTTCTTACAATATAATAGGCAGTTAGCGGATATGTTTCACGTAAAAGGGCAACTGTGCGCGTTCACGTTTTTTAATACCCTTTTAATTCAACATTTAACATTTCAAGAAAATCTTCGCGTTGTTTCACGCAATTACACTTATTTTTCTTTGTATTGTTCTCACTTATTCGTACCTTTGTACCCAAATTCATATCCCAATAGAAAAGATGAAAGAGTTAGCACTGAAGTACGGATGTAATCCCAACCAAAAACCTTCACGTATTTTCATGACGGAAGGAGAATTACCCCTCGAAGTATTAAACGGTCGTCCCGGCTACATCAATTTCCTGGATGCGCTGAACAGCTGGCAGCTTGTCAAGGAGATGAAGGCTGCTACCGGTCTGCCATCAGCCGCCAGTTTCAAGCACGTGTCACCTGCAGGTGCTGCCGTAGGACTTCCCCTGAGCGATACACTGAAGAAGATCTATTTCGTTGATGACATCAAAGGACTGGACGAGTCGGCTATTGCTTGTGCCTATGCTCGTGCCCGTGGTGCCGACCGTATGAGCTCCTATGGTGACTTCGTTGCTTTGTCGGATACCTGTGATGCGGTTACCGCCACGTTGTTGAAGCGTGAGGTTTCCGACGGTGTGATTGCCCCCGGTTATACTGAAGAGGCTTTGCAGATTCTCCGCGAAAAGCGCAAGGGAACCTATAATGTGATTCAGATCGACCCCAACTATGTGCCTGAGCCCGTAGAGCGCAAGCAGGTGTTCGGCATCACCTTCGAGCAAGGACGTAATGAGATCAAACTGGATGACCCCGCATTGTTCGAGAACATCCCCACTGAGAACAAGGTGTTCCCCGCTGATGCCAAGCGCGACCTGATCATTGCACTCATCACCCTGAAATATACACAGAGTAACTCTGTCTGCTATGTCAAAGACGGACAAGCCATCGGTATTGGTGCCGGTCAGCAGAGTCGTATCCACTGTACCCGTCTGGCAGGTAACAAGGCTGATATCTGGTGGCTCCGCCAGCATCCGAAGGTGATGGCACTGCCGTTCATCGACGGTATCCGCAGGGCCGACCGTGACAACACCATCGACATCTATATCTCTGACGACCATGATGATGTATTGGCAGAAGGCGAATGGCAGAAGTTCTTCAAGGAAAAGCCCGAGGTGCTTACCCGTGAGGAAAAGAAAGCATGGATTGCACAGAACACAAAGGTATCCCTGGGTTCTGATGCGTTCTTCCCCTTCGGCGACAATGTGGAGCGTGCTCATAAGAGCGGTGTGGAGTATATCGCACAAGCCGGTGGTTCAGTTCGCGATGATCATGTCATCATGACTTGCGACAAATATGGCATTGCCATGACTTTCACGGGCGTTCGCTTGTTCCACCACTAAACAAATTGAAAATTGAAAGTTGAAAATTGAAAGTCAACGAAGTTAAAATTGAGAATTCATGAGTCAAGAAGACGATTTTCAAAGCATTCTGGAGAACGGGATTTCTTTTGGCAAAGGCGGTCAAAAGAAAAGTTCCGACGATGGCAAGGTGAAGACTAAGGCCAAGAAAAAGAAGTATGTGACTGGTGCCCATGGCAGTGGCTCAGCGATGCAGAAAGCCAAATATCGTCAGCAACGTAATAACAGACATAAGGGGAAGAGATAGCTCTTCCCCTTATTTGTATTTCTCAACGAAATTCTTTAGTCTTCGATATCCTCCAGCTCGTAGTCTTCGAGTTCCTCGATATCATCGTCTTCCTCTTCCTCCACATACAGGATCTCGTCCTCGCCTTCCGCTCTCAGCTCTTCCGTGAAGCGCTGCATATCCTTGTCGCGATGTACCAGTGTATCCTCTGCTGTGATACCTTTCAGCTTGTTGCTTTCACTGTTCAGTTCTGCCCACAGGATATCTTTCAAGTCATTCAATCCATAGCCTGTCACGGCAGAGATAAAGACCACGGGAAGATCATCCGGTAAGGTATCCCTAAGCATATCGATCAGTTCCTCGTCGAGCAGATCACATTTGGTCACCGCCAGAACCCTTTGCTTGTCAAGCATCTCAGGATTGAACTGCTGCAGTTCGTTCAGCAGAATCTCATACTCCTTCTTGATATCATCCGTATCACCCGGTACCATGAACAACAGTAACGAGTTGCGTTCGATGTGACGAAGGAAACGCAAGCCCAGTCCTCTACCCTCACTGGCACCTTCAATGATTCCAGGGATATCGGCCATGACGAACGATTTTCCTTCACGGTAGCCCACGATACCCAATGAGGGTTCCATGGTTGTGAACGGGTAATTGGCAATCTTAGGACGGGCATTGGAGAGTGCCGACAGCAATGTTGACTTCCCCGCATTGGGGAAACCTACCAGACCCACATCAGCCAACAGCTTCAGTTCCAGGATGACCGTCATCTCCTGCATCGGCTCTCCGGGCTGAGCGAAACGCGGTGCTTGGTTCGTCGCACTACGGAACTGGAAGTTACCAAGTCCGCCACGACCGCCTTTCAGCAGCACCACCTCCTGTCCGTCGTAGGTCACATCACATACATACTTTCCTGTCTCGGCATCATAGACAACGGTACCACACGGAACATCGATGTAAGCATCCTTACCATCCGTGCCATGACATTTGTCCTTACCACCGTTACCTCCGTGCTCAGCCTTTACATGTCGTTGGTACTTCAGGTGCAGCAGGGTCCAGAAGTTATGGTTGCCGCGTAGGATTACGCTGCCACCTTTACCTCCGTCACCGCCATCAGGTCCGGCATTCGGATTATACTTAATATGTTTCAAATGCATCGATCCACGACCGCCTTTTCCAGATCGGCAATAGATCTTTACATAATCGACGAAATTACTCTCCATCGCAAAGATTACAGTTGGTCGATGACCTGTTGGATATCACCAGCGATACGGTCGAGCGCACCCAGTCCGTTGATATGATGACGGATGCCTTCCTTCTCATACCACTCGATGAGCGGGGAGGTTTGGTTGTGATACACATCGAGACGTTTCTTGATGGTCTCGGCATTATCATCACTACGTCCACTCTCCTGACCGCGCTTGATCAGACGCGTCATCAGTTCCTCCTCAGGAACGTCGAGCTCGATCATAGCTGCGATGCGGTGACCACGCTCCTCGAGCATCTTCTTCAAGGCCTCAGCCTGCGGAATCGTACGGGGGAAGCCATCGAAGATCACACCGGGATGATCCGTGCCGAAGCTGTCGTACACGCTGGCCAGGATATCCACCATCAGTGCATCGGGAATCAGTTGTCCTTTATCGATATACGAAGCAGCGGTCTTTCCCAGCTCTGTACCTTTCTTGATCTCACTGCGAAGCACATCACCTGTAGAGATATGTCCCAGTCCGTACTTCTCGATTAACAAGTCACTCTGTGTCCCCTTTCCTGATCCAGGGGCACCGAAAATCACAATATTCTTCATATTCTTAAGATTGTCTTCATTTACAAGTGTATAGATATCCGGCAGGTTACGTCCCTGCTGGTCATAGTCAAGACCATAGCCCACAATGAAATCATTGGGAATCTCCATGGCGGCATACTCGATGTTCAGGTCAACCTGCAGCTTCTCGGGCTTCACCAACAGGGAACAGATGTGTACGGAGGCGGGATGACGGGTACCCAGACTCTCAATCATCCGCTTCATGGTAAGACCGGTATCCACGATATCCTCAATGATCACGATGGTACGATCGGTAAGATCCTCGTTGATGCCCATCACCTCGGTGATCTTCCCTGTAGAAGTGGTACCCTGATAAGAGGCGAGTTTGACAAACGAGATCTCGCAAGGAATCGTTATCATTCTCATCAAATCAGCCGCAAAGACAAACGCGCCATTCAGCACCGCCAGGAACAGCGGATTCTTGTCGGCCAAATCATGGTTAATGCGATCGGCAACGGCCTGAATGCGTGCTTTGATTTCTTTCTCCGGGATAGACGTTTTGAACGTCTTGTCTTTGATTTTAACTACACTCATAATCGTATCTTCACTTTATTTGTGCAAAGTTACGAAAAGTCAAGTGAAATGCAAAAGGAAAACAAGTTTTTCTTTGCATTTCTGAGATGGGGTTATTTCTCCAAATCCAAAATCAATCCTTCCTATTGAAGATACCTTTGAGGAATCCGCTTACCTTTGAGCCGGTCTTTTTCACGCCCTTGATAACGTTCTGACCAACACTGTCGATCTTCTCACCAACCTTCTCGGCAGTCCTGTTAGCCACTTTCTTATGATAACGTGTACGCAGCTCCGTATATTTGGAAAGCTGATCGTCGGTCATCAAGGCTTTGTAGGTTTCATGATACTCAGTGGTAAGCTGTTCGTACTTGGCAGAGAACACCTTATACTCTTCATCAGAGATAACATCCTCTGATTCCACCATCACAACGAGTGCCGTATACCTGTCAAGAAACTCCTCTGTTCCATTTGTCTGAGCCCGTCCTGACAAGCACATCAACAGCAGTACGGAAATAATCATCAACTTTTTCATCTGATATTCATTATTGGTTTATCGAGCACAAAAGTAATCAATATTCAGCAACTTTACGTTCATTTTATTCTTTATTAGGAGTAAATATAAGTATTTAAGTAACAAAAAATGAAAAAAATGGGCATTGATGACCGCTTATTACTATTTATTTTGTATTTTTGCAGGGATGAAAATATTCACAAGTGCCCAGATTCATGAACTCGACCATTATACGATCGAGCATGAACCGATACGTTCCATCGACCTGATGGAACGGGCTGCCAAAGTGCTGACACGTGCCATCACCGATACCTGGTCGGCCGAGAAGCCCGTTGTGGTGTTCGCCGGTCCCGGAAACAACGGGGGTGATGGTCTGGCTGTGGCACGACTTCTCGCTGAGCAGGGCTACCAGGTTAGTGTCTATCTTTTCAATATCAACGGGAAGCTTTCTGAAGACTGTGCCATCAACCGTCAACGGGTGATTGACAGTCGAAAGATCAAGGAGTTCTTTGAGGTAAGGGATGAGTTCGACCCGCCCCAGCTCACTGCCTCGACACTCGTAGTCGATGGTCTTTTCGGCTCCGGTCTCAACAAGCCTTTGGCAGGTGGTTTCTCATCACTGGTGAAATACATCAATCAGTCACTGGCAGAGATTGTCAGCATTGACGTACCGTCAGGACTGATGACCGAGGACAACACTTACAATGTTAGGGCGAATATCATCAAAGCCGATGTTACGCTGACCCTGCAACAGAAGAAACTGGCCTTCCTCTTTGCCGAGAACCAGCAGTTCATCGGAAAGTTGCGCGTACTCGACATCCGTCTGAGCAAGGAGGGCATGAAGAAAATTGAAGCGCAATATACCGTGATCGACGAAAACGATATCCGTTCTCGTATGCTTCATCGGAATGCGTTTGCCCACAAAGGCGACATGGGAACAGCGCTGATCATCGCAGGCAGTTATGGAATGGCCGGAGCTGCCATCCTCGCTACCAAGGCCTGTCTGCGTTCTGGTGTAGGAAAAGCCATCGTGCATACTCCTCGACGAAACAATGATATCATGCAAATCAGCATTCCCGAGGCCGTCATGGATATCGACCGCGACGAACTGTATTTCAGCGATACGGTTGACACGGAAGACGTTGATGCTGTTTGCATCGGTCCCGGACTGCGCCAGCAGGAGAACACCGCCATCGCACTGATCTCGCAGATCCGCCGTTCACATTGTCCTACTGTTCTTGATGCAGATGCCTTGAATATCCTGGCCAACCACCGCGCCTGGCTGCAACAGCTGCCCAAGAACATGATTATGACGCCGCATCCTAAAGAGTTCGATCGTTTGAATGGAGCCAGCTGTGCCGACTCTTTCGAACGCCTGTCAAAAGCTCGCGACCTGGCAGAACACCTTCAGGCATACATCATCCTGAAAGGTCATTACTCTGCCCTCTGCATGCCCAACGGACATGTCGTGTTCAACAGTACAGGAAATGCAGGTATGGCCACGGCAGGAAGCGGCGATGTCCTGGCAGGAATCATTACGGGGCTTCTTGCCCGTGGATATAAACATGAAGATGCTTGCATGACTGGTATGTACCTGCATGGACTGGCTGGTGATATCGCTGCCAAGGAACTGGGACAGGAGAGTATGACGGCGGGCGACATCATTACATATCTGCCCAAGGCATTTTTACGAATCAACGACTAAAGAACAAAAAGAAAAGAATGGATATCAAGAATATGACTAAAAAGCTTTGGCTTAGCTGCATGTCTATCTTCCTCTCAACGGGCGCCTTTGCCCAGAATGCTGTGGAAGGGACTACCTATTACCTGCCGAAAACGGCACTGAACTACACCTTGCTCATCGAACGTGTTACTGCCCAGCCGGGAGAACTGAGCATGTATGCAGGACGGTTCCTCAAGAAAGACGATGTTATATCCAAGCCTACCACCGCCTATCGGATCCTGAAGATCCAGATGACGAGTGTTGGTGTTGCCGATACTGCTAAGCGCTTCACACCGAAGATCGATGCCAAGCATTCCATCAACAGTATGAAGGTGGATGAGAACAGCGGAATCCTCCTGGCTGTGAACGCAGAAGCCAAGAGAATGGAGAAGCCTGCTCCTTTCATCGCCGCTCCCAAACCTCTGCCCTTGAATCCACGGGATTATATGAGTCAGGAGATCTTAGCAGCAGGAAGCAGTGCGAAGATGGCGGAACTGATTGCCCAGGAAATCTATGATATCCGCGAAAGCAAGAGTCAGCTGAACAAAGGACAGGCCGACTTCATGCCGAAAGACGGCGAGCAGATGCGTATCATGCTCAACAACCTGAACACTCAGGAGGCAGCATTACTGCAGATGTTCGAAGGGGTGACCGAGAAAGATACCGTGGAAACAACCATCACCTTCGTTCCGAACAAAGCCGTTGACAAGCAGGTACTCTTCCGCTTCTCTAAGAAGTTCGGATTGGTGGATGCTGATGACCTATCAGGCGAACCTTATTATATTAGTATAGAGGACCTGCATAAGCAGGTGGAGAATACTGCTATCGACACTTCCGACAAGAAGGGGAAAGACGATGCCGGTATCTATGCCAACCTGCCTGGAAAGATCAAGGCTACCCTCTATCGCAGCGAGAATCAGATAGCTGAATACGAGGTATATGCAGCCCAATTTGGCATCACTGCCCCTATGGACAATGAACTGTTCAGCAAGAAACTGCTGACCAGTCTGGTCTATGACCCCACGACGGGTCATGTGGAAACGATAAGTACGGAAATGATCAAAAAATAACAAATAGCTAACGATATGAATATCGGAACACAAGAAATTCTACTGATTGCCCTCATCATTCTGCTGCTCTTCGGAGGCAAGAAGATACCCGAACTGATGAAAGGACTCGGAAAGGGCATGAAAAGTTTCAAAGACGGTTTGAACGGGAAAGAAGACGAACCAGCGAGAAAGGATGAGTGATGATGGGAGCCTGACCTTCTGGGATCATCTCGATGTGTTGCGCAGCAGCATCATCCGGATGATTGTGGCGGCTGTTGTGATGGGAATTGCGGCTTTCTTCATGAAAGACTGGTTATTCGACATCGTGCTCGCCCCGAAGGACAGCAGTTTCTGCACCTACCGACTGTTGGGTGTTGAGCCGTTTTCCATCCAGTTGGTCAACACGGGTCTCACGGAACAGTTCATGATACACATGAAGGTGGCACTCATGACGGGTATTCTGGTCGCTTCACCGTATATCATCTACCTGCTGTTCAGGTTCATCTCACCCGCCCTCTATGAGAACGAAAGACGTTATTCCATCAGGATCACTGTTACTGCATATGTGATGTTCCTCGTTGGAGTGGTTGTCAACTACCTGCTGATCTTCCCACTCACGGTAAGATTCCTCGGAACCTATCAGGTCAGCGAAGAGGTGGTTACCATGCTCACCATCACGAGCTATATTGATACACTGCTCATGATGAGCCTGGTTTTCGGTATTCTCTTCGAGATACCAGTCATCTCATGGCTTCTGGCTAAGGCAGGTATGCTCAAGGCATCGTGGATGACAGAGTACCGCCGACATGCTATCGTTGCCATTCTGATCGTAGCGGCCATCATCACACCCACCGCAGATGTACTGACACTCATCATCGTATCATTGCCTATCTGGCTCTTGTACGAAGTAAGCATCCTTCTCGTACGCTCTGTAACCCATTAACCAATTAACTCCATCAAGTCTACCAAACTCATTCAACCTATTAACTCCATGCTAAAAAAAATCCGTATTGCACTTGCAGCGCTGATGTTCATCTTCATTACTCTGCTGCTACTCGACATCTCCGGTACCCTCCACCACTATCTCGGATGGATGGCAAAGATCCAGTTCCTGCCAGCAGTATTGGCTCTGAACGCAGGAGTTGTCATCGCCCTGATTGTAATCACCCTGATCTTCGGTCGTATATACTGTTCAGTTATTTGTCCATTGGGTGTCATGCAGGACGTTATCTCATGGTTCCACAGTAAGCGGAAAAAGAACCGCTTTACGTATTCTGCTGAGAAGAAATGGTTGCGCTATCCCCTTTTGATCGTGTTCATTGCTGCCATCGTGGCGGGGATCGGCTCCTTCGTAGCTCTTTTAGCACCCTACAGCTCCTATGGACGCATTGTCGTCAACCTGTTCAAGCCTATCTATGAGACAGGAAACAACCTACTGGCTTCCATCGCCGAGCATTTCAACAGTTATGCTTTCTACCATGTGGACACCTGGATCAAGAGCATACCCACACTGATTATCGCAGCGGTCACCTTTGTCATCATAGCCATTCTGGCATGGCGAGGCGGAAGAACCTATTGCAACACCATCTGTCCGGTTGGTACCTTCCTGAGTTTCTTTAGTCGTTTCTCCCTGCTGAAGATCCACTTCGATGAGGGAAAATGCAAGAACTGCAGTCTGTGTACCAAGAACTGTAAGGCTTCCTGCATCGACTATAAGAACCATACCGTGGATCATAGTCGTTGTGTGACCTGCGGCAACTGTATCGAAGCATGTAAGTTCGGTGCCCTCAGCTATCGGTATGGTCGTACAGTAAAACCCGCTAAATCAGATAACGAGCCCGACCCGTCCCGCCGTTCCTTCCTTATCGGTGCTGCATTGGCAACAACAGCCACTGCCCTGGCTCAAGAGAAGAAGAAGGTGGATGGCGGTCTGGCTGCCATTGAAGAGAAGAAAGCGCCACAGCGTACCACAGCTATCACACCACCGGGATCCTTCTCCGCAAAGAATATGCAGAAACACTGTACGGCGTGTCAGCTCTGCGTTTCTGCATGTCCTAATCAGGTTCTTCGTCCATCAACGGGTCTGCTCACCCTGATGCAGCCCACGATGAGCTATGAACGGGGGTATTGCCGACCGGAGTGTAACCGTTGTTCTCAGGTTTGTCCTGCAGGGGCTATTAAACCGATTACCCTGGAAGAGAAGTCGAGTACGCAGATCGGACATGCCGTCTGGATCAAGAAAAATTGTATTCCCGTTACCGACGGGGTGGAATGCGGCAACTGCGAACGCCACTGTCCTACAGGTGCCATCGAGATGGAAGCACTCGATCCCGATGATGAAATGTCGGTGATGATTCCCACCATCAACGAGGCGAAGTGTATTGGTTGCGGTGCCTGTGAGAACCTCTGTCCCGCCAACCCCTTCAGCGCCATCTACGTTGAAGGCCACGAAATGCACAAGGTGCTATAACATAAAACCAGTTACTTTAGTACAACTGGCAATCTTGAAAAAACCATTTAACCCCCATCCCCATGAAAGAAATCTCAAGAAGACAATTCCTTAAGATATTCGGTGGAGCCACCGTAGCCTCTTCTACCCTGCTCACCGCCTGCAAGAACAAAGACCAGTCTGAAGGAGCCGTTAAGGAGCCCCCCAAGGACAAAATGACCTATCGTGTGAACCCCAATACCAACGAAAAGGTTTCGCTTTTAGGTTACGGCATGATGCGCCTCCCCAAGGAAAGTGACAAAGACGATGCGCCCTATGATCAGGAAATGATCAACCGTCAGGTTGACTATGCTATCGAACATGGCGTGAACTATTTCGACACCAGTCCTGCCTATTGCATGGGACAGTCGGAAACATGCACAGGCATTGCCCTTCACCGTCATCCTCGCGACAAGTACTTCGTTGCCACAAAGATGTCGAACTTCTCTCCTGAGACATGGTCAAAGAAAGCGTCCATGGAGATGTTCGAGAATTCCCTCAAGGCACTGCAAGTGGAATGGATTGACTACCTGTTGCTGCATGCCATCGGCGGTGATTCCAAGGATATGGACAGTGAGGAGACCTTCAATGCCCGTTTTATGGACAACGGCATCCTCGACTGGCTTGTAGAACAGAAGAAGAAAGGACGCATCCACAACCTCGGCTTCTCCTATCATGGCGATGTGGAGATTTTCGACATGCTCCTTCGTTGGCACGATGAAGGAAAATACCACTGGGATTTCGTGCAGATCGAGTTGAACTACCTCGACTGGAACTGGGCAGACGAGATCAACGACCGTAACACCGATGCGTCCTATCTCTATGCAGAACTGGAAAAACGTGGCATCCCCGCCGTCATCATGGAACCGCTTCTCGGCGGTCGGTTGGCCAACGTGCCTGATCCCATCGTGCGTAAGATGAAGAAACGGAAACCCGACAGCAGTGTCGCTTCCTGGGCTTTCCGCTATGCAGGAACGCCCAAGGGAGTGCTTACCGCCCTCAGTGGTATGACCTACATGGAACATCTTCGTGATAACATCAACACCTTCGCGCCACTGGAGCCCATCACCGAGGAAGAGAATACCTTCCTCATGGAGATTGCTGAGGATATTTATAACCTCAAGACCATTCCTTGTAATGAATGTAACTACTGCATGCCCTGTCCTTACGGCATCAATATCCCTGCCATCTTATCACATTATAATAAATGTATCAAAGAAGGGAACCTGCCCAACATCGAGAAAGAGGAGAAGGACACAGAAGACCAGAAGGAGTTCCGCAGGCAACGACGTGCCTTCCTTATAGGGTATGACCGCAGCGTTCCCCGACTGCGACAGGCCAGTCATTGCATCCAATGTGGACAGTGTTCCCCTCATTGTCCTCAACGCATTGACATCCCTCGTGAGATGCGGCGTATCGACGAGTTCGTAGAAACGCTGAAACGCGACGGTTTTACCGTTCCTGCTGAACAATAGCATAACAACAAAACAAACAACCCCGCTTAATGGCGGGGTTGTTTTATGTACTACGAACTGATTTCGTCTATTAGTCAAGCTGAGCAAGCTTGTTGTCTGATCCAAGCACGTCGATGATCTTGTGCTTGTACATCTTCTCCATCTCATCGCGAGCAGGACCACAGAACTTACGCGGGTCAAACTCACCTGGTTTGTCGTGCAGCACCTTACGTACAGCAGCGGTGAAGGCCAGACGAGAGTCTGAGTCGATGTTGATCTTGCAAACAGCGCTCTTAGAAGCCTTGCGAAGCTGCTCTTCAGGAATACCCACTGCATCGGGCAACTTACCACCGAGAGAGTTGATCATATCAACATACTCCTGAGGAACAGAAGAAGAACCGTGGAGCACGATGGGGAATCCGGGCAGCTGTACCATCACTGCATCGAGCACGTCGAATGCCAATGGAGGAGGAACGAGCTTACCAGTCTTCGGGTCACGTGTACACTGCTCCGGAGTGAACTTGTAAGCACCATGAGAAGTACCGATAGAGATAGCCAGTGAGTCGCAACCTGTACGGGTAGCAAAGTCAACCACTTCCTCAGGCTTGGTGTAATGAGACTCAGCAGCAACTACGTCATCCTCAACACCAGCGAGAACGCCGAGCTCAGCCTCAACAGTTACATCGAACTGATGAGCATATTCCACAACCTTCTTGGTCAGGGCGATGTTCTCCTCATAGGGAAGTGAAGAACCGTCGATCATTACAGAAGAGAATCCGTAGTCGATACAGCTCTTGCAAGTCTCGAAGCTATCACCATGGTCAAGGTGGAGAGCAATCTCAGGATGAGCGCAACCCAGCTCCTTGGCATACTCCACAGCACCCTGTGCCATATAGCGCAGCAAAGTAGCGTTGGCATAGTTACGAGCACCTTTTGACACCTGCAGGATTACCGGGCTCTTCAAATCAGAGCTGGCCTTGATGATGGCCTGCAGCTGTTCCATGTTGTTAAAGTTGAATGCGGGGATGGCATACCCACCATTGATGGCTCGCTTGAACATCTCACGAGTGTTCACGAGTCCTAAAGTTTTGTAATCTACCATATTATAAGAATTTAGATAAAAATGATCTATCCTTGTGCCTTCAACCGAAAACGATCTCTAAGCACGTGCAAAATTAACACTTTCTTTTCTCACAACAAAACGTAGAAACATTTTTTAAGGTAGAATTAGCTTGTTTTTCCCTTTTTGTCTTCTGCTTGCGACTCATCTTTGGCGATTTGCAAGATGTACATGACAAAACGGCGCTCACTTTTCTACTGCATCCAACCATCCGAACAAGCCCACCAAACATCCATTCCAGTTGATAGCGATCTCGTTAGAGGCATACGACTCGGTTACATCGGCATACGACTCATCCGGTTGGTTGGAGGGATAGGATATGTTGCTGGCCTTATCCTGCTGACCGGGATTCGGTCCGCCTGCCAGGAAGCCCGGAATGGGGTCTTCAATACCATCGGCAGCCGATAAGCGGTGATGCGGGTTCATCGTAGGCTTACTACCGAAGCCCGTCACATAGCAATAACCTGTGGCATTCCTTCCTAATATATATTCAGCGTTCTGCAAGGCTGCAGTAAGGTACTTTCCGTTACCTGTTTGCTGATAAGCATAGAGAAGAGCCATACCGCCTGCTCCGAAACATTCAGCCAGACAGCCCCAGCCGAAGTCGCGGGCATTATTCCCGTTAGGTGTTTGGAACGAAGAGGTAGCCGTTGTACTGATCACACTGTCGCAGAATACCAACAGCTGCTGCTTACTGCGTTGGGCCAGTTCATGCTCAGGTGCATGAGCCATCCAAGCAAAAGAGCCAAGCGTAGCCAAACTGCCCCATACAGGAATGGTGAAACGGTTGGGAGCATTCTCCTCAGCCATCTGTGCAAACACCTCATCATGAGTCAGCAAATACAACTCCGTTGCAGCCCAGAAGCGTTCATCCTTGGCAGAGAAGTCACCATAGGTTCCTGTAGATACAGCAGGCTTAAAGGTTCTGTTCATCCGATCCTGGAAATAATGTGCATTGGGATGGTTCTCAGCCCAATTGTAGGCAGCCAGTGCAGCACTTGTAGCATGTGCTGAGAAATGCGGATAGTCCTTATTGTCTTTGTAGATCCGTGCGGCCTGAGCCATCACGGCAGCGAAATCGTAGGCTGCAGTCACACTTTTCTGTACCACATAGCGCTGCTGCTTACAAGCTGATGGCATCACAAAGCCCTCGAAGTTCGGTGTGGTCAACTTATGATACACGCCTCCGTCGTAAGGATCTTGCATGGTAAGCATCCACTTCAGGTTATACATGATCTCATCCAGCAAGTCGGCTGTCTGGTTCCCACTCTCAGGGATATTCACCTCCAACGCTTCATAATAGGCTTTGTTCTGCTCGTAGCTATCAAGCATCACTGCGATGGTAAAGGCGGAGTTCACGATATACTTGTTATAGTCACCAGCATCATACCACCCATAGGGAGACGAAATGATCGTTCCTTCGGGTCGTCCTGGAGAAACGGCAGAGGAATGAATCATCACCTGGGTGTCAGGATGACCTGCGGGACGTGCCCACTTTCCAGCATACTTGGCCTCGATGGGCATTCCTGTACGCTGATAGTAAAATGCCTTGATGGCACCCTTGGTAACATCACGCAGCGCATTCTCCTTCACCTCGAAGGGAAGCTGGTCGCCATTGTATTCCACAACATATGAACCAGGAGTAGTTAGACGAGAGAAATCAACCACAGTGCGCTGCTTGCCCGACCAAGGTGAAGTAGCTACACGGAGTAGTTTCGTACTGACCACTTTCTTACCGGTCTTCGCATTACGAATAACCACTTTTGAGGCTGCTACCTTCCCTTCAACCACAGCTGTCTTCTGCTGCTGGGGATACATGGCCACCTGATTGATTCTCACTTGTGCTTGAGACACAGCACACATTCCGGCAAAGCATGCCGTTACTAAAAAACGAAAAGTTGTTTTCATTAGGAAGTTTTGTTATAAACAGAGAACTGAGAGTTGAGAATTCTCAGCTCTCAGTTCTCAATTCTCAATTCATGATTATTTCTCTGGTTCAATGATTTTCCAGATACAAGCTGCCAAAGCACCACCAATGAACGGACCTACAATGAAGATCCAGAGGTTGGTCAGTGCGGTACCACCTTCGAACAGGGCAGGACCGATAGAACGGGCGGGGTTCACAGAGGTACCTGTATAGCGGATACAGCAGAGATGAACGAGCACAAGGGCCAAACCGATGGCCAGACCAGCAAAGTTATTGGTTGCTCCGTTTGTCTTAGCTGTAGCACCCAGTACCACGAGTACGAAGACGCAAGTGAATACGATCTCAGCAATCAGACCACCAATGGCTGGAATCGTATCAACACCGTTTGCCTGCAAATCATTGGCACCAGTGCCAACCAGTCCGCTGGAAGATGTCAGCGCATAGAGGATAGCCGAGCCAATGATGGCACCGATCACCTGGAAGATGATATACATGCCACACTCCTTACCACTCATTCTTCCTGTCAGGAGACAGCCCAAGGAAATGGCTGGGTTGATATGACAACCGGAGATTCCACCAATGGTGTAAGCCATTGCCACTACTGCCAGACCGAAAGCGAGGGCAGTACCCACAACTGTTTCAGGGTCGCCATTCGTACAACCCAAACTCACTGCTGCACCGCAGCCCATTAGTACAAGTACCATTGTACCAAACATTTCTGCTAAATACTTTTTCATGACTGTTATAGTTTTGATGATTAATAAGTAATTCCCGAATAAAACACTGCAAATATATAGATTTCTTTTGACAAATGCAACTTTTTTTACCAAAAACTATCCATTTTGCTTTCATGTATTGTCTTTGAATTACTTCTGGAACCATAGAAAGAGTACTAAAAAGACTTGACATAAGGGCAAAAAAAAATGGAGTACCGCTGTACTCCTAATTGTTAACCTTAAATCTAATACTATGAAAAACACATTGCAAAGATATGAATTATTTCCATACGGAACAAATAATCCTGCAAGAAAATGTATTTCTTTAACATTATTTTACCCTTCTGCGGGTAATATAACTACTCCTTCCTGCTTTTTTCCATCCATCATTACTTTTAGCGGATGCTGGAAACGCACATGTCTTACGAATTCGGTTTCCTCCACAGCAGGCATGGCATCAAGAATCTCTTTTTGGAAGATTCCATCACCATTATAAGTATTGATCGTGAAATAGCCCACCCCGAAACTAGTAAGGTTCTGGAAGAAATGCGTGCCCTGACTCGGATCCACCCGGTAGTTCTCCAAGCCTGCCTCCACGATGACACGTGCCGCACTGATATGAGGCCATTTTACAGGGATGCCCAGCCAGTAGTCACTGCTGCCCCATCGTCCTGGTCCTACCAAGATATAGGAGCCGCAGCCCTCACCGGAAAGAGACATATAAGTGCCATTAAGGAATTTCTGGTTGATTTGCTCGATATCCAAGGCAATCTGCGGGTTATTCGCTGCAGTGAAATGCTCATCGGTCTTCACATACACCACATCCACCACATCCTCAGAGATTCCGTGTCCGAGGGAGTTGTGCGAACGCAGCAGACACTGCTCATCGGGAATGCACTTCAGGTCTTCATCCAGCACCTGCTTGCTGTCAACAATCGGTCTGATCTGCAGCAAGTAGAACTCTCCCGTACGGTCGTCGTTTACATTACAAGCAAGTTCTATCTCCACCGGACGTTTCATGGCCTCGGCGCCAAACTTCATCGACATCTGCAACAGCTCAGGCAGCGGGAAGATATCATGCTGGAGAACGCCGCACATGGAGATCACCTTCCTACCTCCTTCATAATAACCATCGCGTATCATTTGGTCAACAGGGTCGTAGGTACTGCAGACATAGCGTACCGATCCATCTAGGTCTGCCTGTTTGATGCGCAGTTTCTTGATATTGAAACCATCATCCACCTGGAAATCGTTCCCCACCTGCGTCATATCGAGTGCATAAAAACGAGTCTGCGTTTCTTTCAAGGCGATATCCATCTCACTCATCTGAAGCAGTCGTTTGGGATGATACGGATTCACCCTCAAGGTCTGTCCGCCGTCAACAATGTACTTTCCCAATCCAAGGGCCAGGCTGGCCACACCTTCCTCTGCTTTCTCATCGTCAATGGGATAATAGTTCAGTGAGCGCAGCACACCGCTGATATTCGGATAGAAATAGTCACCATAGCGTTTACCCACCACTTCCTGTAAGATCACCGCCATCTTCTCCTGGTCGATGACATTGCTCGTGGCAGTCATATATGCCTTCGAGTCCTTGTAATACACCGACGCATACACACTCTTGATGGCAGCCGCCATCATCTGGAGCATCTGATACTTGTCATCCAGATACGGAATCATATAGGTGCTATAGATACCAGCAAACGGTTGATAGTGGGAGTCTTCGAGCAACGAACTGCTTCGGATAGCAATCGGCGAACGGGTAGCTTCGAAAAATGCGAAGAAGTCGGCAATATACTTATCTGGCAACTGCGCCCGAAGGAAATGTTTCAGAATCTCCTCGTCACTGGCATCACTTAACGCAACCTGGTATAAGTTGTTCGAATCCATGAATTCATCGAACACATCAGTACAGAGCACCACAGTTTTGGGAATGCTCACCTTCACGCCTTCGAAGTCGTTGAACTCCGGATGACGTTTGATAACATTATCGAGAAAAGCAAGGCCACGTCCTTTTCCTCCCAATGAGCCATCGCCGATACGGGCGAAATGACTATAGGAATCGTATCGGTTCCTATCGAACAAGGCCACCACACCGATGTTCTTCATATGACGGTATTGCACGATGGCATCAAAGATAATCTTCCGGTGCGCATCCACATCTTGCAGCTTATGCCACGTCACCGTCTTCAGGAATGCCGAGACGGGGAAGATTGCCCGAGCACATAGCCAGCGACTCATATGGTTACGCGAGATGTGGTAGAGCATCGAGTCGTTAGGAATGGTGAAGATATTATCCTGCAATTCCTTCAGATTCCTCACCCGCATGATCTCGTCATGTGTCTTGGGATCGCGGAAGATGAAATCGCCGAAGCCCATGTGCATGGACAGGAGGTTCCGCAGGTCGATGTTCATCTTCTTTGAGTTCTTGTCGATGTACTTGATACCGATGCCCGACTGCTCTGCCTTTTCACGGTTCACCTCCTCCGCACTCTGCATGATCAAGGTGATATACTCATCTCGCTCACGGATGGCCTTCAGCAGTTTGAAGCCAGCTTCCGGGTCTTTCTCCTCCCCTTCATGCATCGGGAAACGACAGTCGCTGATCACGCCCAAGGTGTTATCAGCATATTTCTCATACAGTTGCCAGGCTTCCTCGTAGTTACGTGCAAGCACCACCTTTGGACGACCGCGCATTCGCAGGGTGGCCGTATGGGGGTTCAGCGCCTCGGTAGCGAACCGCTGACTCTGTGCGAGGATATAACTATATAGATTAGGTAATACGGAAGAGTAGAAACGAATGCCGTCCTCAACCAATAGGATCATCTGCACACCCGCCTCCTGGATGTCGTGCTCGATGTTCATCTTATCCTCTATCAGCTTGATGATGGAAAGGATGAGGTTGGTATTCCCCAACCAGCAGAACACATAATCGAAAATAGACAAGTCCTCATTCTCCATCCGTCGGGTGATGCCATGCGAGAAAGGTGTCAGTACCACGCAAGGCATCTCGGGAAAACGATGTTTCACGGCACGCGCCACATCGAAGGCATCATTGTCAGCATTACCCGGCATACAGATCACCAAGTCGATATTCGTGCGTTCCAATACCTCAGCAGCTTCCTCCGTCGTACTCACCTGTGTGAAAGTAGGTGGATAACGAAGTCCGAGTTCTGTATATTCGTTGAAGATCTTCTCATCCACACGTCCGTCATCTTCCAGCATGAAGGCATCATAGGGATTGGCGATGATCAAGACATTGTAGATACGTCGTGTCATCAGATTGACGAACGACACATCCTTCAAGATAAACTTGTTCCACTGCTGTGGCATATTATTTTCCATCGGTAGACTTGTTTAATTTCTGCAAAGGTACAAAAAATCTGATTAAGTGAGGAGTAAACCAAACAAAAAGAAAGCATCCGATGGAAATAATTCTGCTTTTCCTTGGAGACTATCAAAAAAAAATGTATATTTGCGGTGAGTATACGACATAATGTCAAGTGCCTACAACCTAAGATCATCAAGACAACAATATAAGTTTAACTAAAAAGAAAACTACATTATGAACGTTGAGAACATTATGCAGAACCTGGAGAAAAAACACCCAGGGGAAGCCGAGTACTTACAAGCAGTAAGAGAAGTGTTGGAATCAATCAAGGATGTCTATAACCAGCATCCTGAATTTGAGAAGGCAAAGATCATCGAGCGCATTGTGGAACCAGAGCGCATCACCACCTTCCGTGTACCTTGGGTTGACGACAAAGGTGAGGTGCAGGTAAACATCGGCTATCGCGTACAGTTCAACAGTGCCATCGGTCCGTATAAGGGCGGACTGCGTTTCCACCCCTCTGTGAACCTTTCCATCCTGAAGTTCCTCGGGTTCGAGCAGACCTTCAAGAATGCACTCACCACACTTCCCATGGGTGGTGGCAAGGGCGGTTCCGATTTCGCCCCCCGTGGAAAGAGCGATGCAGAGATTATGCGTTTCTGCCAGGCCTTCATGTGCGAGCTGTTCAAGGTAATCGGTCCTGATATGGACGTACCCGCCGGCGACATCGGTGTGGGCGGTCGCGAAATTGGTTATCTGTTCGGAATGTACAAGAAGCTTACCAGTCAGTTCCACAGTGCTACCCTGACGGGTAAGGGTTTGGAATGGGGCGGCTCCATCCTGCGTCCTGAGGCAACGGGATTCGGTGCGCTGTATTTCGTTAACCACATGATGAAGACACATGGTCTTGATATCAAAGGTAAGACCGTAGCCCTTTCCGGATTCGGTAATGTGGCCTGGGGTGCTGCCAAGAAAGCTACTGAGTTAGGTGCGAAGGTCATTACCATCAGCGGTCCTGATGGCTATATCTATGATCCCGCCGGTCTTGACGACGAGAAGATCGAATATATGCTTGAGCTGCGTGCCAGTGGCAATGATGTATGTCAGCCCTACGAAGAGGAGTTTGAAGGTTCCACTTTCTTCCCCAACAAGAAGCCGTGGGAACAGAAGGCCGATATCTACCTGCCATGTGCTACCCAGAATGAGCTGAATGGTGAAGATGCTGACAAGATATTGGCTCACAAGCCGCTCTGCGTTGCTGAGGTGTCGAACATGGGCTGTACGGCAGAAGCAGTCAACAAATTCATTGCTGCCGGCCAGCTGTTTGCTCCAGGCAAGGCAGTGAATGCCGGTGGTGTGGCCACCTCCGGACTGGAGATGACGCAGAACTCCATGCGTATGTCATGGTCGGCTGAAGAAGTGGATCAGAAGCTGCATCAGATCATGTCGGGCATTCACGATCAATGCGTGAAATACGGCAAGGAAGGCGATTACATCAATTATGTAAAGGGCGCCAATGTTGCCGGATTCATGAAGGTAGCCAATGCCATGATGGCGCAGGGCATTGTGTAAAAAGATTAATGATTAATGTCTCTGCGAAGCCTTATGAGGGGTACTTGTAGAGACACTGTTGGAGACGGGATTCTTTCTCGTCTCCTTCGTTTGTTTAGGCATGGGAGTGGCAATCTCGTTCTTCACTTCCGAGATTCTCTTCTCATCTTTCAAGATCGCCCGTCGTTCCTCTACGGAAACAGGTTTCTCTTCCTTTGGCTTCTGCCATTCAGGAACATAATCATAGCCATCGCGTGAAATCTCGAAATCCAGTTCCGGCAAATCCAAAGGCTCATCAACAGGCTTGTACGGAATAGCCACTTCACCACGGTAGGGCTCCACCTTGACCATGACCACACCCGAAGCAATCATACCGATTTCCTTGGCAGCACGATAGGAAAGGTCGATAATCCTGCCTTTGACATGCGGACCGCGGTCGGCCACTCGCACCACCACACTCTTGTCGTTGTTAAGGTTTGTCACCTTCAGCATGGTCCCCATCGGATAACGTTTGTGGGCACATACCAGACTGTCACGATGGTACTTTGAGCCATCACTCATACGATGTCCCTGCAGACTGTGGGAATAATAAGAAGCCTTCCCCTTCTCCTGTCCGTACATGACAGATGAAAAGAGGAAAGCCACGAGAACTATAATCAGTCTGTACTTATTTCTCATGCACTATTATTTCGTTGAACACTATCGGCGGGTAACGACGTTGATGACCTGCGAGGTCTCCGCCTTTGTACGGTTGCCATGCTCCACAGAAATCTTGAAGGTAGCCTGTCCGTCATTCAACTTCTTGTCTGCCACCACATTCGCCGTATATTTGATACCTGAACCAGGAGCAATGCTCTCCACCTCAATACCCGGTGACACCACGATATGTTTGTTGCCTGTCGATTCCACCACATTCGGCATCACGTGGAAGATGGTATGCTTAGATACATTCCGTACTTCAAACACTATCTTGCTCCGTTCGTTGGCTCTGAGTATGTTATCATTATCCTCGAAGCGAACATTACTGATTTGGATAGCCTGCTCAGGAGAGACATTAGCTTCAGGTACGGTTGCAGGAACACGATAGGTATCGCTACTGGGTGCCTTTCCGTCGAACTCTATGCGGTCGTCAGCACTATTCGAGGGATCAAAGCCACTCACTTCACGTTCGTCACCCTGCGCATACTGATTGTCGTACTTGTTCAGGACACGATCATGGTAACGTTCGATTTTGCGCTCTTGAGCCTTATCGGCAGCATTGCCGATAGCACCACCAATCACTGCTCCGCCTGCCATACCGATAATCTGTCCCCAGTCGCTGCCACGCGGACCGCCAGACAAGCCTCCAATGGCTGAGCCCAACACTGAACCCAGTGTGGAACCCGTATATGCACCAGTTGCGGTATATGAACCACAGCTGCTCAACAGAAAAGCGGCACCGAGTGCCAAAACCATTATCTTCTTCATATCCTTCACGTTTAATCGTTGAACTCTGCTGCAAAAGTAGTGAAAAATCACTTCCGCCCCTGCAAAGATTTCCCTAAAAAATCATAGGGATTTCCCTATTTCCTCACATTGGACGGCCAGCCATTTCCGTTCCTCCTCATCCAGATAAGGTGACAGCCGGTCATATACCATCTGATGATACTCATCCAACCAACCAATCTCCTCGTCGGTCATCAGGGAGATGTCGATGGCCGACTTATCTATCGGACAGAGTGTCAGAGGCTCGAACTGCAGGAAGGTGCCGAACGCTGTCTCCTGATACGGAACTACCAATAAGGTATTCTCTGTACGAACGCCGAACTTACCTTCGAGATAGATCCCTGGCTCATCCGTTACCGTCATCCCTGCTACCATCGGAGCAGGTTTATACTCCATACGAATCTGATGCGGTCCCTCATGCACATTCAGGAATGCCCCTACCCCATGACCTGTTCCGTGCATGTAGTTCAACCCTTCACGCCACAAATCCTTGCGGGCCGCCAGATCAAGCTGTGTTCCACTGGCACCTGACGGAAACTTCAGGTTCTGCAGTTGCAGATGTCCTTTCAGTACCAAAGTATAGATATGCCGCTGCTCCTCAGTAACCGGTCCTAAAGCAATGGTACGGGTAACATCCGTCGTACCGTCCACATACTGTGCTCCACTGTCGAGCAGTAAGAAACCCTCTGACTTCAAAGGTGCATCAGTGTCAGGTGTTGCCTCGTAATGGACGATAGCGCCATGTTCCTGATAACCGGCAATGGTATCAAAGGAAAGACCTTTATACAAAGACTGCTCAGCACGCAGATTTTCCAGTTTCTCTGAGACGCTGATCTCTGTTTGTCCGCCAGCCTCAACAGCGGGACGGAGCCATTTCAGGAATTTCACGAGTGCGATGCCGTCTTTCAGCATCGCATTCCTAAAACCCAGCACCTCGCTTTCGTTCTTAACAGTTTTCATTCGTTTGACAGGCGACTCCTCCCGGACAATCTCCCGTCTTACTATATTATATAAGGTGTAGTTCACCTCATGGGGATCAAGCAGGATGTTGTATTCGAAATAATCCTTCAGTCCTTCTTTAACCCTGTCATAATCATCCACATCCACGCCCTCGTCGTTCAAGTAGGCAAGAACGCTGGAAGAAAGCTTCTTTTTATCGATGAACAAAGTAACCTTGGTGGAAGAGATAAGCAGATACGACACGAATACGGGATTGCAATGCACATCACTGCCCCGAAGGTTCAACATCCAAGCAATATCATCGAGCGAGGCCACCAGCATACCGTCAGCATGTTTCTGTCGCAAGGCACGACGAACACGCGATATCTTTTCATGACATGCCTCCCCTGCATACTCCAAGGGTTGAATGAACACAGGGTTCTGCGGAATGGCAGGACGGTCTTTCCAGATGATGGTCAGCGGATCGAAGTTCGTACGAAGTGTGATTCCTCCCTCATGGCGCAGTCCGCTAATCAGTTCCTCCACCTCGGCGGTTGAACTCACCATGCCGTCAATGCCCACCTGAGGTGAACGGATATTCCGCAACACCTCTCCTAACCATTGGGTGATGGTAGGGGTTCCCGACACACGTTCCTTCATCAGCACGAACTCCGTACCTTTCAACTGCTCGGCTGCAGCGATGAAATAACGACTGTCAGTCCACAGAGCGGCTTCGTTCATCGTCACCACTGCCGTTCCAGCTGATCCGTCGAAACCACTGATCCACTCGCGTCCTTTCCAATGGTCGGGCACATACTCCCCCTGGTGGGGATCGGTGCTGGGGAAGATGAAAGCATCCAGACTCTCGCGCCGCATCACCTCTCTGAGGACTTCTATCCGTTGATTCACAGTCATGCTCATATCGTCACAGGTTATTAGTTTGTGCAAAGATACGAAAAGTTGAACGCAAAACGAAGAAACTTGTTTCTTTTTTTGCTGAGACGGAGTAACTTCGCGCTTGCAAAGCGCAAAGATACGAAAAAACGAGCGTGTTTTCGGCTCTTCATTCGCTATTTTGTCATATCGAGATGACAAAGAAACATGCTTCTTTTGGAAAACGTTGGCCATTAACTCCTTTTAACTCCACAACGATGGATAGTCGGCAGAAATTTGCTACCTTTGTAGCACTTTTATAGTATATACATACATTTATTATAATAAACACGATTATGGCATTTTTAACGAACGAGAAACTGACCATCGTCGGCGCAGCCGGAATGATTGGTTCAAACATGGCACAGACCGCTTTGATGATGGGTCTGACAAATGACATTTGCCTGTACGACGTTTTCTCACCCGAAGGAGTGGCTGAGGAAATGCGTCAGAGCGGATTCGACGATGTAAAGATTACCGCAACCACAGAAGCTGAAGAGGCTTTCAAGAACGCTAAGTACATCATCTCTTCAGGTGGTGCACCCCGTAAGGCCGGGATGACCCGTGAGGATCTGTTGGCTGGTAACTGCAAGATTGCAGAGGAGTTAGGACAGAACATCAAGAAGTATTGTCCGGATGTAAAGCACGTGGTGATTATCTTCAACCCCGCCGACCTTACCGGTCTGGTAACCCTGCTCTACTCAGGTTTGAAACCCGGTCAGGTAACTACCCTCGCCGGTCTTGACACAACCCGTCTGCAGAGTGCATTGGCAAAGAAGTTCAACGTGATGCAGAACGAGATCACCGGTTGCGCTACTTATGGCGGACATGGTGAGCAGATGGCAGTCTTCGGTTCTCATGTAGAGATTGCCGGTCGCAAGCTTACTGATATCATCGGCACCGCTGAGTTCCCCGCAGAGGAGTGGGAGCAGATGAAGGTTGACGTTACCAAGGGTGGTGCAAAGATTATCGAGCTCCGCGGACGTTCTTCTTTCCAGAGTCCTTCTTATCTCTCTGTTGAGATGATCCGTGCAGCCATGGGTGGTGAGCCCTTCCGCTTCCCCGTTGGTACCTATGTAAAGACCGACAAGTACGACCACATCATGATGGCTATGAAGACCACCATGACAGCTGAGGGCGCCAAGTTCGAGGTTCCGCAGGGTACAGCTGAGGAGAATGCCAAGCTGGATCAAAGCTACGAGCACCTCTGCAAGATGCGCGATGAGCTTGTCACACTGAACATCGTTCCGCCAATCAGCGAGTGGAGCAAGATCAATCCGAATCTCTAATCCTTTCAAGGAAAAGAAAGTATTACAAAAGGAGTTGGGGAAGCCCAGCTCCTTTTCTAATTACCGTACTTTTACGCCCGAAATGAATATAGACCATACCTTCCGTTGTTATTACCGACCGCTCTGCCTCTATGCCCTACACTATATTAAAGAAGTAGAGACCGTTGAGGATATTGTGCAAGACTGTTTCGTGCGCCTGATGGAAAACCAGTCTGTGACAAACGAGAAAGCTTGGCTCTATACCACCGTACGCCATGCTTGCATCGACCGACTGCGTATGGAGAATCCCTTCACAACAGATATAAAGCCTACCGACATGGAAGGAACCTTGAGTGATGATGAGGCCATGGAACGCTCCTTGCATGAGGCTGAGCTATGGACCGCCATCGACAGTCTGCCCCGACGCTGCCGTGAAGTGTTCCTGATGAGTAAGCGCGATGGCAAGCGCTACCGCGAGATTGCAGAGGAACTGGGCATTTCTGAGAAGACTGTGGAGCATCAGATCAGCAAGGCTCTGAAGACCCTCCGTGGAAAAGTAAGCGATTTCTTCTACTTCCTCTGCTCTCTTGCCTGATTCTATGTTACGAAAAAAATCATTAAGTGACATAGGGGGAAACTACATTTTATCCGTCATAGCTATGACAATAAAGGGGAAAAGGTCGTAACAAACGACTTCAACCCATGTAGTACCCAAAAGATGTGTTATGATTAAAAAGAGAACAAAACGATTGTTATTAGGAACGATGATGATCCTGCTGCCGCTCGGGGTCTGCGCTCAACAGCACAGTACCCTGAGGAGACAGATGGAACAGTTGCAGCAGGAACAAGGCATCCACTTCGTGTACGACAGCTCACTGAATATCGAGCATCCCTACCAAGGAAGATCGCTCACGGGGATGAACGTCAAGGAAGCCCTGCGCAACCTTTTCAGCGGAACAGACATTGAATGGAGCATAAAAGGTAGTTACGTCATGCTGCGTCCCACAAAAAAACAAGCCTCCATCCGTAAGAATCATAAGGAAAAGCAGTACACCCTGAGCGGATATGTGCGTGACGGAAACGGTGAGAGTCTTATCAACGCCACTGTGCAATGTACCCTTACGAATCAACCATTCAAGACAGCAGGATATGCCACCCGTGCCGCCACCACAACCAACTCGTACGGATTCTATAGCATCACCTTACCTGAAGGTGATTATGAAATACAAGCATCGTATTTAGGCTATGCTGAAAAGCACAAGTATGTCAACCTGAAGAAAAACCATCATGAGGATTTCCAGTTAAAAGAGGACAACCAGCTGCAGGAAGTGGTAGTGACGGGTAACCTGAATTCTCCTGTGCTAACCACACAAACAGGAAAGAAGACTCTTAGTCGGGATGACCTGAACACCGAGTTCGCCCTGCTCTCCTCTCCCGACCTCATCAAGACATTACAAAGGTCGTCGGGAGTGAGCGAAGGCATCGACGTGGCCTCCGGACTGTATGTACATGGAGGTAACGATGACGAGAACTTGTTTCTCATTGACGGTACACCAATATATAACATGAACCATGCTATCGGTCTGTTCTCTGCCTTCAACACCGATGCTGTGAAAAACGTTGACTTCTACAAGAGTGGTTTCCCCGCCCGCTATGGAGGCAGACTTTCCTCTGTGACCGATGTGAGGACAAACGACGGAGACATGAGGAACACCCACGGAAGTTACAGTATCGGTCTCACCGACGGACGGTTCCAGATAGATGGACCTGTCAAGACGAAAAAGGAACAACAGAGGATGATACGTGGCGAACAGGACCACTATAGCACCAGCTATAACTTCGGACTGCGCCGAACATGGTTGGACTTGATTACAGAACCCGTGTTCTTTATAGTGAATAAGGCGGTGGATGAGAGAATCAAGGTGCACTATTTCTTGCACGATCTCAACGGAAAGATTACCCATGTGTTCAACGACCGAAGTAGGGCCTACTTCAGCATCTACTCATCAAAGGACATGCTTAAGAACACATACTACTGGGATGAGGTGAACAGCATGGGATCACCCGAGGAATATCACGACATCGAGGACGATAAGAACCACCTGTCATGGGGAAACCTGAGCATGACCCTTGACTGGAACTACCAGCTGAAACCATACCTCTTTGCCAACTTCAGTGCCGGATACACCCATAACCGCAGTATCTACGAGTACTTCGAAGACTGGCGTTATGGGAAGGAAGGAAGAATGTCTATCGACCATATCGAACGGAAGTACCGTTCCACCATCTACGATGCCACCTTGAGGGCCGACTTCGACTACCGTCCTGCTGTACGTCACCATATCCGTTTCGGCGGCAATCTCACCTGGCACGACTTCCGTCCACAGACACAGAGCAGACACCAGTTTGCCGGTAGCGAGAATCTGCCCATGGACACCGTTAACACCAACAGTAGACATCACATGAAGGCACAGGAGCTGAACCTCTATGCTGAGGATGAGATGCGGCTGACTGACAGCTGGAGCATAGACATTGGCATGCATGCCACCCTGTTCAACATCCCAGGAAAAACTTTCTTCCTCATGGACCCCCGCGCTGCCTTCAAATACCAAATCAATAGCGGCACATCCGTGAAACTGTCATTCACCGAGATGACGCAGACCATACACCGTATGAGCAGCACCTATCTGAGCATGCCCACCGACTACTGGGTTCCTACTACTTCACGGCTTAAGCCCATGCACTCGTATCAAGTGGCAGCAGGTCTTTACACACAGATAGACAAACACTGGTTTGCCTCTTTGGAAGGATACTATAAGCTATCTACCCACATGCTGCAATACACGAACTTCAATAGTCTGACTCCCCCAGTTAGGCACTGGGACAGTTTCGTGATGGATGGCAAGGGATTGTTTTATGGCATTGAGGCCGATGTGCGATACCACGACCAGTTTTTCGACCTGCAAGGTTCGTACACCCTGTCGTGGAACAAGCGTAAGTTCGATGAATTCTACCCACGATGGTATTATGACAAGTTTGATAATCGTCATAAGATAAACGTCACCGGAAGGATGAGAATCAGCAGCAAAGCCGAGATGTATGCAGGCTGGACCTACCACACCGGCTATCGTATGACCATTCCGAAACAACATACACAACTGCCTACTCTCCCTCCTGGACTTAGTTCAGGAAACGATCTTTGGGAGACAGGTTTCAATTATGAGGAGCCCAACAACGTTGCTATGCCTGCCTACCACCGCTTGGACCTGGGCTTCAACCTGCACCACACCACAAAGCATGGGCACGAACGGATATGGAATATCAGTATCTATAATGCCTACTGCCGACTGAACGCCATGTATATCAGTACAGACAAAGACACTGACGGCACGCCGAAATTCAAGAGTTATGGATTTATCCCCATCATTCCTACGGCCAGCTATACGATTAAGTTTTAAGAATGGAAACAATTATATAGAGATGAAGAAGATATTCACAATACCGATGATGATCACAACGGTCACACTGCTCTGCTGCTGCAACAACGATGTGGACAGAGACATGCTTGAAAGTGATCCCAAACTCGTACTTTACTGTTTCCCCGGTACGGACAACGATACCACCGTGATCGACCTCAGCAGTAGTATCCCGGTGAACAGGAATGTGCAATTCGACAGGAAAGAGAGTTATTTGATACCCCATGCAACCATCTCTTACCGACTGAACGGAACGGAACTGCCTGTGATGTATGCCAAGGAGAGCACAGGAAGGGTGCCTGTAGGGAAATACTACGTAGTGGCCAAACACCACTGTGGTGACAATATAAGTATCGAGGCATCGGCAGAGGGATTCCCTGCCGTTCATGCGAAGACGACCATTCCCGAGATGCCAGAGATTAAAGGGGTTTCCTCTGTCCCAGCTTATCGCGACTACACTTCATACACCCAACAGCAGGTCACCATCGCCGATAATCCTGCCACTGATGACTACTACGCTGTTAACTACTATGAGATATACTACAGAAAACGGTATAGCGACGAAGAGGCAGGGGCGGTCGGCTGTGACACCATTCGTCAACTCATCCAGCGTGTTGTCAATATCGACGATGAGCCTGCACTGTCGCCTGGGAACACCCTTGACGACTTCTTTGATTACAACAACTCTTTCTATCAGGATTTCTATATCTTCAACGATAACACCTTCACTTCAAACAACTACACGCTGCGACTGAACACCATCTATCGGGATTATGAAACGGATTATGACGTGACCCGTAAAGGGTATGGCATCAAGCTATACAAGATAGCGCCACCGCTCTACCGCTTCGTCAAATCAATAAACGACATCAGGAACAACAAACTGGGTGAATACGGTCTGGCTCTCTCATCACCCACGTTGAACAATGTGGAGGGCGGACTGGGCTGCGTGGGCGGTTATAGTGTCACGGAATATGAGCAGACCTCTTCCTTTGAAGCCATGCGGGTGAACCAAAGGGAATATGAATGTGATCAGGATGCACACAGCTTCGATTTCGAATTACTGAACTACGACAGCTGGTTGATTGATGCTGTTGTCAATTACACCTATGTAGGTGAATGGCAGCTAACGGGGAGAACGTTCGATGGCAGGTGGTGCAGGGCTGAGATTCCCATGGACAATCCACGCATCCTCCATGTAGAGATTCAACCTATTTCGACTACTTGGATAGAAAAGTACACTCGGTATTATACACTACAGATGAGATCTGGAGAAAGAACAACTACTATTACCATCTCACAAACCACAAAGGGAACGCAACAGACTACCGATGCTGATAATGATGAACAATAAGTCCGAAATGGTATGACAAAAAACCTAAAAGATAAAAGTCTTGACTTCGTTGTCAAGTACTACAAGGAAGGCCGGTTGGACACAAGAAGTGCCCTGAAGAATGTGAGACGACGTGCACAACTACCCTCAGCACGGATGATCACCATGCGGCAATGGATAGCTATTGCAGCATCGCTACTGTTGCTGCTTTGCGGGGGTGCCTATCTCTACAAGAGAAGTCATCAAAGAATCCTGTTGGTTGCCAACGAGAAAGCACAACTGTTCGTTTTGTCTGACAGTACACATGTCACCCTCTCAGCCCACTCCACCTTATTCTATTATAGGGGGAAAGATAGGATGGTTACTTTGAACGGTAGTGCCTACTTTGAGGTTCATCACGATGACCAACATCCCTTCACCATCAGTAACGACATGGCACAGATACGGGTCCTGGGAACGAAGTTCCAGGTGACAGGCAGTATAGTTCCAGAAAAGGCTACCGAGGTGTTTGTCACGGAAGGGAAGGTGGCATTCTCTGCTATCGAGACTGGTCAGCAGGGACTGATTTTAACACGAGGTACGAAAGCCCGCCTTCGTCAAGGAGAGGAACGCCCACAACTGATTACCGCAGGTAGCATCAACCAAGTGGCATGGGCCACCGGCCTGTTCCACTTCAACAACACTCCCCTGACAGAAGTGTTAGCCGACTTAGCGCAGTTCTATCATGTGAAACTCCGCGCTTCTGATACTCATAAACGTCTGAGCGGTGATTTCGAGACCGACAGTCTGGAGGAGATTCTTGCGCTCATCGAACAGGTGCTGGAGGTGAAGGTTATGAGAGATGAGAGATGAGAGATGAAAGATGAGAGATGAGCCTTGCATAGCAAATAAAGCATTTTTATTTGCTTTTGTGCCCGTTTATTTGTACCTTTGCATCATGCTTTTCGTTTATGCGAAAGCAGATGTGTTTATAATAATCGAAGAAGGAAATGGCTTTAATCAAAGAAGTGAACGGTCTGGCTCCGAAATGGGGCAAGAACTGCTATTTTAGTGAGAATGCCACGATTGTAGGCGAAGTAGTAATGGGAGATGAGTGCTCGGTATGGTTCAATGCCGTGGTACGCGGCGATGTGTGCCATATCCATATCGGTGACCGCACGAACGTACAAGACGGGGCGGTGCTGCATACTACTTATAAAATCGGTCCGCTGCATATCGGCAGCGATGTGACCATCGGGCACAATGCAACCATCCATGCCTGCACCATTCATGATCATGCTCTCATCGGTATGGGCAGTACCCTTCTCGACAACTGCGAAGTAGGCGAAGGCTCCATCGTGGCCGCCGGTGCTTTGGTGCTTCAGAACACAAAAATTCCTGCAGGGGAGATCTGGGGCGGTGTGCCCGCAAAATTCATCAAAAAGGTACGTCCTGGACAGACCGATAATGCCGCCCACTATGTGGCCTATATGGACTGGTATAGGGAAAGGGAGTAGTCAACTATCCGCTCGGCTCTGCCGCTTCGCTATGCGAAGAACTGTCAACTGCCGAAGGATGATTTCGGTGGCTCCGGCATTTCCTTTGACATAACTGCCTGCAGCCTCACCCCGTTTGACGAGGGATGCAGGATCAGCTGTCAGCTCATCCATTCGTGCGGCAAACTCTTCATAGTTATGTATCTCTAAGCCACCACCGTTTTTCTTCAGTTCCTGTGCTTCCTGGAAGCGTTCGTTATTAGGACCGAAGAATACGGGGATGTCCCAAACAGCTGCCTCTGGGAGATTATGGATACCCACACCAAAGCCACCACCTACATAAGCAACCTGACCATAACGGTAGATACTGCTGAGCAGACCGAAGCAGTCGATGATAAGGACTTCGGCTGTTGATAGTAGAGAATCTGTTTTTGCTGCCTCAGTATAGCGGATTACCTTACGACCTTCAAGTAGCTTCTCTATTTGTTGCAGATGATCCTCACCAATGACATGCGGGGCAATAATCAGTTTCCAATCACGATGTTCGTTGAAATACTTGATGAATATCTCTTCATCAGGTAACCATGAAGAACCTGCCACAAACACCTTGGACTTGGAGGAATCTCCTTCCTCCTTCCTCCTTCCTCCTTCCTCGAAGAGGAACTCTTCCACAACAGGCAGTTCCTTGGCGGCCTCCTTGATCTGCAGCACTCGGTCGAAACGGGTATCACCCGTAATCTCCACCTCAGTAATACCGATACTGTTCAATAGTTCCTTGCTCTGCTCGTTCTGCACGAAGAACTTCGTAAAGCAACGCAGCACCCTTCCGTAGTTCTTTCCATACCAACGGAAGAAAACCTGGTTGGGACGGAAGATAGAGCTGACGCTATAAGTAGGTACATTCCTGTGCTTGAGGATATGCAGGAAGTTGTACCAGAACTCGTACTTGATGAAGAACGCCATGCAAGGACGTACCAGTCGTAGGAACCTCCGCGCATTGGTCACCGTGTCGATCGGCATATAACAGATGATATCCGCACCCTGGTAGTTCTTCCTCACCTCATAACCAGAGGGTGAGTAGAACGTGAGCAGGATCTTGTACTCAGGATACTCCTTGCGCAACTGTTCAATAATCGGTCGTCCCTGCTCAAATTCACCCAAAGAGGCAGCGTGGAACCACACGTACTGGGCGTTTGGATCCACCTGTTCTTTCAAGATACGGAATGCCTCCCGCTCGCCCCGCCACATCTTCCTCACCTTCTCGTTGAAAAGGCTGGCAATGGCGACGCCCAGCTGGATGGCGTACATGATGATGTTATACATGACTTACTTTAATACATCTATTGCCCGACGCAGTCGGCGTAAGGTCTCTTCCTTACCCAGGAAGGCAGAAATATCGAACATGCCCGGTCCTTTGCCAATGCCGACAAGTGCCAGACGGAACGCATTCATCACGTCGCCCAACTTATATCCCTTCTGCTCGATCCACGCCATGACGACAGACTCCTGTCCTTCCACGCTGAAGTCGTTGATACCTTCGAGCACATTAGCCAACTCGGTCATCACCTGAGCCGAATCCTCCTTCCAACGTTTCTTCACGGTCTTCTCATCATACTCCGTAGGCGGAATGAAGAAGAAGGAGCACAAGGGCCACAGTTCTTTGACGAAATTCACACGATCCTTCATCATGTGCACCACTTGGGTGACACGCTCCAACGACTCCTCTACGCCGTTGCCTCCCACAATGGGAGCAAAGAGCTGTGCAATCTCATCATCACTCTTCTTGAGAATATATTCGTGGTTGAACCAGATTCCTTTCTGGAAATCGAACTTCGCACCAGCCTTCGAGCACTTGGAAATATCGAACGCCTTCACCAACTCGTCGAGGGTAAACAGTTCCTGCTCCGTACCGGGGTTCCATCCCAACAGGGCAAGGAAATTGATCACAGCCTCTGGGAAGTAGCCCTGCTCACGGAAACCGTTCGACACCTCACCTGTCTTCGGGTCGTGCCACTCCAACGGGAACACAGGGAATCCCAGTCGGTCGCCATCACGCTTCGACAGTTTTCCTTTTCCATCGGGCTTCAGCAACAGCGGAAGATGTGCGAACTGCGGCATGGTGTCGGTCCAACCAAAAGCACGATACAACAGCACATGCAACGGTGCACTGGGCAGCCACTCCTCACCACGAATCACATGACTGATTTCCATCAGATGGTCATCCACGATATTGGCCAGATGGTAAGTAGGAAGTTCATCCGCACTCTTGTAAAGCACCTTATCGTCGAGGATGTCACTCTTGATCACCACATCACCACGAATCAGGTCATGGACATGTACCTCCTCGCCTGGTTCCACCTTGAAGCGCACCACATACTGCTTACCGTCGGCAATCAGTTGTTCCACTTCCTCCTTGGGAAGTGTCAATGAGTTGCGCATCATCCCACGGGTATGGGCATCATATTGGAAATTCTTGATCTCATTACGCTTGGCTTCCAGTTCCTCAGGTGTATCGAAAGCGATGTAAGCCTTCCCGTCGGCCAACAGCTGGTCCACATACTTCTTGTAGATGGCACGACGTTCGCTCTGTCGGTAGGGTCCATACTTTCCGCCGAAACTCACGCCCTCGTCAAACGGTATGCCGAGCCAGCGAAACGACTCGATGATATATTCCTCGGCACCTGGTACGAAACGACTGCTGTCTGTATCCTCAATACGGAATACCATATCACCGTTGTGCTGCTTGGCAAACAGGTAATTATACAAAGCGGTACGCACACCGCCGATATGTAACGCACCCGTTGGACTGGGTGCAAATCGTACTCTTACTCTTCTTTCTGACATTTTATATTGAATTTTGAGTGCAAAGTTAGTTATTTTTATTACTTTTGCAAAGGAAAGACAAGAAAAAGAGCAAAATGAACAAATTCAAGACCTCTGAAGACAGCTATTGGCGCAATCTACTTACTCGTTCGGCACTCGTTATCGTGTCAGTTGTCATTATCGTGTGGTTCCTGCCCCGCAATAGCGGTCCGCAGTTCCGCTATGATGTAGGTAAGCCATGGATGTATGGATCGCTCATCGCGAAGTTCGACTTCCCCATCTACAAGACCGATGAGGCCATCAAGGCGGAGCAAGACAGTCTGCTCGTCCAACTGGAGCCTTACTACACCTTCAAGGAGAATGTGGAGAAAGAGCAGATCGCTAAGTTCTACGAGAAATACAAGGACGGTATCCCCGGCCTGTCAAAAGACTATGTCACTACCATCATCGACCGCCTGCATCGTCTGTATCAGGCAGGTATCATGAACCAAGCCGACTACTCGAAGAACTTCAAGGACTCCACCAGTTTCGTCCGTGTGATCAACGGCAGGACTGCCACCAGTGTGCCCATCAACTGTATCTATTCCACGATGGCCGCCTACGAACAACTGTTCATGGATGAGAAACTCGGTGCGCAACGTCAGATCCTGCAGAAGTGCAACCTGAACGAATATCTCACCCCGAATCTCACCTACGATAAGGAACGCAGTGAGACAGAACGGGCCGATGTCATCAGCAGCGTAGCCCTCGCCAGCGGTATGGTGCTCACCGGACAGAAGATTATCGACCGTGGAGAGATTGTGGATGAACATACATTCCGTGTACTCAGCAGCTTTGAGCGTGAGATGGTGCGCCGTAGTGCCAACAGCAGCGAGGTGTCGTCAACCATCGCAGGACAAGCCCTTTTCGTGGGCATCATCATGATTCTCTTCACCTTGTATATAGCCCTCTTCAGGAAAGACTACTTCGAGAAACCACGCAGTTTGATGATGCTCTATGCGCTCATCACCATCTTCCCCATCCTGGTATCCCTGATGATGGAGCACAACGTACTGAGTGTCTATGTGCTGCCCTTCGCCATCGTACCGATCTTCATCCGCGTATTCATGGATTCCCGTACAGCTTTCATCTCCCATGTGGTGATGACACTGATTTGTGCTGCCGCCGTGAAATACCAGTATGAGTTCATCATCATCCAGCTGGTTGCTGGCCTTGTGGCCATCTACTCCTTGAGGGAACTGTCGCAACGAGCCCAGCTGTTCAAGACAGCCATTCTTGTTACCCTGGCCAGCAGTGCGGTGTACTTCGCCTTACAGCTGATGCAGGACAACAGTATCCTCACCATGGACCATAGCATGTACAAGCATTTCATCGCCAATGGTGTGATGTTGCTCTTCGCCTATCCGCTGATGCTGGTCGTGGAGAAGATGTTCGGTTTCATCTCGAATGTTACCCTTATCGAGTTGTCGAACACCAGTAAGGATCTGCTCCGTAAGATGAGCGAGGTAGCCCCCGGCACCTTCCAGCACTCCATCATGGTGGGTAACCTCGCAGCAGCCATCTCCGACAAGATCGATGCAAAGACGCAGCTTGTCAGGACAGGTGCTCTCTATCACGACATCGGCAAGATCCAGAATCCCGCCTTCTACACAGAGAACCAAGCAGGCGTGAACCCGTTGAACAAGATGGATCGCAAGGAGGCTGCCCAGATTATCATCAATCACGTAACCGAAGGTCTGAAGCTGGCGGATAAGTACAACCTGCCCACAGAGATCAAGGATTTCATTATGACCCATCACGGATTGGGCAAGACCAAGTATTTCTATATCTCTTACAAGAACGAGCATCCCAAGGAGAAAATTGACGAATCGGTCTTTTCCTATGCAGGACCGAATCCTTTCACCCGTGAGCAGGCTATCCTCATGATGGCCGACACCGTAGAGGCAGCTTCCCGTTCGTTGACCGAATACACCGAAGAGAACATCAGTAATCTGGTGAACACCCTCATCGACGGACAAGTGAGCGACGGTTTCTACACCGACTGTCCTATTACCTTCCACGACATCAATGTGGCCAAGCAGGTGCTGACGGAGCGTTTGAAGGTTATCTACCATACACGTATCAGCTATCCGGAGCTCAAGAAAAGCAAATAAAAGTTAAATGTTTCACCCTTTTACAGGAAATTCAGAACAATACAGGTAACTTTGCAGCCAAGTTTTTTAAAGGTATTTAAGATGAGTAAATTAAAATTTATCAGCATCGTATTCATGATGACAGTCGCCAGCAACGTTTGGGCAGGCGGCATTCTTACAAACACCAACCAGAACCTCGCTTTCAACCGTAATATGGCACGTGACGGTATTATCGGGATTGACGGTGTATACAGCAACCCCGCAGGTGTGATCTTCATGGACCAAGGCTTCCATCTCTCTGTGAACTGGCAGATGGCATTCCAAACCCGTTCCATTTTCACCACCAACCCCGACTTTGCCCTGGGCATGGATAACAACGGTGCCACTACCAAGAAATTCAAAGGTGTGGCCAATGCACCATTTATCCCCTCCATCCAGGCTGCTTACAATACTGGTCGTTGGAGTCTGCAAGCCAATTTCTCCGTTACCGGTGGCGGTGGAAAGTGTGAGTTCTCCGATGGTATCGGCTCCTTTGAAAGTGCTGTGGGTGCTATTGCCCACTCGTTACAGCCTCTGGGAGCCACAGGATATGATGTGGATGGTTACATGCGTGGCAAGCAGTACTACTTCGGTTTCACCTTGGGTGCTGCCTACAAGCTCACCGACAACCTCTCCATCTATGGAGGTGCCCGTCTGCTCTATGGTACTGCATCCTACAAAGCTCGTTTGAATAATATTTTGGTGAACACGGAAGCAGGTGCTGTTCCCTTCGGCACTTTCCTCGACAATGCCAATGTCAGGATTGCTGGTGGCATTGCCCAATATGCAGATGGTATCAATCAGATAGAGGCAGGTATTGCTCAGTATCAGGCTGCTGGCGTACCCGTTCCTGCAGAGCTTACCGAGAAGCTGGCTGGCGCACAGGCTGCCAAGGCACAGTTGGAAGGTACACAACAGAGTCTGCAGACTCTCGAGACCTATCGTGAGGGCGTGAGCTTGATGTCTGACCAGAGTGGCTTAGGCATTGCTCCCATCCTGGGTATCGACTTCAAGACAGGTGCCTTTAACTTCGGTGCCAAGTATGAATTCAAGACCCGCATGCGGATGAAGAACAATTCCACAGTAAAGGAAGCCCACCAGATTGAAGCCGTGAACAAGTTCCGTGATGGCAGTAGTGTACCCGAGGACCAGCCCGCCCTCTTCACCGTTGGCGGTCAGTGGTCGGTAACCCCATCCGTACGTGTTATGGCCGGCTATCACCTGTTCTTCGACAAGTCGGCTCATTGGTACAAACACGACGAGAAGAAACTCGATGGTAACACATGGGAGTACAATGGCGGTGCCGAATGGGACGTAAACGACAAGCTGTTAGTAAGTGCCGGCTTCCAGAAGACCGACTACGGTCTGTCTGACGAATATATGAACGATATGTCGTTCGTGGTGAGCAGCTATACCTACGGCCTCGGTCTGCGCTACAAAGTCAGTGACAAGGTGAAGGTAAACGTGGCCTATTTCCAGACCAACTACGACACCTACAAGCAGGATGTAACACCTACTGCCACCAATGCCACCACGCACAACGACTTCACCCGCACCAACCGCGTGCTTGGTGTAGGCGTGGATATCGACTTCTAAGCATTACCTTTACAGCGGATCCACATCAAAGTAGATCTGCAACGCGTTATACCGCGAGTCCTCCATCATCTGACCTTGGATGAAATGCAGGCACTCGCGGGCTTTTTTGATGTCTATCCCGTTCTCCAATTTGAGAACCAGCTTACGGATATGCATCGATTTCACCTTGGCAATGGCAGGCTTGTCCGGACCCAACACGCGATTACCGAACCATTGTCTCATTCGTGTTCCCATCTCCATGCTGGCGGTGTTAGCCACCTGTTCATAGCGATGTTTCAGGAACACATACACCAGATGGTTGAATGGCGGATAGCGGAAAGTGCGACGCTCATCCAACTGATCATCAAAGAAAGCGGTATAGTCGTTGTTCACCACTTGCTGGATCACAGGCAGCTGCTGACTCTTCGTCTGCAGGATTACCAGTCCCCGCTTTCCCTTGCGTCCTGCCCTGCCGCTTACCTGCGCCATCATCGTAAACGCATGCTCGTAAGCACGGAAGTCGGGATAGTTCAGCATCGAATCGGCATTCAGGATTCCCACCACCGACACACGGTCGAAATCCAGTCCTTTACTTATCATCTGGGTGCCAATCAACAGCTGTGTACGTCCTGCGGCGAAATCGTTGATCAGTCGTTCATACGCATGGCGGGTTCTGGTGGTATCAAGATCCATACGAGCCACACGCACTTCCGGGAAGATCTCCATGATCTGGTCCTCTATCTTCTCCGTGCCATAGCCCCTACCCGTCAGGTTCGTATTCCCGCAGTTAGGACACTTATCCGGCACCTGGTACGTATTACCGCAGTAATGACAGGTAAGCTGACCGCTGTTCTTATGATAGGTAAGCGATACATCGCAATGCTGACAATGCGGTACCCACCCACACACCTTACACTCAATCATCGGTGCAAAGCCCCTGCGGTTCTGGAAGAGTATCACCTGCTCATCAGCCTCCAGCGCTTTGCGGATGCTCGACAAGAGCAGCGGTGAGAACGGACCGTTCATCATCTTCCTCCGCTGCAGGTCGCGTACATCCACCACCTGTATTTCCGGTAGTTGGATATCCTGGTAACGCTGCTGGAGCGATACGAGTCCGTATTTCCCCACCTTAGTATTATAATAGCTCTCTATCGAAGGAGTGGCCGTGCCCAACAATGTTCGTGTGTTCAAGGCTCCGTTCACCTCCGTACAAATCCTTGCCAGCATGATGGCAGCACTTCTTGCGTGATATCGTGGAGCAGGATCCTGTTGCTTGAACGATGTCTCGTGCTCCTCATCAATAATCACCAGTCCTAAGCGTTGGAAAGGCAGGAACACAGCTGATCGGGCACCAAGAATCACATCATATGGATTGGCCGACAGCTGTTTCTTCCAGATCTCCACCCGCTCTGCATCGCTGTACTTCGAGTGATAGATACCCAAGCGGTTACCAAACACCCGTTGCAAGCGGTCGCGCATCTGTACCGTCAGGGCAATCTCGGGCAACAGATACAGCACCTGCTGTTTTTTCTCTATTGCCTCCTTGATTAAATGGATATAGATCTCGGTCTTACCGCTTGAGGTAACACCATGTAGCAACACGATCTTCTTGCTCAGGAACTGAAACAGGATCTGGTTATATGCCTCCTGCTGTGCCGCGTTCAATGCTTTGACCTTGTCGAGGTGCGGCTCACCACTGTGGTTCAGTCGGCCTACCTCCTTCTCATACAGCACCAGAAACTTCTTGTCAACCAACTGCTTCAGCACCGCTGCCGTGCAGTGCGAGTAGTTCATCAGCTCATCCTTCGACACCTCCTCGCACACTCCACACTCCTCACTCCTCACTCCACACTCCTCAAGACTATCCCAACGGGACAGCTGCAGGTAGTCGATGAACACCTTCTGCTGCTTGGGGGCACGTGCCAGCACATCCAGTGCAATATGCAGAGCCTGTTCGTTGCGGTATTTCTCGCCCAGTGCTACGTACGTCTCCAGTTTCGGTTTATACCCCTCAACGGTTTTCATTCCCAAGGGGAAGGCCGCATTATACACCTCGCCGATGGGTGACAGGTAATAGTCGGCTATCCACTGCCACAGACGGAACTGCTCCTCGCGCACCACAGGTTCCGCATCCAGCACCTCCATCACCTCCTTGATCTGCGCAAAGTCGGGCTTTCTGTCATGTACCTCCACCGCCAGTCCCACATACCGTTTGCTCTTCCCCAGCGGCACCAGTACACGCACTCCTCTCTTCACCTTCTCCGCTAACCTCTCAGGCACGGCGTAGGTAAAGAACCCTTCTAAGGGCAGGGGCAATATCACGTCAACGTATCTCTTCATTAAATACAACTGCAAATATACGGAAATAATTAGGAATATAATCGTATTCGATGAATTTTTTATTCATAGACCACAACGGTGTCTGTTATCTGTACTTATTGCTCCACCATCCTATATACTTTCCCTTGATTGGTTCTGCGCACCTCGAAATTAAACTGGGTGTCGTTCAGGGCATTGCCCATAGCCGTATTACTGATTCCCGGATCAAACGAGGCATAGTAGCAACTCAGAATCTCTTTGATCTCATCAATGGAGAGCCAGCGGGCCTCTTCCGACGGCTTAGGACTTCGGAAGGTGCCTGCAATCATTTCCTCAAGGGTATAGAGCTGCTGATAACATTCGTTCTCCTTGATCAGTTCAGCAATCTCCACATCATTCAGCCAGAAGCGTTCACCGTTATTGAACAGGTGGAGAGCCTGGGCAAAGAGCTGTTGGTGATTCAACGAGTCATCGTAGTTGATATGTCCTGTGACGCCGATGCAGGCAAAACGGCGGGACCCTGTAGGATCAGTCAGCGGCTTTCGTTTGTTGGTAGTACCGATGAATGAGGTGTATCTGCGATATTGCTTGATGGTCTTACCGTAAGGCGGACGGAACTTCACATCAGCCGACGAGAGCAGGTATTTCAGAACCACCTGCTGACTCTTGGTGGTCTTGTCGAACTCATCGATGTTGATCAGGGCGAATGAGGTAAGCGCGATGTTCAGGTCGAACTCGTTCTTGAAGTTGATCTTGTCGTTGTAGTAGTCGCGCAGTTCCGGCGGCAGGATGTTTTTACAGAAACGCGTCTTTCCGCAGCCCTGTCTGCCAATCAGCAAGGGAACCAATGCATTACCTGTTAGCTGTTTGTCGCTTTCGCGCCACTGGGCCACCATTCCCGTGAGCCACATCTTCAGGTACTTTTCCCAATGGGGCTGATCTGTCGGCACACGCCCAGCGAGTTCCTTGATATAGTCATGACCGTCCCACTGAGGCAGCTTGTCGAGCCAGGTGTTCACAGGATCGTACTGTTCGATGCGTGTAGAGTCGATGAAACGGTTCACGTTCTTGTCCCACGCTTTCAGTCCCAGTTCCACAGCCCTGAGCGTCATATCGTTCCTTACTTCTTCGGTCAGCGGCTTGTAGGTCTGGTCATTGCTGTATCTCTCTCGATATTCGGCCACACCAGTCATGAGGTTCTTACGCATAAAGAAGTTCGCATTGAGGAAAATCTCGGTCCTCATGGCCTGGATGGTCTCTTCAGGAACACTTTTCAGCGGTTTGAAAGGATGTTTCTCCAGATAGTCTTCCTGCAGGGTAACGGCATATACCGAATCAAAAATGTTCCTTACCAATATCTCGTCCCTGCCCAATACTGGATGACTGAGTGTGAGTTGTTGTGCTTGCGCCATGGGGATGCCCTCGTTCAGACAGGCTGTGGCCACTCGCATCAGCAGTTCCATTTCCCGTTGTTCATCAGGCAATTCAAAATAACGCCCCAGGACATTGTTCACGATGAAGAGCCAATTGAGGTGATAAGTCCTGTCAATCGTTCTTCCGGGCATCAGACTGTCACTTTCCTCACTGATGTTGACGGGTTCTTGCTGCTCAGGCTTTTTAGTGTCTGCCAGAAAAGCTCGTGCCTCTGGGTTGAAGAACATCTCCGGGTCGGCACTCAGATAAACCGTGCGATCCAGTCTCGGCTCCAGGTATTCGATGTTCATCTGGAACTGGTTCTGATAGGCCAGCCTTGCCGTCTCGTACAGATTCCTATGGAACTGCCGAATCTCCTCTTCCTCCTTGGGTAGTCGTACTCCCTCATTGGGCCGTCTTTCTTCCCCATTGGGTAGTTGTCCTTTTCCATTCCCCTCCCTTCCCAGGGGAGGGGTCAGGGGTGGGGTCTCTCTAAATAGCTCGCCCCTGCACACAATCTTCACACTCTTCCCCGACCCGCCGAGAAAGGCCATCAGCGTCTCAGGCATCTTGCTGGCCTGGTTCCTAAACGTGACGGCCTGCTCATAACTATCCAGACCGTTCAGTTCCAATACTACCAGACCGTTGTAATTTACCATCAGCCGTTCATGATTCTTGTGAGCATATTCTGCAGCGAAACAGATGCGGGGCAGATTGATGTCAGTACTAAAATCCGTCAATACCTGTCCGTCCTCTAGTCTTTCTGTTCTCATCAGATGATACACTTGACGAATCTGTTTCACTTCCTTGGCCACGCTTCCTTCACGGATAGACATGGCAACATTCGTGAGTTCCTCACGGTTAATCACTTCTTTTCTACGACTAATTTTAAGAATTGTTACCTTCATAATATTACGATTTATAAAAATTCACGCAAAGGTACACAAAAAATCGCGGAAATCCAAATAAACAAAGGGAAATCCATCAATTTTAACATACACAAAGGGTACACCAACATACACTATACGGGCTTCAACATACACGCAACATACACGCCGATTCATAAACGAGTTATTTGTTCCCAACGTGGGAATAAATTGTTCCCAACGTGGGAATAAATTGTTCCCAACGTGGGAATAAAATGTTCCCAACGTGGGAATAAAATGTTCCCAACGTGGGAATATCGAGTAAGAAGCCTGTTTACTATGAGAAAGTAGCCCAGTTTCTATGAGAAAGTAGCCCAGTTTCTATGAGAAAGCAGCCTACTTAAAAGTGTATGTTGCGTGTATGTTGAAGCCCGTATAGTGTATGTTTGTGTATGTTGCGTGTATGTTGAAAACAACCATTTTCCTCGTATATATAGGCTTTTCCAGCAAAATCCGTGTATGTTGCGCCGGTTTTGTGTATTCAAAAATTGGATTGTTAGGTTTTGCATCGCAATACCTATGGTTTTAGGCGCCAATACCTATGTTTTCAGGCGCCAATACCTATGATATTGCACCTCGAAACATAGATATTAGAAACGAATCCAATTTGTCTCACTCACCCCTCCTCTCGGAGCAGTTGCACAATCAAAATTATAATTCCATCGAATTCGATGGGTTTAGGAATCAGGCTGGACTACATTCTTTCAGTCTTACACCCAAGGAGTGGGTACAAAAGACCAATGCAGTCGGTTTATACGCAAAGGCTGGTCGCTATGGTGAAACGTAGTCTCCAAATCTTCATTGTTTTCATTTGTGTTACAATCCTGTTGTTAACGTTCTACTTGATTAAACGCCGATTGTCGGAATTCTTGAACCGTCGGGCGTTAAACCATCCAAATCGCGATGAGGGAGAGTTGTGCGGTGATAAAAGTTTGCTTGTTCATTGTTTCTATTTGTCATTAAATATCTCTTTGAGTTTCGCATCTATTTCCTCACCACTCAAGCCACGAGCGAGGATGGTGCCGTCAGGGGCGAAGAGGATGCTGTAAGGGATGGCTTGAATGCCGTATGCGTCGGTAGCAATTTTCTGTGAATTGATGATTTGCGGATATGTTATTCCAAGTTCCTTGATGGCGGTCTCTGTGTGGGCAGGCTTGTCGGTGACGGCAATGCCAAGTACTTGCAACCCTTTGCTCTTATATTTGTTATAGACTGCAATGATGGATGGGATTTCCTCTCGGCAGGGAGCACACCATGATGCCCAGAAGTCTACGAGCACGTACTGACCGCGACCAACATAATCACTAAGATGGGTTGTCTTACCATTATAGACGACAGAGAAATCGGTAAAAGGTTTCGTGGGGTCTTTTGCTTCAATGCGGTTAAGTTCTGCTTCGGCCTTCCATCCCATCGTGGTCTCTTCGGGCAAGTCAAGTGCCTTGCGGATGAGCGGTTCCAGTTCGTCAACCTCTGTCGAAGTAGAGAGGATCGTACCGTCGCGGTCGATGAGATACATACCACCGCCAGCAAAGCTCAGGCCATTTTTTTGCCAGACGTTTAGCTCGTCTTTCAGGTCGACGAGGTTTTGCCATGGGTAGCCGTCCTTCTTTGCTGCATTCGTCATGCGGCTCACTTCGTCCTCACGGGCAATGCCAACTACCATAAATCCTTTGTCCTTGTATTTCTCATAGAGTGGGATAAGGTCGCGACTATGCTGACGGCAGGGACCACACCACGATGCCCATAGGTCGATGATGGCCACCTTACCCTTGTAGAGCGACGATACTTTCACTTTCTCACCCTCTGCCGTACGAGCTTCGAAGTCAATATAGGGCTTGCCTGGCTTCAATAGCCAAGTCGCTTCAAGCGTGCGAATGTTATTGTGTATGGAATTCTCTGGGTGGAAGTTTTCATATGAGGAATGATAGAGGTTCATCAACTTGTCGTCACGACTGCTATTGTATTGCATTTGGTCGGCAATGTCATAGAGCGTATACTGCATGGGATGGGCAGCATAGTACTCAAATTCCCAAGCCCGGAGCTCGTCATAGAGTTTTTCGTATTCCGTCATGAACTCTGCGTTGCGCTTCATCAGCAACGTATCCTCCTCTGGATTCTTGCCCTGTGCCAGCAATGCTTCCACCTTTGGTCTGATTTCAGCCTCAGCCTGTTTATTTATCGCGTTCATTTTATTACGATAAAGTCGGTCGGCCTCTGCGTCCATTGCGACTTTCAAAGTCTGTTCGGGGCCACCACTGATAACCTTCCATTGATTATCATCGAAACGTAGTGACACGTTCGCCCCATTTTCAACCAAATAATTCGCATACTTCCATGAGCCGCGTTCCCATTGCTCACGCAAAAACACTTTGTAAAGGCTCATCTTGTCGGTATTCACATCGCAAGAGAACTGCCCCTTTGCATCAGCCATTGTTGTGATATAATTATCTGACACGCGGATGTCCACATCGGCAGGACAGATGACCACGGTCTTGCCATGAGTTGTGTCACGCAGTTCGCCTCTGATATGGCACTTCACTTGCGCCTGTCCCGCCATAGCGACGAGGGCGAGCAGGATGGTGATGATGGTTATCTTATTCATGTATATTGTGGTTTTATTTGTCTTCTTTCTTAGGTTTCTGTGAGAAACGGTAACTGATGGTGAGCAGGGCATAGCGACGCATGGAGTTGGTCCACGTTTCAGTGCGACCCTGGGCATTGATGCTGTAACGGAGATTGGACACCTGACCGAGAAGGTCGTAGCCACGGAGCTTGATGACCCATTGTCCTTGATGAATGGATTTGGTGAGCGACGCATCCCAATAGAGACGGTTGTCGTTCATCTCAGCATCGGTGTATCCTCGGCGTGAGTGCATCGTGAGGTCGGTATTGAAGGTGATGTTCCAAGGGAACTTGTAAGTGCCGTTGATGCCGTAGGCGATGTCCCAGATGTCGGTGGGCTGCTCCCCAAAGGTGATGTTTCGATGAATATTGCGGTAGGTGAAATCGCCCTTCAGTCTCAGGGTGAGGTTGCTCTTTTGGAAACTGACACTGGGGTCGTAACTCATAAGACAAGTTCCGACACGGCTCATCTCCGCATCGGTGCTTCCTGTAGTGAGGGCGAGGCCGGTGCTTCGGGTGTAGCGGAAGGAGAGTTCATTGCCGATATGCCAGAACTTCTGATGACCAAGGGCGCGGTTCCAATTGATTGATGTGCCAAGGTTCCAGTTGCCGCCGCTGATGTTCTCGGGTCGGTAAGTGCGCACTCCGGTGGTCATGTCGTAGGTGTAGCCTTGTGTGCGGGCGTTGTGCGTCATGGTGGCATCCATCCGGAGATTGATGGTCTGGTCGATGCTGTCATTGCGCAAACGGTAGTTGCCATACCATGTATGCTGCTCACTCTTCTTCATATCGGGGTTGCCGAGGAAGATGTTAAGAGGGTCGCTGGTGATGGGACGGTCGATGAGGTCAGTAACGCTCGGTGTTGATGGCCATATATAGTATTGCATGTTGAGTTCTCTTTTCCTGTTCATCAAATAGAAATAGACATTCGGGCTGAACAGCATGTAGTTGCGGGTGAGCGTAGTGTTCAGCGGCTGACTGTTGTAGCTCATTTTTTGGCGCTGGTAGTTGGTGTTGAGACTCATATATAAGCCTATGTAGTAGTTTTTCAGATTTTTGTTGAACTCAACACCTATGCCGGCACGGCGGTTCAGGGTCTGCGTGCGCTGCTCGTAGCTGTTTTTGGCATCAAACAGGTAATCGATGCTGTCGCGCAGGAATTCATGACGGTCACTCTGGTCGTCACCTATGCCTATCCCGACGGATGGTGAGAGGCGCAATGATTTTGTCAGCTGATAATTATAATTCAATTCTGCTTGGTAGTTGTAGGTGTGTGATGGTGATTCCGTACGCCGGTCACGGTCATCATGCGTGCCCAACCGATGGTAAGTGTAGTGATTCATACTTGTCGACTCGGGATCGAAGCTTCTGTTAAAGTTGCCCTGAACATTGAACGTGAACGAGTCTCCTGTAGGCATGCGATAAGCCAGATAGGCGTAACCATTGCCATACAGCCACTCGTTCTTGTTGCGTGAGCGATACCACGAACTGTTGATGCTGTCTTTCATCACGGCATCGGCAGTACTCACGTTCCATCCCTCGTTCTCATCGCGGTTGTTGTTGTAGTTGAGTCCAACTGTGGAATAGAAACGGAACTTGCCTGTAGTGCGTAAAGTGTTTTTCATTTCGAAGTGACTGGGTCTGTTGCGACCCGTACTTTCCGACATGCCGAATGTACTGGCTCCGTTCATGTAAGTCTCGCTCTGACTGCGCGTCTCGCTGAATTCATTGTTCCAAGTGGCGTTCACCTCGGTAGAGTTGGTCAGTTTATCCTCGGGCGCCTGATAGACGAACTGTCCGCCCACTTGCTTGAAATGACTGTCGCCCGCCTGTTCAAACTTGTCGTTGTAGCTGCTTTCTTCACCGCTGTATTCCATTGTCTCATTGATGTTGTTCATCCCACCGAAGAGCACCGCCCGTGTGTGGTCGGAGAATCGCAATCCGAAACCTTTCAGCTTGTAACGGTCGTCAGTCCCGTATCCTGCCTCAATGTTTGCCGAGCCTCCGATGTTGTACTCCCGTTTCAGGATGACATCCATCGTCAGCTCTTTTTTGTCCTCGTCATCGATGCCAAGATACTTGTTCTCTTCCGTCTGTTTCTTATAGACCTCTACGTTCTTCACCGTGAAGTAGGGCAGATTCTGAAGCATGATTTTGTTCTTGCCACGGAAGAAGTCGGCACCATTCAATGTCAGGTTGTCCACCTTCTTGCCGTTGACGAAGATTTCCCCATCATCTTTCAATTCCACTCCAGGCAATTGCTTGATGAGTCCGTCGAGCATCGACCCTTCCGGAACATTGAAGGCATCGGCATTGAAGACAAGGGTGTCACCACGCCACACCATTTTCACTTTGGTTGCTGTAACCACCACCTCATCCAAGTCTGCGCCCGTGAAATGGCTGGCGTGTGGGGCTTTCTTCAGATAGATTTTAGGACCTTCGATTTCCTGTCGGCGACTGCCCACCTGCTTCATTTCAAAGTCGGCGTATGCTGTCTCATAATTCGGGTGTTCAAATTTGATGATATATCGTGCAGACTCCCGACTGATGGCAAAATGATAGTTGGTAGTGCCAATCGACCGGCCAATGCCACTACTATAGCTGTAGCTCTCCCAGACACGCATCGTGTCAACCACAGTAGAGTCAGCACGCATCAACGTCACCTTCACGTCGCGGATGGCAGCCTTGGTGAAACCATCGGCCACTGTTCCACGGAGGGCGATAGGATTGTTCTTTTTCTTCATCTTCGTGCTGTCCACCTGACCGTACGCCGACATGGCTGCAAGGGCAAGGAGAATGGTGATGATGAATTCCTTTTTCATTGTCCTATTTTCCAATTGTTATGTTGCGGATGACGAAAGCACCCTCACCATCGCCCTCCTTGAAGTCGAAGGTGGCGGGGATGGTGTCAAACGGCTCGAAGGTGAGGGTGAAGTCGGTGTAGTTTATTGCGCCAATGTATTCTTCCTTGGCGGTAAAGGCATTGACTTCGGGATAGTTGTCAACGTCGAGCTTGATGGCGTCGGCTGATGTCAGTTTATACTTCTTCCCGTTGGCGGTGAGATAGGAATCCTTGGCAATGCTAAACTTATAATCTTTCTTTGTATAATAGCGGAAACTGACTTTAGTACAATCTGCATTGGCTTCTATATGACGGACAACAAACCCCAGATTTGAACTGTTATCCTGTTTGGGGCCATTGATGGCCTCGGCCATTCCAAAGAACCAGCCTATGCCATAGCCAACAGTCTTCCACAAGATACGACCTTCTGGTGAGATCAGGACATAATAAGGCACAGCCCCTTCGTCGCAATATCTGCTGCTGATGCTGCTTCCCATCTTGCCGTCGTTCCAGTTTTTCCAAACGATGCGCTTACTGAAGTCACTATTCTTCCATGAGGAGATCTTGTCTTCATTGATGCCGACGATTTCCAGTTTATCCTTCATTCGTTCATAGACCTCCCTCATCTCTGGTTCAGCCATCCGGCACGGGCCGCAGCCGATGCCCCAGAGATCAAGCAGCAGGTATCGGCCATCCGTCATGCCTTCAAGGAGGTGATGGGTGTTGCCCTGCATATCGAAGAGTTCGGCATCGACGGCCTTGTCGCCTACCTGCAGGACTTGCGGAGGATAAATATAGGTATGTATCTCTGCCAATTCGGCTTCAAAACCTTTCGGTGCACGGGCCAAGAAAGACTTCTCCAGATCCTTCAACTGCTCCACGTATGGGAAGTCTTTCATGTTTATCAGCATCCTGGATATGCGCCACAAAACATTTAAAGACGCAGCATCCACTGGCAGTGAGGACAGGATGTCCATCTGCTGCTTCGTTAACTCCATGCTGATAGAGTCTAACTTAACCCTATCTCTGTTCTCTACAATTTGAATAAGTTCCTTTATCACGTCACGACAATGCTCCGTGACGCGGTTCAGCGTCTGCTGCTCTGGAATCGGACTTTCCACTTTCCAAAGAGGATAGATACAGTCTGTACCCGTCAGTTTAATAGTCACATCAGGCTTCATCATAAGGGAGAATGAGAAATTGGGACAACCTTCGCCCACTAAAGAGAGAAAACCGCTAGAGAGTTCTTCAACAGGTAGAGTAAAGGCAAAACGCCCGCTTTGGACGGTATCTACAACAGATCCACTAATACCAATACCGGCAAGTACCAACGTACCGTCTTTCAATGCGGGTGAATAACCAGTGACAGTTGCTGTCTTTGTCTGTGCCTGCCCTGCCAATGTGATGAGGGCGAGAAGTGGGGCGATGATGATTTGCTTGTTCATATTCTTTGACTTATAGACCTTTTACTTTCCTTTACTGATACCACCTACCACATCGTCATTCTCGATGGTGGTCTCGGTCTTCTTCACGCTGGCTTTCAACTTGCCGAAGCGGTAGGATAGACTGATTTGGAACCGGCGACCTATATATTGGTTTTCAGAGAATGCTGTATAATCACCCTGATCTGTGACAGAAGCAGACCTCTGGTATTTTCTGAAAGGCATATAGGTAAAGAGACGTAATGTCAGGCGGTCTTCCTTGAGGAAAGAGCGTTGTAATGCAGCACTGTAGCTGTAGAATGATCGGGAGTAACTATATACATTGTAGGGCTCATGACCTATCTGACCGTATGAACTTAGTGTCAAGCGCAGTTTCCATGGCAGTTGCTGAGTCAGCGAAACATAATAGAATCCATCCCAAGCAGACTTCTCAAGTTGAAGACTGAGATTCCTGTAACTGTTGTGCTGTACATAGCCATTGGCAACAATAGTAGTATAATCGAAAGGTTTCCATTGAAGATAGCCCTCAACCTGATAGCGACGCAAGCGCTCAATGTTGTCATAGGTACTATATAACTTATTGTTCTTAATGTATCGGATATCCCCAATGCCGCCATTGAAGAATTTATACATTGGTGCCAGTTGCAGTGTCAAACGAGGCGAAACGAACATATACAATAAGGTTAAGGATTGCTGATGGGAACTTGTCAGATGATCGTTTCCAAAATCGACTCTCTCAGGACCTTCGATGACAGCAGGATTCAGATAAGATATACCAGGACGGGAAATGCTGGTGCTATAGTTGAGTTTCAGTGAGTTGGCATCATTAATCTGATACTTGATGCTGGCCTGTGGCACCCAGTCGTTCAAGTGGTCGTTATAATCATTACTCTTTCCGTCGGGGTAATGGGCACTCATATAACTATATTCGTAGCGCAGACCAGTGCGGGCAGACCATTTACCTGCAATGAGATGATAGTCGGCATAGGCCGCTGCTACTCGTGTGGTATGATCAAACTCAGTGCTGAATGACGGGGTTTGTGTCCATTGGTAATAATCCTGCAGTGTATGACTGTTGTTTCGACGGTCGATGTATTTTCCGCCTATTTCTATCTTGTGCCCTGTCCAAAGTGGCCTTATATAGTCTGTCTGGAAGGTATGCTCCGTGAAATTCTCCTTTGAATTGACCAGATATCCTGTATAGTAAAAAGGATTTCCTACAATATCTGTATAGCTACTTTCCTGCTCCGTACGCTGACGGGTCAGGGCGAGCATATAGGAGAATGTCAGCTTTTCCCCTTTGCAATGAGTCTTGTGCTCGTAATCCAACCGCCCGTTCCATGAATGATGCATGTAACCAGGCATCCAGTAATGGTCATTGTAGCTGTAGAGTATCTGCTTGTTTGCATCGTACATTTCAAGGGGACCTTCACCTTGCACATTTAACTTATAGAAGTAACCACCGAATGATGCAGAGATCAGGTTGAGTGTGTCAATGTCGAAGCTGCCACCAAGATCAGCATAAAAGATATGGCCTGGGTTAGAACCTTCCTGATGCACTTTCATCGTTCTTCCTGATGTCAAATATGTACGCTCTATGTCTTGGATGTTCGTGCTACTCTTTTCCGTCATTTTATTGTAGCCAGCATCAATGGAGAGAATGGCCTTGCCTATTTGTGTCGTCATGTTTCCGCTAACACTTGGTGCTTTGAGGGTGCTATAGGATAGGTTTACTCCTCCTGTGACACCATTGAAGCTACGACCGTCCATCATGACGATATTTAAGATGGCATCCACGCCCTCTGCATCCTCACGTGCCCCTGGATCGGTAATTACCTCTATGCGCTTTACCATTGAGGCGGGAATGGACTTCAGTATCTCTTTGGCATTTTTAGTAAGACTGGGGTCAGGATGACCATTCTTGTAAATCTTGTAGTTGCTGTTACCCTTCACCTTAATATTGTCTTCGCCATCAACTGCCACCATTGGCACCTTGCGAAGTAGGTCGAGAACTGTCAGTGTCTTTGATTCCTCATCAGCCTGCACGTCATAGCCGATGCGGTCTATCTCCTGTTTGATGAACTGTCGTTGTGCCTTGACGGTCACGCCCTCTAATTCCTTGCTCCATGTGATGGAGTCATTCTTTACAGTAATGCTGTCTGTTTGCGCCTTTGCTTCCATCGACATGAGGACAAGCAGTGCAATGATGATGGCTTTTTTGTTCATATATAACTTATTATTATTTATTGCGTTTTCTCATCGCAAAGTTAGTGAGACTTATCGAAACGGAAAAAGGAAAAGGGGAGAATTTGCGGAGGCGTGTTTCAGTCTGATCTCAATGAAAATCCTTTGTGTATCGAGGTTTCGGAAGATATAGCCGATGAAAAAAGTGACAAAATGAAACACGTGAACAGCGAGATTTAACAGACTAAGGAGGGTACTTATACAATATTTAGTGTAACTTTGCACACAACAATCGTATATATATAATGAAGAAGATATTGATATCTTTGGCAGGGATGATGGCACTGGTGGCCTGCGGGGGTAGTCCCTCGGCAGAGTTGTTGCATCAGGCCTTCGAGGTCGTGGAGAGCCGCCCCGACTCAACATCGGTGATTTTGAAAACACTGGACGTGGCATCGTTGACGGAAGAAGAGCAGGCGGACTATGGTCTGCTAATGACGATGGTGGATATCAAGACGCGCCACGAGCAGATCACAAATGACTCGATGATTGCGTCAAGCGTCAGGTACTACGACCAGCACGGTGACAAGTGGCATCAGGCGATGGCCTATCACTATCGAGGTGTCGTGAAATATGCTTTGAACAATATCCCCGAGGCCATCAAAGATTTAAAGAGAGCTGAGACAATGGCCGAAACTTTAGATGACGAACTACTACGGAATAAGATTTACGAACGACTGGCATATTGCAACTACAAGAACAATAATTTCCCATTGGTACTGAAATACTCAAAGAAACTGTTGGACAGCAGCAAGAAAATGAATGATAGCATGATGGTGGCACGTAGTTATATGATGGTGGCATCGGGCTTTGCCAATATGGAGGAAATGGATAGTGCACGCATCTATATACTGAACAGTTTGGACTGGATAGACGCTGTGGACTCGTTGACACAAAATGAGATAATATGTAATGTTGCTGCGATGTACCAAGAGACGGGAGATGTGGAGAAGGCTGAGCAATATTTGACAGATTGGGTGCTCAACCACGCTAACGGGTTTGGTTATATCACCTTGGCACACATTCGTCAGAAGCAAGGGAAATATGAAGAGGCTGTCACACATGCAAAAAAGGCTTTAGGGTGTATGGACCAAAAGAATTATATACATTCACTAGAATTATTGGCTGAACTCTATAGTCAGATGGGCGACAGCAGTCAGGCTTACGCCATGCAGCGGCGAAGCAAGGAGTTCGCTGACTCGCTGGCATCGGCCAACAAGGCAAGCCAGATGGCTGACTGGCAGATGAAGTTCGACGAACAGCAAATGAAAGAGGCATCCGACAGGAAGAGCAGGTGGCTGCTGTTTAGCGTGGTGTTGGCGGTGGTTATGGTTGCTGTGGGCTGGTGGTGGCATCGCAGGAAGATGCGCACCTTCGGTAGCATCATCGACACGAATGTACGCCAGATAGCGGCTCAAAAGCAGGAGATAGCACGGATAGAGGCCACGGGCACCCAGAACAGTCGACAGATAGAGGAACTGAAGCGCCAGGTGGCCGAGCAACAGGAACAGTTGTCGGCCCGCTTGCATGTGGGAACGAAACTCTACGACCGTTTGCGTCAGGGCGAGGCTATCAGTGAGGCTACAGGTAAGGACCTACAGTGCTTGGTGGAGTACTACGCACTGCTGCGCCCCATGCAGTGGTATCAGTGGGAACAGCGCTACCATGCCCTGACACCGAAGCAGGTCGCCTTCCTCATCCTTCAGGATGAACTGCACAGCACTGATGACCAGATAGCCCGCGCCCTCGGCATCACCGAAAGTACCGTCCGCGTCGTCCGCTCAAGGATCAAAGGAAGGGAGAAATAACACCTTCTTCCTCATCCTCTACGAAATGGGTATGGACGATAAGGCCGTACGTCGCATCATGGGCATCACTCAAGAATGCAAACGATATTACAATATCCATCAAAGCAATAGTAACTTGAATTATATGAATATCCAATTTATGGATATTTAACAATATATTTTAGCAAATACAAGAAAAATGAATTACTTTTGCAATCTCGCTCTTTGAAATGATAAATAGTCACGCAGTGCTTAGTTCATGAAGTGAATTAAGTTTCACAACCGAAAAGGTCTTTGGCCCCATTAGGAATGCCTAATCGCTCTTGTTCGAGACTTGCATCTCGTTCATGGCACTTTGGCAGAAGAGTTGATTCGACAGAAACGATGAGTCGTTAATTGTCATTGATTAATTCAATTGTGTCTATTCTTGAAGCTTATGGACACGGAATAAGGGGGATGGAACAGGAACAGCGCATATAGGACATTGCGTGACGTCGCAAATAGGACACGGGCTACGTCGCCCTAATTTAAACTTAAAATTTAAACGTGTTCTAATATGCGTAAATTATTTTTTTATCATGAGGAGCAGAAACTAGGTTTCGGGCTCCATGGCTCAGAGAGCCGTTGTTCCATCTCCAGCAAGAGAGTCGTTCTTTTATTAAATGGTAAGAAGAGAGGTCGTAAAAGACTCGGCGCAATCTTCAAGAGTATTGGAAAGTTTGTACTTAAAGTAATTGATTTAGTTCTACTCTTTGGTCCACTTTTCGAACTTACATTGATAATTGCAAAATGGCTAGGCTGGTAACATCCCTACTTATTTTTTTATGCTCATTCAGAAAAACGATATTTTATGTTCTTACGTTCTACACAAAAGTGTAGAGCGTGTGAAATTTATAGTTGAGCATCCAAAAGAGTTTTATACGGAGTTCCACCGCTATAAAACAGACAAACTAGGAAACAAAAAACTGAATAAACCACAGTATATAGCAAGGTTTGGGGAATTCTGGACAAGGGTTATTAATCCTCCCAGAGATGAACTGAAAGAAATTCAAAAGCGAATCAACAAATATTTGGTGGATAATATTCAGATGCCGGAGTATGCGTTTGGAGGAATCAAATCTCGTGATAATATCCGTAATGCTCGTTTCCATAAAGGACAGAAATATATATTTCAGACTGATCTGAAAGATTTCTTTCCAAATATTACCCATAAAAAAGTATATGAAATGTTTGTAAGAGTTGGGTTCTCTTATGACGTTTCATCTATGCTAACAAAGCTGACAACCTATAATGGGCATCTCCCTCAAGGTGCTCCTACATCAACAACCATCGCCAATCTGGTATTTATGCCAACAGGGCAGGTATTACAATCAATAGCAAAACGTGAGGGATTGCGTTTTACAACATTTGTAGATGACGTGACCATGTCATCACAAACAGACTTTAAACATGTAGTGCCGGAGATAATAGATACAATTACTTCCAGTGGATTTAAGATTAGCCAAGGTAAAACAACATATAAATCAGGAATTACAGATATAACAGGAGTAAGGATGCTAAATAACTCTCTGACTGTTACTGATAAGTATATTGCTGCCATCGAAAAGGAGGTGGATAAATCCTCACCGAGGGCAAAGGGATTACTAAACTATAAAGAGCGAATAAAGATACTTTCAAAGTCAAAAAACTAATATTATGAAACATTTTTCTATAAACTTAATCTTTACTTACCTCTTGCTAAATCATAAAGATATTGACCATCGTCTTCCATCTCTCCAGATTTTGTTCCATCTGGAAAATACAGCGTACCATCTCTAAATTGGGGGCGTGACGCTTTTATTTTTTCATTAAAGATTTCATCAATATCATCATTCGTTGCATAATTCAACGCAACATTTGTACCTTGTTCACGTTCCATCTCAAGATTAATACCAAATCCCCAAAGCAGAAGTTTCTCCCCAAGCACAGAAAGTATATACTTGTTTGAACCATTAGCATCAAGTGTTTGTAATATCAAGGCTCCTGTTGAATAAAGTAACTCTGTATCTCCACTCTCATCATAAAATGGAACTCTATAACGTGGTAGCTCCTTCAAATCAATATACGGAATTCTTTCAAGCATGGAAGAAAGACGGAAGAAATCCTCTATACTAATGAATTTATGTATTTTTGCAATTGTCAATCTCGCTAATGTCGTCTCTTTGTTGATATTATCCAGCCTATCAACCATCCCCAAAATTACATTACCAGAGAAGTCTTCTGCTTTTTCTTGTATTTCTTGGCAGAACTTATGCCTCTCATCGGGAGTTGTGTCAACAAGTTCATACAAGTAATAAGCATATTTACGAAAAAATTCACTCTCTTTATAGTCAGATATTGCTTGTGCCTCTGATTCTATAGCACCTACGACATCACTTGTTACAAGCTTAAGAAGTGCGAAGATTTGATCTTTTATTGGTCTCTTCTTCGCATCTTTTATATCCTGTAGCGATACACTGTTTAGTGACTGCTCAACTATTTTTGATAATGATTCTGCTGTCATTATATTATCATTCTATTATATCAAAAACTAATTAAAGCCTCAATGTTTTATCCTAATAATCATATTTCCCACTGGTCTACTTTTGCAGTCCTCTGCCTTATTCGTGGACTATTTCAACACAACTCTTACAGAAAGCATCCTGCGAAATAAGGAACTGCAAGACATTTTCAAAATTAGCCATTTCGTGCTCTTCCGCAAGTTGCTGTTCTTCCGATTTACCAAGATGTCCTTTTCGGAAATATAAATCTATCGCTCTATCTATGCCGTTCAATGTCGTTGGCATATCATAAATCTCAAGAGCATCACCTTCTTCTATAGTACTGACATGAATTGGAAAAGAGCGATGTATTGTTTGTAATTGATTTTCATCAAAACCTTGATTCCTGTAATAAATTGTAGCGCGGCTTTTAATATCAGCATCTAAATCAGAAGGAATTACAATCTTCAACTTAGCTGAAACATACTTCTTTCCTCCAACCTCCAAGTTCTTAGTGTTCTGGCTTATCCAACCAGCTACAAGCTTAACAAAGTTGTCAAAATATCCTATAGCTAACACTGTCGATGGAAGCATTCCTAACTGTCCTAATCGAACTGAATCATCCATTCGTTTTTTTACGCACAGCAATATCTCGTCTAAGCTGTCCTTATCTATTTTTTTTATACCCTTAGCATCTGTAATCGTTTTATAACAAGGAATAGTTATGCCCAACAAGTCAGAAGGAAGATGACATCCGTCTTCTTGGATAACAAATGCCCGTTCCTTGCCTACACGTCCTAAAAAAAGACCGAATTCAAACATAACATTGTCTCGAGGTGTGTCGAATATTTTGTGACGAACTATGGTCTCATCATCAGAAGAGAATATCATCACGCCAAAATCAAATAAACTTGCAGCCTTTAAAAGAGTTTCTAAGAAATTCTCATTGGCTTTAAAAACATCTTCATTCCATACGATACAATCATAGTCTGTTGAAAGATAATCTTTAACAAGTTTTGTCACTTCTAATCCTTCTGTAGAGGATCCAATAAATACTCTTGGTTTCATATCGCCTTTTTATTTTAGATCACAACTAATATGGTATACCTCATCTTCAAGTAACTTTAAGGCTTCCACTTTATCAGACTTTCCTTTGAAAACGAATTCGTTTCCTACTACAGAAGTCAATTGTTCTGCTGTCCCATCTTTCCACAAATGATACATCTTGCTCCATAGAAGGCTAACCAATTCTTTATACTCTTTATCTTGATACTCCTGAATTGGAATATCATAACATATTGCATTGATTTCAAAACTTGTCAAATCAATAACTTTATTTGAGTCTGAACGTACATTCTTAAGGAATCGAATCATACGTTTTAATCGGCCATTTGTCGCAGCACTCCTACTGTTGAGACGTGAAATACTTAAAAACGGATAATCAGGGCCTATATCTGTATTAGTATCTTTATTGTAAATGCTAATAGCCCTATTAGTCTCAACTTCCCCATGAAGTACATAGTAATATGAATCATACCAGCAAGATGTTACAATGTCAACATCACGATGAAGATTCTGGTTGGTTATCTTTACAGATTTAGGTTTTGACGTATTGCAAATGACATATTTGCTCTTCATTATACGTTCAATGTCTAATCGTAATGAACGCAAATCTTGATAGCAATTCCCATGATAGGCAGAAAACCGATTGTTATATGACCTCAGATAATCAAGTTCAGTATAGGTATGGCCGGATGGATTATCAAGTTCATTTCGAACTCTGTTTATATCCGTGTGATGAAACTTTGTGCAGAGCACAAGCAAATCAATATCACTCGCCCCCTTAATGTGTGTGTCAGTCATTATAGATCCTTGATATCTATAATCAACATCTGACAATTCTCTTTTCAAGTGTTCCTTTACGACTTCTCCTGCCTGTTTAGTCTTTTTGGTATACTCTTCGTCTACAGCCATCATAGCCATTCTAACATACTTTTGAGTATCACCCACGAGCCCTGCTGTCTCACGATATACCCTATCTTCAAATAATTGAGTTCTATCAGGGTTGTAACGAGACTTAAGGTTTCCTATTCTATTGTTATAATTGATTTCACTCATATGTTTTTTATCTATTTAGTTTTCCTTCAAGAAGATCTTTACCAATTCTCCAATATCTTCATTAGCCGTCCAAGTTCAGAGTATGTGTAATCTCTATCACTCGTCTGTTTCTCCTCCATAGAGTGATTGGCATTGGCTGTAGCAGCGGTAAGGCTTCCTCCATTTCTTTCAAAATAAGCGTGCAGTCCTTTGCTCTTCATGAAAAAGTCTATCGTTTTCCGGTATTCTACACACAGGTTTAAATCTTTTAGTAGCGATTCTTGATCCTCGTATGGACGTGACGTGTAACGGAAATAATAGAGGAAGAACAGTTCTGTGCAGCGGTGAGTCTCGAAAAACTCGACTTCGCAGAATAAGCCTTTCTTAGGTTTGTTGATGGGGTTGGCATACCTCGCTTTCAACTTTTGATATTGGGAACGTTCGGGTTCCTTGTCCTTCGTGTCCATATCAATGATGCAGAAGATATGGTTGTAACCCATCGCAATACCCTCTTCTATCTTCGCTTCAAGTTCCTTGAGGTTTGTGTGCTTGGGATAGTCTGGTCTTATGGTAAGACGTTTGAATACATCGCATAAGGACTTGAAGTAGAAGAACTCGGTAGGGCCTTCACCCAAGATGAGTGCTGTCTGTCGTAGCTTTCCCATATCAGTCCTCCAGATTTATAAAGATACTACCCAGTTCTGGCTTGGCTCCCAAACGGCCAATGCGATAAGAATTATATAGTGACAAATTCTTGTGCAAGCCGAATGAATCTCCACGAGAATACTCAGACGAAGCAGTTTCTTTGTTCTTCTCAACAAACCACACAACACCTCTGTTCTCATTGATTAAATCCTGAGAAAGGAGTGTCGTTTCTTGACTGGTGATAATTAGTTGTGATTTCTCTGAGTTGAAAATGAAAACATTAAGATAGTAGTACAACAGGTCGTTGTGCAAATCCTCACCTAATTCATCTAGATAATATACATGCGAACTTGTTATCATATCATATAATGCATCCAAAATTTGTATGTATTTTAGAGTGCCTTTTGACTGCCATTTAAGAGGAACATCAAAATCGCCATTGATAGAATGATTGACAAACGCTATAGAATCAGCAGTCGGTTTAAGCAAGGTTTCCTTCATCTCTTCGGATAAATCTCCCTTTTGAATGATTTCACGAATATCTGCTGGTACATACCGATCTTCTACAATAGGTCGATACTCCAAAATGTTTAGATCTGCCTTTTGTAGCATTGTGTTATAGAACTTACGCTTACTCTGATTATTATAAGCATCCTTTAATGTCTCAACAAATCCTTTTCGACTATGTCCATCACCATCCACTTCATGATAATTGTTCATAATCCAAGTATGGAGGACGTTGAACGGGGCTATGTCTTCTTTTAAGGCTGCTTTTCTGCAAACAGACAGAACACTGTGATTGTTCAGCGTGTTCTCGCGGATACTGTCTTGGGTCTTGACAAATAATTGCAAACTTGGACCGAACTTTATTTCTGCCTGTATATTCTCACCTACAAAATGACGTTCATAGAACAAGGCCTTTGATTTGTTGGGATAATAGTACAGGTATTCACTCAAAATGTATTTCTCATTAAATGACACATCGTAGTCATATCTGATGCCATTAGCATAGAATGACACGTGCATTTCAATAGGATCATTCTTTGTGAGAATGAAGGGGATACTACGATCGATTCTTTCGTTAGCATCTGATTTAGGCAATACCAGCAATCGAAATACTTGATTTAAGGCAATCAGCATATTAGACTTGCCAGAAGCATTTGGACCATACAGGATACCTAATTTATACAAGAACACCCCTTCGGCAACTTCTGTTACAAGTTCCGATGAGGGACCCTTAGCCAAGAAACTCAATTCTTGCTTGTCGCGAATGGAAAGGTAATTCTTTACCCAAAATTCTCTTATCATACCACAATATTTTATCTATTATTGTAATCTTGCTACAAAATTACATATTATTTTTCGTTTTTGCAAACAAAATTTCGCAATTTTCGTATTTTTTCTACGTTATATATGCATGATTAACTATATATTGGATGAGAGAATGGCTATTTCGTACCTGTTTACGGTTCGATGTTGTAGCTTGGTAGTTCATCGCGTCTCGGCATAGCTGATGCACGCATCGCTCTGCTCTCGCTGCTCCATCGGTTCGACAAAACATAAAGAAACATACGTTTTCTTTTTGTTTTGTGCTCACTTAATCGTACTTTGGCTGCGCCGAAGATACTCTCGTTGACTTTGTCTACCTCTGTCATGACTCGGCCATTTGAGCAAGCTCAATAGCACTCGCTATTCCATCGGTTCGGAAGAAAAATAAACAAGTTTTATTTTGTACTTCGCTCACTTAATCGTACATTGACTTCGTCGATATTGCTCATGCTCGGCAATTGATGCAAGCATCATTGCTCTCACTTAAACGCAACTTTGACTTCGTCGAAAATACTTTCACTCGACAGAACAAAAAAAGCACCCTTTTCTTTTGTTCTGTACTCGCTTATTTGTATCTTTGCAAGCAGTTAAAGGATTGAAAGATGAAAAAAGTTTTTGTTTCAATGGTTGTGGCATTCGCAGCATTGGTGATGCTGAACGGATGCATCGTGTCGGACACGAAGTTGAACGACAAGGTTACACAGAGTATCGTGGAGTATGAGCAGCAGCAGGGAAACACCCTGGAGGTAATCGACCTGAAGCTGGAGAAGGCCGAAGGGAAGAACTACAAGGGTGTACTCACGGGCAAGCTCAACGGTGAGGATGCTATCTTCGATGTTACCGTGGATGACTCCGGTAAGGAGTTCGATATTGACTGGGAGCAGAGAAAGTAATTATGGACAATATGGAAGAACGGTTCCCTCTCGTCGATGAGGAGGGAACGGTGGTGGGTGTGGCTACTCGTGGTGCTTGTCATAACGGTTCGCGACTGCTGCACCCTGTGGTACACCTTCATGTTTTCAACGCAGAAGGAGAGTTGTACCTGCAGAAACGACCGGAATGGAAGGATATCCAACCAGGGAAATGGGACACGGCCGTAGGCGGTCACATGGACTATGGCGAGACTCCCGAGGACGCTTTGATTCGCGAGGTGCGTGAGGAGCTGGGTATCACCGACTTCACTCCGGAGTTTATGGGGAAATATGTGTTCGACAGTAAGCGCGAGCGTGAACTGGTGTATGTAAACCGCACCACCTACAACGGTCCTGTACGACCCTCTTCCGAGGAGCTAGACGGAGGTAGGTTCTGGACCATCCAGGAGATTCATGAGGCTATAGGCAAAGGAGTGCTGACGCCAAACTTCGAAATGGAATTCCAACAGTTCTTCGGTTAATTACTAACAACGGAAGAAACGGAAATAAACGGAAAATCGGAAAACTCTCATCAAGATAAGCGGAGGTTTCAGCAATAGTTCACAGAAAGATTTAGTTTATTTCTGTTTTTCCGTTTATTTCCGTTTCTTCCGTTGTAAAATTAATAAATTACTCGTTTTCTTTGAGATTTCAATAATTTCTTGTACTTTTGCAATGACAACGGTGTCACTTTCAAGTGATGAAAAGGGAAGCAGGTGAGAATCCTGCACTGTCCCGCAGCTGTAATCTGCCGTTATGTCGGCGAACAAAATGCCACTGGTCATCCCGGGAAGGCGTTCGCCCTCTGAAGCAGTAAGTCAGAAGACCTGCCGTGGTAGTGTTGATCATACCTCTCGAGGAAAGAGGTGTTAAATGGTTTCCTATGGTTATGTTTCCCAGACGACAGTCTGTTGCTTTACGAATTCTTGTTGTTGCATGCACTTTAGTGACATGCACCGATGTCATAGCCCAGAATGATTCAGATGTGGGGAAGCAGGAGCAACTGCCTGAAGTGACCGTCACGGAGACCAAGCACCAGCAGGCTCAGCGAAGCACTACACCTTCTTTTGCCATTGACCGGAGAGACATGCTTCGCATGGGTACGACCGACATGGCAGACGCCCTGCATCGCTTACCTGGAGTTACCCTGCGCGACTATGGAGGTGCGGGGGGAATGAAGACTGTTTGCGTACGCGGCTTTGGGGCCAAGCATACTGGTGTGAGCTATGATGGTGTGGCATTGGGTGAAAGTCAGAACGGGGAAATTGACGTGTCTCGTTATGGTCTCGACAACCTATCAGCCCTACAGCTAAACGTTGGTGACAATGATCATCTGTTTATATCCGCACGACAAGCCTCAACACCTGCCATGCTCAGCATCGAAACCATCACACCCGTTCATGCTATCCATCATCACAGCAATCCCTCTCCTCACCTGACTGCACAACTGCGTGTAGGCAGTTTCGACTATATCAGTCCGATGTTGCGTTATGAACAACAAATATCATCCCAACTCACCATTTGGGCAGTAGGCGATTATATCTATGCAAAGAACGACTACCCTTTCCGTCTGCGCAACGTGTCGGTAGAAACCAAAGAGCGACGCGCAAACAGCAAGATGAATCAGGGACATGTTGAGGTCAATATGAGATGGGATCTGAACAACAGAAGCATGCTTAGTGGAAAGGCATATTACTATGACAATGACCGACAGCTACCGGGAATAGTACGCTACTATACCAACGTGAGTCGTGAAACCCTGCGCGACCGTAACGCTTTCGGACAGCTCTTCTATCAGACACGTTGGGATAACGGCTTGTCACTCAAGCTCACAGGAAAGGTGAACTGGGCAGCCTCATTCTACGACAACGGATTAGTATCCAGTCAAATTATCAATGGCGACTATTGGCAACGTGAGTATTACTCGTCTATGTCGTGGCTCTACGCACCTTCAGAGCACTGGGCTTTCAACTATGCTGCCGACTATTTCTTAAACAACCTGAACTCTACCTTGCCCACCGATACACGACCTCTCAGGCATAGTATCTTACAGACTGTCTCTGCACGTTTCCACAGCAACCGACTCACTGCTTCCTTCCGTCTGCTGCAATCCAACTACATCAACAAAGAAAAGGATTATGCTGATCATGCCATGGAGGAGACAGAAAACAGGAACCAACACCGACTATCTCCTTCGGTGAGTTTGTCGTACCTGCTGACAGAAGGACTGCGCCTTCGTGGCTCGTTCAAAGATATTTTCCGGATGCCCACCTTCAATGAGAACTACTACTACCATTTTGGCAGCAGGACTCTTCTCCCGGAAAAGACTCAGCAATGGAATGTCGGTCTTACATTCACACAAGGCTACCGGAAGAGCCATGATTATGGGTACTCCCTCTCTTTAGATGCCTATTACAATCAGGTAAAAGACATGATCGTGGCTGTTCCCTACAATATGTTTGTGTGGCGGTGCATCAATGTAGGTAAGGTGCACGCCATGGGAGTAGACTTTACAGCTCGCTGGCAACAGCCGCTGACCGACAAACAAATGATCAGCGCCACTGTTAACTATAGTCTGCAACGCGTGGTCAACCGCACAAATTCAAGTTCGCCCTATTACAACAACCAAATTGCTTACATGCCAAAATATACAGGTGGCATGTCGCTAAGTTGGGAGAATCCTTGGGTAAACCTTTCCATACACGGTGAAGGTATTAGTAGCAGGTGGACCAACAATGAGCATCTTGAAGGAACGCTCGTGAACGGATATTGGGAAATGGGAGCGACAGCTTGGAGATCGTTTCGCTTGACAAAAAGAAAGGAAACGCATGAAAAAGGCCAAGAACTGAACCTGCGCTTCGACCTCAAGAACATGTTCAATAAACAATACGAAATCGTTGGAGCCTATCCGATGCCTGGAAGAAACTGGCAAGTCACTATAGGGTATCAATTCTAATCAATTATGATTCATTTATTAACCATTTAATTCAAAAAAACAATGAAAAAGTATTTATTGAGTTTCGCAGTGCTGATGATGGGAGCATTCCTCTTCACTGCATGTAGTGACGATGATGACGACGACAGACAACCCGTAGCTGTTGACGTGAGTGAAGGTATGTTTATTGTTGGTTCCGGTAATACGAGAAGTAACATCGATGGTAACCTGACCTACATTAACTATACCAGTGGAATATCCACACTGAATGCTTTCCAGAAGGCAAACGGAAAGTCCCTTGGTAAAACGGCAAACTTTGCCTTGGTGTATGGACAGAAACTCTATATCGCCGTTGATGGAGAGAACACCATCTGGGTATGCGACAAGAACACGCTCAAGGTTATCAAGCAAATCAACACTGTAGAGTTACTGGGTGATGTCAAAGGAATTAGTCCTCGCGCTATGGTTGGTTACAAGGACCAGCTGCTGTTCTCTCTCTATGGAAGCGGTGACAATAGTTTAGTAGCTGCCGTTGACACTGTCAACTTCGCATTGAAGAACACTTATAACACAGGAAGCTACACCGATGGTATTACTGTTGTAGGAGACTATCTCTACACAGCTGATTCTGACTATGGCAATGGTGTAAAGCCCTCTATAACAAAGTGCGACCTGAAAACAGGTAGTTCCCAGCAGATTAAAGGAAAAGATATCACTAACCCGATGCATATGCTGACCATTGGCAATGATGTATTCTTCCTCGACTATGGTGAATATGATGCGTCATGGAATCAGACAGGTGCAGGTGTAAGGCGTGTGGCACAGGACGGAACTGTAACCCGCGTGGTTGATGGCACAGCTATGTGTACAGACGGAAAGCGCATCTTCACTGTAAACGCGCCTTATGGCGGAAGTGAGACCACTTATCTCATTTATGATCCGGCAACAGGTCAAACCAAATCATGGTCTCCTTCTAACATCTTCAGTCCTGCAGCCATTGCTGCCGATCCTGTTACCGGTGACATCTTCATTATTTCCTATACGAAGAACGAGGATACGGGTTATCCTGGCTACAACCTGCCCAGCTATGTGAATCAGTACAGCGCTGACGGAACATTCAAAAAGCGATACGATTGTGGAGTTGGTCCTATCTCCGTCGTGTTTAACACGAGCGTGAAGTATGAGTAAACCGCTCAGCATCCTTATATTAGTCATTGCGTTGCTATCATCGTGCCGTGGGAATCAAAAGGTTACCACGCACGATGACTGCGACACGGTGGCACTGAAACATGCCACGCACATCTCCATCGTGAAACATCACGACTTCACAGTGGTGAAGCTGGCTGATCCTTGGAATACAGGAAAGACCTTGCACACCTATGTGCTGGTGCCTGCCGACAAGGAGTTACCGGCGCAACTGCCTGATGGGGCCGTAGTGAGGACACCGCTCAAAAGGGCGGTGGTAGCCACCAGCGTACACTGCAGTCTGGTTATCGACATGGGAAAAGGAACGAGCATTGGTGGTATCTGTGAACCGCAGTACATCCATATCCCTTATATCCAGGATCAACTGAAAAAAGGAAGAATAGCCGACTGCGGTAGCGGCATGGCTCCCACCGTGGAGAAGATCATTGACATGCAGGCCGACGCCATCTTCCTTTCTCCCTTCCAGAACAGCGGTGGCTACGGAAAGGTGGAAGAACTGAAAATCCCGATTATCGAGACAGCCGACTATATGGAGACATCGGCCTTGGGACGGGCGGAATGGATGCGGTTCTACGGCATGCTGTTCGGTTGTGAGCAGAAAGCCGACAGTATGTTCGCTGAGGTGGAAAAAGGCTACATGGAACTGAAGGCATTGGCGAAGACATCTGCCGACAAGCGGTCGATCATGATGGATAAGCAGACAGGGGCCGTGTGGTATGTTCCTGGTGGACAGAGCACTCTTGGTGGCATCTTTGCTGATGCAGGTATTGACTACCCATGGAAAGAGGATGACCATAGCGGCAGTCTGGCACTCCCCTTCGAGAGTGTCTTGGAGAAAGCCGAGCATGCAGACATCTGGCTCTTCCGCTACAATTCACCGCACGATATCACTTTTAAAGAGTTGTTGTCTGACAATGCAGGATACAAGCAGTTCAAGGCGTTCACCGACAAAGAGGTGTATGGCTGTAATACGGCCAGCAGCACCTTCTATGAAGAAACTCCCTTTCATCCTAATCTGCTGTTGCGCGACTTTATCTGCATTGCGCACCCTGACCTGCAGTTAGGGGAGCCCAAATACTTTAAGAAACTACATGAGTAAGTTTTCACGATTCGCCGTAGGGATGGTACTCATCATCGCAGTACTCTTCGCACTGAGCCTCATCGTTGGCGCAGTGCATATTCCTGTGGAACAGGTAGTACGTATCCTGTTCCTGCCCTCGGCGGATATTCAAGCCGATCCCGCCATCAAGTCATCGTGGATATACATTGTCCTGCAGAATCGTTTGCCACAGGCCATCACTGCCATGCTGTGCGGTGCTTCGCTGGCGGTGTGCGGACTGATGTTGCAGACTGCCTTCAGGAACCCGTTGGCTGGTCCGAGTATCTTCGGTATCAACAGCGGCGCCTCATTAGGTGTGGCACTGGTGATGTTGCTCCTTGGCGGGAGCATCACGGCAGGAAGCTTCTCATTGACTGGTTTCGTAGCCGTTCTCTTCGCTGCCTTCGTTGGCGCCATGGCGGTCATGGCCCTTATCCTGCTCTTCTCCACGATGGTAAGGAACAACGTCATGCTACTGATCATCGGTATCATGATAGGCTATATCTCCTCGTCGGCCATCTCCCTACTGAACTTCTTCGCCACAGAGCAAGGAGTACAGTCGTATATGGTCTGGGGACTGGGTAACTTCGGCGGCGTATCGATGGAACAGATGCCTTCCTTCGCCTTGATCACATTGGCCGGATTGCTCGGTGCCCTCATGCTGATCAAACCGCTGAACGCCTTACTGCTGGGAGAACAATATGCAGAGAACTTAGGTATCAACACGCAAAGGGTAAGGAACTACCTGCTGTTTGTGACGGGAATCCTTACCGCTATCACTACCGCGTTCTGCGGACCCATCGCGTTTATCGGACTGGCGGTGCCGCATATTGCCCGCATGCTGCTGACTACTGACAACCATCAGTACCTTATGCCAGCAACAATCCTGACAGGTGCAGCCATTGCGCTGTTGTGCAATGTCATCTGCGTACTGCCAGGATCACAAGGAATCATTCCCCTGAATGCCGTTACACCCATCATGGGTGCCCCGGTCATTATCTATGTTATTCTGAAACAGAGGGGGAAATAATCAGAAGTAGATGGTGCCGTGAATCTGCCAAGTATTGGTCTTGGCCTTGCGTTTGTCGTAGGCCGTGTCGGTCACGTCCTTGAAGCTCTTCACGTCAGCCGTATTACTTACACCGATATTATAATTTACACCAATCTCATAACGTCCGAGGTTCACGCCGCCACCGAGGTTCACGCTGAACACGGAGTTATTCAACCGGAAGGTGTTGTCAACCTGCTCTTTGTTTGCATCCCAGTCTTTCCATGAGTATTTATCATCACCTATGTTGAAACTGATCTGCGGACCGGCTGCAAGATAGATACCGGCCATGTCGCTGAAACCAATATTCAGACGAAGATTAGCGGGAACAATGATGCTCTTCTGGGTGATGGTCTCGTCATCGATCTTCATGTCACGCTGATCGTAGTATCCTGCAATATCCAATCCCAGATTGGGGAAAGGAAGAGAGAACTTCAGAACCGGACCTACAAAGAAGCCCAAACGATTGGAAGTATCGAACACCTCTTCGTTGAACGACATCTCGGTGATATTGAAACCACCTCTCACACCTAAGTTTACCTGGGCCTTAGCCGATGTTAATCCTAACATGGCAATGGCCATTGTCAAAACAATCTTTTTCATCTTCATAGCTATTTTAAGTTAGTTAATTCTCAATTTTCAATTCTCAATTATCAATTATATAGATCAATGTCTCTGTCTTCTTACAGTTACTCTTGCTGAAGAACTACCGGATGAAGAGGATGAAGAAGAGGAAGCACGCTTGGTCTTCACCTTCTCCGACTTACCCGAAGAGGCACGACGGTTTGAGCTGCTGGCGGCAGCCTTCTTAGCCTTGAGCTTAACTTTTGGATCCAGATTGGCGATGCTGTCCAGACTATCCTTACGGACCTGATTGCCCCAGATGTTCTTCTCAAAAGCCAACAGTTCCTGCTCAATACGTTTCTGCTCCTTACTCATGGAAAGGGAGTCAGGACAATATTGAGCGAGTGTCTGTCCCAGCATGTTCGTAGTCTTGTAGATAGATCCGCGATACATATTCTTCGTGAAGTAGTCGTCAATGCTCATCGTAGCGGCATTGTTCATATTACTCGTCATGATGGTCTGCTTAGCCAGGAACGGTGCCACATCATCATACTTCACCCAGAACAGCGGGTATCTGACGGTTCCATCACCGAAATCATCCTCACGACTCATAATCGGACAAAGGGCAATCACCTTGGTGTGGAACGTGGCAGAAGCCTGATCATAGTAGGCACTCTCCTTCAGATAGTAACCCTTTACCTCTCGAGAGGGGATATCACTGTCGTCAATACGGATTCGTCCGTTATCGGTACGCTCATAATAAATATGGTAGTTATCGATGAACGACTTGGGTTTGACACGGGCAGAATCGGTGAACACCTCATTACCGTCAGTACGATACTCGTAAGCACGAACCTGTCCTGTGAGCATCAGCTTGAACAGATAGGTGAAGAGGTTCATCTGTGTGCCGACGGGCTCTACAGGATAATAGAGACCGGCATTGGCATCTTGGGTAAGATCGATCTCACGGTAGATGTCACGTCTCCAAACCACATCTTCTGACATAGCCTGTGCCGTTGGGAATGATATCTGGGCACGTGTGGTAAGCGTCTGCGCATTTGACTTCTGCTGCTGGGCTTGCTGACGACGAGCAGCAGGCTGAGCCTGCACCTCACTGATGAAGAAGGAACATACCATGAAGAACATCATGAGCATCATTCCTCTGCATCCTGTTTGAATATTATCTGTACGCATCATATTCTATGTTATTATCTTTCTGTTTTCCTTTATCTTACAATTACTTCCATGGCTCCGGGTAGGGTTCGCGAGATTCCGTCAGGACCTACAGCCGTTACATGCGTAATATAGAACCGTCGACTACGGGAGAGTTTGCGGAATTCCTCGCGCTGTCGTTCAGAGAAGGATGAACCATTACCTACGATAGGTACGGCATTACCCATATTATCAAAGAACACGGTCTCGAAGCCTGTAACCTTAAACTCGATGTCGAGCAGACCGTCATCAATGGCAGCCTTGATGCCGCCCGTACCCATCAGCGAAGCCTTGGCAAGTCCGCCACCACGGAAACGGTTGTCGCCAACCACCATATACGGTGTAGGATCTGGCAGCTTACGCACCTTGAAGGTTACCTGTGCCATCTGACGGGTCTGACCCTTATCGTGGGCTGTTACTGTGAAGGTGACATCCTTGCCCACAGCTGCTGGTGTAGCCACGTAGTGTCCATCACCCTTCGCTGTCAACGAGCCACCACTCATCGTCACGGAAACAGCATTCTGCGGTACGCCCGGTACACTGACACTCATCGGGTTCGGATAACCCGCATAGAGCACGTTCATCAGGTCGGCAGCTACCGTAGCACCACTGGGTGCAGGAATCACGCTGTACTTCTGCAGGAAGTCGCGGCGCAGTGTTTCACCTGCTGCATTGCGGGTAAGCAGATAACCGCTGAAGGAATGCTCGCCCACGCCACCTGCCGAGAAGGAGTACTTGTTGTTACGCAGGTTTACCTTGGAACCGTTGATATAGATCTCCGGCTGCATCGTCGTATCCACGGCAGCCATGACGATATTCGCCGCGAAGGTCTCACCCGGATAAAGGGTGGTCTTCTCAGGTATGACAAACGCATCAAGCTTGTTCACACGGATATCCTTCACGTCGATATTCGACACGAGGGTATGAAGCACCTCTCCTTCGGCGTAGCGCACATCGCTCTGGAGTTTGGAGAGCAGGGTGATGGCAGCAGCCACGGGCATGTCCTCAAACATATACTCCTGCCAGTTCTTTCCCATGGCATGAGCATTGGCCGGTAGCTCGGTGGTCATATTACTGCTGATCATGCTCCGCTGACGTTCGTCGCCCACCATCTTCAGGATACGCTCACGGAAAGAGTTGATGGCATTGTATAGTTCCTTGCCACGTCCCTTACCCGGTGCCAGCATCACCTGTGTGGCAGCCTCCAGGTCTTCCTTGTTACGGATATTCAACACATCACCGTCGCTTCCGTCAGCCTCTTTCACGATGGCTTCCTTCAGTTCCTGAGCCAAGTTATAGAGCGAATCACTCATGTGTTTCACCTGCGTGGCCTTGTCGAACCACTGGCGCACCTTCTCGGGATTCGCTTTCATCTGCGACTCAAAGTCGCCGTATATAGAAAGGTTCTCCTTCGCTGAGTTCGCCGTCGTGCGGTTCAGACTCTCCTCTACCAAGGAGAAACCGTCGAGCACTTCCGATGAAACATTCAGCGCAAGCATAGCCATCAAGACGACATACATCAGGTTGATCATCTTCTGGCGTGGAGATACCGGTCTTTTCTTAATTGCCATTGTATTCTTTTTTATAACCCCTACGGGAACAACAGTACCTATAGATTATGGAACCAACGGAGCCTTGGGCATATTCACCGTCATGGCATCGATCATGCGCTGGTAGATCTTGTTCAGCTCAGCAATCTGATCAGCCATCTTCTTGGTCTGCTCATTGATCTCGTCGATGGTACCGATCTGCGAGCTGGCACTCTTGAGCTGCAGCTCGTAAACCTTACAGATACCGGTCAACGTACGGTTCAGATTCTCCATTTCCTCCGAGTCGGTAGCCAGACGCTCACTCTGACGTGATACGTTCGACAGCATCTCCGTCAGACGCTTCAGCTCTTCCACATAATTCGTAGTAGCCTCCTCGAGTTCAGGATTCATCGACGGCAATACAGCCTCGCCTGAAACGCCCGACATTTTCGATACGGAAGAAGATACGGCAGCTATGGCCTCTGTGTCAACAGTAGTCTGACTAGTTCCACTAGTTTTACTAGCATCACTAGTTTGACTAGAGCCAACAGTACCACCACCAATAATAATGGTACCACCGCCTGTAACAACAGGCTGTGCGGCAGCTGCTACCTGCGCCGGTTCCTCATCGCCTTCCGCAACCTCTTCATTGTCGAGATTCAGGTGTGTAGGCAGATCCATACCATCGGCCGTCTTGTCAAACGGACGGTCGAAGGCTGAGAGGAAGAACACGAACACCTCAGTACCCATACCGAGGAAGAGCCAGAAGTTAGCACCGGGTATATGGGTCAACTTAAACAGAGTACCCAAGATCACGATGGCTGCACCCCAGCTGTAGGCATAATTCAGGAACGTCTGTCCTGGCACACTATCCATCCACTTCTGCAGACGGTAGATAATATTGAGTTTGCTATACTGTGTCATTTTCTATTCTTTTCGTTATGACGTTATTACGGTATATCGTTATCTCGAATTAGTTCTTGGATTTCTTCCCTTTCATCTTCACGCTTTGTGAACTGGCAACGGAACGCACACAACGGAATCCGATATAGGATCGTGGCTGGTTCTGGTACTCCCAAGTACGCCAAGCAGAGCGGATATAGCTCTCGGGATCCTTCCAGGAACCACCACGCACACTCTTTTTCTTCAAGCGGTACGGGTCTTCCTTAGCTGCATTATACTTCAGCGTAGGATTCAGGTCGTTCATCGCATCCACACCAGCTTCCGTATAGATGGTACTGGTCCACTCTGCCACATTACCGGCCATATCGAACAATCCATTGGAGTTAGCACCATAGATACCCACCTTACTGGTTATCAAGTTACCGTCTTTTGTATAGTTACCGCGGTCGGGCTTGAAATTAGCGTAGAAACAACCACGGTCGTTCATCATATCCTCATTCTCCCAAGGGAACTCATTTCCATCCTTTCCACGGGCTGCATACTCCCATTCGGCCTCAGTCGGCAGACGGTAGCGTTGCACATATCTGGCCTCAGCACCCAATCCTTTCAGCAGATAGTCGGTACGCCAAGCACAGAAAGCGTTGGCCTGCTCCCAGGTAACTCCCACCACAGGGTAGTCGTTATAGGTAGGATTACTGAAATAGTAACGCAGATAGGTCTCGTTGTCGGAGTTCTGGAAATCGTTTACCCAGCAGGTAGTGTCGGGATAGATATTCACGATATAGGTGTTGAGGAAATCCCACGGACCGCTCAACGGACGGTCGATGGTCTCACGAACGATCTTACCCTCGTCATCGATATACGCCGTGTCCTTCGAGATCATCACCACCTCGTTCGGATCAACAACGATATCTGTGTTGAAGGTACGTTCCTCCGGATTCAGACGGTTACGACGCAAGGCTGCAGCGGTATAGTCATATACCTCATAGCGGTAGTTCATCTGACGCCAGTCGAGCATCTTCTCGCCTGTAACAGGATTGGTCTCATACAGACTCTCGATGGCACGCTGCTCATCCTCGTTGGGCTTGCGCGGCAGCGCCTTCTTCCAATTCACATGAGGAGGAACAGGATCGCCGTTCTTGTCCTCAGTAATCATGTACGACTCATCACCGCCATACGACGGATCAGCCAAGCGGGTGCGCAGAATTGAATCGCGAACCCAATACACGAACTGCTTATACTCCGAGTTGGTCACTTCTGTCTCATCAATCCAGAAGCCGTCAACAGAGATATCCTTCACAGGTGTCTGCTTACCCCACAGACTGTCTTCCTGCTCGATACCCATCTTCAGGTAACCGCGCTTGATCAGTGTCATTCCAAACGGTGTGGGCTCTGTAAATCCTTTACCGCCACCGACACCGGTAACCTCACCGCCGCGACTGGCCGAATTGGCTATCTTACTGCCAGCACAACCGGAGAATACGAGTAAAAGGGTGAAAAGACAAAGGGGAATCATCCACTTCATCTGTCCGCTTACCTTATTATATACTTTCTTTTCCATATCTTGTTTTAATTCAATTTCATCTTTCTACAGCAGTCGTACGCTCTTGTGTTTGTTCCGCCCTTTCTTGAATAGGTTCAAATTGGTCTGATAGCCCACGAACAGTTCATGACTGCCATTACCAGGATTGATGGCCGAGGTGTAGAACTCGTAACTGTAACCGACGTTGATGCCGTGCAACCTACCGCCTATGAGCAGGGTGACAGAGTTTGTCGGACTGTAGGAAGCGCCTGCATACATCACTTTTTCATCGTTGGTATATACCACCCGGGCCGTCACATCCGCCCGATAAGCCACCCCGTCATAACGCGCCAACACAGAGGTCGGTATTGTAACAAACGGATTTCTGAGCTTAATATTGTATCCACCTGTCAAATAATACGTCCGATCAATCTGTAACTCATTGGTTTCACCCAGTTCCACAAGAGGGGCATTAAGGTGCTGAATAGATGCTCCGGCGTACCATCTTTTGTGCATATAGTAAACACCGAAGCCCAGATCCAAGGCGTTCCCGTTCACCTCTGAGGTAATGAAGGCAGGGTCGTTTGGCGTTTCCAAATCAAGACCCGAGCCATCGAAGTTCTCGCTGATGACTCCCGCCTGCACGCCTGCACTGATTGTACCGCCAAACAGTTTCTGTTTATAAGCATACTGAACGGCAATACGCTGATGCTGGAAGAGTCCGATCTGATCGTTCATCAGTTGTGCTCCCACGCCGTGGTAGGATTTGATCATATAGAAAGGCATATCGCCTGCTATGTACATGGTGCGCGGATTATGCTTGAATCCTGCCAGATCCATGGCGTAAGCACCGACAACGTTCAACTTGGATTCCTTTCCTACGGACGCAGGATTGAACGACGGCTCCATGTCGAAGTAATGACTGAAGCTGACATCATACTGTGCTTCTGCTCTCGAAACGACAAGCAAAAGCACTACGAAAACCATGCAGAAACGTCTAAGCACGATATCATAACGTCAGTTTCTGTGATTTATTGTGTAGAAAAACCATCGTATTTCTATTGCACTATACGCGTTTTTTTTGTACTTTTGCAAAATTATTAACCACTGGCAATCATTAGAATGAAGAAAAATAACAAGACACAACAGACAAAACGCTGTCTGCTAGTGATTATCATGGTGCTTATCACCATCGTATGTAATGCTATTCCAGCCAAGCCTGGACAGTACCGTACACTGAAACTGACCAATGGCCAAACCGTCACCGCTCGTCTTGTAGGCGACGAGCACGGGCATTTCTGGTTGGGAAACGACGGTAATGCCTATCAGGAAGATGAAACAGGTCTTTTTCAAAAGATCGACCGAAACGAAGTAATGAAAGCAGCCAGTGAACGTCGTCAAAGTGCCAATGCTGATCGTGCCAAGCAAATGGCAAAACGTCGGGCACAAAAGGGTACGAGCAATAGTATCGTGGGAAAGAAGAAGGGTATCATCATCCTCGTCAACTTCAGGAACTTGCAGTTCCAAGAAGACAATGACAGAGAGCTGTTAGATAATATTGCCAACAAGGCGGGGTTCAACGAAGGTAACTTCGTAGGCTCCGTACACGACTATTTCTACGACCAGAGCGGTGGCAAGTTTGATCTCGAATTTGATGTTGTAGGACCCTATACCATGCCAAACGACATGTCTTATTATGGCAAGAACAAGAATGGTAAACAAGGCAACGACCAACACCCCGCCGCCATGGTCATTGAGGCCTGTAAAGCTGCCAACGATGAGGTGAACTTCGCCGACTATGACTGGGACGGTGACAATTATGTAGATCAGGTGTATGTCATCTATGCTGGCCAAGGCGAAGCCGACGGAGGGGCAGCCAACACGATATGGCCACATGAATGGACACTCGCTTCTGCTCAATACTACGGTGACGGTTCTGGACCACTCACTCTTGACGGTGTGACCATTGATACCTATGCCTGCGGATCGGAACTGAACGGCAGCGAAGAAATCTGCGGTATCGGAACCATGTGCCATGAGTTCAGTCACTGTCTGGGTTTCCCCGACTTCTACGACACCAGCGACACGGGTGATGGCGTGGGTATGTTTATGTGGGATCTGATGGACTACGGCTCATACAACGGCGACGGCTATCAGCCTGCAGGCTATACCAGCTACGAGCGCTGGGTGGCTGGATGGCTCGAACCCATCGAGCTCACCACGACTAAAGATGTCAACGACATGAAGTGTCTACAGGATGGTGGTGCCGCGTACATTATATATAATAGCGGGAACCGCAATGAATACTTCCTCTTGGAAAACCGTCAACCCGTAAAGTGGGATAAGGAATTACCTGGTCAGGGTATGCTCATCGTGCATGTCGATTACAACGAATCGGCATGGAGTGGCAACAGCGTTAACAACGATTACTCCCACCAGCGTATGACGTGGATCCCGGCAGACGACGCTTACACAGATATCCTGGAGGACGAAAATGGAGAAGAGTATGAGGCTTATACGTGGGAAGGACTGGCAAAGGATACCTACCCCAGCGATGATAACAACAGCTTCAGCAAGAACTCCACTCCAGCAGCCGAGTTCTATAGCAAGAACAGCGACGGCGAGTATTACATGGACGGTGCCGTGGAGAATATCACGCAGAACGAAGACGGCACCATCTCATTCCATTACCAAGGAATCGTCAGCAAACCGACCTTCTCACCCAAGGCTGGTGTCTATAGCGAAGCACAGACTGTAACGATTAGTTGCGACACGGAAGGTGCTACCATCCACTACACCACCGATGGATCAATTCCGACGGCTGAAAGCAACATCTATGACAGTCCCATCACCATTGAGACAAACACTACCCTGAAGGCCATCGCGTTCTTGGAAAGTGGAGAACAGAGCAAGGTGGCTACGGCTAATTACATCATCCGTTCCGGTGCAACAACCGATGTGAAGACTTTCAAGCGTGTCACAAGCACGGATGAGATAGCCAGCGGACTGCGTTACATCATCGCCTGCGGGACGAAAGGGAAAGCTGCCGGAAAGCTTACTACCTCCAAGTATCTCTCGTCAAGTAGTATCACGCTGGATGATGATATCATCACTATTACCGATGATGTAGAGGTGTTCACTCTTGATGAAAGCGACGAAGGGAAGTATTCGTTTATGAATACAGAAGGTAAGTATTTGGATGCCACTGATGTGAAGAAGCTGGCATTTGAAAACAATCCTTCCCACTCCTGGATACTGGAGAACAATAACAACGCAGTGGAAATGGTTCATGTTTCCTATGGTACAATGACGTACAACGTAACCAGTCCACGCTTCACTACCTATACCAGCAATGCCTCCACCAACATGATCCGCGCCAACCTCTACGTGGAATATGAAGAAGAGCCTGCTCAACCGCTAGAGATCATCATCGGCAATAACAACTACAAGCTCATAACAAGTGAGGATCAACTGGAAGGGAATGTCAGATACCTCATTGTATCGAATGCAGATGATCAATACGTTGCATACAGCGGACACGCTTCCAACAAGGGGGAAGCAAGTATTGTCTATCCTATGAATGATGTGATTTCACTGACTGGAACAAGTGATGACGTTCCCGTACCCGTTGTGCTGCAAAAGCAGAATCAGAAATGGCTAATCGTGGATACCCAAAAGGAGTCTTACATGGGTGCAAACAAAGACAATAATTATCTGATTCTTAATGAAACGGCTTCTAATGATTATTACCGTTGGACGATTTCCATTAACACATACGGAGATGCTACGATACAGAACAGCGGAAAGGTTTCCTACCTGAAATACAACATCAAAGGCGACATGTTCCGCGTCTATGCTTCTGGACAGAATGCCATCTCGCTGTATAAAGAAGAGCAGGAACAGCAGAACCATGGTATTACTACTACTATTGATGCACTCCGTTCACAGCAGAAATCTTCTGTCATCTTCGACCTGCAAGGACGTCGCGTGATCAACCCACAAAAGGGTATCTATATCGTAAATGGAAAAAAGGTTGTGATTAAGTAAAAAAATAACCATACAATGAGCAACATGAGAACTTGGCTGTTGGCACTCTGCCTCGCAGCAACGACAATCAGCATGGCGCAAAGCAACGACCCGATGGTGGTCAAGACGCGCTCGGGATTAGTAAAGGGTATTGATCAGGAAGGTACCATGGCCTTCCTTGGTATTCCATATGCTACAGTGGAACGTTTCATGCCGCCCCAACCGGTTAAGAAATGGAAGGGCGTAAGGGTGTGCGACCATTGGGGGCCTATGACCATGCAGCAGCAGAACCGTCCTATGACCGAAGAACAGATGTCGGAGAACTGCTGCGTTCTGAACGTATGGACCACCGATCTCCCCAAAAGTTCTTTGCAGAGCAAAGCGGCAAAGCCGAGCGCAAAGGACAAAGGTCAAAGTTCAAAGCTAAAGCCTGTGATGTTCTGGCTCCATGGTGGTGGCTTCGACTCAGGAACCTCTGAATGGGATCCGGGTATGTGCCTGGCTAAGAAGGATGTGGTGGTGGTGAGCATCAACCACCGTTTGAATATCCTCGGATTCCTGGATCTTTCTACAGTATCCAAGAAGTACAAGTATTCAGGTAATGTAGGTATGCTCGATGCTGTACAAGCCTTGGAATGGGTACGCGACAATATCGCTCAGTTCGGAGGCGATCCCAATAATGTCACCATCTTCGGCGAATCGGGTGGCGGCGGTAAGGTGGGTACACTGATGTGTATGCCCAAGGCCAAAGGACTCTTCCACAAGGCCATTATCATGAGCGGTACTATTCTCAATGTGAATACGAAGAAGATGACCGAGGAACTGGGCGAGGCCGTGCTGAAGGAACTGGGTATCGACAAGAAGAATATCAATAAGATCAAGGATGTGCCTTATAAGGATCTCTACGCAGCTGGTCAGCGTGCTATGGCTGCCAGTATCGGAACCCGTCGCCCCGGCACTCCGATGATGTGGGGCTTCGGACCGACACCCGACGGAGAGGTACTCCTACAACAGCCCTTCCAACCTGCTTTTGCCAGCTTCAGCGACGATATTCCCTTGATGATTGGCACTACGTTCAATGAGTTGCAGCGAAGTCGCTATGGACAGAAGATCACCTTTGAAGAAGCCCGCAAGGAACTGGAGCGCACCTTCGGTGACGAGACCGATGCTTATATCAGTGCATTTATGGAATCGTACCCAGATAAAACGTTAGAACGGTTGCCACATGACCTGCTGAGCATCGATTGGCTCTTCCGTCCCAAGACCATCATCACGGCAGATGCCATCGGTGGTAAACGCAAAGCCGACACCTATGTATATATGTACACTGTTGGCGAGAGCGACAACCGTGGCTATAAAGGTTCTGCCCACGGCGCCGAACTGAAATACTGTTTCGACGTGTTGCACCACTATAGCAACCAATTGTCGCAGTCAACCCTTGATGCCAATCAGATCTGGGCCACAAGGATAAGTGATGTATGGGCACAGTTTGCCCATACTAGCAATCCCGACAGCAACGGACAGTACGGATGGCATCCCTACACTCAGGAGAACGGCGAACTGCTGGAATTCGGCGGCACTGATGCCCGCATTCACCACAACCACGACCGCAAATTGGAGGAGATCATCAACCGCCACTGCTTCAAGCAACTGGACGAGTTCAGAGCATCTCATCCATAGTCGGCTCCTTATAATATGACCTCTGGCACCACCTGGCCGTCAAGTCAGATGAATGTCCGTTTCAGCCATAGCTCGAGAAAGCGGTCATAGACGATATAACCTTTCGGAGTCTGATAGACGAGATCCTTATCCTGCAATACCGCCAGTGCTTTCTTGATGCTGCTGGCACTGGGCAACTCATGCTTACGGATGAAATCGTTGGCCTGCAGCTGTGCTACGCAACTGTCCTTGGCTATGGCTATCAAGAGGTTACGCTGGTTGTCGGTCAGGAAAGTCATTACCATCTCGTATTGACTCGACTTGTCCTTAAGAATGCTCAAGATGGCCTCTCGCACCTGCTGATAGTCTGCGACATGGCGCTCAGACTCATAAAGGCGGTTCAGTACAGACTGGAGATACCACGTATAACCGTCGAAAAGATTGTATAATTGCTGGAACACTTCTCTGCTGAGAGAACCCTTCTTCCCTTCGAACCATTTCGAGGCGAAGTTGTAATAAACCTCCTCATGCAACGGTAGGAGTGTCAGCATGGCTGTGCTCTGATAGAATGGACGCTTAGGCGAACCAAACATCTCGTACATCAGGTGCTGTTTACTGCCAGAGAAGATAAAGTGGACATTGTGGATGAACTGGATATATGACCTTAGGAGTGCTTCAGTGCCCTGTTCCGGATATTCGGTGATTGTCTGAAACTCATCGATGGCCACATAAACCTCCTTGCCGCTCTGATTGAGATAATCAAAAATGCTTTTAATCGTGTATTCAGTGTTTGTGCGTTCAATAGCGACGGATACAGTGGGGGCTCCCGTCACAGGGTCGGGACTGATGGTTGGCCTCCAATGACTGAAGTAATTCAGCACTTTTACCATCGGAGTCCGCGTGTCGAGCAGTCTTTCTTCCACAATCGCCTTGCCCAACGTCTGTACAAAGTCATACTGATTCTGGGTGTGAAAGATGTCGATATAGATGCATACAGCGCCTCTATCCTGCTGTCTTATGCGATTAAAGGCATGTTTAATGAGTCCTGTTTTCCCGATTTTCCTTGGGGAAACGAGTGTAGTATTCCGCCCATTTTGAAGATTGGTAATCAATTTTTCTGTCTCTTCTGTCCTGTCGCAGAAGTACTCAGGTCCTCCATATCCCTCGTATATAAAGGGGTTCCTCGGTTTAAATATATTATTCTTTGCCATCACTATTATTTCACTTTTGGTATTTTACTTTTAGTGTTACACCTTTTAGACGATGCAAAGATATGATTTCCTTCTGAAATATGCAAATAATTTAGGCGAAATCTACCTAAAATGGTATAGATTTCGCCCATTTCTATCGTTAGAGCCGTTTTATTCTGTCTTAATATTGTTAATCGGATTCTCAGAAGCAGCGCGCCAATGGGAAATCGGTGTTGATCCGGACATCAACGTGCTCGCAGATACAGTTATGCTACGATTCCTTTCTTTACTACAAAACGAAGTGGCAATGGTATTGGTCTATCCCTCTCTCGTAGGATGATGCTGCAGCAGGGAGGAATGTTGGAACTCGCCGACCATCCCTTCAACGGGTGCCATGTCACTTTTATCCTTCAATTGAGGATGGTTACACCTACTAACTGATAAACGAAGAAGGAAAACAAATAAGAAACAAGCGATGCAACATTTAAGTTACATCGCTCGTTTCTTTAATACTCATCCTCGTTGAAAAGGAAGTCTTCTTTAGTAGGATAGTCAGGCCATATTTCTTCGATACTTTCATATACATCACCTTCATCCTCTATCTCCTGAAGATTCTCCAATACTTCAAGCGGTGCGCCTGAACGAATGGCATAATCAATCAACTCGTCTTTTGTTGCCGGCCAAGGCGCATCTTCCAGTTTTGATGCTAACTCAAGTGTCCAATACATAGTCTATTATTTTTACATGTTAGAAACTTGGGCGCAAAAGTACTATTTTTTTTCTTATTTACTTAGGTTTCTTCCAAATTTTTTCACGTACACCGTCAATAAAGTTTAATTTTCTTGCCAGAACATACAAATAATCCGACAAGCGGTTGATATAATGGGTTACTTCAGGGTCTAATTCGGTTGTTTCTCCCAAGAAAAAGATGCGACGCTCCGCTCTTCTACATACCGTGCGACACACATGTGCCAAGGATGCCTCATGGGAGCCACCCGGCAAGATGAACGCAGTTTGCGGAGGGATGTTGGCATTGATTTCATCAATCTGTTCTTCCAGGATCTGCGTCTCTTCCGCAGCCATTGTATAAGAAGGAGCCAAGGGAGTCTTTGATTTGTCAGTAGCTAAATAGGAGCACACAGTGAACAGGTTCCGCTGTGTGCGGATTATCAGGTCTTTGTCATCACCGTCCTTCATCCAAGAGGCGAGCATTCCCAAATGGGCGCTCAGTTCATCCACTGTTCCATAGGCCTCGATACGGGCATTGGTTTTCTTTACTTTCACGCCGCCGACCAGACTTGTCACGCCGTCGTCGCCTGTCTTCGTATAGACTCTTGTTATTGCCATAGTGTCGATGGTTTAAAAATTTACAATATAGTTTTCCTTATAACGCTTCTTATCAAAGAAAATGATACCACAATAATACAAATCAAAAGTCACTCCCGTACGTTCATCGTTGACTACAGATTTCCAGAATTCCTTCGTTTCCTGTTTTTTGTGAATATCCTCTACCACCATGATGCTCTTTGAGTCCATGTAAGGAAGAGCCTTTTCATATAGTGTTTGATAGTTGCCCTGCGGACTGATTCTCAGAAACTCCACAGACTGGTTGTCAGCACATGTTGTTTCGAACGTCTCTACATCATCCTCTCCTATCTCTACCACCGAGGTCTTATGGCATCCCTCGTTTATATAGGCCGCATAGGCCGTAGTGGGAGAACAATAGCTGAAGATGCGTTGTGCCTGCATGAAGTTTGCCAGTCGGAAATACAATCGGCACATCTTCCTTGTTTGCTCATCAAGATCAGGCAGCTGATCATTCATCCGTTCATAGGCATAGTAGGGATTGTGTTCATTGACAACATATCGGATAAAGCGATAAGCCCATGGTGACTGTACGCCGAAGCCCCTGCAGTGATTCACCCTGCGTAACCATACAAGAGCTCTTCCGATCCTACGCATTCTTTGATTGTTTTAATATCTTCACCGTTTTAACGGCAAATATACGAAAAGAAAATCAAACTACAATGCTTTTTCAAGAAAAAATGTTTTTAGAGGAAAAGTAAGGGGGTAAAGAGGGCATGTTTCAAGACATAAAAAAAGGAGAGACTTCCCGTTTGGGAAACCTCTCCGGAATGAAAGAAGGCGGCTACCTACTCTCCCGCATTGCATTGCAGTACCATCGGCGATGACG
>OMXE01000002.1 GCA_900314935.1 uncultured Prevotella sp.
AAGATGCTAGTATCAATTTGGCCGAGTCGTGACAAACGAAGACAAAGTCAACATGAACGAGCTCGAACGAAGTTCAAGGTAGTCCTCTGAGCTTTTTAAATACTTTCTGACAAGAAGCCACCCATCATACCACTACTGGCAGATGGGTGGTTCTCGTTTTTATGCATAGGTTCATCGTATCCAGTTGAGAATATCTGTTGATGATGTTTCCCGCATTTTGATATAGGCAAAGAGTTTCTTGCCCACTGCCGAAATTGTGTGCCCCTCTTTGATTTCACTCTATAGCCTACCGATATAATGACATCAAGATTATACATTTTGGTTTTATACCTTTTACCATCTCTAGCAGTTGTCAAGGAATCCTTGACTACTGAACTCTCCACGAGTTCATCTTCTCTGAAATACACTCATATTCCTCCGCCATATTAGTGTAATCACATGATTTCCAGAAGAATCGGAGCGGAGGAATTTAAGGGGGATATGTTTTGGAAGGAGTTAGTAGTTGCATAATGACTCACCTTATATATTTCTCCGCCAACAACATGTTGATCATAAGTCAGTTAGGTGATTTAGCGGAGCTTTTTTTTATTCACATCCTTCACACTTTCACAACGTCTGTTTACCTGCAAAATCCTACAAGGCTTCTAACGCCCTCTAACCAGCCTTATAACTACCTCTAATCAGCCTTATAACTACCACTAACTAGGCTTATAACTCCCACAGAGAATATTTGTTCTCACGTATCACACAACGTCAAGATGAATACGTCTTCCAGTAGTTCCTTCTGATGACCGGGCAGGATGATGTGGTGGTTGCCGATGGGATTGGTGAGGAAATAGGCAGTTTGGTGCTTGTCGGCAAGGCGGATGACTTGCTGGGTGCGACAGAGATCGGGCTTCGATTGGTTCTCCACGAGGTGGCCTTCGGCAATGAAATGGCGGGAGAGATCGGCAGATACCTTGAAGATAGTAACGGGACCTTCTTTCATAAAGCCGCGTATGGCAACGCCAATACCCGACTCGAAATGGGTGTCGTATTCGTAACGCTCCACCATATCAAGGGGGATGGTACAGTGAGCGAAAAGCATCTCACCGGTTTCAGGGTTGATGCGCAAAGGATTGGCTTGGAAACCAGAGATACCAAATAAGGAACGGGCAATCATCATGGTGAGCATAGCGGGCACATCTCCCTCGCAGCCAGCCACATAGCCCTCGGCGTTCAACTTTGCCAGCGCCAAGCAGCCCGTATTCTTGACTGATGTGAGAAGGTCGAAGCAGCGCAGCGTGAACCCTTGCAACTGGTATTCAGCGATAATGTCTTTCAGAGCTTCGTAGATACGCTCAGCTCCTGTCATGACATCGGTTGTTGCAGGACTGTTCCTCTTAGCAATGGTATTGAGCAGCTGCTGCATGGGAATGTCAATGAGCGAGATGCCCAGACGGTTTTTCACCACGTCTTTGTCGGCATGACTCGATATGAGCCAGTCGGAGGGCTCGCCGATAATTCCCAGTCTCGTGCTTGCAAGCGTTCTTCTTGCCCCCTCTACCCTTTCGAGCATGTGGATGCGCTGAGCAACGTATGACGTACTGCCATGGATAATCTCACCCTTGATGTTGTGCTGGCGCAGATAAGAAAGAATCTCCATGGAAGCGGCCAACGAGTTACTCTTGTCGGACGTGAGCAGATAGAACGGACGACTGCTCTTCTGCTGCAGCATGGGCAGCAGTCGACGGAAGATACCCTCTGTACCTCCTGTGCGGACATAAATCAGACTGAGCGGACTGCTACCATAGTCGGCATAGTCGTTGCCCTTCATTTCATACGCAATGCCCAGTCCACCAAGGAACTCCTTAGTGACAGCATTCACGGCCTGTTCATCGTGAAGTTCAGAGGTGAGTGTGTAGATGACTGTTTTCAATACTCAATAACTATAATTCATACCCTTATGATTATTTCATGCCGGACCTGCTACTGAAGTTGATACGGACACCTTTGTCGTCAACCATCATGTCCATGCCGCCATTGTTACCGTTGCTGGCAGTAGGTTTGCGGACGCCATCCAGAACCTCGCGGCACATGTTCTTAATATCGGTAACACGCTGGGGCGTTTCCAGATTGTCACCGCTGTAATGACCCGGGAAGAGGAAACGGATGTCATGCTTCTTCATATAGTTCTCGATTCTCTCGGCGGTGTACATTTCGGTAGAAAGGTTAGTGAATACCAGCAGGTTGGTTGAGCCGAAAGCATCGCCACTGAATCCGTAATGTTGGGCCTTGTCGAAGAAAGTTGCACTTCCGGGAGTATGACCGGGAGTAAAGATCACCTCTATCTCACGACCGCCAAGGTCGATTACTTGACCATCGTTAAGATAACGGATCTGCCCCTTGTAGTTACGCATGTTATTCGGAACGATCGTCATGTCACCTGCATTCAGATAGACTTCAGGGAAAGGCCCTACCCCACCCACATGATCGCCATGGGCATGAGTGAGCACCATCGTGACAGGCTTGGAAGTGATCTTTGCCACGATCTTGTCCAAATCAGGTATATACACACCTGCATCTATCAGAATAGCACGCTCATTACCCTCAATGAGGTAGAGCGATTCGTTATAGAGTCTGTGTCCGTTTCCTATCCAGGTATGCTTGTCGAGCTGGCGGAACACCACTTCATCATCCTGATAAACCACTTTGCCGCGAAGGTCGCGACTGTTGATATCTGTTACCTGCGCCTGAACCATATACGGCATGAGGGCAAGAAGCATTACTGCCAAGATCTTGTAAGTTTTCATATTTATAAAGATTTCGTATATTATGATTTCTTTCGCTATTCTTTTTGCAAAAATAATAACAAAAAATGAAATGGGAAAGAAAAACACGTATTTCTTTTGCAATCTGCTCACTTATTCGTACCTTTGCACCACATTTCATCATAACCCAACAGACATGAAAAGAGACAACGAGATTTTCGAGTTGATTGAGAAAGAGCATCAGCGCCAGTTGAAAGGCATGGAGCTGATTGCCAGTGAGAACTTTGTAAGCGACCAGGTGATGGAGGCTATGGGCTCGTACCTGACCAACAAGTATGCCGAGGGCTACCCAGGTAAGCGCTACTACGGTGGCTGTCAGGTGGTGGATCAGGTGGAGCAGTTGGCCATCGACCGTGTTTGCAAGCTGTTCGGCGCCGAGTATGCCAACGTACAGCCGCACTCAGGAGCACAGGCTAATGCAGCTGTTCTTCTGGCTGTTTTGAAGCCCGGCGACACCTTCATGGGTATGAACCTCGACCACGGCGGTCACCTCTCTCATGGTTCCCACGTCAACACCTCCGGTATTCTGTACAACCCGATTGGTTATAACCTGAACAAGGAGACGGGTCGTGTGGATTACGACGAGATGGAGCAGTTGGCCCTTGAGCACAAACCCAAGCTGATTATCGGTGGTGGTAGTGCTTACAGTCGTGAGTGGGACTACAAGCGTATGCGTGAGATTGCCGACAAGGTAGGTGCCCTGCTAATGATCGATATGGCACATCCCGCTGGTCTGATTGCTGCTGGTCTGCTCGACAATCCTGTGAAGTATGCACACATCGTTACCTCTACTACCCACAAGACCCTCCGTGGTCCACGTGGCGGTATTATCCTGATGGGTAAGGACTTCGACAATCCCTGGGGTTACACTACTCCGAAGGGTGTCGTGAAGAAGATGTCGCAGCTGTTGAACTCTGCCGTCTTCCCCGGACAGCAGGGCGGTCCGCTGGAGCATGTTATCGCTGCCAAGGCTGTTGCCTTCGGTGAGGCACTGCAGCCTGAGTTCAAGGAGTGGGCTAAGCAGGTACAGAAGAATGCCAAGGTATTGGCCGAGGAACTGGTGAAGCGTGGTTTCCACATCGTGAGCGGCGGTACCGACAACCACTCGATGTTGGTTGACCTGCGTTCAAAGTATCCCGACCTGACTGGTAAGGTGGCTGAGAATGCGTTGGTTGCTGCCGACATCACCGTAAACAAGAACATGGTTCCGTTCGACAGTCGTAGCGCTTTCCAGACAAGCGGTCTGCGCTTAGGTACACCTGCCATCACTACCCGTGGTGCCAAGGAAGACCTGATGGTACTGATTGCTGAGCTCATCGAGGAAGTGCTGAACGATCCCGAGAACGAAGAGGTAATCGCAAAGGTACGTGCCAAGGTGAACGACACCATGAAGAACTATCCTTTGTTCGCCTATTAATAAAGAATAAGGTATAAGAATCTGCATAAGCCTCCTGATTCTTTCAGGAGGCTTTTTATATGGTAAGACCCATGATAAATAGAAATCGGGAACACCAAAGAAGGTGTTCCCGATTCTTATTGGTGAGGTGCGTAGCAGAGTCGAACTGCTCTATATGGTTTTGCAGACCACCACATAACCGCTTTGTTAACGCACCTTATTTGCTAAAGCGAGTGCAAAGGTACGCTATTTATTTGTATCTTGCAAATTTTTAGGGCACTTTTTTGTTTTCCCTTGTCGTTTCATCTCCTTCATCGAACACCCTTCACAACAGCAACAAGGATCGTCTGCATGATGGAGAACATGATAGATACGCCAAGCGGCATAGGCCACCGCCAGAACCAATATGACACCTAATATAATATATTGAACATTCATCATACTAATGTTCGTTCCACAGGATTAGCATAGATTCCCAAGAAGATATCTTTGAGAACATCTGGCTCACTGATCTCGAACTCGTTGAGTTTCTCCATATACTGCAGGAAAGCATCTTTTTCCTCCTGTGTGTAATGGTTGGAGAAAGTGCGCTGCCCATAGCGCAGATCATGGGCGATATAGTTATTCGGGGTGAGCTGATATGCTTTGACGATACGTTCATCAAGAAGATTTGCCACCCGCTTGTGATACTCGTTGTTGGTACAGCTATTGAACTGCTGAAGGTCGTTGCGGGTTATCGGTTCACAGAACGTAATGTTCACCCTACCCTTCTGTTGAACAATACCCGTAAGGATGCTGTTCAGATCCTCGCCCGGCTTCTTGATATACTTGGCATTTCTCGATTCGTACAACTCCAGCGCCTTGAGGATATCGCACGACTCCCATTCGTAAGACACCGAAACGGGTACGATGTGAAGCTCGTCTAAGGCCCCGATCTTATCATCCTGACAGCTCAGACAGAACATCTTGATAATGCCCTGATCGGTAGCATCTATACCATTCTTTGTTCTACCGTTACGCTGAGCAATCCACACCGATTCATGCTGCTCTGTAATCACATGACGGATATACTCAGAGAGGTGCAGAGAACTCATGTAGAAATCTTTCATATTACCGCCTCGTTCTACTCGGAACATCTTGTTCGACTTCCCGATATCAATCACCAAAGGCGATGACATCAGGTTCGCTCCGAAGGTGATTTGTGTGGTTTCATGACCGTTCTTGTACAGGATATACTGCATCAGACATGAGTCGAGCACAATATCACGGTGATTCGACACGAAGAGATAGTTCTTATTACGGTCAAGATGCTCAATGCCATGATAGGTGAACGCGGTGGTGCTCCGAGCTATCACCTGTTCGTTTACGCTCTTCATCACCTCCAGCTGGAAGTCGCGAATGGTGCGGAACCCCAGCATCATCTCCTTCACCTCCTTTAGCGGACGGTCGGGATAGACATACGAAGAGAGCAGTGCCATGAAATTACTGTTCACAATACGGTTCATGGCCGCAGGAATCTCCTCGTCGTAATACGGACGGATATCGTCGAACTTGGATTGTTGCATCTTTTATGGTGTATTATGAATGATTACGCAGATCGATGAATTTGACGGGTTTCCTACTCTTGGCGGGGAAATTGATACCAGCAATCTCCTTCACTGGCAGGATTTCCACTCGGGGAGCCACACGTATTCGAGCACGGAAACGGTCTTTAAGATCTTTGATTACGTTATTGACGGGCATCTGTTCATACGATTGTTTCAATCCCACCTTCACCACTACATCATCTGTTCCGCTTTCTGTGTCCTGGACGTAGATGACATAGTTCTCGATATAATCGGTATTGTCGAGCACATCGTTGATGGCCGGCGGATAGAGGGTGGTACCCTTCAGCTTGATCATATTGTGCTTCCGTCCTATCAATGGCGTCAGTCGGTAGCTGTTGCGACCGCACTTGCACGGCTCTACCACCTTGGCACACATATCCCCAGTGCGGAAACGGAGCAGCGGCATAGCCTCTACACCCAGTGTGGTAACCACCACCTCGCCCGTCTCACCATCGGCTACAGGCAGGTCATCCTCACCGATAATCTCCACGATGATCAGTTCAGGATGCACATGTCCGCCCATACCATAAGGACATTCCGAGAAGGTGGCCCCCATCTCGGTACTGCTATAGGTGGCAAACAACTGCACCTCGGGCCACTTCTCGTGGATCTTCCTGCCCAAGAGATTCAGGTTGAACTGCTGGTCACGCAGTCCTTCACCTATACCGATGATGCGTTTGACTGATGAGTTCCTGTAGTCAATACCATGATCCTCGGCATATTGGATGAGTCGTAGGATGAACGACGGTACGCAGAGAATCGTATCGGGCTTGATGCGACGGATGGTATCCCACTGCAGTTCAGGGATGCCGTTCCCCACACGGATGATGCTCGCCCCCAGTTCACGGATTCCCAGGAAATACGCCAGTCCTGCCATAAACCGTTTATCGAGGGTAGTCATCAACTGCAGGATACTCCCTGGTTTCAGTCCTGCGCACTCAAACGATTTCTTTTCGTTCAAAGCCAGTCGTTGGAGATCATTTTCCGTACAACCAAACGTCACCGGATCACCCAAGGTTCCGCTGGTGGTGATGTAGTCAACAATCTTATCTTTGGGACAGCAGAGGAAGTCCTCATTGAAGAGCTGTAAGTCCTTTTTCTCCGTAAACGGGATCTTTACTAAGTCCTCTATATGTCTGATCTTCTGAATATTGATCTCACACTTCTCGAACATCCGTCTGTAGTAGCGCGAATGCTCCTGCAGATAAAGCAGTGTTTCCTGCAGTTTCCTTTCCTGAAAAGCCTTGATCTCCTCTGGAGACTGGTATTCTATATCTATCTTATCCATTTCAAAAAAATATCTAACCATTTGTGCTTGTCGATGCCGAAACCATGTCCTCCCTTCTCGTATTGAAGATAGAGATGCCTTTTCCCTTCGGCAGTCAAGGCTTTGTCCATCAATACCGAATGGTGGTAATCCACCACAGGGTCGTCCTTGCAGTTCAGCAGGAACACGGGCGCCTTGACATCCTTGGCACGTCTTTCTAAAGATAACGAGTCTTGCAACGTTTTATTGTATTTTCGGTACTCCCCCAATAAGCCTCTACGACTACGTTTATGCACATACGGTTTCCGCATGGTCACCACCGGATAGATGGCCGCTACGAAGTCGGGCCTGTCCTCGATGGCACTGAGTAGCGCGAGATGTCCCCCTGCCGAATAGCCAATTACGCCCACCACACGGTGCGACTTCCGTGCCTCCCTGATGGCTTCCTTGATGTCTTCTAACGCATCAGGGTACTGATGTCCACGGTAGAACAACCTACTGTGCATGACATGTGCAAAGATGCCCGACACGCGGTAGTGCAGCAGATAAGCATCGTAGCCCCGTTCCTGCAGAGCCTGGACGGTGGGGGCGCCCTCATTCTTGATGTCAAGCCAGCAGTAGCTACCACCGGGACAGACGATAAAGACCGTATCGGAGGCAACGCGGGGATAGACATGCGTGACCGCCGAAGCCGTCAATGCAGCCATCCATAAGAGCAGTAGTACAACCTTTCTCATCCTGCACTGTTTATTCTCTCCACCAGTACCTTCTCGCCCATGATGGCCTCAGCGGTGTTGATGGCCGTGAGGGGCACGCCGCAGATACCGTGCAGGTTAATGTTCTGACCCGTCAGGAACAGGTTCCTGACCTTCGTATAAAGAGGAATCTGCGAAAGCATGATGTTCCTGCAGTCCTTCCTCATCCCATAGAGCGCCCCCTGCGGCTGGTGGTAGTAGTCGCGGATGGTCAGTGGACTTGATGCTTCGACGTACTGAACAGTGTTCCTGAAGCCAGGATACAACAGCTTCATCTTGTCGAGCACCTTCTCCACATGCTGTTGCTTCCATGTTTTGTATTCTTCCCCTCGATGTCCCACATGGGTATTCTCCCAGCGCTCCACCACCGAGAAGGGCATCAGACAGTTGATGATCATCTTCGAGGCATAGGTCTGGGGCGCATCTACCGCATCGGCAGGCGTCATATACATAAACCCCTTCGGCCAGTCGTGGGCGTCATACTCACCATGTTCCCATACCTCCCCGTAGTCATCCTGTTCATAACAGGTATGGTTGATGTAGGGGAAAGCGTTCTCCTTGAACTGGATATATAGGGTAAAGGCCGAATAGGTGTTGGGAATCTCGTTGACACGCGTGGTGTACGACTTCGGGAAAGCGCCGGTGGTACACAACGGAAGGAGGGCTGCGGGATGAATGGCCGAGACAACTTGTGTAAAATCATTGATGACAGTCCCGTTGTTTGACAGTTCGATGGCCGTTGCCTGATGATCATCCACGACTATACGTACAACTTCCGCATCGGTTTTCACCTCTCCTCCATGTTCGCGAATGACTGTTGCCAAGGCATCTGCTAACTGCTGACTGCCCCCTACGAATCTGCTGGGCCCCGTGATATACAACACATTGATCAGGGCATGGATGTAGGCAGGTGTATGACCTTTCACGCCACCGTACATCGGATTCATATATGCCAGGATATCCCTTAACCGCTCATCCTGGATATAATGGGCTATCAGCTCGTCGGCCGACCACAAGAAACGTTCCGAATGGGAGAAGAGTGCATCGCTCCCTCGTCGCATCCAGAACAGGTCTACCTCTTCCGCCAGCTCGAACAACGCATCGACATAGTCGTGTATATGCTCCGCCTCATGGGGGAACTCCTTACTGAAATACTTCACGAAGGCCTCCCTCCCCTCTGGAATACAGTAGGTCTTGTGATGTTTGAGATAGGTAATGCTGTCCATGCAACCGGCATCCGTAGGTCGCAGAACGATGGTCTTGTCGTTCCGCAAGGGCATCTCTCCCTGATCATCGGTTATGATGTCTATGCCCAAATACCGACAGATCTTCCAAATGCTTCCCCCTTCACGCAATCCGCCGAGGATATGCATCCCCGTTTCGAAGCGCATGCCATGACGGAGGAAGGTCTGCAAACCGCCCCCCAAGGTGTGGTTCTTCTCCAGTACCGTCACCTTGTATCCTTCCTTGGCCAGCAGCGCACCCGTAAAGAGTCCGCCCAGACCGCCGCCTATCACTGCTATTCGTTGCATGCCTTGATCTGTTTGAAGATGGTTTCCGATCCGATGATCTCACTACAGGTGACGATGGTGCCTACCATCACCCCTAACACGCCGTGTGAATTGACGTTCTGACCCGTCAGCAACAGATTGGGAATCTTCGTGCGATGATGTACACGTGCTGCCGGGCCCATGGTGATATCCTTGGCAATGCCGTACATCGAACCTCGTTCTGTCCCTGTATAATCACGGTAAGTAAGGGGCGTACTGGTATAGATATGAGCTATTTTTTCACGTAAACCCGGGAAGTCGTGCTCTACAGCTTCGAGCAGGCGTTCTGCCTTCTGCTGTTTGAACTGCTCGTACTCCTCGCCGCGATGTCCCACTGTTGTTCCTTCCCAGCGCTCCACCTCATTGTAATGCATATACGACAGGATGACACCCGACTCAGCAAAGCGGGGGTTCTCCTCATGACAGAAGTGCATATACAGATAACCCTTCGGCCACGACAGCTCGTCGTATTTCTCGCAGTTCCAGGGAGTCGATTGCAAATAGCCGTAGAAGTTATGGTTCATGTAGGGAACCATTCCCGGTTTGAAGTGCACATAGATGGAGAAACCACCGATGGTGTTGCGAAGGGAGGTGATGCGCTGACGGTAGGCTGGGCGCAGCAAGGGCGACGAGACCATCTCCAAAGTGCGTGCCGGATGGGTATCAGAGATCACGATATCCGCCGGGTAATAGTCATCTGTCGCTGTTTTCACCCCCACCGCCTTACTCTCGTCACAGACAATCTCAGTGACGCGCTGACGGGTGAACACTTTTCCGCCTTCCTTTTCGAGCGAGGCTATCAATCCTTTGGCCATCGCATCGCTTCCGCCGATGATGCGGAAAGCACTCTGGTTGTAGAAATCCATGATGAAGGCATGGGTGGCGAAAGGTGTCTTGTCCTTCTCGGCTGCATACAGCGGGAGGTTCCCCACCAGTACCTGGCGCAGCAGAGGATCGCCGATGACCTCATCAAGCACCTCATTGATGCTACGCAGCTGGAAGGTGGTGTTGAGGGCACTGTCGTTCTCCGTGTGTCGCAGACTATGCAGGGAGGAGGCATTCGCCACCTGTTCCACGAGGGCGAAATAACGATGCAGGTTCTCACGTTCCTTGGGGAACGACTTTGCCATCTCTTCGATGAACGCCTCCTTGCCGTTGGCAAAGCGGAACTGCTCACCCTGAAGAGATACTACATCATAGCCTGTGGGGTCTAACCTACTCAACCCTACATACTCAGATGTTCCCAAGTAATGAGCAAAGCGGTCTAAGGTCTGACCCTTATCGGCACTGCCGATGAAATGCATACCTGTCTCGAAGCGAACGCCACGACGGGTGAAGCACTGCAGACAGCCGCCTACCTGCGTGGCCTGCTCAAGGATAGTTACCTCGTAACCGTTCTTGGCCAGGATCACACCGCACGTCAATCCGCCCAGTCCGCTACCTATGATGACAACCTTCTTCATGTTCGCATTTGATATTTCTCTATGTATTTCTGATACGGACGCCAATAATCAGCCGTCTCTATCTGCTCGCACATCGCGGCATAATGCTCCTTGTAGTAGGCCCGCATCTGCTTGGTACGTGTCAGCAGATCACTGCTGAACCGCTGATCATCCAGTTTGATGCGCTCATGAACCTCCACATCTATCCTACCCTGTCGTAGCATGAAGTCCTTCTTGGGCAGAACATGCCCTGCACCATGCAGGATGATGGGTAGGATATCTGCCTGCAGCTGCTCGGCCAGGTAGAAGGCGCCCTTGTGGAAACGCTGGATGGAACAGTCGATCGACCGCGTACCTTCTGGGAACACCGCTATGGAATAGCCGCGGTTGTATAACGATTTCAACTGATCAATATGATTCTCTATACCATCGCTCACGGGATAGAACTCAGCCCGATGGATGACCATTCCATAGAACGGGTTGTGCCACACCCAGTCGTTCGTAAGGAAAACCATCCTCGGCGTGAGCATCATCAGGCACATCAGGTCGAGGTGCGACTGATGGTTACAGATGATCACAGCAGGTTTCTCGAAGGTCTCGCCCACTCGATTCTCCAAGTGGAACTTCACGCCTGGCACCCGATGGATGACAAAGTCGGAAACCTTCTGCAGAAGTCGGTGATACCGCAGTTTCTTCTCTTCTGTATTCTTACCGATATGGAAATATAGCCACGTGAACGGGAGCATGAACAGATACATCATCAACAGGAAGAAGACGATGGAGAACAAGGAACGGAGGAATCGTCCCAAGGTGATAGGTAATGGAGATGAGACATGAGAGGTAAGAGATGAGGGATCTGCCGTCCGGACTCCGCGTGTCAGCCACCTAAACACTAATGGTGGGAGGTAGTAAGCCATCAGTACTACGGTGAACATTCCGATGATGGTAACGGCGGCCAATGACCGCAAAGCAGGGTGCTTGGCGAAGATCAGGGTACCGATACCGATGAACATGAGGATGGCCGACAGCGCCACGCTACGCTTATAGGAGGCCAGTCGTTTCTTCCCCGTTGTATATTCATATAACAATCCTTCGGTGATAAATATGGTATAGTCGTCACCTTGTCCGAAGATAAAGGTAGCAAGGATGACATTCACGATATTGAACTGAATACCCAGCAGGTGCATCAATCCTAAGATCCACACCCAGCTCACCGCTAAAGGCAGGAACGACATCAGCGAGAGTTCGATGCTGCCGAAGGAGAGCCAAAGGAAGAAGAACACCACGAAGCCACATACGAAGCCGATGTAGTTAAAGCTGTCAGACAGCACCTTCACCAGTTGGTTACCCACATCCTGGGCACTGAAGGCATAAGAAGAGGGTGTGGAGTTGTTAACCGCATTCTTCACCATTTCCTCATCGGTGGTCTGCACATAGTTGACAACCCGTACCGTGCCCTTCTCCTTGTCATTCAGGATATAGGTATCTTCCAAAAGGGTGACGATGGGTTCGAAGAAGGTTAACGACTGTGGTTCGAAATGCGTTGAGAGCATCTCAAAGAAGGGGTCAAAGGCCTGGGCGTTGAAGCCCTGGACGGCACATTGGCGTTTCAGTTCAGCGGTCACCGCTGCGGCATGCGACTCCCAGAACTGCTCCCACCGATGGAGTCGTTCTGCCTGAACCTCCTGGGTGGGAAGGAACTGTCCTACCCCACTCACCTTCCCGATGCCTCCTTCCTGTTCAAGGACACGCATCTTGGGCATCACTGCCGTTTCATTCTCACGCAAAGCCTCATCGAGTGTCTTCCCTTCTGCCACCGCATAGACAGGTGCTTCATTCGAGGCTGCAGCAAGCAACTGCATATCCTTCTGCTGCTGGGCAGTCATGTAATTGATATTCCGCAGGTCGGAATCAAACGATGTCTTCGTACTGAAATACCCCAAGACGACAGTGATGAGCAGGATACACACGTTGCGTACTGTAGTACTCAGCTTGGTGTACTTGCGTACGGAGCGGTCTGCACTGCAGTACGGAGCGTTCTGTACTGCTGTTTGCGCGTTAGAAACCGATGGGCGTACTGTCTTTCCTCTTCCAACACATACAGGCAGGAAGACCAAGACGAACAGGATGGTACCGATTAGCATCAGGGAACCGAACAATCCTAAGTCACGCATGGCTGCCGCATCGAGCCACACCAGACACAGGAAGGCACTTACCGTGGTAATATTGCCAATCAGCAACGGGGGTACCATATCGCGTAATGTCTGACGTGTATCCCCCACTTCTCTGAGATGATCCAGGAAATGCAGCGGGTAGTTCACCGCAATACCGATGATGACCGACCCGATGCCCAGTACGATGATAGAGATGCTGTCGCGGAAAAGAGTCATGCCTGCCAACGCAAAGAGCCAGCCGAATAGCAGCGCACACCCTAACCACCACAGGTAGGATAACCGACGGTAATGGACAATCAATATTATAAGTATCAGTACCACGGCCAATGACACTGCTAACATACTGTCTTTCTTGATCTGCCGGGCATTACCGGCAGCCACCAATGGGGCTCCGATAGCCGAGACCTGCAAGGAAGGATAGGCATGTTCCGTCTGCTGCATCACATTGTCGAGCATGATTTGCAAGGCAGCATTCTGAGCCGACTCGCTCATACCGTATGGAGAAGAAAGGAAGGCAAGGGCACTACGACTGTCGTGGGTGAAGACCGTTCCGTTGACAACCTCAAACGAACTGGTCATGCGGAAGTCCTGCATCCTACCCAATACAGTCGTAAACAGATGGAGCGGATCGTAGCGCAGACTCTCCATCCTGCTTCCCGCCGTGGGCAGGTTCAACAGTTTCTTGTTCTCGGTCATCTGTTCCGCAATATAGTCGGGTTGCTGTAACAGTGAGTCCATCCTCCGGTAGTCGTCTTCCTGCAGGAAATACGGGGCATTCTCTCCGATGAAATCCATCACCTCCATCATCTGCGACTCATCCACGTGTACTTGCAAGTCCTTGATAACACCCGTACTATCAACCTCTTGGAGCGTTTCCTCAAAGAAGTTCATCGCCTGTTCTATCGAGTCGGATGGTGTCACGTTCAGCGTGTCCTTTGAGGCAAAGACCACCACAATCTTGTCCTGCTTCGTCAATGACTGATACACCTCGGTGTAGCGCTCGTTCTGTTCATCACGTGGAAGAAACTTCGAGATATCTTCTTCATAATGGATGCGCGTGGAGAGTAGCACACACCCCATCAGGAAGACGAGGAGGAAGGCGGTCACCAGCCAACGCTTCCCCGACAGGTAATCGTATATCGTCTCAAAGAGTCTTACCATGATGCGTGAGTTGATGGATGATGCGTCTGGGCCAGCCATAGACGACTGCCAGGAAACAAAGAACTGTATTCAGAATACTGATGCGAAGGAAGTCGGCAAAGGGTCGGAAATGACTCACTCGCTCTTCCTTCGGTGGGTAATAGACATTCACGGGAACCTCATGAATGGGAATGTTCGCCCAAGCAGAGAACACCAGCAATTCCAACTCCGCCTCGTAGCGTGAGGTGATAAAACGCTTGCCTGTCAGACGACGGAGCGGATAGAGCCGGTAGCCCGTCTGTGTGTCAGACAACGCAATACCTGTCTGAACCTTGAACCAGAAATTGGAGAACTTGTTGGCGAAGGTGCTGCCTGACGACATGTTCTCTTGATGGAGGTTCCGGGCTCCGATGATGAGCGAATCAGGATGTTTCTGAAGAGCCTCTAAGAAAACAGGGATATCCTCAGGCAGGTGCTGTCCGTCGGCATCAATGGTAATGGCGTAATCATAGTCCATGACCAAGGCCTTCTCGAAGCCGGCAAGCAGCGCATGTCCCTTTCCGCGGTTCTGAGGATAGTCAACACGCACGATATCCAAACCAGCCTCATCCAGTCGTTCCCGAGTATCATCAGTACATCCGTCAATGACAACGATGAGATCATCAGTCAGCTGCAGGATGCCCTTCACGACATCCACCACCGTCCCTGCGTTATTGTAGGTCGGCACCATCACGCAGACACGCTGCTGCTTCATGATCTCCTTCGTCTTGTTCATCTATAGATGATGGAAAATTTCGTAAACACCGTCTCGTCATAAAAGACCGTTCCCCGAACCTTATACTGATTGTCTGTATGGACGATGGCGCTGAAGGCGATATCTACCTCTGGCGTCTCTATCGGAGAAAGGGGCTGCACGAACTTCAGGTTCGTAATCTGCACCAGTTCCATGTCACGGTTGTGCATCTTCTCCAGAATCTCCGTAATCATCTGGATGATACACACGCCTGGGGTGATCGGACTGCCAGGGAAATGCGCCTGGTAGATGACATGTTCGGGATGCAGTTGGATCCTGACTGTCTCACCCTCGCTGACGATGGAAAACATCTTATTGATCAGTCTCATCTTTTATCTCTGTAAAGGTGTATGTAATCTTATATCTCTTGTTGTGCATCACGGTGGTGTTACCGTCGGTATGCAGTTCGCGACGACGGTCGCTGTACTGCCCTGCTCTACTGAACAGGAACTGCAGGTCTTTCCGCAGCACCCTTTTGATGTACCATTTGTTCAGGAAGTCAACCACATGCAGCAGACGCACCTTCCTGCGGTCGGCACTGACGGTAAAATCGAGGGCATGGATACCGAACTCGTTCACGATAGCACCCTTGGAGCCGTCTTCATCGGTCTTGATGATGCAGATGCCCGACACATTGGCCTTGGCAGTCTCGATGACTACGTTATACTGCTTCCTGCCTTGTAAGTCGAAGGCATGGAGCTGCATGACCGTCACCAGACTAACGAATAGCAAAAGTACTCTCTTCAATCTTCCCATTGGTCTTGACATGCATGAGTTGGATCACCGTGTTGTCACCGTTCTTCTCGATCATCTCCACTTTAGACACCATCTGCTTCTGACTGTCGAAATGCAGTCGGATGGTCTTGAACAGCGCCTTCATCTCCTTCCCCTTGGGGGTGAGCGAGGCAATCCATTCATTCCCCTGCGTCATCATCTCCACGGAGAAGTCGCTGTCGTTACTCAGACTCTTCCCCGTCACGCTGTTCATCATCACACGGGCAATGCCTTGGAACAGTCGGCTCGACCGGATGTCAATCGTGTTACTGTTCTTGGAGGTCTTGATATGCACGCGGTTGTTGTTGATGATGAAGACATAGCTGTAGGGGGAGGTGTATTCCCAGCGCAGCTTGCCAGCATGATCGTAGCTCATCACGCCCTTCGACACCATCTTGTCGTTCAGGAACGATAAGGTTTTTGTTTGCTGGAAATCACATTGTATGGTACGGATCTTTGCTGCAGCGGCATTGATCTTGGCAATCATCGTCTTTGCCTGGGCAGCAGAAACCTTTGTCTGGGCATGTAATGACAAGCAGGAAAACATACCTGCCACCATCAGTCCTATGATCAGTCTTATTCTCATTCTCTTCATATTCATTCAATCATTTTGCTATGAGTACACATCCGCTCATGATCAGAAACACGCCAACCCATCTAACCAGCGGGATCTGCTCATGGAAGAACCACATCGCGGCAATCATACCGAACACATAACTCAGGGAGATCATGGGGTATGCCATGCTGAAAGGGAAGTTCTTCACGATATACATCCATAGCACCGTTGCCGCCGCATAGCAGATACCACACCCCAGGAACCACCAGTTGGTGAGGTTCCGAACGAAGAAATCGGACGTCCATGAGAACGTTCCCATCTTGTTAAGTGCGAACTTCAGCAGTACCTGTCCGCCACATAGCAGGATACTCTGGATGATGGATAGGATTATCAGTCGCATATTACCTTCTTTAAAAGAATCCGTGTTACCTGTTGTTCACCCTTAGGACTAACCACCTGCAACTCCTCCACCGGTTGTCCGTTGGGAGTTTTACCCTTTGCTAAGCAGGTAGCTGCCGCATAGACGCCGAAGGCAGAGGAGAGATAACCGCCACCGAAGCAGTCATTCCAGGAGAAATCATCTGCATCCTGTAGTCCGTCGTTGTCTATAGAGATATCTACCATCTCGCACCATGCTCCTTCGGGATCGGTTGTCAACACCATCGAGACTGAGCCTTCGCCCGTAACCCACTGTCCTGGCTGTCCGAAGATACCAGCCTGCTGCATGATGGCACAGAAAGCAGGTGTCAGTTCATCATTCGCACACACCAAGGCATTACTGATCTCTCCATTCTTCAGCTGCATGAACGCATCCAGCAGGGCACTGTCGAACGAGTGCTTACCGTGAGAGTAGGTGGTGTTATAACCATGACATTTCAGTTGGATGCCCAACATCGAACTGATGGTGTTATGCGTTGACTGCATGAAATAGGTTGGCTTTAGTAACAACTCACCCTCGCGGCACATCTGTTCCAAGAAACGTTCCGTATTCTCCCAGCAGCCCATACCCGTACCCATCATGATGGCATCGAGGTGATCCAGCTGCGCCTCGTTCAAGGCAGCCTGTGCTGTGACGAGTGCCCGTTTCAGTACTTTTCCCATCCTTCTGCTCTGCAAGGGATTCATGTAGGTACGGAAGTCGGGATCAATGGCCGTGGCAAACGGGGTGTCGTAAGAGAGCGGATGCTCCATCCAGTTGTCGCAAAGCGGCTGTTGGATGGATATCTGGGCGGCAGAGCGGATGTATATTTTCGAGGAAGGACGAAGGACGAAGGAGGAAGGAGCCTTCCTCGATAAAACGAACGAAGTATCATTTCCCCCAAACCCAAAGGAGTTGCACATCACATGATGCAAGGAAAGCGGTGCGGATGATGGAGTGCATGTGAAGGGGATGATGCCATCTTCCATCGGCTGTTGCCAGTTCAGGTTCACTGGTACGAACTGGTGCTGAAGGGCCAGCAGACAGATGGTGGCTTCTATCGAACCAGAGGCACTGGTGGTATGACCCGTAAACGCCTTCGTAGATGATACGGCTGGTAGGGTTGCACCGAACACCCGTTTCAGGGCATTACTCTCACTGGCATCATTGTTGGGCGTTCCCGTACCGTGCGCATTCACATACTGGATGTCGCTCGACTCCAATCCTGCCATCTTCAGGGCTTTCTGCATCGCCAGAAAAGCACCGTCTCCCTGTTCGGACGAAGCAGTCTGGTGGAATGCATCGCACGCATTACCATAACCTGAGAGGATTGCCAGACAAGAAACACCTCTCCTTCTGGCGGAATCGTCCGATTCCAATACCAGGAAGGATGCTCCCTCCCCAAGGTTCAGTCCTTTGCGTGTCGCATCAAAGGGTCTGCATGGTGACTCATCAAGAATCATCAGTGTGCGGAACCCGTTGAGATGGTACTTAGTGAGACATTCGCTGCCACCCACCACGACGATATCATATCGCCCGCTACGGATCAGGTTCGCTCCTGTAACAATAGCATTCGCCGCCGAGGAACAGGCCGTAGAAAGCGTGGTCTTCATGTCGAAGCAACCAAAGTAATCGGCCATCATCTCCGTGGAGGCACCGCAATCGTGCGTTCCCACATACTCCAGATGCTGACCGTGGTCGAAGATATCCTGGAAATACTGTTCGGTTCTGTCCATGCCACCTACCGTTGTACCCGAGACCAAAGCGATCTTCTGTCCAGGGGCGCCTTCAACAAGCTGCGCTTCCTGCAGGGCCTCCTTCAGGGCGATGATACCCATCAGTGCCGTACGGGTGGTAGGTTCCTTCTGAATACCCAGCAAGGTCTTCATCTCCTCATTGCTCATCCTCACCTCTCCGACAGGCAGTTCTTGGTGTTCCGTCTGTAGGTAGTGAACAGGAGCAATGCCAGAGCGGAGGCACTGTAATGACTCCAGTGTCTCAGTCTTGTTCTTGCCAATGGCAGAGATGATGCCCGCTCCAGTAATCCAGACCTCCATGTAACCTACTTTGTTCTGTTCTTAACGATATAGTCGGCCATGGTATCAATAGAGCGGAAAATCTCCTTACCGAGCGAGGGATCCTTGATCTTGATACCATAGTTCTTCTCCATCAGTACGATTAATTCCAGTGCATCAATGGAATCGAGTCCGAGTCCTTCTCCAAAGAGCGGTGCTGAGTCCTCGATATCCTCCGGTTGCATATCTTCCAAGTTCAGTACTTCAATAATCTGTTCTTTCAGTTCTTTCTTCAATGATTCCATGATAAATATAATGTTTATAATGACTCCACGACTTCCAGTCGTGCGAGAAAATAGTCTTTGTCTTCACAATCGAGCCACCCGCAGATCACACTCTTGGCTCTGCCCTGCAAGATGACTTCCTCGGCCATCGAACGGATTAATGCAGAATCGTCTTGGTCAAGGACATAGAAGGAGGTCTCACCATAATAATGGTTCCTGATGGCAATCTCTCCCGTGACGATATTCGGCAAGGTATAGACGAAGAGCGACGGACTGGGAAAGAAATTCTCCATGTCGTTGATCGTCTTCTGGTAGTTCCTGTCGTTACACAACGAACCCGTGCGGTTGAAAAGGACGATGGCACGGTCGGCAGTACCCTCATGACGGTCGCCACAGTCTTGCAGGAGCAGTTCAGAAGCTACGAAACCCAGCTTGCACAGTTCATCCATCTTGAAGAACTTCGGATAGTCGTTGATCTTCTCACGATACAGTTCTGTAAGCAACGCACCACCCTGCTTCGTCGTTGAAAGTTTTTGCCCGTTCAATATCGCCTCGTCGGGTGTGATCACTATCTGTGATGAGATGCCGACATGGATATCTTTCCAGGGATGACTCATACCAGCTGACCTTGTGAACAGCATGGCTGCATTACATCCGCCGAAACCGGAGAGCAGTTTGATGAAACAGTTCTTATCAGTAGAACGGTGCTCCGAAGATACCTTCACATTCTTGCTTACACCCAAAGAATCGAATCCTTTGGTGCCGAGTATCGTATGGTCTTCCACCGCCCGCATCGAGAGAATGACCTCCATCACGCCTGCGGCGCCCATCGTATGACCGTAATAGCCTTTCAGTGAGTTCACGGGTTTGTCAATCAGTCCTGCCCGTTCTATGGCAATGCTCTCCATCTCATCATTATACAGCGTTGCTGTACCATGAACATTCACAAAGGCGATATCATCTACATCTGCATCTTCCAAGACCGTCTTCAAGGCTCGATAGCTACCTTCACCTGTACGCGAAGGACCAGAGATATGGTTCGCATCATTACAGATTGCACCAGTTCCTGCTACCCACTGTCCTGACTGGACTTTCTCCACCCTTTGATAGACGATGGCGGCAGCAGCCTCTCCGAGGTTCAAACCCAGACGATTGGCATCGAAAGGTTTGCAGGGTTCAGGTGACAAGGCCTTGAACGACTGGAAACCTGAGATGATGAAGCGCGACTGCACATCTGCTCCCACCACCACGGCATAGTCGTATCGTCCGCTTTCCAGTGCCCGCACGGCAGCTATCTGCGCACAGAGTCCTGAGATACAGGCATTGGAAACGACAATCGGTCGGTTGGTATTCCCGAAATGTGCCGCAATCTTCCGGGCCGTCTCACCAGGATACGGACTGCTATCGGCAGGTGTTTCATCCCTTCCTTCCAGCAGATCCACATTTCCCTTGGTTGTCGACAGGACAAAAATCACCCGCGGGGAAGAGATGTCGAAATCAATCTGCGGAAGAATATTGTTGATGGCTTCAATCACCAAAGTCTCGAAACGTGTCAGCACATCGTTTCCTTTCCACCGCTCCCCTTCCATGAGCGAAGCCACGAAAGGTTCCGGCAGATCCGACCAACGGTATTCCCGCAAGGCAGAACAACCGGCTTTCACCGCCTGGTAGTTCTCTTCGGTCGAACAACCCAGGGGGGAGATGATGGTATCAGCAACTTTGACAATCATAACACGTTCCATTTTCGTTTCCACTCCTCGTAGAAAGCAGGATTATTCCAAACCAACTGGTAATCACGATCCATGAACACCTGTATGCTCCTTCCTGTGGCCACCAGTGATTCATCCTCTGTATCATAAATCTCGTAATCAAAGATAATCTTTGCTGCCTCAGTAGGACGGTAGATGATATCTATCCTTGGGTGCATACCATAAAGCAATGGTTTCTTGTACTGAAACGATAAATCCACCAGCGGAGCATAATAACCACTGTCGAAGATACGCATATAACCGAGGTCGTACTTCTTACCAAATGCCTCACGGGCATCTTCGAAGTATAACGGGTATGCTCCATGCCATACGATATTCATGGAATCCACCTCACTGAAGCGGATCTCAAACTCCTTGGATGTCTTCAGTTCTCTCATCCTTCTCCTTCGTTGAATGATGTGACTAACTGAGGTTCTAATACCTCCTGTTCGCTGAGCGCGATCTTCATCTCTGCCGTAACGATGGTCTCTTCGTCCACCTTAATCTCTGCATTAACCAGTGTGAGCTTCATAATCTCCTCCACAACAGTAATGGTTGTCGTGAGCGTCTCGCCCAGCTGGGGGACACGCTTCACCACGAGGTTCCTCACTGAACCGATGAACCCCAGCTGCACCTTTTTCTTGTAGATATACTGGTTGATGTATCCCATCCGTGCCGCACAAGTCTGCGCGATGTTCTCGACCAATGCACAGACATTCAGATGACCGTCCTCATAGAAGAGGTGATCCTCGCGCACCGTAAACAATGTGGTTGTCCGCTCCTCATCGAAATGAACGAGCCGGTCGATCAGCACAAACGGTTCCTGCTGCGGCAACAGCGTATGTATGTCAATATCCTCAAATCTCATCGTTATTCCAGAACTCATAATAATTGAACCACTGTGTGGGGTACTTCCGTACGATCTCCCCTACCTCATCCGCGAACAGCTGGGCAAGATGTGCCGCCTTCTCCTGGCGCGAGCCTTTCTGCTGCACAACAGTTGTATCGAGGGGGCGGATATACACATGGTAACGGTAGGTCGATTCCTTCATGACAAAGATCGCCAATACGGTGGTCTCATGACTCACTGCGAAAGCGTAGGGTCCCAATGGGAATTTCGCCTGCTGTCCTAACAGCTCGCACATCACGGATCGTGGTGAACCGAAGATACGATCGCCGGGGATGCTCAGGATTTCGCCATCGCTCAGTGCGTTGTTCATCAGGAACAGGTGCGACATGTCCTCCTTCACGGGAATCATACGGATATTATTCTCCGACAGCAGTCGGTTACGGTTCTCCATCACCGTGGCGGCCTCACCCGAGAAGACCAGTGCATTGTAACGTTTCTCCTTCGCCTTGAAAGCATAGCCCGCAATCTCGTAGTTGCCCACATGACAGCTCAGGATGACAAAGCCATCCTTCTTTCCCGACAATTCCAGGAACAGGTCGTAGTTCTCGATATCGAAGTCGAAATGCTTCCCTGCATACACGGCAAAGCGGTCGAGGATGATCTGTCCGAACTTACAGTGGTTGAGATAAACGTAACGGAACGCCTTCAGAGGACCATAGCCCATCCGCTGACGAAAGAAATGATACATAGAGATATAACCACGATGGGCAAACAGCATATAGAAAGGAACCACAAACACTGCCATCCCTGCATAGACAAAACGCAGGTTCAGGTAACGGAACGACCGTATCAGCGTATGGTGCATCCATGTAGTACCCTCGGTCTTGCCCTCCCACTGACTATGCTCCATATCTCTTGCTTCTTGCTTCTTGCTTCTTGCCTCTTGCTTCTACTCCTTGACCTTCTGCTCAATATAGTCGCAGAACTGTGTGAGTGTCTTCACATCGGCCATTTCCTCAGGTTTGATCTTAAAGCCGAACTTCTTCTCCACGATTACGACGATATCCACAAAGTCAAGACTGTCGATACCCAGGTCATCCTTCAACAATGCCTCAGGGGCAATCTTCTCCTCGTCGATCTCCAGATCATCGATTAAAAACTCTCTTACCTTCTCTTCAATTTCTGTTCTTGTCATAATATGATAATTTTCAATTTTCAATTTTCAATTCTCAATTTTCAATTTTCAATTCCATAATACTATGTCCCTGACCTAAATTGTCATGAATGGTCTCCACCTCCAGACCGGCAGCATGAATCAGACGAATCAGGTCATCGGAATGGAACATCTTACTGTTACCATTGGCCATGGCCGTAAAATACAGACTGATTTGTGTGAGACAGAACGCGGCTGGTTCGTATTTCTGACGGTCCCATAACGTCTCCATAATAAACAGTCGACTCTCTTTGTCCATGATCTGTGCAGCCCGTTTCAGAATACTCACGACCTCATCCTCACTGAAGCAGTCGAGGAACTGACTCATCCAAATGGCATCGTAATGCTGATCGACAGGGAACTGATTATTAGGATCAAGCAGATTCATGCCAATACCATGGATGCGCTGAGCGCCAGACAGACCTCTTGTCGCACGCTTCATCATATCAATCTGTTGCGGCAGGTCAAGAATGGTAACCTCCACCTCCTCATCATGATTCACACAGCGCATCGCCCAGCGACCAGTATTTCCTCCCACATCAAGTAAGGTGCATGGTTTCTTTGCGAAGACAATCTCTAAAGCCTGGTCGAACGAACTGTCGCTGTAGAAATGATCGAAGTTGAACCAGCTGCGCTGCACCTGTGGTTTCAGCTCCGACAGTCCTTCGTAGATCGTCGGCCAGTCACCCAAGGCTTTCAGTCCTGCCGGTTTCCCCTCCTTCAACGCCTCTTCCAAATGGAAGAAACCAAGGTAGTTCACATCGTGATTGAAGTCGATGTTCACCCTTGTAGCAGGATCGTTGAGCAAGAACCAACCCGTCTTGGAGAGCTGATAGCGGTCATCGTCCTTGTTCACCAATACGGTACCGATGGTGAGGGAAGCCTCTAGAAGACACTTAACGGCATATTCCGACATTCCTGTTTCCTTTGTCACCTCTTCCACGGTCATACCCTTATCACTATTGCGCAGCATCTCGAGTATGCCGAACTTCACCATCAGGCGCGACACCTGGAAGATCACTGGTCCAAAAGCGATATACTCTGCCAGTCGCTGAGCATCGCGTGCCGACAGGTGTTCTTTCGTGTAAGCCTTCTCCAAGGCAGGTGCAAGATTCATAAGCAGTTCTATTTGATACTTTTGATGACCAATGCCGAGTTTGTTCCGCCGAAGCCAAAGGAATTACTCAGCACGGTATTTATTTCTGTCTCAATGGTTTGCGTAGCTAAGTTCAAGGGTTCAGAGAACTCGTCAGGGTTCTCAAAGTTGATATTCGGTGCCACAAAATGGTGTTGCATCATCAAGATGGAATAGACAGCCTCACTGGCACCTGCCATCCAGCATTCATGTCCTGTCATCGACTTTGTTGAACTGATCAGGGCATGCTTGCCGTAAAACAGACGGTCGAGTGCTATCGCCTCGAACATATCCCCTTGATGGGTAGAGGTGGCATGTGCATTCACATAATCAATGTCGTCAGTCTCCAAGCCAGCATCTTGCAAGGCACGTGTCATGGCAATCACGCTACCATCGTCGCTGGGCTGTGAGATACCGCCGCCGTTGGATGAGAAGCCATAGCCGCATACCTCAGCAATAATCGGAGCGCCTCTTTTCACTGCACTCTCATAGTCCTCGAGCATCAACGCTGCTGCTCCCCCACTCGGAATCAGTCCGTCGCGGTCGCGGTCAAACGGTCGTGAAGCCTTTGTTGGCTCATCCATCCGCTTGGAGAAGGCATTCAGTGCATCGAATGTTGCCATGGAATAGTAGTTCGTCTCCTGCGCACCACCACAGAGCACCCGGTCCTGCAACCCTTGTTTAATCAACAGGTATCCAAGTCCGATACTATGACTACCACTGGCACATGCTGAACTAACTGAGAAGTTCACGCCGCGCAGATGGAAAATGGAGCTCAGGTTCATATTCACCGTGGAGTTCATCGACTGGAAGATCAGTCCGCTACCCAGCAGTTGGGAATCGTGTTTCTCGGCCATGATATTTGCCGCTTCAATCACAGGCTTGGCTGAGGAGTCGTTACCAAAGATCACACCAATCTCATTCTTCATCATGAACTCTTCGTCGATACCTGCATTTGCAAATGCCTCACGTGCTGCCATAAAGGCATATTCAGCCTCTTCCGACAGACCCACACGGAGTCTGCGATGCAGCAATCCTTTCAATACGGGTTTCTCAACGATACCCGTCAAAGCCGACTGATATCCATAAGTGATGCGTTCCTGCTCGATACCGATACCCGAACGTCCTTCATATAACGACGTCTTTACGTCTTCTAGATTCGTTCCCAGACACGACCAGATGCCCATGCCGGTCACTACCACTCTTCTTTCCACAATTCTCAATTTTCAATTATCAATTCTACGTATACAGTCCTCCATTCACTTGAATCACCTGTCCTGTAATATAGGCAGCCTCGCTGGATGCAAGGAAAGCCGCGACTGATGCCACTTCCTCTGGTTTACCAAACCGGCCCATAGGAATCAGTTTCTTCAGTTCCTGCTCGTCAAGACCTTCTGTCATATCAGTCGCAATGAATCCCGGAGCAATGGCATTCACAGTTACCTTACGCTGTGCTACCTCTTGTGCCAACGCCTTTGTAGCACCAATCACCGCTGCCTTGGCAGCAGAGTAATTTGTCTGTCCTGGCAGTCCTTTAATACCAGAAAGGGAGGTGATGTTGATAATCCGTCCGTCGCGATGGGTCAGCATATTCTTCAACAATCGACGGGTGATATAGAAGAACCCATTGAGTGTGGTGTCCAAGACACGCTCCCACTCTTCGTTCTGCATGAAGATCATGAGGTTGTCCTTGCGAATACCGGCATTGTTCACCAATATAGATACATAGTCATCTGGGTGTGCTGTTTCCCATTGTTCAATGGCGGATTCTATCTGCTGCGGATCGGACACATCAAAGGGTAACAGTTCAGCCTTGCCTCCCGCCTCCATGATCTCGTTGACTGTAGCACGTGCTGCTGCCTCATTACTCTTATAGTTGATTAACACAGGTATTCCTTCGCGTGCTATTCGCAGTGCAATTGCCTTGCCAATGCCACGCGATCCACCTGTTACCATTGCATATTTCATTCCTTTTATTTATAAATAATGTGCAAAGGTACGAATAAGCGAGCACAAAAACAAATAAAACTTGTTTTTAATTTGTTTTGTCGAGCGAAAGTACCTTCGACGAAGTCAAAGGTACGGATAAACGAGCGAAATACAAAAACTTACACACTCTGGTTGCGGAAGCGAATTGTTTGCGTTTCCCAATCCATCTCTTCGATGATAACAATCGACTCCAGTCGGTAGCCTTCCTCTCTCAGTTCACTGCCACCTTTCTGCTGACCTTTCTCTACTGCGATGCCAATGCCGGCTACTTCTCCACCTGCCTGATGCACCAAGTCGATGAGTGCATGGACAGCCTGACCGTCGGCCAGAAAATCATCAACGATCAGTACACGGTCGGTTGCATGCAGAAAAGGTTTCGATACATACACGTTGTTCATCTCTTTATGAGTGAACGAATAGGCGTGCGACACGTACTTGTCATCAGCACTGTTGACCGTCTCACTCTTCTTGGCAAACACCACCGGAACATCATAGAGGTTACCCACCATCGTGGCTATAGCAATACCGCTGGCCTCGATAGTTAACACCTTGTTTACCTCCACATCACGAAAGCGCCTTTTCAGTTCGGAGGCAATCTGACGCATGATTCCGATGTCTATCTGATGATTCAGGAAGTTGTCGATTTTCAGTATGTTACCGGGCTTGACAACTCCTTCGCTCAGTATCTTCTCTTCTAAAAAATTCATAATATGATCTCCTTTCCACGACAGAAACGATGCGCAATCTGACGGTCATCGCCTACACAGATGAATCGCTCCAGTCGTTCCAACAGTGAATACTCATCGGGATGCAACACATCATCGTTGATAACTAATGCATCAAACTCATAACCAGGTTCGAAACTACCAACCTTTCCAAAGAAGCTACCAGCCGACTTAGTAGCAATCCAAAACACTTCCGACAAGGTAAGGAAAGCCTTACTGCGGTCATGTTGGTAGTGCATCTTACTTACCTGCACGGCATATGTCAACATGCGGAACATATTCAAGTCATGTCCTCCGCTGATGTCGCTGCCGAGTCCTACACGTAGCCCTTCATCGAGGAAGGTTCGTACAGGAGCCATACCTGAAGATAGATTGAAATTGGATGTAGGACAATGGGCAACCATGACATTATTATGTTTCATCAATTCCAGTTCCTCCCCTGATGTCCAAACGCAATGAGCCATGATGGTAGGAGTCTGTCCGAAGAGTCCGTAGCGGTTATAGGCATCACCATAACAGGTGCTTTCCTTTTCCAGATCCTTCACCCAAGCAATCTCCGAAGTGTTCTCCGACAAATGCGATTGTACTGGCAACTGGTATTTGTTGGCCAACTCGCCACAGGCTTTCAGCAGTTCCGGAGTACACGACGGCACGAAACGCGGTGTGATGATCGGTCGTACTAAAGCATCGGGATGGTTAAACTCGGCTATCAGTCGTTCGTTTCCCTCTACAGCAGCCTCCACATCTTCTGCAAGATTGTCTGGACAGTTGCGGTTCATGGCCACCTTTCCAACCAATGCACCCATGCCCGCCTCTTGATATAGCTGCATCAACAGACGAGTGCTTTCGGTATGAACAGTACCGAACACGCAACTACGCATGGTTCCGAAGAGCCACTGGGTATGTAGGAAGCGGCGATACATACGCTCGGCATAATGGATATCGGCATACTTGGCCTCCTCAGGGAACGTGTAGTTCTGCAACCATGGCAGCAATTCCAAATCCATGGCCACACCCTGGTTATGCACTTGAGGCGCGTGCACATGCATGTCGTTCATGGCGGGAATGAGCAGACAGTTGCCGAAATCAACCACCTCCACATCTTCATGGTCCGGCGAGGTCATCCCGGTGCCCACTTCTATTATACGCCCATCTTCACCCACAGTGATATAGCCATTCTCCAAGACCTCGAAATGGCTCTTCTCCTTCGTATAGAGGATATGTGCTTTATATACTTTTTTCATATTGCAAAGATATGAAAATTCTGACAAAATGAGAAGGAAAATGATAATTTTGTTTTATCAAACATGAAGATTATATATGTTGAAAACAAAAAACTGGTACACACCGAAGTATGTACCAGTCAACAACAATTGAGGTATTTTATATGGATTCACATCCATTGATCATGAGTTAATCATTACTTTTTTTCCGTTAAAGATATATATTCCTTTTTGTGTCGGTTTCTCACTCAGCTTACGACCATCGAGTGTGTACCATGAATGATCCATTGTCCATTTTCCATTATCTACCGACTGAATGTCAGTGGTGACACCGCTTTTCGGGAACACTGCAGGGGCAGTGCTGTAGTAGACATTGTTGTACATGGCACCATCATCAAAGATGGCGATACCTTTGGCGTAGGTAGCCCCGCTCTGTGAACCCATTTCTTCGATTTCGTCTGCACTGCTCACCACACGTGTGTGGACAGCTCCGTGATCCCTATCGATATCGACACCGAACGTTTCTTTCACAGTTCCATTTCTGTGAGCCTTAGTACCGATAGCCTTGATATTGGCATCCGGATAGGCGTAGAAATTGTTGGAGAAGGAAACAGAAGAGATGTTGCTTGTGATATACCTTCCTACGATACCACCGGTTTTATTTTCTTCACCAGACAACATGTTACCGTAGTAAAGACAGTCTTTAAGCCTCACGTCGGTGTCGCCGTTGACGTTATCGAATCCCAGGAAAGCAGCAATGCCACCTGTAGGATAGTCTCTACCAGTATTGGTGATACTGGCTGCACAGGTACAACCTGCAATGGTGATGCGACCTTTTTCCGTGCTACCAACAATTCCGCCTACAAACCCCTCGCCCGAGATCGTGACGTTGTCTGTAACATGACAGTTCTCAATGGTTCCTCCATTGACTATTCTACCTACGATGCCAGCTGCAATACCCTTACTTGTGTTGGTGATGGAGCTGTTATCGAGCGTGAGGTTCTTGATCGTTGCATCACTACCAATTACGGCAAAGAGTGCCTGTCGACCTTCATTTTCAAGTGTAATACCGCTGATGGTGTGACCCTGACCGTCGAAGGTGCCTGCAAAGCATTTCTGATCGTTAACGCCGATGGGTGTGTAGTTATTTCTTTCGCCGTTATAAATGATGTCCTTGGCCAGCACGAAGGTCTTACCGGCAAAAGTAGTACCTGTGTTTACCTTATGAGCTAACAGTGCCATTTCACCCTTATAAGTGATCATGTAGGAGTTATCATCAATTTGTATGAAATCCTCTGCCATATGCGTTTCCCAATAGGTATCTTCGGAAGTGAGATAGCCACCTTCGCCAACATAGGCATTTGCTGCATTCTGAGTTTCTACTTTTTCAAGATCCACCATTGCACCTGTTTCGCCAACAAGGCTTTCACATTTTGAAAAAAGCAATCCGCTACCCAAATATGTTAGTTTCGATGTATCCCAGCCATCACCTACATAGATGGTTTTTAATGCTTTGCAACCCGTAAACATGAATGCCATGGATTCCACATTCGATGTATTAAAGTAAATAAGATTAAGTTCTGTCAGTTTCTCACAGCCTGCGAACAAAAAATCCATTCTGGTTACCATGCTTGTGTTCAGATACTGAAGTCCTTCTATCTTCTCCAGGTTATTCATCAAGAAAAACCAACTCTCCATATTGGTGGGTCTTGCCTCGGCAAACGACGGTTCGAACACCGCTTTTGTATAACTTCCTCTTAGATTCTCGTCGAGCCATGTCCATTCTTTTAGACTGTTATCTGTGATGTTCCACTGGAACTTACCGGTAGGTGCGGTATCTGAACCCTTGAAGAAGAGGGTGGACCCACTCTTTTCCACGATGTAATACTTATAGGCTGTTGCCCATGTTCCCTGTACGACTGCGATCAGAAGAATGATCGATAATAATACCTTTTTCATTGTTGTAATTGTTTTTTAATTGTTTAATTGTTTTTTAATTGTTTAATTGTTTCTGATTTCTGATGCAAAATTACAACCAGTTTTTATACCTTAGAAACTTTTTCGCGTTTTTCTAACAGAGTAGTTACGACAGGGCATAATAATTGCGACAGATTCAAAAACCATGTCTGAATCTGTCGCAAAGGGGATCGAAATGGGTATTCAAGGAACTACCTCACTGCACCTTCTTCTTCCCATTCTCAATCACCACACCATGCGAATTCTCATCGGCAGGTGTTCCATCAATGTGGAAGATGCGGGCTGACTGCTGACGGGCCTGAGCCCTAACTTCACGGACGCCGGTAGTGCCAGTTTTCTCGGCATATTCAGCCTGGGCCTTCTTCATCTGTGTGATGAATGCCTCGTTGCCCTGAAGGGCGCAGAAGCCGATGCTGGCTGCGGTGCGACTTGCATCGACATCGCTCTGCCAGTGAGCACCTACGATAACACGACTGTTACAGTAGTCCCAGCCGCGACTGAAAATCTCACTGGCACGCTGAGGAGCGATCTGTGCCAGAAGCAAGGAGATGCCCCAGCCGCGCAGACTATGTCCTGAGGGATAGCTGCCCTCACCGCGCAGGTCATCCTCCTCGTGCGAAGGCATCGTATCATTAAAGCGCTCAAAGGGGCGCTCACGATGGTAGTATGCCTTGGTCTCCTTGCGCATGGGATCGGTAGTTGCCAAAGCTGTCACCATCAGCTTATAGATCTCGGGAGTACCCATCTCGCTGATCTCCAATCCGAAGGCATCCTTCCACTGCAGGAACACCTTGGTGAGGTCATCCCATTCAGCATCGGCAATAGCCAATTCCAGACGTTCCTCATCCTCTCGTTGCTGCTTGCCCCAACCGTAACGTACAATGTCGTTTGCAAACTCAGGACTATCGAAGGCGGGCGGTGCCGGCATGATTTCAATCAGCTTCGGCATTTGGTCTAACTCGTAATACGGCTGAACGTTATTGTCTTGCGCATTCACATTCATCACAGTCATCATGGCGAATGCGACTATCATTACTATCTTTTTCATTGTTCTTACTGTTCTATTTGTTTTTACCTGATTTCTGATTCAAAATGACAATATATTTATCGATGCTGTTTGGGATGGAGTTTCTTATCCATCTTCAACTCCATGCGCAGTTCCTTGACGATAGTCTTGCTGAGATAGGTATGTGCCTTTCCTTTACCATAGGTAAAGACAAACATCAGGCGTTTCCCACCCAGGGGCTTCTTATCTACTACACATGTCGTGATGCTCGGTTCGCCGAGGCGTTCGCCACTGGTTGCTGCCCTACCCTTGAACTCCGTGGTTGTCTCCACGTCCTTATCGAACAGGTCGAGAATAGTACCGAGTGTGGCATTGGCCTCATCGTAGGTAGCACCAAGCCAGATGCACGTTTCCTTAATGTTGTCCACCTGCATACCGAGGATTTCATCGGCGCCCAGGAACTGGGACACTCGTCCCAGACTCATATAGTAGCCAAACGACTCGTCATCATCCTTGTAGGTGAAGATTGAATAATCTCCCCTGTCGGTCTCAGCCTCGGCCACTTCCATTCTTATACCTGTCGGCTGCTTCTGTGCCATCACATTCACTGTAGCCATCATGGCGACTACAACCATCATAAATACCTTTTTCATTGTTGTCATTGTTTTAATTGTTTCTAGCATGTACCAGTCGCAATTGTTAAGGTAAAAATACAGTTATTATATAGAAATTATCGAGTCATCCTCACCTCGTAGGTCTTGTTCTCCTTGTAGAAATAAAGGGAGCACTCCATTACTGACGAAACCTCCTTGTGAAGTGTGATGCGGAAAAAATGTTTGCCATCGACCATTCCTTCGATGATCTTTGCATCCTTGATGGCGTAGAGGGTGTTGTCGTTGCTGTCGTATTTCTCGCGTGTTGACTCGTCGGCCACACCATCCTTGTAGTAGAACTTTTCTGCCTTATAGTTGTGTTTGCTGGCGCTGAACTTTACATTGAAATTGAACAGTTCTGCATCTTCCCAGCGCACCCATCTGCCGTTGTCGTCCAGAATCATGTCTACATGCCAGGCAGGACCGTTAATAACGTTACGCAGGATCCAGTCCTCATTGCTCTCGCCTTCTTCTTGTTCAGCACAACTGGTTAAACTCATACTCATTGCAGTCATCATGGCGACTACGACCATCATCAATACCTTTTTCATTGTTGTTAATTGTTATTGTTTTAACTATTAGTTTTGGATTAAAACTTGAATTTTACACCGCCCAGGATAATACCCTGTTCACCTACACCTGCCTCGAAGAAGCCGCGGACCTTCGCACCAAACTCCATACCAATGAATGAGAGCTGATACATGAAAAAGGTGTCGTTGTCCTTGTACTCTTTATTAGCCGCAAGATCCTTCTCATTGGAATTGTGGAACATAACACCAGCTGCAGCCTTTGAATAGAGGGCGAAATGTGACTTATGAACCCAGTCGTACTTCACTGCGGGCATCACCGTGAAATAATCGCGCTCGCGTTCACCTACCTTAATATCATTATCCTTTTTCTTCACCACGTCATCACTATAGTGTGCAAAAGCCACAATACCACCGATGGCAATACGCGGGTTGTTCAGATGGTAGAAATACTCAATAGCAACAGTACCCAAGTCATCTTTTGTCTTTGCTTCGACACCTGAAAGACTGTCGAATATACCGTTACTTACACCGTAGCCCAAACCATCGAATACGGCAGAGGCACCTAATCCATAGCTCAGACCGATCTCGTGACGGGGTTCATTACTCTGCGCATTCACACTCATTGCAGTCATCATGGCGACTACGACCATCAAAAATACCTTTTTCATTGTTGTTGTTTTAAATTGTTTCTGATTTCTGATGCAAAGGTATGATCGTTTTCGTCAGACTAGAAGTTTTTTCGTGTTTTTCTATCAGAGTTGTTACGACAGGGATATAATAATTGCGACAGATCCAGAAAACAATGCCAGAATCTGTCGCAAAAGGGTTATTCTGAGGAGTTTTTTTCGAGTCAGGAGGCTTCTCACTCCTCATAAACTAGAAGTTCACGCCGACGGTAAGGAAGATGGACGCATGCTCCTCGTCTCCGTCCTGTTCCACCAATCCGGCATTCACACCAAGGTTGGTATAGAACTGATTATAAGTAAAAGCAACACCTTCTCGAATACCGAAATCGAGTTTCTCATAATCGATACCATACGAAGTATAGAAGCCGGTGAATGGCTGTAATGTCATGTTCTTACCGATATAGAAATGGTAGCTGGCCACAGCTGGAATAAAGATGGAGTGGTTGTGGTCGGTGTAGTCCTTATGATCACCCCACCATTCATAGCGGCAACCTTTATCCATATAATAGGCACCTGTTTCAACATAGATGGGCAGTTTAGCCACCTTGAAATCTACAGCCAATCCACCATAAGGTGCTGTCAACACCTCGGCATTGCCATAATCCATCGTTGAAAACGTGATACCGCCTCTTACACCGATATGCATCTTCGGCGCATTTTTGTAAGCAGGATAGAACTTGGCACTCACTTGAAGTGATGTCGCAACAAATACTGTTAACAGTGTGAATCTCAATAACTTTTTCATCGTAATAATATTTAAATAGTTAGTACATTTCTAATCTTTCATCTCTCATCTCCCATCTTCGGTCTTATAATCCTAATACCTGGCATGGTCTTATGCTGAAACAGGTAATGCTGGAGCGTCATGGGTTCCTCCACCACCTTATGATGGATGCTGGAAGCGTTGAGCAGATGCAGTCCGTCATCATGCCAAACGGCAATACCGATATGCTGCGTATCAAGACCGGCAATCGTTGTGATAATGGCGATGATATCCCCATCGTGGATGGTATTGCGCAGCAGTTGCGTATTGGTGAGCTGTTCCTGTGGAATATAACGGTACTGTCGTCCGTTTATTGCCTTTTCCTGTTCACGGATTCCTGGTATATCACCCGGATTTACCTTGAGCATCCGATAGAGATCAGGATGTTGGGTCATGTAGTTAACCTGAATGGTCTGTACGGCCGTGAAGGGCGGGTTAGGCGACTGTATCTCCTTGCAGAATCCCATGGATGTATTATCCTCGATCCACGAGGTAAAGTAATGCAAACGTCTGACGTACGCCGGCTCATCGCCTTGTGCATAGCGGATCTTCTGCAGGATATGACAGAAGGCCTCAAAAGAATACAGACTGTCACGTACGCACAGGCTCAATGCCAGTGCGTTTTCCACCATCGTGGTACAGTCGAGTTCGCGCAGGTTGATAATCAACCGTTCCTTGTCGAACGGCTCAAGGGTATGTCCTACGTAGGGAATATCCTTCAGCTGACGGGCGAAGTGCACCAGCAGATTCCCCTTACGGGGCGCCTCTGAAAGCAATCGCATCACCTTCACACTATCCTCACGCTGATAATGCACCTGTGTGGCGTGGGAGGGAACATACAACATGAAACCACACAGAATCAATATTATTCTATTCATTACTTCAATTCTTTAATTCTTCAATCCTTAAATCCTTCAATGTCCTCTCTTTCTCTTGAAATTCATGCCTACATAGAAATTCAGACTACCGAAGCTATTATTCGTAGAGAACTGCGTCTTACGGTAATTGTAACTGTGGATGATGGCACTCATACCAGCAAACCAGCGCGTATTGTTCCACACGATGCCAAAACGCCCTGTGCTATCAAATGTGATATTACTGAAGGAGAAATCGCGGAAACGACTCGTCTGACTCTTCCACAGGTCACCTTCCGACTCTTTATAGGCCAAGGACAACGAAAGACTGGCGGCTGCCAGCCAGTTGCGAGCAAAAACCCAGTTATAGGCATATCCTCCTGATACAGAGATGTTCTTGTATTTCACATCATTAAACATCAGACCGCTATCGAGTTTGATAGTGCCGTACTTCTCCTCTATATCCGATGGGAGGTTATTCATGGTCTTCTGCAGTTTCTCATAATCCAGATGGATGCTATGACGTGTATAACCTATTCCCATCAATGCCGATCCGCAACTACGCCGCTGGACAGTGCTCTGACTGAATGCCGCAGGATATGAGAACTTCTTGTGATTGAAGATATAATAAAGGTCGAAACCTATGATTCCCACATTCAATCCTGAAAACGGAATATCCACATCTCGGATGGTCTTCTGCTGATGATTCAGTCCGATGTTTCGAATCTTATAGTCATTGCCTGTTTTCCTGTAATAGAGGTCGATACTCATCAGGTTACTGTACAGACTGATGTCGAACTCTTTCTTGTTATGACTGCTGGTTAAATGACTGATATCAAAGGTGTATCCAAGGAATATCCATCGCCATCCGAAATAAGGACCGATGCGGTAGGTCATCTCTGGTGCAAACGATACCGATTGACCCGACTTACTACTAATCCTATAAGTCTCGTAAGTATTGGTGTTCTGCAACATCACTGCGTAGTTGTAATGCTGTGGTTCGATGTAGGTGGTGTCGATTTCATTGAAGTCCTTGAAGTAACGGGTGAAGAAGTTTCCCACCTTATGGGGAATATCCTCCTTACTTGCCATCACTTCCATGGTAGAGGGCTCAGAAACGAACATGATTGTATCGGCTACGTCATCCATGGCGGTAACTTCTTGTATCACCGTCATCAGCAACCCCGTCAACAACCATTTTACCTTACTTATCATCTCACAACCGTCAACTATCAACTATCAACTGTCAACTATCAACTGTTAGAACTTCCCTAACACCCTGTCGAGCACCCAGTTCACAGGCGTGGCACTCACGCTTGTGGCAGTACAGATACCAATACCTTGCAGATCCTCAATCACGGAGCGGATAATAGGTAACTGCACATAGGGAGGATTGGGAACAACAATCTCCGTGGAGCCCTCGCTGGTAACTAAGCGAATGGGGTCGTAGTTATATACGGAGAAACTCAAGGTGCCCTGCTCACCAATCATCTCAATACAGTCCTCCTGGGCCGACTGATGACCAACAAAACACCAAGAACCGCTGCCGGGTACGCCACTCTCGAAACGGAAGCACGCACTCACACTATCTTCTGCCTTGTATAGATGACCGCAGTTGGCACAGATACCATCGGCCTCAGTAATTACGCCGAAGATATCCTGCAGAAGATCGAGTTGATGAGGGGCTAAGTCATAGAAATAACCACCTCCGGCAATGGCAGGCTGCAGTCGCCAAGGAAGCGTTTCCTCAGAGGTGTAATCAAGATCGCGCGGCGGAACAGAGAAGCGTATCTGTACGTTGACGATATTACCGATCACCCCACCCTGAACAATCTCTTTTACACGCTGGAAGTACGGGAGGTAACGACGGTAGTATGCCACAAAGCAGGGGACACCGGTTTCCTCGCTCACTCTATTGATGCGTACGCACTCGTCGTAGCTGGCTGCCAAAGGTTTCTCCACATAAACAGGTTTTCCCGCCTTCATGGCCATAATGGCGAAGGTGGCATGACTGCTGGGAGGTGTGGCCACATAGATGGCGTTTACATCGGGATCGTTGATAAGTTCCTGCGCATCAGTGTAGTACTTTGGAACATGATGGCGCTCTGCGTAAGAACGGGCACGACGTTCGGTGCGGCTCATCACCGCCACCACCTTCGATCCCGTCACCTCATTAAAGGCCGGTCCCGACTTCTTCTCAGTTACCTCACCGCAACCGATAAAACCCCAATTGATCAGTTTCATGGGGACAAAGGTACGAATAAGTGAGTGAAATGCAAAAGGAAAACAAGTTTTTCTTTTCATTTCCGAACGAGAGTACTTTCGGCGTAGCCAAACCTATATGGTATCGAGGTGCAATATCATAGATATTAGAGTCTGAAAGCATAGGTATTGGAGTCTAAAACCATAGGTATTGGAGTCTAAAACCATAGGTATTGGAGTCTAAAACCATAGGTATCGCAATGCAAAACCTAACAATTCATTTTTTGAATTCACAAAACTGGCGCAACATACACGGATTTCGCTGGAAACACCTTTATATACGAGGGAAATGGGTGTTTTCAACATACACGCAACATACACTATACGGGCTTTAACATACACGCAACATACACGCAACATACACGCGAGATTCACATGAGAGTTATTGTTCCCAACATGGGAATAAAAAGTTCCCAACATGGGAATAAAAAGTTCCCAACGTGGGAATAAAAAGAAACTAGGCTACTTTCTCATAGAAACTAAGCCACTTATCTTCGCAACAACCCGTCGGCGTGTATGTTGCGTGTATGTTAAAGCCCGTATAGTGTATGTTGGTGTATGTTGCGTGTATGTTAAAACTGATAGAATTCCCTTTATTTATTGGGATTTCCGTGTTTTTTCGTGTACCTTTGAGTGAATTTTATAAATTGTCCATAAATTGAAGTGACTAATGCCAGTAATGCAAAAAACTTAAGATTGACAAAAAAAGCATTCATTCTTTTGGATGTGCGACTAACTTTCGTTACCTTTGGCTTCGCCGAAGATACTCCCACTCAACAATAAAAAGAAAAAACCGTTTTTCTTTTGTATTGTATTCGTTTATTCGTATCTTTGCAGCAAATAATAGCATTCGTTGATAATTGAATGACAAACATGATACAACTGAAACAAGAAGAACTGATCAAGAGTCGGGGATACCGTGCCACGATCAAGGCTGCATACAATCTGTTCACCGACAATTATAAGGTGATACTCAAGCATATCTGGCCGTATGCGCTCGCTATGGCAGTTGTGCTGGGTGCGTTCGTACTGAACCAATTCAGGTTTTATGGACAACCGCCTATGATGCTGTTGAGCATGCTTTCCTCCTTATGCATGATAATCCTTGTCTTTGTCACAGATGCTTTATTCACAGGAAGGATTATGATGTTTATCAACGGACAGTCATTCCCCTGGAACTTCCAACGCTCCCTCAAAATCTGGCTCTGGATGCTGCTCCTGTTAGCAATCGTATCCGTCTTCGTCTTTACCATCTCTTATCTTATTTTACCGGGCGCGGGTGATACTTCTGCAGGCATTCCTCAGACAGATCCAATGATCCAGATGCAACAACAACAGATGGACTACTTCAAATCAATGGGAGTTGTGACAATTACCATGACAGCATTCTTACTGTTACTGCTGCCTCTTGTCTATATCATCATGCAGTATTTCGTGGAGACAAACACCCACTTCCACAAGATCTTCTTCAAGGGATGGAAGATAGGAATGAAGCATTGGGGATATATCTTCATCACCCTTTTGGTGGTCACTATATGTATGACAGTGGTCACGATGATTCTTTCTCTACCACTGACCATTCTGTTCACGGCATACGGCATTTCATTACAAGGTGTGGCGATGGGCGACGAAGCGGGTCTGCCGGGATATTTCATCCCCCTGGCCTTCGTCGTTTCCTTGTTTTCATACTTTATCTATTTCATCCTGACGATATTCCCTCTGTTTGCGATTTATTATATCTACGGCTCCATCGAAGCAAAGGAACAGGAGAAGAGGAACCTGAAGCTGAATACAGAGTATTGAGTATCACCTATTATTATATGAATCATGAAACCACAAAAGATATTATTCATCGATCGTGACGGTACGCTGATAGAAGAGCCTGCCGATGAGCAGATTGATGCTTTCGAGAAATTGAAATTCGTCAAAGGAGTGTTCCGTAACCTGGGATTCATCCGACAGAATCTTGACTTCCGTTTCGTCATGGTGAGCAACCAGGACGGACTGGGTACGGAAGCTTTCCCTGAGGACACTTTCTGGCCTGTTCATAACTTCATCCTGCAAACACTCGAAGGCGAAGGGATTACTTTCGATGACATTAAGATCGACCCGCATTTCCCTGAGGATAACCACCCTAACCGCAAACCAGGTATCGGGATGCTCAAGGAGTATATCAACAACCCTGCTTATGATATTCCTGGCAGCTATGTGATTGGTGATCGTGAAAGCGACCGTCAATTGGCAGAGAACCTTGGGTGTAAGGCATTCATACTCGATGAAGATATGACGTGGGAAAGAATCGCAGAACTCCTGTTTGCTGGAGAACGTGTTGCTGAGGTGAGAAGGACTACCAAGGAGACAGATATACACGTCAGACTGAACATCGACGGAACTGGTAAATGTGATATCTCTACCGGTTTGGGCTTCTTCGACCACATGTTGGAGCAGATTGGCAAACATGGAATGATGGATCTGCTGATACACACCAAGGGAGACCTCCATGTGGATGAGCACCACACCATCGAAGATACAGCCATTGCATTAGGAGAGTGTATCTTACAAGCATTAGGCGACAAGCGCGGCATTGAACGCTATGGCTATTGTCTGCCCATGGATGACTGTCTGTGCTCAGTGGCACTCGACTTCGGCGGTCGTCCCTGGCTCGTATGGGATGCCACGTTCCAACGGGAGCGTATCGGTGAGATGCCTACAGAGATGTTCCTCCATTTCTTTAAAAGTCTGAGTGACGCGGCCAAGATGAACCTCAACATCAAGGCAGAAGGACAAAATGAGCACCATAAGATCGAAGGAATCTTCAAGGCACTGGCAAGAGCATTGAAGATGGCTGTGAAGCGCGATATATACCACTACGAATTGCCTTCTACAAAAGGGATGCTTTAACGATTATACGTGGTACTTATGCTTTTTCTTGGCTTTCCTCGGAGCCACAGGTGAGAAACTTCCGCCTGCCGAGGGAAGTTTACCCATTGGTACACCACGGTACTGAGCATAACGGGCACGTATCCGATCGACATAGTCAACGGTTTCGTTGGCACGCATATAACCGTGCTTCACCACCGGGTCGTTATAACCTGCAGGTTCGCGTAGTAACAACATATTGCGTGCTACATCACCCCATCGCTGGGGGTTCCCGCCATTCTTACGGGTAAGGGCCATTGCATCTCTTACATGCATGGCACCTCCGTTATATGCCGCCAACACGAAGTTCTGTCGTTCGGTTACGTTAGGAATATCACTAAAGGTACTGCTCAGTTCCTGTAAGTAACGGGCAGCGGCAGAAATATTTGGCTCTGGTGTATGGATATCCGACATGGCAAGACCTAAGTGCGCTGCAGTACCAGGCATAATCTGCATCAGTCCGCGAGCCCCGGCCCACGAGCGTGCCTGCGGGTCAAAGCAACTCTCCTGATAGCACTGCGCTGCCATCAAACGCCAGTCCCACCTTGCCAACGGTGCATATTTCCTGAACAGATCATCGTATTTGGAGATCACACCCGTACTCCTGTTGAGGAACGGTGAATACACATGACGTTTTACGCTTGCGGTAGTCAGCAACCGATGCTCTTCTTGCTTGATATCCTCCAGCATATTCGGCTTGTACCACTGATTGAGCGCTTCGGCAAGTTCCGTGTTATTTGACTGTACCAGCCAACGACCCTCCACACCGCAGAACTTCAGACTATCACTACCCAGAATGGAATCCGGCAATTCCTTCAAGACGCTGTCGGGTAACATATAGGCAATCACATCTGCCTCGCCTCGTCCCAGTTTCCGAATCATCTCCAAAGTATCCTTGCACAACTCTACCCGCAAGGATACGCCAAGACTCTGTGCGAACTTCTCACATAAGAGGAACTGCGCTCCCATTCCCTTACCATGATAGTCATAGTAGGTTTCAGGCCCTGACAACGTAAGCATAATCATCTCACCATTGGTCTCGATATCCCTCAAAGTGAAACTGTCAGACACTGGGATACTATCCGTCTGCACCTCACCCCATGGGGTGACGAGTCGGGTATCCTGCTTTTCTTTCTTGCATGAAGTCAAACAGAGCATCCCTAACACGATGTACAAACATATCCTCTTCAAAACGCGGACAAAGGTAGTGCAAACCGAGCGAAATACCAAAGAAAAGCAACCATTTCTTTGGTTTTTCTCTCACTTATTCGTACCTTTGCAGCGTTTTATAAGTAAGAGTACCATAATAGTAAGAGATTATAACGATATGTTAAGGATAGCTGTACAATCCAAAGGTCGTCTGTTTGAAGACACCATCAATCTGCTGACAGAAGCCGATATCAAGATTAGCGCGTCAAGGCGCACATTGTTGGTCCAGTCGTCTAACTTCCCCCTCGAAGTGCTGTACCTGCGTGATGATGACATCCCGCAAAGTGTGGCAAGCGGTGTGGCCGACATTGGTGTGGTAGGCGAAAACGAGTTCGTGGAACGCCACGAAGATGCGGAAGTTATCTCACGCTTGGGCTTCAGTAAGTGCCGGTTGAGTCTGGCCATCCCCAAGAGTATCGACTACCCAGGTTTGGAATGGTTCAATGGTAAGAAAATCGCCACCTCCTACCCCTATATCCTCCGCCGTTTCTTGGAGGAGAAAGGTATCAACGCCGACATTCATGTGATTACCGGCAGCGTAGAGATCAGTCCGGGTATCGGACTGGCAGATGGTATCTTCGATATCGTCAGCAGCGGCTCTACCTTGGTAAGCAATAACCTGTGCGAGGTGGAAGTGGTAATGCAGAGTGAGGCCCTGCTTATCGCCAACAAAGACTTGAGTGAGGACAAACGTCAGATCCTTGCCGACATGCTCTTCCGCTTCGAAGCTGTACGTCAGGCAGAGGATAAGAAATATGTGCGTATGAATGCACCGAAGGCAAAACTGGATGAGATCATCAAGGTTCTGCCTGGCTTGAAGAGTCCGACCATCATCCCGTTAGCCGACGAAGAATGGTGCTCCGTGCATACGGTACTTGATCAGAAGCGATTCTGGGAGATTATCGGTAAACTGAAAGAGTTGGGTGCTCAGGGCATTCTGGTGACTCCCATCGAAAAGATGATATTATAGAGGTGAGAGGTGAGAAGTGAGAGGTGAGAGGTAAAAGGTAAGAAAATGAAGATTATACGATACCCCGAAAGAGGTGAATGGAAAAAGATTGTGGAACGTCCACACCTGGACGTGTCACAGTTGAATGCCATTGTGAAGAGCGTACTGGATGACATCCGCGCCAACGGTGACAAGGCCGTGATGGCTTATGAAGAGAAGTTCGACCATGTGAAGCTCTCTTCTCTCGCTGTCAGTGAAGCGGAGATCGACGAAGCCATGACACTGGTCAGTGAAGATCTGCTTTCATCACTCCGCACCGCCCATCATAACATCAAGGCATTCCATGAGGCACAGCGCTATGAGGGTATCCGTGTAGAGACAGCCCCGGGCGTTACCTGCTGGCAGAAAAGTGTTCCCATTGATAAGGTAGGACTCTATATCCCCGGTGGGACAGCCCCCTTGTTCAGTACAGTACTGATGCTGGCCACTCCAGCAAAGATTGCAGGATGTAAGGAAATCGTGCTCTGCACACCTCCGAACCGAGAAGGAAAGGTGAATCCTGCCATTCTGGCCGCAGCCCGAATCGCGGGTGTCAACAAAATCTTCAAAGCTGGTGGTGTCCAAGCTATCGGCGCCATGGCCTACGGTACGGAAAGTGTTCCTAAGGTCTATAAGATCTTCGGTCCTGGAAACCAGTATGTGATGGCAGCCAAGCAACAGGTGTCACTGCATGATGTGGCCATCGACATGCCCGCAGGACCTTCAGAAGTATGTGTGATAGCCGATGAGACCAGTCGTCCCGACTTCGTGGCAGCCGACCTCCTGTCACAGGCTGAGCATGGTATCGATTCACAAGTATTCCTCATCTCTACCTCAGAAAAGATGATAGAAGAGGTAAGAAAGGAGATTGATATTCAACTTGAACAATTACCCAGAAAAGAATTGGCTTCCAAGACCTTGGAGAATTCCACCTTCGTGTTGGTACACGACGGTGAGGAAGCCATGGATTTGAGTAACGCTTATGCGCCCGAACACCTGATCATTACCACAGCTAACTATCAGGAACTGGCTGAGAAAGTGGTGAATGCAGGTAGCGTATTCCTCGGACTGTATGCTTGTGAGAGTGCTGGCGACTATGCCAGCGGTACAAACCATACCCTGCCCACCCATGGATATGCCACCGCCTATAGTGGCGTGAACCTCGATAGCTATAACCGCAAGGTTACCTTCCAGCATCTCACAGAGGAAGGTATCCGCAGCATAGGACATGCTGTAGAGGTAATGGCCGAGAACGAGCAACTGGATGCCCACAAAAATGCCATGACTTTGCGTGTTCGCGCAATTGATCATTGATAATCATATTGCCCATCAAGCCCATTCTGCCCATTAACCCCATCAACCCCATCAACCCCATATTATCAAACATGAAATCCCTTGAGCAACTCACAAGACCCAACATCTGGAACCTTGCACCCTATAGCTCTGCCCGCAACGAATATGCAGGTCGCGAAGCAAGAGTGTTCCTCGATGCGAACGAGAATCCCTACAACCAGCCCTTCAACCGCTACCCCGATCCGTTGCAGTTGGAGCTGAAGAAACGTCTTTCTGCTGTGAAAGGGGTACCCGAGGATTGTATCTTCCTCGGCAACGGCAGCGATGAGGCCATCGACCTCCCCTACCGCTGCTTTACCCGTCCGGGCATCGATAATGTGGTGGCTATGGAACCCACCTACGGCATGTACAAGGTGTGTGCCGACATTAACGACGTTGAGTATCGTCCAGTATTACTGGACGAACATTACCAGATCACTGCCGACCGATTGTTGGCGGCCTGCGATGACAACACCAAGATAATCTGGCTCTGCTCTCCTAACAACCCCACAGGTAACAGTATTCAACGTGAGGAGATCATCAAGGTGATCAATAACTTCGAAGGTCTCGTCATCGTTGACGAGGCTTACAGTGATTTCGCTGCTGAACGTCCGTTACGACTGGATATCCAGACGTACCCGAACCTGATTGTATTGAATACCTTCAGTAAGGCTTGGGGCTGTGCTGCCATCCGCTTGGGTATGGCTTTTGCTCAGTCTGCTATTATTGATCTATATAATAAGGTGAAGTATCCGTATAACGTGAACCAGCTCACGCAGCAACAGGCTTTGGAAGCGTTGAAGGATCCGTACGAGGTAGATAAATGGGTGAAGATGCTGATGCAGGAGCGTTCCCGTATGATGCAGAACGTAGCGTTGCTGCCCATCACCGAGAAGGTCTATCCCACAGATGCGAACTTCTTCCTCGTGAAGGTGACCGATGCCCAGAAGATTTATAACTACCTTGTTGACCGCGGTATCATCGTTCGTAACCGCAACCGTGTGCAGCTCTGTCAGAACTGTCTGCGCATCACCGTTGGAAACAAATCGGAGAACAACGAATTGCTCGCTGCTCTCCGACAGTATTGATATTTATGTGGAATGAAAATTCTCATTCCACATTTTCTTTCCACAATCACTCAGGTACCGCAAAGCGGTCGCCTGTGGTTTCCACCAACTGCTTGGCCACTTTCTCCGGATAGCCTGTACGTTTCACGGTAGCGCCTAAGCCCGTTTCAGTGCGCAGGAACTTTCCGTCTTTCTCAGGTTTCACCACCATATCATTGTATTTCACTACCAGATACCAACCAAGTTGTTTCCAGCGGGTCAGCATCTGTTGTGCCTTTTCGATTCCGTAGTTATTCAGGAAAGTCACAGCCTCAGCGGGGTTCTTCTCATAAAGTGCCTGCGCTTTCTCTTCCACTTCTTTCTGAGCAGCGAAATACGAGTTCTCCAAAGAGTCGCGTACCTCCTTCAGCGACGGGAACATCTGTGAATAACGCGGATAGACCATATTGCTCACCCAGTTACATACCCAGAAGGCATTCTTGTCAGAGAACGTCACATCGTCGGCTCCAGGTGTATTGTAACACTCCGGCTGACGGGTGGAACTACAATAGATCGGGGTGTAGGCCACCATGTTCCCATCATCATTACCGAACCAGATAATACCGCCGATGGCATCCGGCAGCCAGGAACGGAGCTGACAGACATATGAGAATCCAGCCTGCTGGGTAGAGATAGGACGCTCGTTAAAATACTTCTTATCCCCCACCTTGAAGCTCAGGGGTGTAATACGGTAAGGCATCTCCCACAACCCTTGTCCCATGTCATTGCTCAGGTCGAAAGGTGTACCTTCGTAGTGATCGCGCATACAAGCTTGCATGTCCTGCAGTGATACCTTCTTGTTTGGTACGATCCACAACGGCATCGGCTCGGCATCCTTCACGATACCTGCAGCATAATCCACATAGCGGTCCATCTCGTCCGAGAAATGGTTGAAGAAGCTCCATACACGAGCCTCACAAGCACGACGACCGGAGAAGTCGGGTGCGGCAAAGGCCGCATTGAACGAGAACTCGGCATCCTTGCCGCTGAACCAACCCATGTCGCGGGCATACTGGATCATCCCCTTGGAGAACATCACGTTCTTCTTATCCTTCTGGTTGAAAGTGGTGATACGACTCTGGTTAGCATGGGCACAGATGCACTCATCAGGAATGCGAAGAGCCACCCACACCACACGCGGCGCCTTGTCGGTATGGTACTTCGTACCTGGTGTTCCCGTGCCCATCATCTCCATGATCCATGCTTCGTTGGGATCACAGATCGTGAAGGTCTCACCTTCCGAGTTATAACCATATTTCTCCACCAAGGATGTCATCACCATGATAGCCTCCCGTGCCGTCTTGGCCCGTTGCAAACCGAGGTACATCAGACTACCGTAGTCGATGATGCCTGTGGTATCTACCATCTCCTCACGACCGCCGAAGGTGGTCTCACCGATTGATACCTGAAACTCGTTGATATTACCGATAACATTATACGTAATCGGTGCCTCAGGAATCCATCCATGGTTCACATCCGTGTCGTAATCGATGATCCATCGTTTCTCGTCTGCCGTATGCTTCCCTGCCGGGTAATGACAGAGATTGGTAAACATACCATAGCTGTCGGCACTATACGAACAGAACACACTGCCGTCGGTGGTTGCTTTCTTCCCTGCAATCAGGTTGGTGCAGGCCATTCCATAAACAGCCATACCTAAAAGGGAAACTGTTAGAAAAATCTTTTTCATATATGTTGTATCATTTTTGTTTATAACCGATTTCATACGACAGACCCAGGTCGCGTATCTTTCCCGTCACCCAGCCGTCATGGTATTCCGCCTCCACCTCCTTGTCGCCGTCGCAGAGAATACAAAGATGATCGGTGTCCTTCACCTCGCGGTCAAGACGAATGGAGAGTGTGGCCCAGTTAAAGAGCGGACAAGACACATCGGTGAAGCGGTAGACTTTCGAAAGACCGCCTTTGCTCACTATCGTTGGATTCATCTCCACATCGTCGGGCAGCAGACCGCGACGAACCATCAGTTGCACACCCGGCAGCTGGAAGTTGTTCATACGGTCCCAGTGCAGCACCCATGGCGCATGCTGTGTCCGCTTGGGTGGAATTGTCTGTTTCTTCCCTCGTACCACGAAGGTATATTGCGACTGGTTTCCGAACTTATCCGAGAGGGTATATACAAAGCGGTAATCACGCTCCTCATTGAAGTCGACAATCCCCCTGTTAGCATTGGCATGGATTACAGGAAGCGTGTTTCCCGGCTCGATGAACGATTTCATGAACCACACGCTGGCATAGCGGAAGAATGGATAATCACCCCATGAGTTCACCATGCGGTTGCAGTCCATCGGGATCTTATCCACATCGCTTGAGAACACCAGCTCGTCGTCAACCATCAGCTCCGTCTTGCGGATGCCGTATTTATTGTACGACTCCTCCATATAATCGTTCGCCCAGATGCCAAATCCCACCTTTCCCCAGGCTGTGAAAGGACGGTCGAGATGATGCGTGTTGAAGGGGAACCACTGCTGGACAGGCGATTCGCAGAACACACCCTCCCCCATGACGGGATAAGCTTTGAAGGCGTGCGCCATGGGTGGTGTGGTATCTTTGATAAGATCTGGGAGGAAGTCGAGCGGATCAACCATGTCCCACGACTTCGTCTCGTGGAGTTCCAGATGCAGGTGAGGAGCCTGACTGCTTCCCGTATTCCCACTAATGGCGATCAGCTGTCCTTCAGACACCGGGTATTCCGACGGAGGAAGGATGATATCTGCTGGTGGAGAAGGTTTCTTGTATTCGTCGATGATGTCCGACTGTCCGTTTGCTTTGCGATGACGACTCACTGCTGCCCGCAATACCGGCACAAAGTCCTTGAGATGACAATACACACTGGTATAGCCATTCGGATGACGGACGTACACGGCATTGCCGAAACCGGCAATGCCCATGGTGATGCGACATACATAGCCTTCGCCAATCGAGAAGATCGGCTTTCCAACGGCCTGCGCCGTCTTGATGTCTATGCCGCCATGGAAATGATGCGGTCGGGGCTCACCAAAATTGCCCGCCAGTGTAACCGGATAGTTCACGGGCGAGGCAAACTGCAAGGAGGCAGCCAGCAGAAGAGATGCTAACATTTTGTTTCTGCCTTGTTTGGCACTGGCTCAACAGCAGCCTTGAAACTCATGTCGAGACCTTTTACGGAATGTGTCAGTGCTCCAACAGAGACGTAGTCAACACCACATTCCGCATAGTCGCGTATCGTGTCGAAGGTAATACCACCGCTCGATTCGGTCTCGTAACGACCACCGATGATCTCCACCGCCTTCTTCGTGTCGGGCACGGAGAAGTTATCGAGCATGATGCGGTTCACGCCACCACAGTCGAGCACCTGTTGGAGCTCATCGAAGTTACGCACCTCGATCTCTATCTTCAGGTCGAGACCTTTTTCCTTGAGGTATGCATGACAGCGGTTGATGGCGTTGGCAATACCGCCAGAGAAATCCACATGGTTATCCTTCAGCAGGATCATGTCGAAGAGTCCGATACGGTGGTTCACACCACCGCCGATCTTCACAGCCTGTTTTTCCAGCATACGCATACCAGGGGTAGTCTTACGGGTATCCAGCACCCTTGTATGTGTTCCTTCGAGCCGTTTCACATAACGGTTGGTCATCGTGGCAATACCGCTCATCCGTTGCATGATGTTCAGCATCAGACGTTCTGTCTGAAGCAGCGAGCGCACCTTTCCTGTTACGACCATGGCCACATCTCCTTTCTTCACCGGGGAGCCATCACCAATCAGCACCTCCACCTGCATGTCGGGATCAAAGCGAGCAAACACCCGCTTTGCCACCTCCACGCCAGCCAGAATGCCGTCTTCCTTAATCAGCAATCGGCTCTTCCCCATTGCATCCTCTGGGATGCAGCAAAGAGTGGTATGGTCGCCATCTCCGATATCCTCCGCAAACGAAAGATCAATCAGAGCGTCTTCCAATTCATTAACGGATAACATAGTCGTTCATTAAAGATAAACACCAATACCGATCTTCAATCCGATCTTACTGTAGTCAGAGTGCTCTTTGAAACTCTGGTTGTAATAAATAGAGGGTTCAACCGTTACGGTACGACTCAAGAAGAAGGCATAGCCCACTTCCACGCCTGGCATCACGTCGTTATAGCTCTTATAGCCGTGCACATAGTTCACCTTGGCACCGAGGAACAGACCGTTCTGCTCGATGTAATAGCGACCGCCTACACCAGCCAACAAAGCATAGCACTTGTCATCAGAGCAGTCAAGACCAGCCTCAGCGGTAAGCATCAGGTTGTCGAGTGCCAGATAGCCCACCTGAGCAGATCCTTTAGCTGCGAATTTCTCACTACCGTTATAACTCAAGTCCAATCCAGACAGTGAAGCACCGATATAGTACTTACCTTCAGAGAACGGTGTTGTGCTCCTGCCAGAGCGATAATACTGTGCCTGTGCGGCCATGGCCATCGTTGTAACGATGAGGAATACTAAAAATCTCTTCATAATTATACAGTTTAAAAATATTTTTAATTCTTCAATTCTTCAATCCTTCAATTCTTTCTTATACCATCCACAGAACCAAGCCACGGCAATGATCAGGGCGGCACCTCCCACAGCATAGCCAACGGTCATATCAAGACCGAATGCATTCTTGGATACCATGATGAAGGAAGAACATACGACCGTCATGAACAGTGCCGGTAACAAGGTTACCCAGAACGGTTTCTTTTCGCGGACCAGATAAACGGTGATGGCCCATAAGGTGAACACAGCTAATGTCTGGTTGGCCCAGCCGAAATAGCTCCATATCACGTTGAAGCCATCAGGATTCTCGATGTTATAGAACAAAAGTGCCAGCGTAGCGCCAAAGAGCGGGATACAGATCCAGATACGCTTCATGATGGTCTTCTGCTCCAGGTGAATGAACTCAGCAATGATCAGTCGGGCTGAACGCAGAGCCGTATCACCACTGGTAATCGGAGCGGCCACCACTCCCAGCAGAGCAAGAATACCACCGAAGGTTCCGAGCCATCCCTCGCTCACGGCTGTTACCACTTCAGGAGCCTGGAGAGTTAACGGCTGACCCAGATCCTGTGCTGCTCCGCCATAGAAGAAGTACATAGAGATGGTTGCCCAAATCAGTGCTACCAGACCTTCTGTGATCATGGCACCATAGAACATCGGTCGTCCCATCTTCTCGCTCTTCACGCAGCGTGCCATCAACGGTGTCTGTGTGGCATGGAAGCCACTGATGGCGCCACAGGCTATGGTGATAAACAAAGCGGGGAATATCGGCGTGGTGAATCCTTCACCGCTGATGCCGTTGTACAGCTCGGGCAGCGTAGGCCACTTGATGAACAACACGGCCATCAGTGCCACGGCCATGAACAGCATAGAAATGGCGAACAGCGGGTAGATCTTTCCGATGATCTTATCAATAGGAAGCATCGTGGCAATGATATAATACACAAAGATGATGCCGCACCAAATATATACCCAAGTGAGTCCTTCACCGCAGATCTTACCGAGAATCAGCGCAGGACTATATACAAACACCGCACCTACCATCATCAGGAGGAATACGGAGAATACCAGCATCACGTTCTTAGTGGTCTTACCCAAGTAACGACCAATCAGCTCAGGCTGTCCTGCTCCATCATTTCTCATGGAAAGCATACCGCTAAGGTAATCGTGTACTGCTCCTGCAAAGATACAGCCCAACACAATCCAAAGATAGGCAGCGGGACCGAACTTTGCTCCCATGATAGCACCGAAGATAGGACCTGTACCAGCGATATTCAGGAACTGGATCATAAAGATCTTCCATCCGGGAAGGACAATGAAGTCAACACCGTCGGCCTTAGACAAAGCTGGTGTCGGGCGGTCGTCAGGACCAAAAACTTTCTCAATAAACTTACCATAGACCATGTAGCCTATGACCAAAGCGAAAAGACTCAGTACAAAAGTAATCATTTTCTATGCTTGTTATACTATTGTTTTTGCAAAGGTACAAAAAATCTAAGTAAGTGAGAAGGAAATAAATGATTTTATTTGCACAAACGGAAAGATTTTTTGTACCTTTGACTGCGCCGAAGGAACTCTCACTCGACAATAAAAGAAAAAAAACGCTTTTTCTTTGTATTGTGCTCTTTTATCCGTACCTTTGCAGCCATGAAGAAAATAATACGACTCATCATACTGTTCCTGACGATAGGAACATCCCTACATATTACCGCCCAGACAACCGATCGAGAAATCCGTGCCGTATGGCTTACCACCATCGGCGGTATCGACTGGCCTAGCCAATATGCCAACGCTTCTTCTTCAAGTTCCATTGAACGACAGAAGCAGGAGCTGACAAGAATGCTCGACCGCCTGAAGGCTATCAATATCAATACTATCTTACTCCAGACTCGTATCCGCGGAAGCGTGATCTACCCATCGAAATATGAACCGTGGGACGGTTGTATGTCTGGCAAGCCTGGTGTCAGTCCTGGATATGATCCCCTCCGTTTTGCCATCGACGAATGTCATAAAAGAGGAATGGAAATCCATGCATGGGTAGTAACCATTCCTATGGGTAAATGGAACGGTATAGGCTGTCAGCAGATGCGTAAGAAGAATGCCTCCGTCTTACGGAAGATCGGCGATGAGGGTTATCTCAATCCAGAGCTACCACAAACTGCTGATATTATTGCAGATATCTGCGAAGAGATAACGAAAAACTATAACATTGACGGAATCCACCTCGACTATATCCGTTACCCAGAGAACTGGAAGCTTCGTGTGAGTAAGCAGCAAGGACGAGAAAACATTACTCGTATTGTACGGAAAATTCACAGCAAAGTGAAAGCTATCAAGCCACAGATCAAGTTATCTTGTTCCCCCTTAGGAAAGTTTGACGACCTGACTCGCTTTCCTTCCCGTGGATGGAATGCACGCACCACGGTTTGTCAGGATGCACAGATGTGGCTACGTACCGGTTTGATGGATCAGCTCTACCCGATGTTGTACTTCAAGGACAACAACTTCTACCCTTTCGCCATCGACTGGGCCGAACGCAGTAAGGCTGGACAGGTGGCAGCGGGCTTAGCTATCTATATGCTAGACCCTAAGGAAGGGAACTGGAAGATCAGTGAGGTGAAGCGACAACTCAATGTGTGCCGACAACTCGGATTGGGCCAGTGTTTCTTCCGTGCCAAGTTCGTGTTAGACAACCACCAAGGTATCTACGATTACCTGCGTGTTTTCAACTTCGCTCAGCAAGGAATGGATGGATTTGCCTATCCATACTACAGTATTAATAACACTGTTCAAAGCAGTGGAAATGCTGTGAGCCTTATCAACACACAGGTGCCAGATCCCAAACAAATCCGTCAAGATCTCCCATGGATAGTCAGCAACGGACAGCGGGTATCTCTTCCCAACAAATCAGAAGCGCTCGATACCGACATGATACTCGTAAAAAACCTTGCGGGGAACGCTGTTGCTACATTAGTGCGCCGCGGCAACCAAATGGACATCCACACTTTACCAAACGGTATGTTTATCCTTTATACGCTTGATAAACGAGGAAAGACGCACCGATTGGCATTCTTGAAGAAGGTTTGATAAAAGAGAATTGTCTTGATTGTCTTGATGGGCTTTATTGTCTTGATGGGCTTTATAGGCTTAATGGGCTTAATGGGCTGGATAATATATTATGCCTATTATGCCTATTATGCCCATTATGCCTATCTTCATTCCACCCATTCCACCCATTCCACCCATCTTCATCCCCCTACTTATTCCTCTTCTGCCACTCCTTCCTCGCTCTGTACATCTCTTCCTTAATACCACCCTGTTCAAGGAAATTACGTTTCTTCCACTCTATCAGTCCGCGAATCATTACATCACATTGATGTATAAGTGTAATGGCAATGTTAGCAATGGTTTCGTCGGAGCGTTCCTTTATTTTCTCACGGAAAATGGCTGAATCCAAGTGTTTGGCACAGAATGCCCTTGTTTGCACACAACGAGCGTCATTAAATGCCCACTGCTGCAACCCACGTACCCGCAGATAGTCCTCATAGTCGAGCAGTAATTCATGGAGTGATCCGCGGTTTACGTTTGTCAGTTTCATTTCCATTTCCCGTGATGTTATACCATCAATATTCCCTTCTGCCAAGTTCTGCTTACCGGAACGGGCAGCCTGAATCATCTGATCGATCGTTCGATCACCAGGTTTAAGGAAATGATGGACAAAGTAGAACGTTACATCATAGATACACTCCGCCTTCTGGAAAGCCTTTAATGAACGGTAGTTATTGCCTTGCCGCAAGAAATCTTTGTTTTCTTCCATGTTTTTCAAGCTATTATTATCGTTTTGTTTTTCATGGTGCAAAGGTACAATGAAGACAACAAAAAACCAAACAAAAGTCAACTTTTGTTTGGTTTTTGCTGGTTTTGATGGGCTTAATAGGCTTGATGGGCTTTATAATTTGCCTATTATGCCCATTCTGCCTATCATGCCCATCTTCATTCAGCCCATCGAGCCTAACTTATACCTAGAAACTACTTTACCATGAACTTCTTACCGTTCTTGATGTAGATGCCTGGTTTCAGCGTCTTGCTATTTACCTTCTGTCCTTGCAGGTTGTAAACGTCATCATTGGTGGTGATGGTCTTGGGTTCACCGGCCTTGATAAAGCCTATACCTGTGGCAATACCGTTCATCTCTTCCTCATCATCCAAGAAGATGGTAGAGATCTTTGCCAATGAGTTGTTTTCAACAACCGCTGACGGAATCATCAGATAAGCCTTGTTGGCACCTAACACTTCACCTTCTTCTGGTAACTGATAGAAATCACCATCGTCTCCAAGGAAGTAATTCGTGTATTCACAATCGCCGTACCATGAAGTGATCCATTCTGTAGGCCAGATGGTTGTCTCTTCAGCAATACCCTTCAGCATATTGGCATACATGTATTGGGTACTTTTTGTATATATCGTATTATCACCAGGTGTACCCTTGATCAGCAAACCTGTTCCTGCAGGCACCTCATAGACTCTTGTCAGAACCAGCTGACCGGTTAAAGGATTGAATCCGCTGGCCACATACGCTTTGATACCACTTAAATTACTGAAGTTGAGATCATACTCGCTGCAATACGTGGTTTCGCCATTGTCCGGGATTGTTAGCGTCACGTTTTCGGGAGCCGCTTTCTTCTGCATGGTAACCTTGATGTAACAATCATAGGAAGGAACAGTAAACTCATAATCACCTTCGGCATCAGCAGTCAATTCCATATTATCAACGAAGACACTCTTCACTTCATAGCCAATGGCAGGCTGTACATGAATAAAAGCTTTTTCACCGATAGTCATATACGCCATACCTCCATTGGAGAAGGACCAATTGACACTACCAACCCTAACGACAACCCCTTGCACCTGGGCGTTGTTACAAGCTACGGTAGCTGAAGATGTACCCACTTCCTCGAACGTCACATTGACGGTATGGTTCTCACTGATTCCATTGAAAGAATAAGAATATGCGTTTTGATCCGCATCATAAGTCAAATCCTTTTCCTCCCCGTCAACAGAAATTGTTGCTCGATAACCGCTATAAGGATATACGTACATCATGACATCACTACCTTCTCTGAAATTGGGAACATCGCCTTGATACCACTCGCTGAATGACACACGACCTCCATTGCTATCATAGTCGTTAACCGAAATGGTATAACTCGGAATCTCCTCGAACGTCACAACGATCTGGTGGTCTATCCAAACCTGGCACAGATATTCACCGTCGGTCAGGGTGACAGGGTTTCCATCCACTGTCATTGAGGCAACCCGGTATCCATCATAAGGATAAGGAGTTATGGTAACAGAGCTACCTGATGTGTAATACCATGGTTCTCCAGAATAAACCTGACCATAATCACTGAGTTCCACATATCCCTTACTATCATCAAAAGTCACCGTTAAGGCGGGCTTTGCACGATAATTGATATATATGTTATGATCGGCTGAGAGGTTCGAGATCACCACATAGCCATTCTCTCTAAACTCAACAATCTTTTCCTCGCTGTCCACCACTAAAGAATACACCTCCTGCGAGTTTTCATTAGGCCAAGCTTTTATACGGATATTCGTACCAGCATTGAAGGAGTTACCCATTTCCGGATCTTCCACACTCCAATATGTACCACTATCAGGATCAGAGAAATAGTTCATAAGGCGAACATCGCCAGCTAAAGCATCATTGTACACATGCACCTTATACATGGTTGCCGTTTCCAGCTCAACCATTACGGTATAGTCTGCATTCAGATGGTTGAACACATAGTAGCCTTGTGTCTTCAGGGTATTGGTGATATCCGTGGAGCCTCCCTGCCCATCGTTGAGCATCACCTGTTTCAATGCAAACCCCATATGGGGTTCGATATACATTTTGATGTCATGTCCTGTGGCAGCTCCTGTCGTGTAGTTATATACCACTGTTTCGCCATCCACGAAATGGACATCCGCATTCCAACTATGTGTAAAGCTCACAGAAATGGTATTTGACGGCTGTTCCTCCAATACTATAGCAATGGTATGGTCGGCTGTCACGTTTTCAAACCAATGACCCTGATCTTGTAAAAATGCTTCTGTTACGTCAGCACCATCAACTGTTATGCTTTGGATGGGATAGGCCAAGTTTGTATATTGCCATCCTACCGAAAGACCTTGTCCTTCAGGCACCTCAACGTCGCTGGTTACATTTGTGGAACCCCAAAAGTCATCACTACTGAAATTCAAAAAGACAGCTTCCGGATGACTGATGGTTACATGAATGGTCTTGCTGGCTTTTTTGGTGAGTTCAATGCAAACGGTGTGGTTATTCCCATCGTGCTGAATGGTATAGCCACCACTGTTGAACGTTTCTGTCACATCCGCACCATCTACCCAAATCTTCGAGAGGAAATAGATCTGGTTGTTAAAATACATATTTTGCAACTGGACGTCTGCATTAACGCTGTATGTGAGAGACTGGCTACTGGCAAAACCATCATAATAACTCTCGTCACCGTCATCTACATAAATACGTACGCCTGCCACATTCTCGTAATTAAACTCGAACGAGATTTCGTACCCGAAGGCACTACCTATACTGGCGAACAACACCATCGCCAATAATGCTAGTTTTTTTGATATTAAATTTTTCATAAGCTATAAAATTTGTAGTTATTATATTGATTCTTTTCCCTTTAATCCCTAAAGCAAAAAACGTACATGTAGTTAGTAGTAATAAACTGTCGGCTACAAAGATACGAAAAATCGAGAGCAGAACAAACAAATTCAATTGTTTTTTATGCCGAGATAGCGTATCTTCGCGATTTCATTCGCAAAGATACACAATTTTTTTGAATATAACACAATCATGAGCTATTTTTTTGAAAATGCTCCGCCAATACGTATAATTAGTTTATAGTCAGTAGATTGTTAGCGGAGGATTTCCTACTAGCCTTATAACACCTAGTTATCAGCCTTATAACGCATAGTTATCAGCCTTATAACACCCTCTAACCAGCCTTGTTGAGGAGCTATATAAGCCTTGTAGGAATAAGTATATCGCTATGGATGGGAGTATAAAAATCCTCCGCCACGAATCTTCTGGTAATCATATGATTACACTAATATGGCGGAGGAATGTGTGAATTACTTATGACGGACGTTAATTGAAGTATCTGGTCTCTATTTTTCTTTTGCATTTTGCTCACTTATTCTTAACTTTGGCTACGCCGAAGGTACTTTCGTTCGAAAATGAAAAGAAAAGTAAACTTTCCTTTTGCATTTTGCTCACTTATTCGTACCTTTGACTTCGTCGAAGGTAGGCTGCACCTCGGGAAAACAAAGAAAACTCTATTTTTCTTTGGTTTTTCGCTCGGTTTGCACTACCTTTGCACACGATATATAAAGGGGGAATTGAACGAACAGTAACAAAAAAAGAATGAAACCCACAGCAATTATGCTTCTGCACTGCCCGGATCAGCCTGGCATCATCGCAGAAATAACCAAGTTCATCACGGATAACAACGGCAACATCGTCTATCTCGACCAGTATGTTGACCGTCAGGATGGAATGTTCTTCATGCGCATTGAATGGGAACTCGACCAGTTCCTCGTACCGCGTGAGAAGATCAAGGAATACTTCGAAACGCTCTATGCACAGCGCTACCAGATGACTTTCAGTCTGTACTTCAACGACGAGAAGCCTCGCATGGCAATCTTCGTATCGAAGATGAGTCATTGTCTGTACGACCTGCTGGCACGCTGGAAGGCGGGAGAGTTCGATGTGGAGATACCTTGTATCGTATCCAATCATGAGGACCTTCGCTACGTGGCTGAGCAGTTCGATATCCCCTACTACGTGTGGAGCATCAAGAAAGACCACTCGAACAAGGCTGAGGTGGAAGCTGCAGAGATGGAACTGCTGAAGGAGAAGAAGGTGACGTTTATCGTGCTGGCCCGCTACATGCAGATTATCAGCGACGAGATGATTGCCAAATATCCGCACCACATCATCAATATCCACCATTCGTTCCTGCCTGCCTTTATCGGCGCCAAGCCTTATCATCAGGCTTGGGAGCGCGGTGTGAAGGTGATTGGTGCAACCAGTCATTATGTGACAGCCGACTTGGATGCGGGTCCTATCATCGAGCAGGACGTAACACGCATCACCCATAAGGACACGCCAGAGAGTCTGGTACTCAAAGGCAAGGACCTGGAGAAGATCGTGCTCTCGCATGCTGTATCGAAACATATCCAGCGTAAGATTCTCACCTACAACAATAAGACAATCATATTTAGTTGACAGTTGAGAATTCGTCTAATTCGTCTAATTCGTAGAGGAGATATTTAGTAGAGATGCAAGTTGCAATAGTTAAATATAATGCAGGGAATGTGTATTCCGTGGTGAACGCTGTCAGACGACTGGGTATTGATCCGGTGCTGACCGACGATCCCGTACTGCTCAGACAGGCCGACCGCGTGATCTTTCCAGGACAAGGGGAGGCTCGTACCGCCATGGAGTATCTGCATCAGCACGGACTGGTAGAGGTGATTCGCTCACTCAAGCAACCCGTACTGGGCATCTGCATCGGACAGCAGTTACTGTGCAGCCATTCCGAGGAGGGAGATGTAGACTGTATCGGCATCTTCGACGCGGAGGTGAAACGGTTCCAGCCGCAACGGCACGAAGACAAGGTGCCGTGTATGGGATGGAACAGAATAGAGGTGAGAGATGAGAAGCCAGAGGTAAGAAACCTGTTTGCCGGACTCGGTGAGGATCCCTACGTCTATTTCGTACACAGCTACTATGTACCGCTGTGCCACGATACGGCTGCCGTGTCCGACTATATCCTGCCCTACTCTGCCGCCCTGCAAAAAGATAATTTCTATACCTGCCAGTTCCACCCGGAGAAGAGCGGTAGCGTGGGCGAAAGAATCCTTCGAAACTTTATAAACATTAAACATTGAACATTAAACATTAAATGATAGAACTCATACCAGCCATCGACATCATCGGAGGAAAGTGCGTAAGACTGACCAAAGGTGACTACAACCAGAAGACCGTCTATAACGACGATCCTGTGGAGGTGGCACGCGAGTTTGAGGCCATGGGCTTTAAACGACTGCATGTGGTGGATCTCGACGGGGCAAAGTCGAAACATATCGTGAATGTGGATGTTCTTCGTCGTATCACAACGGAAACCAGCCTCACCGTAGATTTCGGCGGAGGTATCAAAACCGAAGAGGATATTCAGACGGCTTTCGACAACGGTGCCGCCATGGTGACAATAGGCAGTGTGGCTGTAACCCAGCCAGAACTGTTCATATCATGGCTTCATACCTTTGGCGCAGAACGAATGATCCTTGGCGCTGATGTACGCAACGGCATGATCAGCATCAACGGATGGAAAGAGGACTCGCAGGAGTCGTTATTACCGTTCCTGCAACGATATATCGATCACGGTGTGAAGAACGTGCTCTGCACGGAGATCTCCAAGGACGGTACCCTGACAGGACCGGCCATTGCCTTGTATAAGGAGATTATGACTGCCTATCCCGACCTCCACCTCATCGCCAGTGGCGGTGTGTCTTCCACCGAGGATATTCTCGAGCTGGAGCGCGAAGGAATCCCTGCTGTCGTCTTCGGCAAGGCCTTCTACGAGGGTCGCATCGATGCATCCCAGTTACTAAATTATCCATCCTCCCATTAACCCCATTAACCCCATAAACCCCATAAAGCCCATCATGCCCATCACCTACTCCAACCCCATACACCCATCCAGACTTGCCAAAAGAATCATCCCCTGCCTGGACGTCAAAGACGGACAGACCGTCAAGGGAACGAACTTTGTCAACCTGCGCCATGCAGGCGACCCGGTGGAACTGGGGAAAGCCTACAGCGATGCTGGTGCCGACGAGTTGGTGTTCCTCGACATCACCGCCTCGTTCGAGGGTCGTAAGACCTTCACAGAGATGGTAACACGCGTGGCACAGGAGATCAACATCCCCTTTACTGTGGGCGGCGGCATCAATGCCTTGGAGGATGTGGAACGACTGCTCCATGCGGGAGCTGATAAGGTGAGCGTGAACTCTGCAGCCATCCGCCGACCGGAGCTGATCGATGAGATCACCCGTCAGTTTGGTTCTCAGGTTTGTGTTTGCGCCATCGACGCCCGCTTCGATCCCGACGGCTGGCACTGCTATGTGAAAGGCGGCAGGGAGCGTGTGGAACGCGGACTCTTTGAATGGGCCCATGAAGCCCAGGAACGCGGTGCGGGAGAGATCCTGTTTACCAGTATGGATCACGATGGTGTGAAGGAAGGCTATGCCAACGAGGCACTGGCACGACTGGCTGACGACCTGAAGATCCCTATCATCGCCAGTGGCGGTGCAGGAAAGAAGGAGCATTTCCGTGATGCCTTTACCATCGGTAAGGCCGATGCGGCACTGGCCGCCAGCGTGTTCCACTTCGGCGAGATACCCATCCCTGAATTGAAGGAATACCTCCAGTCGGAAGGCATCAACGTCCGTCCTCCCTCCCATCAACCCCATTAACCCCATTAAGCCCATCAACCCCATGATTAATTTTACCAAACTCAACGGCCTCGTCCCTGCCATCATTCAGGACGCTTCAACGAAGAACGTACTGATGCTGGGATTCATGAATCAGGAGGCTTACGAAAAAACGCTTGCTACCAAGCACGTCACCTTCTGGAGTCGTACGCGCAACTGCTTATGGACAAAAGGAGAAACCAGTGGTAACTTCCTCAATCTGGTGAGTATCCAGAACGACTGTGACAACGACACGCTACTGATCAAGGTACACCCACAAGGTCCTACCTGTCATACAGGTACCGACACCTGCTGGGGTGAGGACAACATTGGACATCCGCTCGCCTTCCTTTCCGAGTTGCAGGACTTCATCGAGAAGCGCCACGAGGAAATGCCTGAGGGTTCCTACACCACCAAGCTGTTCAAGGACGGTGTGAACAAGATGGCACAGAAGATGGGTGAAGAGGCACTGGAAGCAGTTATCGAGGCTTGCAACGGCACTAACGAGAAACTCATCTACGAGGTGTCGGACATGATCTACCATATGCTCGTCCTGCTCACCGGCAAAGGTCTTCGTATCGAAGACATCGTTGCGGAACTGGCCAAACGCCATGATCCTAACTGGGACAAGAAACGTCGCGTGGCGAAGAGCAAAGGCGAGATGGAATAAGTAAACGACCATCCTATCATAATATACACGACCATGTTGATAGAATACAAGAAAGTACGTATCTTCCAGGAAGATGTATGTGTGCTGAACGATGTTGACTTCCACGTGGAGGAAGGCGAGTTCATCTACATCATCGGTAAGGTGGGATCAGGAAAGAGCTCGCTCCTGAAGACCACCTATTGTGAGCTGGACATTGAGAGCGGTGAACAGGCAATGGTACTCGACCGCGATATCATGAACATACGACGTAGGGAGATTCCTGCCCTGCGGAAGGAGATGGGCATCATCTTCCAGGATTTCCAGTTGCTGCACGACCGTACGGTAGCCAAGAACCTGCGCTTCGTACTGAAGGCTACGGGATGGAAGAACAAGAAAGAGATTGAGGAACGCATCGACGAGGTGTTGGAGATGGTGGGCATGCAGGAGAAGAAGGACAAGATGCCTCACGAGCTGTCGGGCGGTGAGCAACAGCGTATCGCCATCGCCAGGGCTATCCTGAACAAACCCAAGATCATCATCGCCGACGAGCCCACGGGAAACCTCGACCCCGAGACCGCAACCTATATCATCGACCTGCTCCGACAGATCAGTCAGACGGGTACGGCCATCGTCATGACCACCCATAACATCCCGATGCTCGACAAGTTTCCCGGGATTGTCTATCGCTGTAAGGACGGCGCCATCTATGATGTCACGAACGACTATAACAAGATGGACCTGACGGAAGACTCGGAAGATAATTGAAAATTGATAATTGAGAATTGAAAATTAAACAATAAAAAATAAGGATATGAAAGTAATGAAATTCGGCGGCACCTCCGTGGGCTCACCAGAGCGCATGAAAAGTGTATCGCAACTGGTAACGAGAAGTGGAGAACCTGTTTTCGTGGTGCTTTCCGCTATGTCGGGTACAACCAACTCTCTGGTGGAGATTAGTAACTATCTCTACAAGAAGAACCCCGAAGGGGCTAACGACGTGATCAACCGTCTGGAACAGAAGTACATGGGACACGTGGAGGAGCTGTATTCAACCGATGAGTACAAGCAGTTGACACGCGAATTCCTGAAAGGGGAATTCCAATTCCTGCGCTCATTCACCAAGGATCTCTTCACCAGCTTCGAGGAGAAGAGCATCGTGGCTCAGGGCGAGATCATCAGCACCAACATGGTGGTGAACTACATGAAGGAGCAGGGCATCAACGCCGTACTGCTGTCAGCACTCGACTTCATGCGTACTGACAAGAACGGTGAGCCAGATCCGGGCTACATCAAGGAGAAACTCGCCAAGGTGATGGAAGAGAACGAGGGCTATCAGATCTACCTCACACAGGGTTTCATCTGTCGTAATGCCTACGGCGAGGTGGACAACCTGGAGCGCGGCGGTTCCGACTATACCGCCTCACTGATCGGTGCGGCCATCAATGCCGACGAGATCCAGATCTGGACCGACATCGACGGAATGCACAACAACGACCCGCGTATCGTTGACAAGACAGAGGCCGTGCGCCAGCTGCACTTCGAGGAGGCTGCCGAGCTGGCTTACTTCGGTGCGAAGATCCTCCACCCCACTTGTGTGCAACCTGCCAAGTTTGCTGGTATCCCCGTGCGTCTGAAGAATACCATGGAGCCGGATGCTCCTGGTACAATCATCGACAATGTCACTGTAAGAGGAAAGATCAAGGCTGTGGCCGCTAAGGACAACATCACCGCCATCAAGATCAAGAGCTCACGCATGTTACTGGCAACCGGTTTCCTGCGCAAGGTGTTCGAGATCTTCGAGAGCTACCAGACGGCTATCGACATGGTGGCTACCTCTGAGGTGGGTGTAAGCATGAGTATCGATAACGACACGCACTTGCACGACATTGTGGACGAGCTGAAGAAATACGGTACGGTAACGGTTGATAGCGACATGTGTATCATCTGCGTGGTGGGCGACCTCGACTGGAGTAACATCGGTTTCGAGACACTGGCTACCGATGCCATGAAGAATATCCCGGTTCGTATGATTTCCTATGGCGGTTCCAACTATAACATCTCTTTCTTGATCAAGGCTGCTGATAAGAAGCGTGCCCTGCAGAGTCTGAGTGACACCTTATTTAATAAGTAGTCCCATCCCTAAAAATATTCAGAGACAACACAACACAAGAGGAAACCGTTTATGAATCAAAGAACACAGCCTACGGGGAAGGGCAAAGGAATATTCCCCATCGAGAAATTCAGGAAGGTGCAGACGCCGTTCTACTATTACGACACGAATCTGCTCCGGGAAACTTTGCGTGCCATCAACCAGGAGGCTGGGAAACACGAGGGGTTCTGCGTACACTATGCTATCAAGGCTAATGCCAACCCGAAGATACTCAATGTTATCTGTCAGGCAGGACTGGGTGCCGACTGTGTTAGCGGCGGGGAGATCAAAGCCTGCATCGCTGCCGGCTTCCCACCCAGTAGGATTGTTTATGCGGGTGTAGGTAAAAGTGATTGGGAGATCAATATCGGTCTGGATCACGATATCTTCTGTTTCAACGTGGAGAGCATCCCTGAACTGGAGGTCATCAACGAGCTGGCCGCTAAGAAAGGAAAGGTGGCCCGTGTGGCCTTCCGACTGAATCCCAATGTGGGTGCTCACACCCATGCAAACATCACCACCGGACTGGCTGAGAACAAGTTCGGCATTGCCATGCACGACATGCTGAGTGTCATTGAAGAGGCAGAAGGAATGAAGAACATCAAGGTCGTGGGTCTGCACTTCCATATCGGCAGTCAGATACTGGACATGGGTGATTTCGAAGCCCTCTGTAACCGTGTCAATGAACTGCAGAACGAGCTGGAGCGCCACCACATCGTGATGGAGCACATCAACGTGGGAGGCGGTCTCGGTGTGGACTATCAGCATCCCAACCGCGTTCCCATTCCCGATTTTAAGGCATACTTCGACACATATGCCAAGAAACTGAAGCTGCGTCATGGACAGACGCTTCATTTTGAGTTAGGACGAGCCGTCGTAGCTCAATGCGGCAGTCTGATTACCCAAACACTATATGTGAAGCAGGGTGCCACAAAGCAGTTTACCATCGTTGATGCCGGTTTTACCGACCTGATCCGTCCTGCCCTCTATCAGGCCTATCATAAGATTGAGAATATCACCAGTGAAGAACCCGCACAAGCATACGACGTGGTAGGTCCGATCTGTGAATCAACGGATGTGTTTGCCAAACACATTGACCTGAACGAGTGCCGCCGTGGTGACTTGTTGGCTATCCGTTCTGCGGGAGCCTACGGAGAAATCATGGCTTCAGGCTACAACTGTAGAGCATTACCTAAAGGGTATATCACTGAGGACTTTCAAGGACAGGATTAAAGAGTTTATCAAAACATAAATGAGTCTTAGACAAGGTTGAATACATGATACAAATCAGTGTAACGACAATCATTATTTGTGCCATCCTCATCGTGGCGGCATTCATAACGCCACTTATCAACATTTTCTTCCGCAAGGTGGAAGATGAAGAAAGCGCGACGGATGACTCGCAGCTGCCTTGTCTGTCGGTCCTGTTGACCGTTCAAGACAATGCCAGAGAACTGGAGCAACACCTGCCGGCAATGCTCACACAGGATTATCCTGCAGGCTTTGAGGTGATCGTGGTTGTAGGTAAGGGGGAAGACGACACCGATGATGTGCTGAAAAAGCTTTCAGCCACCTACCCTAACCTCTATACAACGTTCATACCTGACAGCTCTCGTTATATGAGCAGGAAGAAACTCGCCGTGACCTTGGGTGTGAAGGCAGCCCGACACGAATGGATTCTCATGACAGAAGCGAGCTGCCAGCCGGCTTCAGACCAATGGCTGAAGACCATGGCACGCCATTGTCAGAAAGGAACTGATATGGTTATCGGATACGGGAACTACAACGAAGAGGCCAGCGACTACAAACGCTTCGAGTGTCTTCAGGAGCAATGTTATATCCTGCGGCAAGCCAATCGGAGTACAGCCTTCCGTTGTGAACCAGGGAACTTGCTGTTCCGGAAGAGTCTCTTTCTTGACAACAGGGGATTCGAAGGGAATCTTAAATATGTACGTGGGGAATACGACTTTATCGTTAACAAGTTCGCTGAGAAAGGAAACACGGTTATTGAGACATCACCCGAAGCATGGGTTATTGAGGATGCTCCCACCAAGAAGACATGGAAGAACAGGCACCTCTATCTCATGGAGACAAAGAGACATCTCAAACGTTCGTTCTGCTCGTTGCTGCCCTATCGACTGGATCATCTCCTCATGCATTTGAACTACCTGCTCATCATTGGCTGTGCCTGCTATGCCTACTGGCTCATGCGACAGGGAAACGGACTCACAGAACCGTGGGTTCTATGGGGAACGGCCATCGGTGGCTTCCTCATCACGATAGTCATGCGCATCATCTTTGCCCGTAAGACCTGCTTGCAATTCGACGAGGACATCCCTTTCTGGAAGATTATCCCGTTCGAGGTTTCCAGATGCTGGCGGAATCTGATCTGGCGCATCCGATACTTCTTCTCTGATAAATACAGTTTCATCTGCCATAAGGTATAGAGAATCTATGAGAGTCCTGCACTATATCCCGGAACGATTGCTCTCCTCCGAGGAAGAGGGGGGCTTTCACGGAAGCACAGACCTGACACGGGAATACCTTTCCGTGCTGACCACAGGTATGGGTAAGGGAATAGAAGTGCAGGTAACCACTACACTCTCACAGTTTAAGCAGAAGGTAAAGGAGATACAGCCCGACATCGTGCATATCCACGCCTGCTGGAACATCTCTGCTTATCGGGCTCAACACTGGACCATGAAACAGCGTGTCGCTTTGGTTCTATCTCCGCACAATGGTATGCAGCCGTGGCACATCCACCATCATTTCTGGCTCCATAAACTACCGCTGCTCATCCTTTATCAACGTCATGCCATCAAGACTGCTGATGCTATTCACGTATTCAGTCAGTCGGAACATCAGCGCATGAAGACCATTAAATGGAATACCCGTCTGGCTCTGGTTGGGAACAGCACGACCGACAGTCGGACGCAGGAGTGGCAGATGACATCAGCATTGGAAGCGCTATATCAGAAGGTGATTGACAGTAATAGCTTCCGCCTGATGACAGAGGAAGAGAAAACGGCCGAGAGCCGGATGCTCCACGAAGCAATACTGAAGGAAGAAGGTTTGGCGATACCTGAAGATCATAACGAAGGAAAAGGATTGGCACTGTCAGCAGGTTCGCTTCGAAAGATCTTTATCCATGCTCATGATGAAGGTATTCTGCAAGAAGTGAAGAATGGTGCCTTACTTATGCGACAAAACGTGGAAGAGCTTGATGTGGAACACCTCGAGCGTTTTCCGCAGCGTATCATAAAGAATGCTGACCCCTTGGAGCAAGAGAAGGTCTTGCCAAAGAGTCCTTTGACAAAGTCAACACTCTCCAACCTCCGACAAGATGAGAAACCCAGTGAAACAGAAACCCGACTCACGGTGATGCTCATCAACATCCAGCATGAACTGAAGCACAGGAAGCTCTCGCGCGCTCATCTCACCACCTTCTACCGCTTACTGCGGTTCGGGGAATACGATGAGGATAAGCTACTGCGCATGCTCAAGCAGCTGAAACTGCAGAAGTTCACCGCACGATTGATGCAGATCTTACATGAGACCTATTACTTGGAAGAGGGCTACATGCCCATCTCCCCTATCGATGATAAGAGAACAAATAACTTAAGAAAATCACTACAAAAATCTGACACACTATGAGTAACTATCGTGAAAATGTTGAGAAAGACATGCGCTACCTTGAACTGTTAGCCCAGTCGTTTCCTACTGTCGCCGCGGCAAGCACGGAGATCATTAACCTGCAGGCCATCTTGAACCTTCCCAAGGGAACAGAGCATTTCCTGGCCGACCTCCACGGGGCTTTTCCCCCGTTTCAGCATGTTCTGAAGAATGCCTCTGGAAACATCAAACGAAAGGTCAGCGAACTCTTCGGAAATGAGATCCGTGAAAGCGACAAAAGGGAACTGTGTACGCTCATCTACTACCCGGAGCAGAAACTCGAGTTGGTGAAACAGACCGAGACGGATATGAACGACTGGTATCACATCACCATCCATCAGTTGGTGAGGGTATGCCGAGACGTCTCCAGCAAATATACGCGTTCAAAGGTAAGGAAGGCGTTGCCCGCCGATTTCTCATATATCATCCAGGAACTGTTACACGAACGGACCGAGGATACCGATAAGGCTGCATACGTGAAGATGATCATCAATAGCATCATCGACACAGGACGGGCTGACGACTTCATCATCGCCATCTGTAATGTCATTCAACGACTGGCTATCGACAAGCTTCATATCTTAGGAGATATATACGACCGCGGACCGGGTGCGCATCTCATTCTCGACCTGCTGCGGCAATACGAAAACTGGGATATCCAATGGGGTAACCACGACATTCTCTGGATGGGTGCCTGCGCAGGAAACGACGCATGTATCTGTAACGTTATCCGTCTTTGTCTGCGCTATGCTAACCTTACTACCCTTGAGGAGGCATACGGTATTAACCTGGTGCCCTTGGCTACCTTCGCAATGGAGACCTACGGCGATGACCCTTGTACGGAGTTCATGCCGAGGACCACTGGCGGTAGCGAGGAACTCGATGAGAAGAATGCGCGTCTCACCGCGATGATGCACAAGGCCATCGCCGTTCTCCAATTCAAGGTGGAGGCCCAGATCTTCCACAAGCACCCCGAGTGGGGCATGGAGGACCGTGACCTGCTGAGTACCATGGATCTTGAGAAAGGTACATGCCAAGTGGATGGGAAGGAGTATCCCATGACCTCCTGTCACTTCCCCACCATCGCAGGAAACGACAGTTATATAACGCTCACACCCGAAGAGGATGACCTTATGAAACGGCTCCACCACTCTTTCACGGTGAACGAAAAGCTGCGTAAGCACATCAAGCTGATCTTCTCGCATGGATGCATGTACTCCATTGTGAACCATAACTTGCTGTTCCATGCTTCCTGTCCGCTCAACGCCGACGGTTCCCTGAAAGAGGTGGAATTATATAATGGTAAGAAGTATTGCGGAAAGGACTTGATGCACCATACCGGCATGCTGATCCGCTCTGCCTTCCAAGGTGATACCAATCCGGAGGAACGCGACTATGGTATCGACTATTTCCTCTACCTCTGGTGCGGACCAGACAGTATTCTCTTCGACAAGTCGAAGATGGCTACATTCGAGCGGTATTTCATCGCCGACAAAGCTACGCACAAGGAAGAGAAAGGAAACTACTTCAAGCTACGCGACAATGAGGATATCTGCGACCGGATCATGGATGCCTTCGAGGTGGAAAGACCGAACCGTCATATCATTAACGGTCATGTACCCATCCATGCCGCCGATGGCGAGAACCCCATCAAAGCCAACGGAAAGCTGATGGTCATCGATGGCGGATTCTCACAGGCATATCATAAAACAACGGGGATTGCCGGCTACACGTTGGTCTATCACTCACGCGGCTTCCAGCTTGTACAGCATGAGCCGTTTACAAGCGAGGAAGACGCGGTGAAACGCGGAATCGATATCAAGAGTACCACGCAGATCGTTGAGATGACTGCCCAGCGCATGCTCGTGGCAGACACGGATATCGGTACGGAACTGAAAAAGCAAGTAGCAGACTTGCTTGAACTACTCTACGCCTACCGCCACGGCTTTATCAAGGAGAAGCGGTAGGACTATCACGTAAAGTACTGATTAGAAGGGAAGGTCGTCTGCGGAATTCTCTCCTTCCTGCTGCTGTACCGGGGGGAAAGGATTCTCCTGAGCTGCCGGTGTAGCGGTCGGTGTAGCTGGAGCAAATCCTGCTGGCGGCGGAGGGAAGGCACCTGGAGCAGCCATTGGCTGGGCACCCATGGCAGCAGCCTGAGCAGCAGCGGGATCAACACGGTCAACGCGCCATGCGGAAAGGGTGTTGTACCATCTTCCCTGATACTCACGAGCGTCCACGTCAAAACTTACACGTAGTTCCTCGCCTACTTGGATGTTCATGTTAGAGATACGGTCGGCGCCAAAAACCCTGAAGCAACACTTACGCGGATACTGGTCGTGTGTCTCAATCACATATTCCTGACTCTTCCACGCATTTCCTGTACGTGGAGATACGCCTCCCTGCTCTGGGAGAACGGCTATCACTTTACCTTCTATTTCCATATTAATCTATTTATTTATTCGTTTGATTGTCTGTCTTTCTTCGAAAAGTTGGCGTCTGATTTTGCAAAACGTCGTACCTTTTTGCTTACGGAGTGCGAAATTAATAAAATAGTTCTTAATCTGAAAACATTTTAAGCGTTTTTTTATTCTTTTATTTTTTTATTCTTCTATTTTTTCGTATTTTTGTAGCCAATTAATAGGAATAGGTAATAACTAAAAGCATCATACAAATGAGATTTACACTTTCAAGCTCTGCATTGAGCAGCCGACTGTCTATTCTCTCCAAGGTGATTAACAGCAAAAACGCGCTGCCCATATTGGATTGTTTTCTTTTTGAAGTCGTGAACAACACACTGACCATCACCGCTTCCGACAGCGAGAACGTGATGAAGACAAGCATGCCGCTCGATGACAGCGACGGTGAGGGAAAGTTTGCCGTGAACAACCGGACTATCCTTGATGCCGTGAAGGAACTGCCAGAGCAGCCACTGACCATCGACGTGGATACGCAAAGCTATGTCATCAAGGTGATCTATCAGAATGGTTTGTACAACTTCACAGGACAGAATGCAGAGGAATACCCCATGGCACAGACCATGCCAGAGGGAGCGTTCACCCTGACACTCGCATCAAACGTGTTGTCAGACAACATCAGCCGTTCTGTCTTTGCTACAGCTACTGAGGAGTTGCGCCCGGTAATGAACGGTATTTACTTCGACTTGACTCCTGATGCACTGGCCATTGTAGCCAGTGATGGACATAAGTTGGTACGCAACCGCAACTTCAGTATCAAGACAGAAACACCCACCTCTTTTATATTACCTAAGAAACCGGCGAACTTGCTGAAGGGTGTTCTGGCAAAAGACGACAGCGAGGTGATCATGCGCTTTGACGACCGCAATGCGGAGATTACCTTCGGTGACACCGTACTGCTGTGCCGCCTGATCGAAGGTCGTTACCCCAACTACAACAGTGTGATTCCTCAGGACAATCCCAACCAGCTTACTATCGACCGCAAGGTGCTCATCGGCGCTTTACGTCGTGTATTGCCCTTCGCCAGCGAAAGCAGTCAGTTGGTTAGGTTACACCTGGAAGCAGGAAAGTTGGAGATCTCATCAGAAGATATTGACTTCTCTACCAGCGCCAAGGAAGAGATTCCTTGCGACTACAACGGCAACATCATGAGTATCGGTTTCAAGGGTACATCGCTGAGCGATATCCTCAACAACCTGGCAAGCAACGAGGTTGAACTGCAGCTGGCTGATCCCAGTCGTCCTTGTCTGATTGTTCCCAGTGAGCAACCGGAAAACGAGGACATCCTGATGCTCATCATGCCCATGCTCCTGAACGACTGATCTGAAACGACATGAAATTGAATCTTACAAAGCCCCTTATTGTCTTCGATCTGGAGACAACGGGGCTTGATCTTGTTAAGGACAGGATCATACAGATATCTTATATAAAGGTCTTCCCCGATGGCACTGAGCAGCGGGAGAACTTGTTCATGAACCCCGAGCGCCCCATCCCCGTTGAGGTGATGCAGCTGACGGGTATCACCAACGAGCAGGTACAAGACCAGCCCACCTTCAAACAGCTATCCACGAAACTTGCGCAGCAGTTTACGGGATGCGACTTCGCTGGCTTCAACTCCAACCACTTCGACGTACCGATGCTGGCTGAGGAATTCCTCCGTGCAGGTGTGGACTTCGACTTCTCCAAGTGCCGATTGATTGATGCGCAGACCATCTTCCATAAGATGGAGCGACGCAACTTGGCTGCCGCCTATAAGTTCTACTGCGGTAGGAAGATGGAAGATGACTTCACTGCCCACAAGGCAGATGAAGACACAGAGGCTACCTACCGCGTACTGATGGCTGAGCTTGACATGTATGCACCAGGAAAACAGGAAGAGCCTGACCGTCAGCTGAACAACGACATGGAAGAGCTTGCCCGGTTCTCCAAGACCAACGATAACGTGGATTTCGCCGGAAGGATTGTGTGGAAAGACGTGACGGATGCACAGGGGAACGTGATGACCGACAAGGACGGGAAGCCACGGAAGTATGAGGTATTCAACTTCGGCAAATACAAAGGATGGGGTGTGGCTGACGTGCTGCACCGTGACCCGGGCTATTACAGTTGGATGCTGTCGAGTGATTTCACCTACGACACCAAGCAGGTGCTGACAAGAATCCGTCTGCGCGAGTTTAATAACCGATAGGTACATGACAATGGAAAAGAAGATACTGACATGGCTGTTTGCCCTCATCTCCCTCTGCTCCATGCCCTCTCAAGGACAGGAGCTACTGGCTAAGGTTACCATTAACCACAACCAGATACAGGGAACAGATGCCAGCGTCTTCGAGAACCTACAACAGACACTCGAACAGTTCATCAACGACAGGCAGTGGACCAATCTGCATTTCCAGAAGAATGAACGGATCAACTGTAACTTCAATATCACAGTTACGAAATACGACCAGAGTGAGAACCTGTTCAACTGTACGGCACTGATTCTGGCCAACAGACCGGTCTTCAACGCTTCGTACACCACCACCTTATATAATAATAGGGATGCTGACTTCAATTTCCAGTTTGCGCAGTTCGACCAGCTGAACTTCAACGAAGAGCAGATCGACAACCAGCTGACTGCCCTCATCGCCTATTATGCCTATCTGATTATTGGTATGGATCTTGATTCTTTCTCCCCCATGGGTGGAGAGGATATCCTGCAGCGGTGTCTGAACCTGGCCAATAATGCGCAGAACCTGAACTTCCCTGGATGGAAGGCATTTGACAATAGCCGAAACCGGTTCGCCATCATCAACGACTACATGGAAGGGGCTATGAAACCGTTCCGCCAGTTGCAATACGACTACTATCGTACTGGTCTTGACGAGATGGCCAATAACGTGGAGCGCGGCAGGACAAATATCAGTACCGCTTTGGAGAACCTGAAGAAGAGTCATGAAGACCGTCCGCTGAGTCTGCTCCCGCAGATCTGGACCGACTATAAGAAAGAGGAGCTGGCCAATATATATAAAGGTAAAGGAACACAAAAGGAGAAAGAGGCTATCTATGATATCCTGTTCTCCATCAATGCTTCGCAGAACAACTACTGGGAGCGAATCAAAGAATAGTCAGACCTCATGATCAAGCAACTGTACATCAAGAACTTCACACTCATTGATACGCTGGATATGACTTTCCAGCCTGGATTCTCTGTCATTACAGGTGAGACAGGTGCAGGAAAGAGCATCATCCTCGGCGCTATCGCCCTCCTGCTTGGACAACGGGCTGACTCGAAAGCCATCAAGAGCGGGGCCGACCGCTGCATCATCGAGGCACACTTCGACCTTAGTCGCTATTCGATGGAGGATTTCTTTACTGAGCATGAGATAGATTATGATGCCACCGACTGTATCTTACGTCGTGAACTGACTGCCTCGGGAAAGAGTCGTGCTTTTATCAACGACACACCCGTACAATTGTCGTTGATGCGACAGCTGGGTCAGCAGCTGGTGGACATCCACTCGCAACACCAGAACCTGCTCCTTCAGGAAGAGGACTTCCAACTGAACGTGGTGGATATCATAGCCAACGACCAGAAACAGTTGGAGCAATACCGTCAGCTGTACCAAGAGTACCTGTCGGCCAAGAAGGCGGTCAAGGAGATGCAGGAGGCGATTGACAAGGCAAACGACAATCAGGATTTCCTGCGCTTCCAACTATCGGAACTGAAAGATGCCGACCTCAGCGAAGGAATTCAGGAGGAGTTGGAACAGGAACGCGAAACGCTTAGTCATGCGGAGGACATCAAGAGTGGTCTTTTCGCAGCCGACCAGCTGCTGAGCAGAGGCGAAGGCGGTATTGTCGAACGACTCAAAGAAGCATCAAAGACGTTGGACGCCATTAAAAAGGTCTTTCCAGACATCCTGGATGTGGCGGAACGTACCGAAAGCTGTTACATTGAACTGAAAGATATTGCCGGCGAAATCAGCAGTTGCGCTGAGGATTTCGATTTCGATCCACAACGTCTTGAGATCATCCACAACAAGCTCGACCAGATTTACTCCCTGGAAAAGAAGCATCATGTGGATTCCGTGGAACAGCTCATCGCCATCAGGGATGAACTCGCCCGTCAGCTTGACAGAATCGACAACAGCGAGGATGAGTTAAAGAATCTCCAAGCAAAGGAAACCGCCCTACTCAACCTGTGTAATGAAACAGCCGGGAAGTTAAGTCAGCTTCGCGAGAAAGCGGCCCGCAAAATCGAGAAGGAGATGCTGAAACGTCTCGTTCCCTTAGGTATTCCCCATGTGCGCTTCGAGGTACAGCAAGCTCCGAAGGAGCTATCACATGACGGAGCCGACCGTATCACCTTCCTGTTCAGTGCCAATACCAGTACCCCACTACTACCCGTCAGCGAGGTAGCCTCCGGTGGTGAGATTGCCCGTGTGATGCTATCCCTGAAGGCAATGATTAGTGGAGCCGTCAAACTGCCCACCATCATCTTCGACGAGATTGATACGGGCGTGAGCGGTAAGACTGCCGAGATGATGGCGAAGATCATGCAGGAGATGGGTGCGTCCGACAGACAGGTGATCAGTATTACGCACCTGCCGCAGATTGCCGCCTTAGGGACGACACATTATAAAGTATATAAAGAAGAGAGTCAGCAAGGCACCATCTCTCACATGCAGCTTCTTCAGGAAGAGGAACGCGTGCAGGAGATCGCCCAGATGCTGAGCGGCAGCAATGTTACTGAAGCTGCCGTTGTCCATGCCAAGGAACTCTTGAAACAATCCAAGAAGATATGAAAAGACTGAGAATATTACTGGCTTCGGCCGTTATGTTATGTAATACTGCCGTCATGGCACAATCGGCAGCCGTTAAGAACGTTGCTAAGAGCGTGTTCTCGCTTACCACGTTCCGTGCTGACGGCTCCCTGCTCGCCTCATCCCATGGTGTCTTTGTAGGCAACGATGGTGAGGCAGTCAGCGACCTCACTCCTTTCCGTGGTGCTGCCAAGGCAGTGGTCATCGACCAGAAAGGTAATAAGATGGAGGTGACCCGTATGCTGGGTATCAATGATATTTACAATGTGGCACGTTTCCGTGTTAACGGAAAGACCACCCCAGCCTCCATGGCCTCCTCTTCCCTATCAACGGGTGCCCATGCCTGGCTAGTAGGCTACGCTGTGAAGAACCCGGAGATTACTGGCACTACCGTGAAGAGTGTGGAGACCTTCATGGACAAGTATGCTTATTATATCTTCGGTATGAATGCACCCGACAATGCCATCGCTTGTCCGTTTGTCAATGACAACGGCGAGGTGATTGGTATTCTGCAGGTAAGCAACACCACCTTCGACACCCATGCCACAGATGCACGTTTCATCAATAGTCTGACGCTGAACGGTCTTTCACTGAACAATGCGGACATCCGACAAATAGGTATTCCCGTCGCCATGCCCACCGATCTGACACAGGCTCAGGTGTTACTGATGATGACAGGACAAAGCGGTGACTCCCTCAAATATGTGGCAGCCATCGACGATTTCTGTCAGCTCTTCCCCACTCAGCTCGACGGTTATGATGCTCGAGCTCGCTTGCTCATCAGACAAAACCGGTTCGACGAGGCGGCCAAGACCATGGAGAGTGCTATCAAACAAGCAGAAAAGAAAGACGAGGGTCATTACTATTATGGAAAGTTGATCTACGACAAGCTGGTCAACCAGCCCAATCCCGCCTACGAGAAATGGACAATCGACAAGGCCATGGAAGAGCTTAACGAAGCCTATACCCTCTCGCCGCAGGCGCACTACCGTCATCTGATGGCGCAGATCACCTTCTCGAAGAAAGCCTATCAGGAAGCTTACGATATGTTCATGTCGCTTTATCAGGACAAAGACTATAGGAATCCTGAGCTGCTCTATGAGGCTGCACGGTGCAAGCAGATGCTCGATGCTCCGGCAACAGAGGTGATTGCCCTGCTCGACAGTGCCATCAATACCACCGACTCCCTGCAGATCATCAGTGCTGCACCTTATTTCCTGGCCCGTGCCACGGCATACGAACAAGTTGACAGTTTCCGTCAGGCCGTTTTCGATTACTCCCGATATGAGTACTTGGTACAAGGCAGGGTGAATGCCAATTTCTATTACATCCGCGAACAAGCCGAGGTAAAGGGTCATCTGTACCAGCAGGCACTCACGGATATTGCCCGTGCCATCATCCTTGCCCCGGAAGAAGCTACCTACATTGCAGAGATGGCTTCCCTGCAACTTCGTGTGAATCTTGTTGACCAAGCTTTGCTGTCTGCTGAGCAGTGTACGAAGGTAGCGCCGGAATACAGTGACGGCTACCTATTGTTAGGACTTGCACAGATCAAAAAGGGAAGGCAAGCAGAAGGAATTGCTAACTTGCAGAAAGCAAAAGAGTTAGGAAATCCGCAAGCAGATGGCCTGATTGAGAAATATTCTAAGTAAATTTGCAAAAAAACACAAATAAATTTTTGTATCACACAGAAAACTTGTATCTTTGCAGTCCGAAATGAGTAAGAACAACTTTTAATCATTCAAAAGATATGACAAAAGCAGAAATTATTGAAGAGATCGTTGCTAAAACGGGTATCGCTCGCAAGGATGCTTCAGCATCCGTAGAAGCATTCATGGAGATTATCAAAGACAGTCTTCTGGAGAAGAAGGAAAACGTTTATTTGCGCGGCTTCGGCAGCTTCATCGTGAAGCATCGTGCTGAGAAGACCGCCCGTAACATCTCCAAGAACACGACTATTGTCATTGCAGCGCATGACTTCCCCAGCTTCAAGCCGGCTAAGAGCTTCGTAGCAAAGATGAAGGGAGAGTAAATCAGGTTTATGTTGCCTGCAATCAAGACATACGTAATAATCATCATTAATTCATTTAATTATGCCAAACGGAAAAAAGAAAAAGGGTCACAAGATGGCCACGCACAAGCGTAAGAAGAGATTAAGAAAGAATCGTCATAAGAGCAAGTAACCATACTTGCTCTTATGGTAAACAAGAAAAGCAGAAATGACCAGCGAAGTTGTAATTGACGTCCGACAGAAAGATATCTCAATTGCCCTGCTGGAAGATAAGAACCTGGTAGAGTACCAGACTGAGCCTCGCTCAGCATCTTTCGCTGTCGGAAACATCTACATCGCCAAAGTAAAGAAACTGATGGCGGGACTGAATGCCAGTTTTGTGGATGTAGGTTATGAACGGGACGCTTTTCTGCATTATCTTGACCTAGGAAATCAATTCAGTTCCTACGAGAAGTATCTCAAACAGGTACAGAGCGATAGGAAGAGACTTTACCCATTTGCCAAGGCATCACGCCTACCCGATCTGAAGAAAGACGGCAGTGTGGCCACCACCCTGCAGAAAGATCAGGAGGTACTGGTGCAGATTGTCAAAGAACCCATTTCCACAAAAGGACCCCGACTAACGGCGGAATTGAGTTTTGCAGGCCGTTATCTGGTATTGGTTCCTTTCAACGACAAAGTCTCTGTTTCCTCAAAAATCAAAAGCGGTGAAGAGCGGGCACGCCTCAAGCAGCTCATCCAGAGCATCAAGCCCAAGAACGTTGGCGTCATCGTACGCACTGTAGCAGAGGGCAAGCGTGTTGCCGAACTCGACACTGAGCTTAAAATCCTTCTAAAGCGTTGGGAGGAAGCCATTACCAAAGTACAGAAAACCACCTCACGCCCACAGCTCGTCTATGAGGAGACCAGCAGGGTCGTAGCCTTGTTGCGCGACTTGTTCAATCCTTCATACGAAAATATCTACGTGAACGACGAGCAGGTATTCAACGAGGTAAAAGACTATGTCACTCTTATCGCCCCTGAAAAGGCGGGCATCGTCAAGCTCTACAAAGGTAATGTGCCTATCTTTGACAACTTCAACATCACCAAGCAGATCAAGTCGAGCTTCGGCAAGACGGTCAACTACAAGCACGGGGCCTATCTCATCATTGAGCATACAGAGGCCATGCACGTGGTTGACGTGAACAGCGGTAACCGCACCCGGGCAGAGAAAGGACAGGAGGGAAATGCCCTGGAAGTGAATCTCGGTGCCGCCGATGAACTGGCTCGTCAGCTGCGTCTGCGCGATATGGGCGGTATCATCATCGTTGACTTCATCGATATGAACCTGGCAGAAGACCGCCAGATGCTCTATGAGCGCATGTGCAAGAACATGCAAAAAGACCGCGCGCGCCATAACATCTTGCCCTTGAGCAAGTTCGGTTTGATGCAGATTACCCGTCAGAGGGTTCGTCCTGCCATGGACGTGAATGTTGAAGAGGATTGCCCAACGTGTTTCGGCAGTGGAAAGATCAAGTCGAGTATCTTGTTCACTGACCAGCTCGAAAGGAAGATTGACAACCTGGTCAATAAGATTGGCGTCAAACGATTCTACCTGCACGTCCACCCGTATGTGGCTGCCTACATCAATCAGGGCTTCATCAGTATGAAGCGTAAGTGGCAGATGAACTACGGACTGGGTGTACATGTGATTCCCTCGCAGAAGATGGGCTTCTTGCAGTACGAGTTCTATGATGACAAGAAGCAACTCATCGACATGCGCGAGGAGATGGAAAACAAATAAGAAGGAGGGTATGCAGAAGTTGCATACCCTCTTTTTCGTTCTCTATATTTTTGTAACTTTTAACCGTCTATTAGTTTTTTTTCCGTTAAATAAGATGCTGTTATAAAAAATATGTGTAATTTTGCCACCAAATAACAATCATGTAATATTACACTCAAAATCTATGAAGAAATTATTAACGCTGGCATTATTCATTGCTAGCACTTACAGTGCTCATGCACAACTTATTATCAACGAAATCATGCAGTCGAATGTCGAGTGCATCATGGATGACATCAAAGAGTTTCCCGACTCATGGGTAGAGTTGTATAACCCTACTGATCAAACCATCAACTTGAAGGACTACAAGATCAGTAACAAGAACAAGGAAAAGAAAGCTTGGCAATTGCCCGACAAGACTGTTGCGGCTAAGGGGTATGTCATTATCTACTGCGACAAGGAAGGAAAAGAGAATAACCGTCTTCACGCCGATTTCCGTCTGGAGTCAGGTAAGGGATGTACCGTTTATCTCTTTAATAACAAAGAGGTAGTTGACAGTCTTCCTTATATCGATGAAAAGCCAATGGTCAAGATGCCTGCACCCGACATCGCATTCGGTCGTAAGACTGACGCTTCCGACGAGTGGGGCTATCAGCTCACACCGACACCAGGTAAAGCCAATACGGGTGAGATTTGTAACGCCAAGCATATCTTAGGTGCTCCTGTATTCAGCGAACCGGGTCATGTCACTTCCGGTAATGCTGCCATCAACCTCGAACTGAGTCTGCCTGAAGGTGCTCCCGATGGTGCTTATATCACCTATACCACAAATGGTAGTGAGCCGACAAGTCAATCCACAAAATATACACAGCCCATCAGTATCACCAAGACAAAGGTGATTCGTGCCAAGGTATTCTGCGAAGGTTGGCTCTCACCGCTGAGTACAGCCCAGTCGTATATCTTCCACCCCAGAGAATTCACCATTCCTATCTTCTCTGTTCAGACTAACGATAAGTATCTGAACGCCAGGGATATCGGTCTTTTCGCCAACAACAACAGCAAGGAAGATAAGAAGACTCACGACTGGCGTCGTCCTGTCAATATAGAATTCTTCCCCGCCGAAGGTGAGCCAAGTGCTTTCAACCAGCCCGGCGAGACACGAATCCAAGGTGGACAGTCACGTTCTAATGCCTTGAAGTCAATGGTGTTCTATGCCAACAAGCGTTTTGACCCCGACCGCAAGCGTTTTGAATATGAGTTCTTCCCTGATCAGAAACCGGGTGTGAACCAGTTCAAGTCGTTCTCCCTGCGCGATGGCGGTAACGACTTCTCCGACATGTACTTCCGTGATCTCATCATCCAGCGTACCATGGGTCCGAATGTCGACCTCGACTGGCAGGCTGGTCACTCAGCCGTTCTCTACATCAACGGCGAGTATATGGGTATGCTCAACATCCGTGAGCGTTCCAACGAAGACAATATCTACAGTAACTACGACGGTCTTGAGGATGTGGACGAGATTGAGATCTCACATGAGCAGCAAGGAAACCAAGACCTGTTCATCGAGGAGTTGAAGGAAGGCGACGATGTCTTCTATCAAGCCTTCAAGGATTTCTACAGTGAGAAGGGTCATACCAAGGCTGAATACGAGCAATGGATTGATGTCAGCGAGTATCTGAACGTGATGATTATGAACCTCTTCTACTGCAATATCGACTTCCCGGGCAACAACATCGTGTTCTGGCGCCCCAACGAAGATGCGAAAGTAGATATGCCTAAGAGATTCCGTGCGATTGTCAAGGATACAGACTTCGGACTTGGTCTCTACAATTTTAGTGAAACCAGCAGTTCCTCCAACACCATCGACATGATTTACAATCCCAGGAATTATGGTAACTCTTGGGCTTTCACCGAACCTGCTACCCGTCTGTTCAGGAACATGATGGAGAATCCGGAAATGTTGAAGATGTTCATCGACAAGTGCTGTGTTTATACGGGCGACTTCATGAATGCCGAGGGAACAAGTGCTGTCATGGATGCTATCCTGGAAGAAGCTCTGGATGAGTTTGTGGCCCATCGCGACAAATACAATAGTTGGGGTAATAACTACAACGATATTCTGAACAAATTCGAGAACGCCAAGAAATGGCTCGCCGGCTACGAAGAAAAGCAGCAAGGCTGGGGCGGCGGCTGGCCAGGCGGTGGCTGGCCAGGTTGGGGCGGCGGTGGCGGTGGCCAAGAGACCACCATCGTACACCTCCCCCGTACAGATTACTTCCTTCAGTATCTCAGTGCCAAGTACCTGAATGGTGTTGATGCTATTCCTGTAACTATCAATAAGAGTATCACCGACCTGCCTGATGAAACCATCATCAACGACATCAAGCTTACAAAGGGTGTCTTCGACGGAAAGTTGTTCCTCAACCAGCAGATTACCTTAGAGGGTAAGACCGAAGTTGAACCGTTTGTGACAGGATGGGATATTGAGAAGACCGCCTCTAATGGAGCTGTTACAACAGACCACGTAGAAGGAGCCATCTATACCTTTAACATGCCAGCATGCAAGAGTCTGGCCATCAAGGCTGTCCTTGGTAATCAAACAGGTATCACCAATGTGGATGCAAGGAGCTGGAAATGGAGCGTTGCCAACCACATGCTTAGCGTGAGCGGTGTACCCGCTGGCACCGACGTCACCTTATACAACCTGCAGGGTATGCTCATCAAGCAGATCAAGTCTGACGGCTCAACCATCCAGTTACCGCTCATGAACAATCAGGTTTATATCCTGAAGGTGGGTAAGGAAACCATTAAGGTGAAGTAATTCACATAGAAGATTAACTATCTGTATATTACTCGGCATAAAGGACGTAAAAGTTTTTAATGCCGAGTTTTTTTGTTTTGCTCAATACTTTTCGTATCTTTGCCAACAAATTGGTACTAAATGAACTTCAAGAAATACATACTAACTGCTGTCGTCTGTGTCTTAACAACTTGCTACGCCAAGGCGCAGATGGTGATCAACGAGCTGATGCAGTCGAACATCGATTGTGTCATGGACGATATCAATGAGTTTCCCGACTCATGGGTGGAACTGTACAACACAGGCACCTCTGCCGTCAACCTCCAGAACTACAAGATTGGTCTGACCGACGTGGCCTCGGAAGCATGGAAACTGCCCAACCAGACCATTGGTCCCAAACAGTATGTACTGGTGTATTGTGACAAGGAGGAAAACAAACTGCACACCAACTTCCGTCTTGACTCTGGTAAAGGTGGTTCTGTTTACCTATTTAATAATGGTACTGTCGTCGACAAGGTGGAGAAACTGAAGAAGCAACCAGCGCCGAATATCGCATACGGACGGAAAAACGACGGAAGCGATGAGTGGGGTTATATGCTCTCTCCCACCCCGAAGGCAGCTAACTGCGGTCAGATTTGCGATCATGACCAGATTCTCGGCGAACCTATATTCAGCGAGAAAGGTAAGGTTGTAACGGGCTCGATGAATATCTCACTGACTCTTTCCTTGCCCGCTGGCAGTCCTAATGGGGCCTCTATCCGCTATACCACCGATGGTAGTGAGCCTACCATCAACAGCGCACCATACATGAATCCCATCACGATTACCCAAACACGGGTTATCAGGGCAAAGATCTTCTGCGAGGGATGGCTGTCGCCACGCTCCACCACTCATACCTATATCCTCCATCCCAGAGAGGTAACTCTTCCCGTCATCGCCATCAGCACCAACGACAAGTACCTGAACGATCCCAAGATTGGTATCTATGTAGATGGTACCTACAAGAGCGGGAAGAAGAACTATGAATACGACTGGCGCCGCCCCATTCAATTCGAGTATTTCGAGGGAGAGAACAAGACCAGCAGTCTCAATCAGCTTTGCGAAACTCGCATCATGGGTGGTGCTACAAGAAGCAATAAGTTCAAGTCGTTGGCCATTTACGCCAACAAGCGCTTTGGAACCAAACGTCTGGAATATGAGTTCTTCCCTGATCAAAGACCAGGAATAACCGATTTCAAGAGTATCTCCCTGCGCAATGCGGGTAACGATTTCGACTATCTGTATATGCGTGATGCGATTATCCAGCGCACCATGGCACAGCATGTAGACCTCGATTGGCAGGCCTGGAGTCCGGCCATCATCTATATCAACGGCGAATATAAGGGTATGCTCAATATCCGTGAACGCAGTAATGAGGATAACATCTATACCAACTACGGCGGACTGGAAGATATTGACATGATCGAGAACTGGAATGAGCTGAAGGAAGGTAGTAAAGACAACTGGAACAAGTTCAAGGAGTTCTATGCCGAGCACAACCATACCCTGAAGGAGTATGAGCAGTGGATGGACTGGCTGGAGTTCTTCAACCTGATGATCATGAACCTGTATTATAACAATCAGGACTTCCCCGGCAACAACATTGTGATGTGGCGACCGCAGGCGCAAGGAGGCAAGTGGCGTTTCGTGGCCAAGGACACCGACTTCGGACTGGGTCTCTACGGATCAGCGGCTAACTATAATTCTATTGAATGGCTCCATAATCCCGACTACGACCGCAATCGTGACTGGGGCAACAAATATGAATATACACGACTGTTCCGACGGATGATGGAAGATCCTGACCTGAATCGGGAGTTTCTCGACCGTTGTGCAATCTATATGGGCGACTTTATGAATGAGAAAGGTACACGTGAGGTGTGGGATCCGATGTACGAGATCATCCAATACGAATATCCCTACCATCGGGCACTCATCAATAAATGGTGGCCCAAGTACGACGATGAGGTGAACAATGCCCGCAACTGGTTGTCACAACGTACGGATGAGTTCTACAAGCAGATTGGCAACTACTATAACCTCGGCAATCCGATTCCCATGACCATCAATGCACAGTTGTCGGAAGAGGAACAGCAGGGGGTACAGATCCGTTTCAACGGCATCCCGCTCAGCAGAGGTGTCTTCGACGGAAAGTTCTTTGTCAACCGACAAATCACCTTGGAAGTCACCACTGCTGAAGGAACGCAGATTGCGGGATGGGAAGTGAAACAAATCACCAGTAGCGGAACAAATACCGCTACCTATCCCAGTGGTAATACCTATTCGTTCACCATGCCATCCTGCAACCGACTGATGATCAACACCATCTTGGGAGATCCAAGTGGTATCACACAGGTGGACAAACATAACTGGCGTTGGCAGATGGATCAGCAACAACTGATACTGACCGGTATTCCCACTGGAACGAATGTCACGCTCTACAACCTTCAGGGAATGCAACTGGCACAAGTAAAAGCCGACGGTTCCACCATCCGACTGCCGTTGCGTGAAGGTCAGCAGGTATATATCCTAAAGGTTGGAAACGAAACGAAGAAAATCACTTCAGCTTCGCATTCTTCTCGATAGTCCAGTCCTTGCGCTGCGACACACCGCAGTTCTTGCCCTTGAACATCTTGGCCGACTTTTTGTCGCCCTTCAGCTGCCAGTTAAGCCAAGCTATGGCCACCACCGAGAACTCACCACCGTGCGGCTGACTGTATGTACCGCCGTGTCCTACGGGGAAGTTCGTGGCGCAGGCCGGCACATGGTCTATACGGTGGAAATCATCCATACCGTTTTCGTAGGCGATATCGGTTTCACCGCCAAGGATATAGATAATGGAAGAGTGGATCTCCTTCAGTTTCGACTTCGGCGGCATGGGCATTCCACCCACAGCACTACTGGCATTCTCACTATTGAAGAGTCCGCTGTTGCACACCATCAAAGTCTTGATGCGCGGGTCGGCACAGTTGTAGAGTGTCTGCAGACCGCCGCACGACATACCTGCGGCAGCGATGTTCTTCACGTCGATCTTCTGGTAATATGGAGAACTCGGATCTGCATTCTGCGCAATCACCCAGTCAATCGATTCTATCTGCTGCTCGGTGGTTGACATCGGACCGCGATATGGTTTGTCGTCCATGGGGATGAAACCTGTGGCTACGACGATGTAACCATACGAGGCTATCTCGTTGAGGAACTTATAATGCTCCCAGGGAGAGTTCGTGCAAGCCCCGTTTCCCCATACCAATACGGGTAACTTCTTCTTACCTTTGAAAGCCGAGAGGTCCTGTGGTACAAAGACCGTGTGCTCCTTGAGCGAAGCCTCCTCTTTCATGATGGCTTTGTAAGGACCTGTTCCGCCCTCTTCCACGATACGCGACTTCCCCTCGGGTGTAAAACTCATGCTCATCAAACTGCCGGTTACCAGTGCAACCACAGTCATTGTTGTTCTAAAAATTCGTTTTGTTTTCATCTTTTTTCGTTAATGGTTTGCAATGTGGACACAAATATAGTGAATAATTTCAATTTCTAAAGAAAGAGGTGGAGAATGTTAATAATTGATAACAATTCAATTCTCTTTTTTACCTTTATATATATAATACGTCTAATAGTGAAACTATAAACCTAATTATTAATAATTTTTTATGAAAAAAGTATTTCTTTCATTGATGGCTCTCGCGAGCCTGACGGCATCAGCACAGTTTGGTGCCCAGAGAGGCAACCCCATTGTACCTTCAGTAGCTGCAGAGGCAGAGGATTTCAAGCCGGCAATCACCAATCAGGAGAACAAGCAGTTCCCGGCAGTGAACTCCAAGCGCCAGGTTCGTGCACAGATCACAGCTCCTCAGGCCACATTCGTAGGTCTTGACATTGCTGGTAAGATCTATGAGATGACCAAAGATGAGAACGGCGTATGGACCGGTACTTCAGAGCCTCAGGACGAAGGTTTCCACTACTATCAGCTGAACATCGACGGTGCTAACGTACCCGATCCGAACAGCTTGTATTACTATGGTGCCAGCCGTTGGGGAAGCGGTATCGAGATTCCTTCAGACGACCAGGATTTCTGGCAGGTGAAGAACGTTCCGCAGGGAACCATGAGCGAGGTTTTCTACTGGTCAACCTACACCGAGCAGATGCGCCGCTGTCATGTATATCTTCCCCACGAGTACTTCACCAACCCCACCAAGAAATACCCTGTTCTGTATCTGCAGCACGGTATGGGTGAGAACGAGTACGGATGGGCTGAGCAGGGTCACACCGCTCAGATCATGGATAACCTGATTGCCCAGGGTAAGGCTGTTCCTTGTATCATCGTGATGGACAATGGTCTGAACACCCGTCGTCCTGGTGAGCAGGGTGGCTTCGGTTTCGGCGGCGGTCAGCGCCCGCAGGGTGCTCCTGGTGCACGTCCTCAGGGTGCTCCCGGACAGCGTCCTCAAGGTGCTCCTCAGGGAATGGGTCAGCGTCCGCAGGGTGCTCCCGGACAAGCTGGTCAGCGCCCGCAGGGTGGTCGTCCTGGTGGCTTCGGCGGCTTTGGTGGCTTCTCTGAAGGCTTCAAGAATGTGCTCTTCAACGATATCATCCCGATGGTTGAGAAGAACTACCGCGTGATTGCCGATGCTCAGCATCGTGCTTATGCCGGTCTGTCAATGGGTGGTATGCAGGCACGCGAGATCACACTTGCCAATCCTGATAAGTTCGCTTATGTAGGTTCTTTCAGCAGTGGTGCATGGAGTGTTGATCAGGTAAAGAACTCCGAAGGTTTCGCCAAGAACGTCAAGCTGCTCTTCATGAGCGGTGGCGGTAAGGAGAACATGGGTTGCGTTGAGGCTGCCAAGAACATTAAGGAGCAGGTAGGCATGAACGCCGTTGGTTACGAGTCTCCGGGTACAGCCCACGAGTGGCACACCTGGCGCCGCAGCCTCTATCAGTTTGCACAGCTGATGTTCAAATAAACTACAATAATCATCTTAAGAATCCATTAAGCCCTGGCGGTCATCCCGACTACCAGGGCTTTTCTTTTGTCTTCCTCGCCATAGATTCGTTCAACGCTTCAGAGATTTTTCATAAAAAACGTTCAAGAAAAGAACAATGTCAAACATTTTGTGTACTTTTGTAGTCGGAAGACTAAAAGAATAGACTACATTGATTAAGAAACTGATACAACAGGTGAGGCAGTTCCGTACTGCCGCCTTTCTCACCCCACTGTTCACCGCCCTCGAGGTGGTGATGGGCGTGCTGATACCGTATGTTACCTCGTGGATTATCGACCGTGGTATCATGGCCGGCGATCTCAAGCAAGTATATCTGTATGGCGGACTGATGCTGGTCATGGCCTTCTTCAGTATGCTGTTCGGTATTCTGGCGGGCCGGTTTTCTGCCTATGCCTCCTCCGGCTTCGCCTCCAACCTGCGCAGTGCGATGTTCAGGAACATCCAGACATTCTCGTTCTCGAACATCGACAAGTACTCCAGCGGCGGTCTCATCACCCGTATGACCACCGACGTGCAGAGTCTGCAGCAGGCATTCCAGATGCTGATGCGCATCTCTGTGCGAGCCCCGTTGAACCTGGTGTTCAGTGTCTTCATGTGCGTGTTCATCAACCTGAAGATGAGTATGATCTTCGTGGTGGCCCTGCTCATTTTAGGTACGGCCCTTTACCTGATCATCTCACGCACGGTGAAGCTCTTCGCGCAGGTGTTCCAGCGCTACGACGACCTGAACAGCTCCGTGCAGGAGAACATCGCCGCCATCCGCGTGGTGAAGGCATTTGTCAGGGAGGACTTCGAGAAGAAGAAGTTCGGTAAGGCAGCGGAAGCCCTGTATAAGCTGTTTGTCAAGACCGAGAGTCTGCAGGCCCTCAACCACCCCATCATGATGCTGGTGGTTTATGGCTGCATCATCTCCCTGTCGTGGTTCGGTGCCCAGTTCATTGTCGTTGGCGACCTCACCACGGGTCAGCTCACCTCCCTGTTCACCTACGTCATGACCATCCTCTCCTCGCTGATGATGCTGTCGATGATCTTCGTGAACCTCACCATGAGTGCAGCCAGCGCCAAGCGCGTGATAGAGGTGATTGACGAGAAGGCCGACATCACCAATCCCGAGAAAGATGCGGTGATGACAGTGGCCGACGGTAGTATCGACTTCGACCATGTGAGCTTCAGCTACGGCTCAGCACCACCCTACGCCATCCGCGACATCAACCTACATATCAACAGTGGCGAGACCATCGGCGTGATTGGCGGAACAGGCTGCGGTAAGTCATCCCTGGCCACCCTGGTGAGTCGTCTCTACGACACCACCGAAGGCACAGTGAAGGTGGGCGGCGTGGATGTCAGACGGTACGACCTCACCGCCCTGCGCAACGAGGTGTCGATGGTGTTGCAGAACAACGTCCTCTTCTCAGGGTCCATCCTTGATAACCTGCGCTGGGGAAAGGAAGATGCCACGTTGGAGGAATGTAAGGAAGTGTGCCGGTTGGCCTGTGCCGATGAGTTCATCGAGCAGATGACCGATGGCTACAATACCTATCTGGAACAGAACGGCAGTAATGTGTCGGGTGGACAGAAGCAGCGTCTCTGCATTGCCCGTGCCCTGCTGAAGAAACCCAAGATCCTGATCCTCGACGACTCCACCAGTGCCTGCGACACGGAAACCGACGCACGTATTCAGAGAGCGTTCCGCGAGCAGCTGCCCGAGGTAACCAAGCTCATCATTGCCCAGCGCATCCAGAGCGTGATGTATGCCGACCGAATCATCGTGATGCAGAGCGGACAGGTTACGGGCTTCGATACGCACGAGAACCTCCTGAAGAACAATGCACTCTATCAGGAGATCTATCAGATACAGACCAAGGACAAGGGCGACTTTGACAGTTGACAGTTCTTCATTTTTGTAATTTTCAATTTTCCATTTTCAATTTTCAATTCCAACATATGCCACCAAGAATGAACATGGGACCCGGCGGAAGAGGCGGGCACGGAGGAAGGAACATGGGAATCGCCAAGATGCCCAAAGGCGGAATGAAGCTCATCAGACGACTCATCCGCTATGTAGCAGTGAACTACAAATGGTCGCTGCTGGCCGTACTGGTATGTATCCTCATCACCTCGGTCACCACCCTCACCTCTACCCTCTTCACCCGAACACTCATCGACGATTATATCCTGCCCCTCACACAGATGGAGCATCCCGATTTCACCCCACTGGCACACGCCCTGATGAAACTCGCGGCCGTGCTCATGGTGGGCGCCTTGTGTTCCTATATCCACAGTAGGCTGATGATCAACGTGAGTCAGGGCACCCTGAAGCGCCTGCGCATCGATGTGTTCAGTCATATGCAGCAGTTGCCCATCAAGTATTTCGACACCCATGCCCACGGCAACACCATGTCGGTCTATACCAACGATATCGACACGCTGCGCCAGATGATCAGCTCCATGCCGAACCTCTTCTCCTCGCTCGTAACCATCATCCTCACCCTTACCAGTATGATCGTGTTGAGTCTGCCGCTTACCATCCTCACCTTCCTCATGTCGATGGTGATGATTTACACCACGCGCAAGTTGGGCAGCAGGTCGTCTAAGTTCTTCTACGCGCAGCAAACCAACCTGGGAAACATGAACGGCTTCGTGGAAGAGATGCTCACCGGTCAGAAGGTCGTGAAGATCTTCTGTCATGAGGACGAAGCCATTGACCAGTTCCAGCAACTGAACGAGAACCTGCGGTCGAGCACCTACAACGCCAACCGCGTGGCCAATATCGTGATGCCCGTAAACGGTAACCTGTCGAACCTCATCTATGTGATGACCGCCATCTTCGGCGCTATGCTCGCCCTGCGCTATACGGTCAACGCCACACCACTGGCCACCCCCATGACACCCCTTGTGGGCGAGGTTCTGCCCATCGCATCAGCCCTCACCGTGGGAACCCTCGTCAGCTTCCTCACCCTTATCAAGAACTTCACCCGTCCTATCTCCGAGGTGTCCAACCAGATCAACAGCATCATCAATGCCGTGGCTGGAGCCATGCGTGTGTTCGATGTACTCGATGCGGAACCCGAGAAGGAAGAGCAGGCTGATGTCACCTTGGTGAATGTCAGGGAGCAGTCCGACGGAACGCTCACTGAGACGAAGGATTCTACGGGAATCTGGGCGTGGAAGACCACCGACGGACTGGTTCGGCAGCGTGGCGAAGTGGATTTCTTCGGGGTGGATTTCAGCTACCCCATTATTCAGGAAGACGGAAAGGAAGGTCTTGGACGACAGGTGTTGTTCGACATTGAGATGGACACGGATGCCGGACAGAAGATTGCGCTGGTGGGTGGTACAGGTGCCGGTAAGACCACCATCACCAACCTCATCAACCGCTTCTATGATATTCAGGACGGAAGGATCCTGTACGACGGTATCAATATCAGCAGCATCCGTCGCCAGGAGCTGCGACGCTCCTTGGGTATGGTACTTCAGGAGACGCACCTCTTCACAGGAACGGTCATGGAGAATATCCGCTACGGTAGGTTGGAAGCTACCGACGAGGAGTGCATCGCTGCCGCCAAGCTGGTCCACGCCGACGATTTCATCAGTCGTTTGTCAGAGGGTTACCAAACCATGCTCACTGGCGATGGCGGGAACCTCTCCCAAGGTGAGCGCCAGCTCATTGCCATTGCCCGTGCCGCCGTGGCCAATCCGCCAGCCCTGATTCTCGACGAGGCCACCAGCAGCATCGATACCCGCACCGAACAGCTCGTGCAGCAAGGCATGGACTCCCTCATGCAAGGTCGCACCACCTTCGTCATTGCCCACCGTCTCAGTACCATCCGCAATGCCGACTGGATCATGGTGATGGACCACGGTCGTATCATTGAGCGTGGCAACCACACCCAGCTCCTTGCCATGAAGGGCAAGTACTACCAGCTCTATACAGGAAATCAAATCACAGCATAGTCTGATGGTCAATCGCCACAGACTATGCCATGCTTATTGCACAATCTTATAACGAATACGGAAGCTGCGCGTTGACTCGTCCCAATTGGTGCCGAGCATCTCGAAGCGTCCTATCTGTGATGTGGAACGCACATGCTTACCGATACACGGACACACATCGTAATCACCGATGCGCACCAGTCGGATGGTCTCACTGGCATTCTCTGGCAGACGCTCCAACGACAGCAGTGCATCAGGCGTTCCCTCCTCAGCATCCATGATGATGCCGTCCAGTTCGGCACGCGTCACAAACTGGAACGTCACGGGCAGATCCTCCTCAATCAACTCGTTCATCTGTCGTTCAATCTCCCGCTCCACCTTCCTGTCGGGCTTCCGGTCAAGAATATAACTGATCTTACTCTTCTTCCGCTCTATATGAGCATTCCTTGAACGTTCGCAACCAAACATCCTCACCATTAGCTGGTTGAGCAAATGCTCAGCCGTATGTGCGGGAGGAAACTCCTCTTTGTTATGGTCGTTTAACAGATAATCTTCCATGGTTTTTGAAATATGGGCACAAAAATACAAATATAATCCAAATAAAACAAGTATTTTGCAACTTTTCGTCATCTATGCCCGTCAAACAGTAAACAATAACAATAAGAAAAGAATATGAAAAAGGTTTTGGTTTTGATGACTTGCGTGTTCGCACTGACAGCATGTCGAATGGAATTAAGCAACTGGGACTCTAAAACAATTAAAGCCAGTAAAAACATCGTTACCAAGGAGTATCATCTTACTCCGTTTGAAGAGGTGGAACTGAGCTGTGTGGGAGCTGTGGAACTGATACAGAGCGAAAGCAAGGACGGCGTGGTGGAGCTTACCGCACCCGACAACTACATTGATTTGTATAAGTTTACGAGCAACGGTAAGAAACTGGATATCGACTATGTCAAGAAGACTGTAAACATCCATAGCAAGTACGTAAAGATCAAGGTATATACCACCGACCTCATCAAGTTAGAAAACGACGGTGCTGCAACGATAAGGATGGACAAACTGGATACTGACATCATAAGGATCGACAACAGTGGCGTAGGCGACATCAGGATTGGTGGAATAGCCGACGAGGCCGAACTGATCTGCAGCGGCGTGGGTAGCATTCACGCCGGTCAGCTGAAAGCATTGAAAGTAAAAGCAGATATATCAGGTGTTGGCAGCATTGAATGTTACGCATCAGAAGAGATTGACGGCAGTGTATCAGGTGTGGGATCACTGAAATACGGCGGTCATCCCAAACAGAAGGAAACAAGTCGAAGTGGAATCGGAAGCATCTCCGAGATATAAAACAATCATCAAACAACAAGGGCGATCACAACGATCGCCCTTTTCTTATGCTTTGAACTTCAGAACGACAGCTCCAAGCGGTGGGAGCTGCATACTGACCGTCTCATCACGTCTCAGCACTATTCTCTTTTTCTTGCCCGAAAGCAAATCGGTAGCGATGGCGTTCTTCTCCTTGATCTGAAGATAATCGAAGGCATGGGCAGGAATCGTCACATCCATGTCAGCCGACTGCTCCTCGAAGTTAGCCACGACCAGTAACACCTCGGTGTCTGACTTACGCAGAAAAGCATATTGGCGTTGATACTGCTGATTCACATACATCAGATCGAACGACGCACCTTCGGCAACGCTTTTCTCTGAGCGTGCAATGTTCAGCACCTTGTCATACATGGCCTTCAATGCCTTCTCCTCCTTCGTGAGCTTCTGTTGCTCAGCCCTCGCCAGCGTATCCACGCACCAATAATCGAAGATGGTGGTCCGTCCGTCTTTACCGCTGAACCCCTCTTCATCCATGCCCTGCTCGCCATATTCCTGTCCTGCATAAAGCATGAACGGATTCTGTTGCAAGAGCACACTGACAATCAAACCAGGAATCCCCTTCTCTGCCTTACCCGCGAAGAAATCAGAGGCGATGCGCTGCTCATCGTGGTTCTCCAGGAAATACAGCATGTGGTCGCGGATATCATCCGTTGCCTGCCACTGAGAGGTAATATCTGTCGTACTGCGTTTTCCACAAATCACGTCACGGATACAGTCGTACATCCCCACCTTGTCATACAGGTAGTCGAACCCCGCGCCGATATAGGTACGGTACTGGTTCGGATCATACACCTCACCGATAAAGAGCATCTCCGGATACTGGTATTTCACCTTGTCGGTAGCCCAGTTCCAGAACGCTGCCGGCACCATCTCCGCCATGTCGCAGCGGAACCCGTCGATACCCTTCCCTGCCCAGAAGAGCAGGATATCCGTCATCTTCCCCCAGGTATTGGGAATCGGACTGAAGTGCTCCGACCGTCCGCCAGCATCGCAGTAGTCAATGCCGTAGTTCAGCTTCACCGTCTCATACCAGTCGTTGGCCGAAGGCTGGTTAGAGAACTGGTCGTTACCCGTTGCACGTGCGGGATTCTCCGAATATGTGGAGTGTGGAGTGTGGAATGTGGAGTGAGAAATGCTACTGAGATCCAATGGTTGTCCCCAGCAGTAGTAGAAGTTATTCTTGGTGGAGAAGTGCATGGAGGTATCATCCTCCTCACCCAGATCCTTCACCCCCTCAGGTTTGCAGATACTCTTGTATTCGCGTGCCACATGGTTCGGCACGAAGTCGATAATCACCTTCATGCCCGCCTGGTGAACCCGTTCCACCAGCGCCTCGAACTCCTTCATGCGGTTAGGAACATCCTCGGCCAGATCAGGGTCTATGTCATAGTAATCAGCTATGGCGTAAGGCGACCCCGCCCTACCCTTCACCACCTCAGGGTGCTGTGTAGGAATGCCGTAAGCCGAGTAGTCGGTCTGTGTAGCATGACGAATCACGCCGGTGAACCAGATATGGCTCACGCCCATCGCCCTGATATTCTTCAGGACAGTGGGCGTGAAATCGTTCATCTTTCCACATCCGTTTTCGGTCAGCGAACCATTCTCGATTCGAGCCGTATTACGATTGCTGAAAAGACGCGTAAAGATTTGATAAACAATTATCTTATGCGATGCCATGGGCATTTACTTCTTTGTTGATCTTAGCGATCATACCCTGCAGCGCCTTGCCAGGTCCGCATTCTGTGAAGTCGTCGGCACCATCGGCAATCATGTTCTGCACGCACTGTGTCCAACGCACCGGACTGGTGAGCTGAGCAATCAGGTTCGCCTTGATCTCAGCAGCATCCGTATGCGGCTTACCGTCCACATTCTGATATACCGGACACTTCGGAGTCTTCACCTCAGTCACCTCAATAGCAGCCTGCAGCTCATCCTTTGCCGGCTGCATCAGCGGAGAGTGGAACGCACCACCCACCTTCAGCGGCAGCGCACGCTTGGCACCAGCCTCCTTCATCTTCTCGCAAGCCTCGTTGATAGCCTCGATGTTTCCGCTGATCACCAGCTGTCCCGGGTTGTTATAGTTAGCCGGAATCACCACATATCCTTCCTTGCTGATTCCTGCGCATATCTCCTCCACTTTCTCGTCAGGCAGTCCGATGATGGCAGCCATGGTTGACGGTGCGGCCTCACAGGCTTTCTGCATGGCCATGGCACGGGCATACACCAGTTTCAGTCCATCCTCAAAGCTCAGTGCTCCGGCAGCCACCAGCGCAGAGAACTCACCAAGAGAGTGACCGGCAGTCATCTCAGGCTTGAAATCCTCGCCCATGCAGAAGGCAGAGATCACGCTATGCAGGAACACAGCAGGCTGTGTCACCTTGGTCTGACGCAAATCCTCATCCGTGCCTTCGAACATGATGTCCGTGATTCTGTAGCCCAGAATCTCATTGGCTTTCTCAAAAAGTTCCTTCGCTTTGGGGTTGTTATCATACAGATCCTTACCCATTCCTACGAACTGTGCTCCCTGTCCGGGAAATACAAATGCTTTCATCTTTTTACTGTTTTAATACCTTTGATTAATAATAAAGCGCTGCAAAGGTACGAATAAGCGAGCACAGGACAAAAGAAAAAGCGCTTTTTCTTTTGTTTTGTCGAGCGAAAGTACCTTCGACGAAGTCAATGGTACGATTAAGCGAGGGAAAAACCAAAGAAAAGCTTGTTTTTCTTTGTTTTTCCGAGCGGAAGTACCTTCGGCGAAGCCAATGGTACGAATAAGTGAGCGAAAAACCAAATAAAACGATGATTTTGTTTTTCATACAACTACCACCTTCCCCTCTTTTTCTTTGGCGCAAAGAAAAGAGGCAAAAGAAACATCCACCTACCCCCATCCCCTCCCTATATGGAGGGGCTCAACTGAAAATTGCGGATACCGCCAATTTTCAGACTTTTCAGCGGTAAAATCGGGCATCAAAGCCCGATTTTGGTTTATGTCGGCTCACGCCCAAGTGATTGGCGCTATAGCATTTCTCGCGCCACCGCACCACCGTACCCCCGCGCCACCGAGATTTGTGGTATTCTCACTCCACACTCCTCACTCCACATTCCACGAATCATTTCTCCTTCCTCCTTCGTCCTTCCTCCTTCCTCGAACGTTCCCCTCCCTATGGAGGGGCCAGGGGTGGCCTCACTCATAATCATCAATCACCCCATTCATCATATCCACCATCGGCTTCGCCGCGCGGAACATCCGTTCCGCCTCATCCAGCCATTGGTCACCCTGGAAGAAGTCATCCGGCACATGATGCCAGCAGCAATAATCCTTCTGTTGCAGATACTCAATATACTCCCAGTCGCGCGGGAACCCTGCAGGACACGTCTTCAACCGCTCCAGTCCGAACCCCTGCGGCTGATCCCAGCTCGACACCTCCGTAGGCGCCGGGAAGCTGCTTGCCGCATCACTCCCAAAGTATTTCAGGAACTCTTCACTGCGCACACACCGCAGCCACTCCTCCGTATTCGCCATGATCTCGTTACGGCACGAAGTCAGGATATTCGTCGGCAGCCAGTAGTTTCCGCATGCCACCGTACAGTGCCCCGGTTCCAGATGAATATAGTACCCCCCATGCAGCGACTTCTTTCCGTGCGCAGAGATGTACGCCCCCAGGTGGTTTTTATACGGCGACTTATCCTTCGAGAACCGCGTATCGCGATAAAAGCGGTACGTACAGTCCTTCACTGTCAGGTGAGCAATCGAATCGTCAAACGTCATGATGCGCGCGATGGTCTGCTGAACCCCCTTTTCAAAGTCAGCCCTCACCGCCTCATACTCCTTCTTATGCTCCTGAAACCACTCCCTGTTATTATTCGCCATCACCTGGCGCAGGAATCTCAATATCCGTTTTGCATCCATAATGAAATCACATCTAAAACTATGATTATTGCAAGATGCAAAGATACAGAATTGTTTTTGATTACGCAAAATGTGTAACGCAAAATGTATAATGAATCACTCCACTCGTTTCAGTTCATACCTCCGCACATACTGCAGCAGCGGATCCACATCCCATGTCAGTTCTCTGTGGAACTCCACCCGTATATACATCCACGTCTTACTGTTTACCTTGTAATCCTTCTCGAAGTACAGCTTTTCACCCGCAGCACTTCCCGCCATGAGGAACGAGCTGTCGGCAATGGATTTCGTTGCAGCCCCCATACTGATGGCATCATATTTCTCCTGTACCGACATCTCCTCCGCATCATCATACGTCGTAACAACCATCGTAACCCCATGATATTCCACATGCAGATTCCGCTCCGCATCATTAGGATTCCTCTTCATACATGCAGGATAATCCACCGAGAAACTATCCTTGTAGTTTGTCCACGTTTTCCATTGCGTCGTTTCAAACACCCTCCGCAGCCACTGAGCATCCACAAACACCGTGTCGTGTTTCTCCACGATGAAGCTATCGATATACACCGTGTCGTGAACAGTCCTTTCACTGTTCATATACTCCCTTATCACCCTTTGGTCTTTACATGCACTGACTGTTATGGCTATCATCAGTACGGCCACCATGCCAACTACACCCTTTTTCATCTTTCCGCTTATTCTGACATTATACGCTAAAGCCTATAGAAAATCGTCGGCAGGAACTCTACGGTTTTCTTGCAATGGGGACATACAGACAATTCACCCACATATCCTATTGGTCCGTTGTCAATTGAAAGGTTATTCCATTGAAGATCTTCCGATTTCGTTCCACACCGCATGCAAGGAAATCGATGTCTTCGAGGTTTGATCTCTTCCAGTATCTCATGTTTGAGACTTAAGACATCCGGATCTCTGTCCAAATCCCAATGCCTAATCATAATATCTTGTAGAGGATTGGTACAGAACACCATTTGCTGAACCAGTCCATCTTCAATTCTTGATATTAGATAATGAACTCTGCTGTGTGGAAACAGAATGCCACAAACATCACGCTCATAGAAACGGCAGAACCTCACATCAAGTCTTGCTCTCTTCAAGATTTCTTTGCGCCTTACCAACCAGTCCTGCCAATATGCTACTACAGCATCTCTTCCAACAATATCCCTATTATTATACAAAACCTGAACCACATCATCTGCCAGACAAGGACTAACTATAGAGAAATCCTTCCACTTAATGGCTGCCATAAATAGTCTGGAAAATGCTGTATGTTCATCCTCGGCATGAGATGTATTCTTCACCTTCTTATTCTTCTCCTCACTCATATCCATATGTTATTCTTTCTATAAGTTGTAGTTATTCCCAAACCACCAGTTCCCTGGGCAGCGTGATGATCTTCAGTCGTTCATACCATATACGGGTAGAGCCCTCGATATGCTTTTTCGTATGACCGCTGATGATATAATACGTAGCCGTGTATTCGTCCATCATGTCGAGGAACACCTTCTTGATGCGCGAGCACTTCTCGTTGATGGCATTGTCGAGCGGGTTCACCAAGTGGTTCACCCCATCAATCACCTTGATGATGCCCTGCATTTTATCCTCTACAATATCAAAATCCAAGATCGTATCCATGCTCTTTCTCTACTTATCATTCGTTGGTCAGTAATGCCTTTCCCTTTTTGACTGCAAATATAATCAAAAAGCACAAGAATTCCAAAAGAAAATTGCTCCGCAAGGCTTGTGAAGAAGAAAGAATATTTCTTTTCCATCGATATGCAGATTACAGTTGTTCTTCCTTCACTTTGTACTTCTCCAGTTCAGTTATAAACAAACGCTGGGTCTTGAAGAAATCGTCCAGTACACTAACCAGATATAATTCAATCTCCGGAATCTGAGGTATGAACAGTATGTTTCTCTTGGTATGAACACTAATCTGCTCCAATTCCTTATGGATTATGTATAGCACCGTGCAGGTCACAAAAGCATTTATATAATTGATCACCTTCTGCAACCGTGCAAACTCTTCCACCTCGCAATTTATGGAAAGACTGTACCACCAGTTGTTATATACTTCAATAAAGTATGAGTCATCAGTGGCAACAATTATAAACGGTTCCCCCTGATACCTGAAAAGGATTCTGTTATCTTCCTCCTCCCTATACTCACAACCGATACGTCTCAGCGTTTGAAACACCAAGTCACGCGTTCCTATCATCTCTTCCATACTCGTTACACTATCGTTTTCTCCATTTGAGCAATCATCTTTTCCAGTTCCTGATTCTGGTACCACCACCCCATCCGCAATTCCTAGCGACTCATCATACGAATCCTCTGGCTTGTCATGATAATACTTGTATATATGATACAGCGTAAACACCACAACCCCTAATAATACCCAATAATCTACCATACCTTCTTTTTGTTGCAAATATAACTCAAATCTAAACCTTTTCCAAGGTTTTTTGCTCCGCAAGGCTTGTGGAAATCTCATTTTTCTCCTCAGTGAGACAGATTCCTGTACCTTTTAAATCCCTATTCATATTCCTCCGCCACATTAGTGTAATCACATGATTACCAGAAGAATAAGGGCGGAGGAATTTAATGGGGTAATGACTGGAGCCGAGATTATGCGTGAACTGGGTAAGTACTCAAGGAAGACGATGGAAGGTAAAAATTGCTCCGCCAACAACCTGTTGATCATAAGTCAATTAGTCGTATTAGCGGAGCATTTTTATAATACATCCTTCACACTTTCTCAACGTCTTTTTTCTTTCATATTCCTACAAGCCTTATAACACCATCCAACCAGCCTTATAACACCATCCAACCAGCCTTATAACCCATCGTTATCAGCCTTATAACACTGACTAAGCAGCCTTGTTTGTAAGTCCATGAGTTACACATTGTATACCAGGATTGTAAGACAACGACCTACATAACTCCCCACACCACCAAGTCGCGGGGAAGAGTGATCTTCTTTGCCTCCCCTCTCTCACCTTGTATGTAATACTGCTCTGCCACATGTTCGTCCAAAATATCGAGGAATGTCTTTCTGATTCTGGCACACTTCTCATTGATGGAATTCAGAAGCGGGTTAGTTACATCTTCTATACTTCGCAATGCTCTATTTGATAATCCCCATGGCCTAAGTTTGGCATAGATTATAGCCAGTTCCTCCCTATAATCAGGAAGACACTTGAAAAGAATGCCTTCAGGATGATTCAGGAATAGCAGATACACCGCCTTAATGAGAGGCTCCATGTGAATCTCCTTACTGTCGTCACCTAAGAAAAGTTTGTAGTCTTTACTAATGTTCAGTGGGGACAACACTTCCTCCTTCTCATGCAACGCAGCCTCAATCTCTATGTTCCCCACCCCATACGATCTCAGCTTGCTCACTTTCTCCTTCACCTCGTTCAAAAGAATGGTGCATTGCAACTGCACCATCTCTTTTGAAGATCTGTTCATGTATTGATAACTCATAATTACTCTCTTTTAGAATCCCAATGATTCCATCATCAAATCGAAATCCATTGGATTATTGGGCATATCTCCGTACATACCATCAGTTAAAGCATCCCACGAGTCTTCCATTGTCCACTCATAGCCTTCGCACTCTAAATTATCAAACTCGCAGCTATCATACTCATTGAAAGCTTCCTCTTCGCCATACTCTTCATAAGAGTCATCATAAAAATCTCTTTCCATAATTTTACTTATCCAAAGGTTATTACTTGATTACTTTTTCACTAATACGCTCTGTGCCGTCTGTTCTACTAAGCTCTTCTTCAAGTACAGCTGATTCTCTACAATTAACTCATAGTCGCACTTGTTTTCTCCCATCTTAATAGTCAGTACGAACAGTTCAAGGAAGGTCAAGAAGCAGAACAGGATAATGTAGAATGCAAGTGACACCTTACTTTGTGACACTACCTTTAGTGTCGCCTCCAGCTCTTCTATAAATCCTGCTGCTCGCTGGTTCATTTCTTCTCTAACCTTATCTGCTACTACTTTCTTGTCTTGTCTAAGTTGTTCTAATTGAGTTGAATAGATTAGGATCTGGTCATTATTAGCCTTCAGTTGTTCTGCCAAGGGATTGGCCAATGTCACAGTATTAACCGTTTGAGTCTTTACTTTTTGAGGTTTTCCTTTTTCATCTACACCTACAATCTGCTCTTGTGTCGAGACATTTGTCCCTCTAATGACCGGGTGCCTCTGTAGTTCCTCATTAAGCACGATCACATCTTTACTTAGAGAGTCCATCTCCTGAGTGATGCGTTGGATGTCGCTATCGTAGATTGTCAATCGTTTCTTGATAGTTTCCTCTATCAGATCCTCACGATGTTCCTGGATAGCCTGTTGAATATCATTTCTAAAGATAATCTGGTCGAAAATACAGGATCCTAGGACAGCCATACAAAGAGCAAGTAGTACTCTCATCACACTCATCAGCCGGGCCTTTCCTACCGTCAAGATAATGACTCGCTCAACGCAGAGGACAATGAACATAAATGCTACCGACACACAAGTTTTAAGTACGTACGACTCTATGTTAATGTATCTATCCGCAAAACAGAATCCTATAGTTCCCCATAACACCATCATTATGCAGATGGCTGATAACAGTTTACGATATTGGCGATAGCTGGCCTCGCCACACTCGTTTAGAATCTTCTTGTCCCAACCAATCAGGAAACACCCTATATTACTTAACACTTTCATTTTTTGTCCTCCTTTATTATTTATTGTTGATAAAATTAACTGCATTTGCAGTAATACCCTTAAGAAATCCCCTGCGATAAGACTCTATCATTGTTGTCATCTTCGGGTCGTTTGCTTCGAGTTGAAGTTGCATTTCCTGTATTTCTGCGAGGTGCTCTTCGTATGTTTCACGGAGTGCTGCCATATCAGATGCTGCTGCTAATGCCAATGCTTTCTGAGCATTCTCAATTTTTACACTCACGATTCTTATATCGCTCTTATATTTAAGAATGATTCTTTTGAACAACATTTCCAGATCATTGCGGATTATCCTTTCCTTAGCATCACGATAGGTAATGTCGCTGTTTACTAGTGCATCTTGGAATCCTTCTTCCTCGAAATTCTTGTGGATGAAGTTAAAGATTACGTCAATAGGCATTCCCGTCCCCCAAGTGATAGTTATAATACGCTTAGTATCATCCTTCTCGTCTTCCACAGGTTCCTTATCCTCTTTTCCATTCACGTTAGGTCCCTCTGTCAAAATCGGTATCATATCTACCTTCTCCTGTGGCTTAGCGCCGAATAATTTCATTAGTGCCATAACTGTAACTTTTTAAATACTATTACATTATTCTATATTCTCTATATTCTCTATTTATCTTTTAAGGTCTTCTGGAGTGAGAACAATATCATAAAGAGTCTCATCCTGACAATTCCAATAACGAAATACCAGATTCCTTCTTGTGGCGATTATACACTGCATCTGGTTGTCATCCTTGTTGATTCCTGATAAGATGTTGTTTCTCAATGCAACCGTATCAATCTCGCCATACGCATGCCACTTGTCATAGATTTCATAGTGGAGAATATAAGAGTCCTTCGTTACCTCTGAACTCGTCCATGTCGTTATCTGATCTACTTTTACAGGACATTGGTAAGTCTGATATTTTGCTAACAATACCAGATACTCCTCCTCATCGACTTCCTCGTCTGACTGGATCTTTCTAAGTTCCTCCTCAGTAAAGTAGTCTGCAAGATCATTCTCTTCTTTAGGGTCACTGAAGAATAACATGGAGATAATCGTCAAGATTATCAGAACGCCCAAACCTATTATGGGAGAAATAGCAGCTACAAAGAAGATGAAGAACCAGAACTTTCTGAATAACCTCTTGATGTGTAAAAAAACTCTTTTCATTGTTGTTGTCATTTAAATTGTTATTAATTGTTGTTTCTTTGCCCTTTATACCAGAAAAAGAGGGAAGGTAACCGCCATATCAAAAAAAAAATGTATATTTGCAGAAAAAAGTTCAAGTATGAGACTCAGAACATGCCTGATAATTGTAGCAATGCTTCTTTCTTCTGTTGGTTATGCTCAACGGAAGAGGGCATTTTTGGTGGGAATATCTCACTATGATACAGCGCTGACAGGTTATCAGTGGAATAACATCAATGGAGTGAAAGATGTCCTGCTTTTAAGCCCTATCTTGAAAAAACAAGGTTTTGTTTTGACCTCTGTTTTAGATGAACAAGCCACATATAAGAATATCACCTCCCAGTTGTCACGCTTTATTAACAATACCCGAAAGGGTGATATTGTCTATATTCATTTCTCTACACATGGACAACCCGTAGAGGATCTTAATGGTGATGAAGCAGATGGATGGGATGAAGCCATCGTACCCATTGATGCATATAAGCTTTATAAAAAAGGAGTATATGAAGGTAAAAACCATCTTATAGATGACCAATTAAATCAATTTGTAAAGAGGTTACGGGACAAGATCGGCCCAACAGGCTTCCTTTATGTAGTTATAGATGCTTGTCATGCTGGCACCTCTTCTAGGGCAAATGATGAAACGGTTAGGGGAACAAGTGTTGGCTTTACTTATAATAATAAGGTTTTTAGGGCTTCGACCATTAAAAAATCTCATTACAAGATTGATGCTTCTGCCAAACAGGCCAACGTGATGTTTATTGAGGCCTGCCGTCCTGATCAGATTAATACTGAAATAAAAGTTGACGGAAATCGCTACGGTCCTCTTTCGTTCAACATTGCACAGACATTGTCTGGTTACTCGCTTACTACTAACGCCCATGAATTTGTTGAGAAAGTAAAACGTTCTATTATTGAGACAAGAAAATGGCCCAACAATCAGAACCTTGTAACGGAAACAAGCAACTGAAATGGTTAAAGAGATTAGTTTACAAAATATCGAACTTAACCGGTTTATCTCAGACGAGGAAAATAAGGTTTTTGCATACCTGAGAAAGACTTTTTCTGTCTCAGATGATGACCTAAGCGATATTTATCAAGAGTCATCAGTCGCACTCTTCATGAATATTCGTGATGGGAAACTGACAAATCTCACAAGTTCACTTTCCACATACTTCCTGCGTGTCTGTATCAACCAGACGTTAAAATTCTTGGGTAAACAGAAGAAGGTAGTTCCACTGTTTGATGATAACAGACTTACCAATAAGGATTCTTTCCGTCCAGACAAGATAGACGAACTCTACCAGCTCTGTACTGAGGATGAAGAAGCAGAGAAGATATCTCGCTCCGAAAAGATTGTCCTTACAATCTTAGAGTCCATGCCCGATACTTGTAAAAATGTGTTTCAAGGGTATTACTGGGATAACCTCACTACAACTACAATTGCGGATATGTTCGGATTTGCCAATGCCAACTCTGTTAAGACACAGAAGTATAAGTGCATGCAGAAATTCCGCAACAAGTATAACGAACTAATGAACAGAATCTATGGATAAGAACGATGAAATAAAGATAGATGGTATCGATGAGCGAATAGAGTCATTCCTTCGTGGCGAGATGACTACAGAGGAAGAGACGGCTTTTAAACAGGAGATTCGCCAGAATCCCGAATTGCGCAACCGTACAATGGCCATAACCTCGCTCATCAAGGGACTTCAAGACCAGAATTCTGCAAGAGAAGCATCCATCATCAAAGAGAACACGGATAAGTCGAGAGTACGTCCAATCCTTTGGTGGGCTTGCTCTGTTGCAGCAGTATTCGCCATTTTCTTTGGCATCTATAAAGGACACAGATATAGAGCGCTCGATGCTACCGTATCTCCATATTACTCAGAGTATGATATGTCTGATATTTCGCGTGGTGACGTTGATTCCGCTACTGTTGCCCATCTATACAACTTGTTTAACCAGATTCAAGAGAATAGAAGTATGTCTGGCATGATCATAGAACTTGAGCCTATCTATCAATCTCTTGATGGTGATTTCACCTATAACGCCTATGCTAATGATATAGCATGGAATCTCGCCTTGGCATACGTAAAGGATGACCAGATTGACAAAGCCATCTCTATTCTACAAAAGCTCAAAGCCGACAATCAGGATACACCTATATATAATAAAGCAGAAGAGTTGATAAGGAAACTGCAAGACCTATAGATAGTAATTGGGAGGACAATCACAAGGTTGTTCTCCTTTTTTTTGATTACCTTTTCTTAGCATGGTGTATCAAGGGTAAAAACAGATATTGTATGGAAGAATATATTGATCAGATAGAGAAGTTCCTGAGAGGGCAGTTGAGCATGGAGGAAGAGAAGGCATTCAAGACATTATTGACGACAGATACTAGCTTCCGAAATTGTGCTTTTATCGTGGTATGCATATTGAAACAACAAAAACCCTGGTAAAGATTTGGCTTTTCCAACTTTTGTTTGTACTTTTGCCACGGAAACGGCTCCGGTTTCTGCTCCATACTCGAGTCTTGAACCAATGTAAGTTGCTTATAACGCGGTGCACGGAGAGCCGCATAGTATTAACTTTTAAATTTGGTTCATATGCAAGAAAAATGTTTCTTTTGTAAAAGCCAGATGGTCGAACTAGGGACAAGAACAGAAATCCGAAATGGTGTAGCTCGTCAACTAACAGAATTCAAGTGCCCAAATTGCGGGAACACAAAAGTCCTTGACAGACCTTATGAATGGTAACATTATCGGAGAGGGAACCCCTCTCCGATATTAGTTCAATCCATCCAACATAATAAACGATGCCCAGTACTTAGGATCATCATACTTCCCATTATCGATTTTCCGCAAATAATGCTGGGCTTCCTGAAGCGACTGACGTTTCGTCTTGCCATTCATCAAATTACGATAGAACTCAACCATCAGTATCTTTGTAGCCTCATCATCGACTTTATCCAATGTCATTAAAATAGTATTAGCGCCTGCTTTTTTAAAAGCACGTTGAAGGCCAAATACCCCTTCTCCAGAAATTACATCGCCAAGTCCCGTTTGACAAGCAGAAAGTACAACAAGATCAAGGCCTCGTAAATCTATCATCGATATTTCTTGAGCTGTCAGGATACCATCCTCTTCTCCTTCTGGAATCTGCTCATGTCGGAAAGCACGGTTACAACCTGAAAACAACAAACCTGAACGAGTCATTGTTTTATCCTCTACAGGACGGCCAACATTTTGGAATCCATCGGTCACTAATTCCATTTTGGGATGAACAAATTTTGATTTTTCAGCCTCATCTTCCGTAAAGTAGAAACCATGAGTGGCTATATGCATCGTCTTTGGCTTCGTACCGTCTAACTGCTTGAATGATTCTTCAGAACCGTCTTTACCACTATAATATATATAAGGTACACGATGCTGCTTCATGCCTTCTGCTATCATGTCTGCTTCTCTTTTAGTACCCTCAAGGTAATCAAATGAACTCCTTAATGACATTGAATCCACATTGGCTCGAGTAAAAGCAGATCTCAAGAAAGTTCCACCTGTAGAGGTTGAGTCGGTTGAAAATCTGCTTGACTTTTCGTCATAGTTTATGCCACCATACAGAATGGTATTCTTTCCATCTGTCTTATCATGAATAACAGCTAATTGTCGAGTAGAAGAAAGGCGATAAAGCGTATAATCATCGTTGATGTTCTTTGTCTTGCTGATAGGGAGATATTCTATGCCAATTCGGTGCAATTCTCCCGATGGTGAAAAATAGATGTTTCTAATACCTTTTAGTTCTTCTTCTAACGGTTTCCATACGAGATCGGACATTTCTGTTTGTGTAAAATAGTCATTGTCAGATATCGTTTTCAACTGTTTTTCTTCGAAGAGCGTCACCATGTGAGGACTATCATAACGCTTCTTCAAAGTAAGGGCCACATACAATGTGCTGTCAGTATTATAGATTGGGAAGTCCAAGAACTCAATTGCAATATCATTGTCACCAAGTCTCCTCTGTACATCTTTCCAACTAATGGTTAGGTTGTGTGTGTAGTCACCATATGCTTTTGAATCTCTTGCCAATTCCATTTCCTGTCGATGAATAACTTGATTTAATGAATCGGCATTCATAAAGCGTTCCTTTATCGGTTTTTCGATAAGTTTATTATAAATGCTAATGTTTGAAGAAAGTGTATTGTACCTGTCTATTATGTCTGAGTCACCACTCCCGAGTATTAATTTGCGTATCTCTATATTAGTATTTAGGAGGATACCCTTGGCAAAAAGGCAGGTCTTGTCATAGAGTTCAGAAATGGTTTGTTTTGTATGATATTTAGTTGTAATATAAGGTAGAATATTATTATAGAAAATAGCATTTTTATTAGTCCACATGGTTTCTTGAATGCGAGATGGAAACTCTGTAAAGTTTCGCAAAACTAAGGATTGTATTTTACTCAATGATTGCCGCAGATAATTGAAAGCTTCATTATACTTGCCAAGTATAAAATAATATCCAGAAAGATCATATAACGATTCCCAATAAAGGGGATGATCAGTGCTCAGAACCTTTTTGCTTATTTCTAATGCCTCTGTTCCTAACCTTATCGCTTCAGAATAGTTACCAGTATTTTTGTGATGCATTGCTAAGTGACGTAGAGACATTGCATAAAAAGAATGACCTGTTCCGAAACCCTTCTTGATGGTTTCCATAGCCTCTGTTCCTAGCTTTATCGCTTCGGAATAGTTACCAATGCATGAATTATAGTCGGCAAGGTTAAGTAATGACGTTCCCAAAAGGGGGTGCTCCTTACCAAGAACTCTTTTACGGATTTCCATAGCCTCTGTTCCAAGCCTTATCGCTTCAGAATAGTTACCAATGTTAGCAGAATAGACGGCAAGACTGCTTAACGAAGTAGCATAGCTGGAGGATTCTATGCCAAGAACTCTTTTGCGGATTTCCATCGACTCTGTTGCTAATCTTAAGACTTCGGAATAGTCGCCAACTTTTGAATTGTATGATGCAAGATTACTTAATGACGTCGCATAGTCGGGATGATTTGTGCCAAGAATCTTTTTATAGAGTTCCATAGCCTCTATTCCTAATCTTATGGCTTCGGAATAGTTTCCAACATCTGAATTGTATAATGCAAGATTATTCAATGTGTTGGCATAAAGGGGATGCTCTGTGTAAAAAACCCTTTTATAGATTTCTATAGCCTCTATTCCTAACTTTATTGCTTTGGTATAGTTACCAAGGCTAAAATTATAGTATGAAAGATTATTTAATGAAGTAGCATAGTCGGGGGTTTCTATGCCATAAACCCTTTTGTTAATTTCAATTGCCTCTGTTCCTAACTTTATTGCTTCAAGATAGTTTCCACTTCCTTCATAATAAGTAGCAAGATTACTTAATGACGTTGCATAGTCGGGTGATTCTATGCCAAAAACACTTTTGTTTATTACCATAGCCTCTGTTCCTAACCCTATCGCTTTGGTATAGTTACCAAGGCTAGAATACAGTCCAGCAAGATTGCTTAAAGACCTTGCATATTCAGGATGTTTTGTTCCTACAATTGTCTTTATTATTCCTATGGCTTCTGTTCCTAATTGTAGTGCTTCTTTAAAATCACCTAAATACGTATAATAGTCGGCTATCCTACTTAATATAGTCGCATAGTTGTACTCCGCACCATCGACATTCTTTAATATCTCTGTAGCTTCAGTCCCTAGTCGTATAGCTTCTCTATATTTGCCAATCTCAAAATAGTAGTAGGAGAGGTTGCATAAAGACTTGATGTAGTCAGGATTCTCTACATCATTACATTTGTTGTATATTTCTATTGCCTCAGTACCGTACTTTATCGCTTCATTATGATTGCCATAATCTGAATAACAGACAGCAAGGTTTGCTAATGAATGTGCATATTCAATACGATCGGCACCATATATTTCCTTCTTAATATTCGTAACCTCTATTTGTAACCGTAATGTTTCTTCCCAGTTTCTAAGCTCTCTATTATAAGATACTAAGTTTTCTAATGCGTTTACATAATTTTGACTTTCTGAACCAAAGACTTGCTTATGGGCTTTTGCCACTTCCTCCCAGACCCGTATAGCACCCTTGTAATTACCTATGTTAGCATAACAATCAGCAAGAATGTCTAACGCTTCAAAATAGCTTTGATGTTTGCTTCCGAAAACTTTCTCTCGTATTTCAACCTCTACCGTGCCCAATTTTATTGCCTCTGCATAATTGCCCTTACTAATATTATAACTCACAAGATCATATAGTGAAGTGGCATAGTCTTTATATAGAATTGCTTTCTCTGAATCTTTAGAAGAATCATAAACCGAAACCATTTCAGAAATATGCTTAAGATCCATCTCTGAATATTCTGTCTTGTAGCTTCTTTTTAGGCTAACATTATAAATATTAAATGCCTTTTCCCCTTCGTTTTCAATGAAATCAAATTGTTCTGTTCCGACTATTGAAGGAAAACAAAAAAGCAATTGGCAACTTTCGCCCTGAAGAAAACTTCTTGTTTCGGGGCTATAGGGAAACCCATCACTTCTTAGTATAGGAAATAATTTCTGAGACTTTGAATCTCGCAAATATGTATCTTTTGAAATGCATGCCCATGACCCTTCTTCTGCATAATATGAACAAAAGATATACGTAGTGTCCTTTGTTATCTCAACCTTTGTAATATGAAAGGCAGGTATGTCACTTCTTTCAAATGCAGGATTCTCTATTATTTGTGCAAAACATAGAATCTGACATGTGAGATAAGCTAATAAAAGTAATAAACGTTTCATATCTCCTTTTTCTTAAAATGAATAACTGGTTGTTTCAAATAGGATTCTAAATCAGCAGAGACAAGAGCTTCTTCTCCAGAAATAACACTTCTTTTGAGGTCACTCCAATGGTAGCGATTGTTACATTCTTTGTTTATCGTGCCTAAAGAACCCTCGAGGTAAGAAAGCACTGCTTCCGAATCACAATATATCTTGTTTAATGTGTGATGTGTCAATTGCGCATTGGATGTTATTGCTTTATCTTTCCCATTTTTCAGCAAGGCTATCTTATCTTCGTTAATCGCCATCTTCAAAAACAAGGTATTTTGCAGAAAAAAAAGTATATGTGTTCCTACCTCTCCTCTGTATTGAATCAATTGCATTTTTATGGCATCGTTATTGTATAAAGTGACATACTCTATTGAATTAAGATTGGCCAAACACATTTTACCTTTATTGGCATTCTCACTAATCAGATTACTCGGAACAGACGATGATTTGTCATTCAACTGACGCTTTGTGTTGTAATGAATAATAGTGACTTGTAAATAAAGAGAGAATAGCTGACCAAAGATAAAATCCTCAGTTTGGCACTTAATGGATTGATATTTTTGTAACTCACAAGCAAGCACAACAAGCATACTTGCAAATGAGCCCCCTGCTATTGTAAACGCAAAATTCTTTGATAACCAAGGGGTGTTTAGAACAATCCACCTGTTCTCGTCATTTAGCGATATGCTGTAAGTTACTAGCAATAGTACAACAGACAGTGCTGCAAGATACTTTATGGTTTTAATACTTGACTTCATTCTATTATTGATACTTTATTTATTATCCAAGCAATAAATTGAAAATTGTAGATTATACTTTTTTACAAGCTTTGTGGATTTTTCTTTTGGCTGACTCTTGTCCTTTCTTATTTACCATCTCATCAAACCTCTCACTAACCTCCACCATCCACTCCGGCAGTTTCTTCATTGCCTGATAAACCAAGGCATCGGGCATTTTCTTGTAATAGGCATAGGCCATAGGGCCAGCAATGGCAGCGAGGGTATCGGCATCACCACCAAGAGAGATGGCGAGCTTAATGCAATCGACATAGTCTTTCGACTCCAAAAAGCAGATCATGGTAGGACCTACGGTGCCGGCACAGGTGGAATTGAATGAATAGGAGTCGTGGAAATCGGCGTATTTCTGATCGGCCCAATCAGGATAATACTTGTTCAATAGATGCTGACGCACAAAGTCCTTGTCCTTACCGTTCTTCAGATGGAAGATCGTCAGGGCAGTGGCAACAGCGCCCTTGATGCCTTCAGGGTGGTTGTGAGTTGGGGAGGCTGTCTCTGTAGCCATTCGTATACACTCTTCTTCTGTTTGTGCCAGCCATCCTGCAGACGAGCAACGCATGGCGGAGCCATTACCAAGACTGCGATATGGCTGAGGGTTATGATTAGCCATCCATTGCTTGAACCTGCCACCAAAACCTGCATGACGGTGTTCGTTGGCACATTTCCAGAGATTCATCGTCATATCGAGGTTGTCAATGAAAGCTTCTGCGCAGGCAAAGGTCAGCACGGTATCGTCTGTGAAGTGAGCTCTTGAGCTGAACATCTTCACCTTATCATAGTCTTTTATACGGTGCATCCTTCCCTCATACGCACTCCCTGCAATGTCACCAATTGCTTCACTGATTAGGTAATTCTCCATAAGCTTGTAGTTATACTTTACTATTGCAAAGATATAGAATTGTTTCGAAAGTTCCAAGTGAATGGAGAAGTATTTTGTGGGGATACTCTTTCACAAGGCTTGTGGAGATCGAATAATCATTTAACAACGGAAGAGGTTAGAAAGGCGGAAATGAACCACCCTCCATAATATCTCACCTATAACGATTCTGCCATCAAATCCTTACGGCCTATGAGGCTGAAAATGGTGATTTCGTTATCTTCGTTAAGGATTCTAAGGGTACGGAGAATCTCATTCAATGTAGAACCGCTCGTTGTTACATCGTCTATCACCAGTACGTTCTGGTGACGGATCTTTGAACATAGTTCTGCGTCTTCATCGGATGCGAATCTAAGGAAATTCATCATGTAAGGACGAAAACGACTCTTTTTTACATCTTTTGCTATCGTAAAATAATCTTTCTGATGAATCAGGTCAAGCATCGCGTTGATGGATTTCTTTGCCTCTTCCTTCTGTGCTGGGGTATAACGTGGACGTCCATTCTCCAATACATCATTCAAATAGGATTGTTCGTAGGCATCCATATCAAAAGAAATGCTAGCCGGTAATGCCTTTATGAGCTCCATTTTACGCAAAGTTGGTTGTGCAAACCTGTAGATATAACGGAGCATATACTGGTTTACTTTGCTCGATGATTCAGGCATAACAACCAAGTCATAGTCATATAAATTGATCTGTTTGCCAAGATTATCAACAGCTTTCTTGATGAATTTGGTTAAATCGGGAGTGTCTTGCAACTCTTCTGTAAACTTAACATACTTGATAAACGCGCTACGAACGGGACCATCCACTTGCTCAGAGAACTCATAACCATAGTAGAAGCATTTACCAAATGCCTCAACCTGATAGCCATTGCCTGTCAGACTGACAATGTCCTCAGTACCATCATGTTCGAAATCGAACACAAACTTCTTCTCTGAATTGTCGTAAGTTACTCCCATAACAAAAATATCGTTTGCAAAGATATAGAATTGTTTCGAAAGTTCCAAGTGAATGGAGAAGTATTTTGTGGGGTTACTCTTTCACAAGGCTTGTGGAGATCGAATAATCATTTAACAACGGAAGAAACAGAAGTGAACGGAAAATGCGGAAATAGTTACCATATTTACACCGCAACCCTTTGAAAAGCCTTTGGTTTATCGACTTTGTAGAGAAGAATATGTCATGCGGATGACGCGGATCATGCAGATTAATCCGATGTATTTTCCTTGGACTCCAATAATTTTGCCTTGATAAACTTTTGGATGTCATATTATGTTATATCATAAAAGGCATCCAGTTCTGCCGAACAAGCAGCCCAGGGCTCTGCATGTCCAGCATGACTGAAGTGTCAACTAAAACAGTACGGCTTTTTCGCTTGTGTCTATCGATTCAGTACGACAACGAAGCAACTGTCTACCGTTTCAGCTAATGAAGAGAAAAAGTGTCTAGTGAAATCTGGAAAAGTCAAATACCATTTCCAAGACCTATGGTTTTAGGTTCTAAAACCTATGGTTTCAGGCGCCAAAACCTATGGTTTTAGAAGGCAAAACCATAGGTCTTGAATGGGGCATCCTAATTTGCTGATTTTTAAGTATTTATAAATTGATGAAATAAGTACAAAACAACTAAATCAGCGTGCATCATCATGATCTTAGAGAACCACGGTCTTGAACCAATCCTTGAGGCGGCCCTTGTACTGGTTCTGGGAGTCGGACACGAGCAGGAGGAGGAGGCGGCCGTCGGTGAGGCGCGGACCGGCACAGATGCCTTCGTAGTTGGCCAAGGAGCGCTTGGTGAGGTTGAAGGAGGTGCGGAACTCGGTGAGCAGCTGCTTCTGCAGGAGCTGACCTGGCTGCTGACTCTTGGGGTTGACCAGATAGAGCTTCACATGGACAAAGGTGCCGATGTACAGCTTGGTTCTGCGTACCTCACGCTCGAGGACAATGAGACGACCGTCGTCGAGGGCCACCATGCCGCTGACGCCCAAGGTGGTCTGACCCTTCTTGCTCTTAACAGCCGGGGAGTCGGTGCGGTACAGGTACTGACTGACGGGCTGGAGGTCATCACCGAAGCTCTGGAAGCGCAGGAGATTGGGAACCTTGTCGGTGATGGACGGCTTCTGTCCGTCGCTCTTCAGTGAGTTCTCGGTGGTAGTCCAGAACAGATGGGTGTTGGCATTATAGGTGAGTGCCTCGAAGCTGCGGTTGTGGTAGGTGTCGGCAAACGTCTGGGGGATGTTCAAACGGCGCCCTGTGGCCTGTCCATCGAGTCGGTACTCGCAGATCTGTCCGTCGGCCTCGCCTGAGAGGAACAGCGTTTGTGTGTGCGGCACGTAGCAGATTCCCTCCTCGTCGCGTGCCGCCTGGTTATCGGTCATGAAACCATTGTCGCGCACATCCAGGATGGCGCCTGTGGCGGAATCGGTGCTGATGGTGAGCAGACGGAAGCCCGCTGTGGCCGACTTATCATTGACAATGGCATAGCGGTCGGCTCCGAGCCATGTAATACCACTATAGTTACCAGCGGGCACGTTCTTACGGAAATGCCGCTGTTTGTTGAGTACAGGCGATTGGGCAGAAAGGGTTAAGGCAAAGCATAACAGCATACCCACCGCCAGCATCTTCCTGTTTTTAATTGCTAAGTGAAAAATAGTTTGTTGGTTCATGAGAATAATAATGCTATAAACTGTCTGTTAATTTCTGTCTTTCCGCATAAAAATCCCGAGCACGCATACCGTACCCGGGATTCTATCGATTGTGCTTTACAGCGCAAAGTGTCTTACTCAGCGGCGGGAGCCTCTTCCTCCTCTTCTACGATGGGAGCTTCCTCAACAGCGGGAGCCTCCTCAGCTACGGGCTCCTCCACAACGGGAGCAACCTCGGGAGCATTCTCAGCCACCACCTTAACGGGAACGATCACCTCTACCTCCTTGTGGAAGTGTACAGTAGCCTCGTAGTCGCCCACCTTCTTGGCGTCGCGCATGGTGATGATCTTACGATCAACCTCGATGCCGAGAGCCTTCAGGGCCTCTGCCACCTGAGCAGCACCTACGCTACCATAGGTAACACCTGTAGCGGAAACCTTTGCGGGAATCTCAAGTGCCACACCCTCGAAAGCCTTTGCACGATCCTCGGCAGCAGCCTTCAGGGCAGCGAGCTTGTGAGCCTGCTGGCGCAGGTTCTCAGCCAGCACCTTCTTGGCGCTTTCGCTGGCGATAACACCTTTTCCCTGGGGAATCAAATAGTTACGGCCATAGCCGTTCTTCACGTTTACGATATCGTTCTTGTATCCCAAGCCGATAATATCTTCCTTCAATATAATCTCCATAATGTGTCCTCCTTTTTTATTTCATCATGTCAGTTACATAAGGAAGCAGTGCAATCTGGCGAGCACGCTTTACAGCCTGAGCCACACGGCGCTGATACTTCAAGGAAGTACCGGTGATACGGCGGGGAAGAATCTTACCCTGCTCGTTCAGGAACTTCTTGAGGAACTCAGGATCCTTATAGTCGATATACTTGATACCACTCTTCTTGAAGCGGCAATACTTCTTCTTCTTCGTGTCGATAGAAGGAGCAGTGAGATAACGGATTTCTGATTGTTCTGCCATAATTAAGCCTCCTCTTTTTTAGCAAGTTTGTTACGACGCTTCTCAGCATACTGTGCAGCATACTTGTCGAGCTTCACGGTCAGGAAACGGATTACCTTCTCATCGCGGCGGAATCCAGTCTCAAGCGTTTTAATTACTGATGGCTCAGCCTTGAACTCAAGCAGGCAGTAGAAACCTGTTGACTTCTTCTCAATTGCATAAGCCATCTTCTTCAGTCCCCAGGTCTCTTCATTCAGAATCTCTGCACCTTTGTCGGTGAGTATGTTCTTGAATTTAGCGACCGTTTCCTTCATCTGTTCATCAGACAAAACGGGAGTCAAAATGAAAACGGTTTCGTATTGATTCATACTCTTTTAAATAATTAATAAATAAAAAATTGCACTCGATTTACCCTATATGGGCAAAATGCGGGTGCAAAGGTAGTCATTTTCTTTGAACTATCGTCTTTGAGCTTTGAACTTTACCGATAGTTTAACAGTATTTAATACTTTCCGCTCCGTTTTATCCGTCTGACATGCAAGAAGATACCGATAATGATCAAAAACAGAGAGGTAAGGAGCACGCTGTTATAGCGCGTCCAGCCCACCAGCTCACTGATGATTAAAAGGATGGCACCGGCAAAAACCAATGCCATCCCAAGGTGTTGTTTACTCCACTTCAGGAGTGATGAGTTTGTATCCCTTGCCATGAATATTGATGATCTCAATCTGACTGTCATCCTTGAGGTGCTTGCGCAGCTTGGTGATATACACATCCATGGAGCGAGCGTTGAAGTAGTTATCGTCGATCCAGATGGTCTTCAGGGCGAAGTCGCGCTGCAGGATCTCGTTGGCATGACTGCAGAGCAGGGCCAGCAGCTCGTTCTCCTTGGTGGTAAGCTTGGTCTGCTTGTCGTCGATGGTGAGCAGCTGCTTCTGGGTATCGAAGGTGAAACGACCGATGCGGTACACGGTGCTCTCCTTGTTCTTCTTGCCGCGTACACGACGGAGGATGGCCTCAATACGGAACACGAGCTCCTCCATGGAGAACGGCTTGGTGATATAGTCGTCGGCACCCAGTCGGAATCCCTCGAGGATATCCTCTTTCAGGATCTTTGCGGTGAGGAAGATGATAGGCATCTCTGCGTTTGCCTGGCGGATCTCCTGTGCCAAGGTGAAGCCGTCTTTCTTCGGCATCATTACATCGAGTACACAGATATCGAATTTCGTCTTCAGGAAGGCCTTGTATCCAGCCTCGCCGTCAACGCACAACTCTGCATTATAGCCTTTTGCCTGCAGATACTCGCGAAGCAGCATTCCGAGGTTCTCGTCGTCTTCGCACAATAAGATTTTCAACTGATCATCCATAGTTTCTTACTTTTAGATTGTTAATAATAATTATTCGTTCGAGATGACAGGAAGTGAGATGGTGAAAGTGGTTCCTTTACCATAGTCGCTCTCCACCTTGATCTCCCCGTCGTGAAGGTCAACGATCTTCTTCACGTAGGCCAGTCCGAGACCGAAGCCCTTGGCATCATGTCTGTTACCGGTATGTACACGATAGAACTTATCGAAGATCTTCTTGATATTGTCTTTCTTGATGCCGATACCCGTATCCCTTACCGACAGGTACAGACGGTCCTTGTCGTTCCATGTCTTCAGATAGACATCAATGGGCTGGTCGGGCTTACGGTATTTCACTGCATTGTCGAGCAGGTTGTTGATCACGTTCTGGAAGTGCACCTCATCCACGAAGATGGTGGAATCGACAGCACCGATGTCGGTATAGATCTTACCGCCTGTATGCTCCACACGGAGCGAGAACGAGTTGGCCACGCTCTCCACCATTTCGTTCAGGTCGAGCTCCTTCTTCTTGAACACCGCTTTCTTACGGTCGAACATCGACATCTGCAGTACCTTCTCCACGAGGAAGCGCAAGCGTTTCGATTCATCGTTCACCACACCACCCAGATGCTTGGTCAGGGCAGGTGTCTTGGGCACGGTCTCGTCGTTGAGCATCTGTGCAGCCAGTGAGATGCTGGCAATCGGCGTCTTCAGCTCGTGCGTCATGTTGTTGATGAAGTCGTTCTTGATCTCCGTGAGCTTCTTCTGTCGGAACACCAGCACGAGGGTGATGATGAAGGTGATGAGCAGCACGAAGGTGAAGATCACGCTGGGAATCACGAAGCGCACACTGGAGAAGATATAGTTGTTCATGTCGGGGAAGTGTATGCGCACCTCACCGGTCTTGTTCTGCGGATCGTTCCTGAAGAGCTGCTGCTTGTAGATATATTCCTCGCCTTCGTCGGAATAGTCGGGACAGCGATACACTTCGCGTCCGTCCTGCGTGTTCACGGTGAAATGATAGGGAATATTCACGCCGTTGTTCATCAACTCGGTCTTCAGCTCCTTGTCGAGCGTCTTGAAGTTGATGCGTTCCTTCAGGGGCTTGTCGCTGGCGGTATAGAGGATACGATAGACCACATCGTCGAGCAGTGCCTTCTGATAGACGTAGCGGTTCCTCACAATCTCGCGCATCGACTTCGTAGCCTCATCGATGGAGTTCTTGTCGTTACGCAGAATCAACGCCTTGGGCACCTGCGAGGGCTTGAACGCGGTGGTCTTGAGCACGAACGAGGTATACATGTTCCCGTTCTCGTCGGTCACAGAGTACTGGTGCGACTGCTGCAGGGAGCCGTCGGGAGCACCGCTCCTTGTTCCCATGGAGTCGCGACTGTATGCGCGACGCTCTGTCTCATTGACGTCCTTCTCCAGATAGCGGAGCGTTTCATTCAGCTCGAGGTTACGCGATGTCTGATAGAGCGCTTTGTTCACCGACTCGTCGAACTGCTCCTTCTTCAGCTGCACCATCTCGTCGATGTATTTCAGCTGGAGGTAGAGCAGGGCCAGGAAACTGAAGCCCATGATCATCGCTATTGCCCAAATCGTAGTTTTCTTCATCGCTGCAAAGGTAATGAATTATCTGATAGCTTGTGTTATTTTCGTTAATTGATTTGGTTAATTTTTGCTTAGTTAACTAGGATTGGGCCTTGTAATTGATAATTGTCAATTACAAGGCTTATCGGTGGCACGGGGGCGCGTGGGCGCGGTGGCGCGAGAATACCTCAGAGATATAGTATTCATATACATAACCATTTGCGCATAGTGCATATCTCGCGCCACCGTACCACCGCGCCACCGCGCCACCGAGAAATATCGCACCAACAAAAAAAGGGCGGGAAAAATCCCGCCCCATGAAAGATCAATCGAACTTAATCTTCGTCCTTCATCTCTTCCTCATGCTGCTTGATCAGTGCCTGCTGGATATCGTTCGGCACGAGCTCATAGCTTGAGAAGCTCGTTGTGAACGAAGCGCGGCCACCGGTCAGCGAGCTGAGTGCGATGGAATAGCTGGCCAGCTCCTTCAGAGGAATCTTGGCAGACAGTTTCTGATAGCCAGCCTCTGAGTCCATACCCATGATGATGGCGCGGCGACCCTGGAGGTCACTCATCACGTCACCCATGTAATCAGCGGGTACGAGTACTTCGAGGTCGTAGATAGGCTCCAGCACCTTTGGTCCTGCCTCCTTGAAGGCTGCGGAGAAGGCGTTACGAGCAGCGAGCATGAACGAGAGCTCATTAGAGTCAACCGGGTGCATCTTACCGTCGTAGACGATTACGCGGACATCACGGGCATACGAACCGGTGAGCGGTCCCTGCTCCATTCTCTCCATCACACCCTTCAGGATAGCAGGCATGAAACGCACGTCGATAGCACCACCCACAACGGAGTTGATGAAGACGAGCTTTCCGCCCCACTCCAGGTCGATCTCTTCCTTGCCCTTGATATTCATCTTGAACTCCTGACCGTTGATCTTGAACGATGTAGGATCAGGCATTCCTTCTGAATACGGCTCAACGATCAGGTGAACCTCACCGAACTGTCCTGCACCACCCGACTGCTTCTTGTGACGGTAGTCGGCGCGTGCCATCTTCGTGATGGTCTCCCGATACGGAATCTTCGGCTCCTGGAACTCGATCATGATCTTCTCGTTGTTCTCCATGCGCCACTTCAGTGTACGCAGGTGGAACTCACCCTGTCCGTGAACGATAATCTGGCGCAACTCCTTTGACTGCTCAACCACCCAAGTGGGATCCTCCTGTCGCATCTTGGCCAGGGCAGCCATCATCTTCTCCGTCTCAGCCTCGTTCACTGCCTTGATGGCACGAGAGAACTTAGAGTTCGGATACTTGATGAAGTCGAACCTGTTGTCGCAATCCTTTCCGTTAAGCGTGTTACCTGTCTTCACGTCCTTCAGCTTCACGGTACAGCCGATATCACCGGCGTTGAGCTGATCTACCTGAACACGGTTGGCACCTGCACAAGCATACAATGTACCGATGCGCTCCTTCGAGCCACGGTCGGCATTGGTCAGGTCGTCACCGCTCTTCACAGAACCGCTCATCACCTTGAAGTAAGACACCTCACCGATGTGGGGCTCCACACCAGTCTTGAAGAAATACAGGGATGCGGGTGCATTCACCTCGGCAGGAACGTCCTTGCCTGCAGCGTTCTGTACCACGGGCATGTCGCTCACGAAAGGAACTACATTGCCTAGGAATTCCATCAATCGACGGACACCCATGTCGCGACCGGCGCATACACAGAATACGGGGAAGATGGAACGGGTTACAAGACCCTTGCGAATACCTTCGCGCATCTCATCCTCAGAAAGATCTTCGGTCTCGAAGAACTTCTCCATCAGCGTATCATCACCAGCGGCGGCAGCCTCTACGAGGGCAGCTTTCATCTCCTTGGCCTTCTCGAGCTCTTCTGCGGGGATATCCTCAATGATAGGAGCTCCACCTTCGGGCTTCCATGAATACTTCTTCATCAGCAGCACGTCGATCACGGCATTGAAGCCAGGACCTGTGGCGATAGGATACTGTACGGGCACGCAATTCGGACCATACACCTCCTTCAGCTGATTCAGGATGGAATCGAAGTCGCAGTTGTCGCGGTCAAGTTGGTTCACAAGGAAGATAACGGGCTTCTTCAGCTTCTCAGTGTTGCGGAATGCATTCATCGTGCCGACCTCTGGTCCGTACTGGCCATTAACAAGAATGACGGCCTGATCAGTGACGTTCAGGGCGGTGATGGCACCACCTACGAAGTCGTCTGATCCCGGACAGTCGATGATGTTGAGCTTCTTACCGTTCCACTCCACATGGAAGACGGTGGAGAACACGCTGTAGCCATACTCCTGTTCCACAGGGAAGTAGTCGCTCACGGTGTTCTTCTGCTCAACTGAGCCACGGCGCTTGATGATTCCGGCTCCATAAAGTAAACTCTCGGCAAGTGTGGTCTTGCCGCTACCCGCACTGCCAAGCAAGGCAATGTTCTTGATTTCGTTCGTTTGATATACTTTCATATCTATCAGGTTTTTAGTTGATATTAGACACGTTAATAGGGGGGCTAAGTTACGCATTTTTATGAAAACAACAAAAGAAAAACACGAAAAGGTGTGTTTTTTTTAAACTTATTAGTAATTTTGTTGCCAAATAATAAGAAATGGCAGGTCTCTATATCCATCTTCCTTTTTGCAAAAGCAGGTGCATCTACTGTGCTTTCTACTCCACCACCCAACATGAGCGGATGGACGACTATGTGACTGCCCTCTGCAAGGAAATGGAACTGAGAAACACTCCACCCTCCTCCCTCCCCACTCCACATTCCACACTCCACATTCCACATTCCACATTCCACACTCCACACTCCACACTCCACACAATATACCTCGGCGGCGGTACGCCTTCTCAGCTCCCCCCTGCCCTGCTCCATCGTCTGTTTCATAATATATATAAGGTATATGAGGTGGCGACCGATGCGGAAATCACCATGGAGTGCAACCCTGATGATATCACGCCCGACTATGCGCAGGTGATTGGCGAGCTGCCCGTAAACAGGGTGAGCATGGGTGCGCAGACCTTCTCGGATGAGCGTCTGCGGTTCCTGCACCGCAGGCATAACAGCCGTCAGGTAAGGGAGGCGGTTGACCTGCTCCGCCAGAACGGCATACAGAATATCAGTATCGACCTGATGTTCGGTTTCCCTGGGGAGACGATACAGGATTGGGAGCAGGATATACACGATGCCCTTGCACTGGACGTGGAACACCTGTCGGCCTATTCCCTGATGATTGAGGAAGGAACGGAGCTGTATCGGAGGTTCGGGAGTGCGGGGGTACGGGAGTATGAGAACAGTAAAGAGGAGCTGGAGCGGGAGATGTATGAGACACTCATCGACCGACTCGCTGCCGCGGGGTACGAACACTACGAGATCTCGAACTTCGCCAAGAAGGGATTCCGCTCCCGTCATAACAGCAGCTACTGGAACGACACACCGTATATCGGCATCGGTGCCGCCGCCCACAGCTACTGTCCGCCTGCGCTCCATCCCCAAGGACTGGGAAAGCGCAGCTGGAACGTGGCGGATATCAAAGCGTATATCGAGGGAATGAAACAGGGGAAGCGGCTCTTCGAGGAAGAGACCATCGATGCTGACACGCATTACAATGATTTGGTGACCGTTGCCTTGCGCACCCGGGAAGGACTGGACCTGTCGGCATTGTCGGAAAAGCACAGGACGTATGCCATTAAAAATGCCCGTCGCTTCATCAACGACGGGCTACTCGAGCTCACTGACAACCGTCTTCACCTTACCCGGCGCGGACTGTTCGTCAGCGATATGATCATGACGGAACTGATTACTCTTCAACAATCGTCTTGAACTTGTTCCATCCATCCACCGACTTGAAGTCTTCGGCGGAACCTCTGGGAACAATCACACGGGCGCTATTGAGCACACCCTCTTCGAAGGCCATGCCGATGCTGGCGCGAGTCATGTTGCAACGGATGGTCTGCAGCGGACAGCCATAGAAGGAGAAGTCGCTGATGCTCCAGATGCTGGCGGGCAGCGTTACGCTCTTCAAGGTGGAAACACCACGGAAGGCACTGGGATAGATCTCGATGACGCCACGGGGCACCTCGTACGACTCCAGTTTCTTGGCCTGCGGACAGCGCACCAAGCGTTCCTTCTCGGAGTTGAACAGAATGCCATCTTCAGAGAGGAAGAACGGACTGTTCTTCACCTTGATCTCTGCCAGGTTCGGACAAGAGGAGAAGGCATCGTTGGAGATGGACTGTACGCTGTTAGGGATTGTGATACTACGGAAAGCGCCGCAACCATAGAAGAACAGGGTTGACAGACGGTTGTCCTCGGTATAGGCACTCTTGTCTTCTTCAAGCGGATAATAGCTGTCGCCACCCTTCACGATGGTAGCATCCGACAGGTCGAGCTCAGCCAGCTTGGCCTTACCCATCTCACGGATCACCTTGATATCATTACCATTGAGCGGACCGGAAACCTTCAGACTGGTTATCGTTGCACGCTCTGCAGCAGAAATCTGGTTTCCCAATGTTCCTGCTGTACTTACTGTCACACTCTTCTGCGCCCATGCCACCGACAGGGAAAGCAGACAAATCATTGAAAGAAAGATTCTTTTCATCGTCAAGTTGAGTTAAATGATTACTATCGGAAGACAAAGATAAACAAAAAGACAGATAATTGTTCAAAAATTTACCTTTTATGAATTTTTTACATGTTTTTTTACATTACTTTAAAAAGATATTCGTATATTTGTGCTGTTTTTATTTACCTATGAAACTTATATAATAACAAAATTCATAACTAAAAATCGTTTTTATGTCAGCATTAGTATCAGTCATCCCAATTGTACTACTCATCGTATTGATGATGGGTTTCAAGGTGTCCGGCTACAAGAGTGCCATCGTGACACTTATCGTTACTATCCTTCTGGCTTTGTTCGCAGCACCTGCCATGGGCATTGTTCCTGAGAAATTTGCCGAAGCATCCATCTTCGGACTCTCATGGTGGTCGATCGTGGAAGGATTACTGAAGGCCTGTTTCCCGATTATCCTGATTATTATCTGTGCCATCTTCAGTTACAATATCCTTTGTGAGACCAAGGAGATTGAGACCATCAAGACGCAGTTTATCCAGATGACCTCCGACAAGGGTCTGCTGGTACTGCTCCTTACCTGGGGTCTGGGAGGTGTGCTCGAAGGTATGGCCGGCTTCGGTACGGCTGTGGCTATCCCAGCCGCCATCCTTATCGGATTAGGTTTCAAACCGATGTTCTCGGCTGTGATCTGTTTGATTGCCAACACCGTGGCCGTGGGCTTCGGCGCCGTTGGTCTGCCTGCCACCACACTGGCTAACCAGGTAGCTGCAGAAGGAGTGGCCTCTCCGGAGATGCTCTGCGAGGTTGCCACCTTCATCATCATCCAGCTCGCGCTGATGTTCTACATCACCCCGTTCCTGATTCTGATGATGACCGACCGTAAGAAGATCTTGAAGAATATCTCGCTGGCGTTGTTCGTGGGAACATTCTCCATCATCGTGCAGTTCTGCTGCGCCCACTTCATCGGTCCGGAGACACCTGCTATCTTAGGTTCCGTGGCTGCCATCATCGCCATGCTGATCTACAATAAGCTGTTCATCCGTGATGAGAATCCTTCCGACGAGGTGATTGTGGAGAAGAAGAAGTTCGGTCTGGCCAAGACCCTGAAGGCCTGGAGCGTGTACGGACTCATCATCTTCTTCATCCTTATCTCAAGTAAGATCGTTCCAGCCATCAATACCGCACTGAACAGTACGCTGGTTACCCAGTTCAGTCTGCCCGTCACAGGTAACGCCTTCAAGTTCGGCTGGCTCTCCAATGCGGGTCTGATGATCTTCCTGGGTGCGATGATTGGTGGTTTGATTCAGGGCATGAGCTTCGGCAGACTGTTGAAGCTGCTGGCGAAGACTACCTTGAACCTGCAGAAGACCGCTGTCACCATCTGCTGCTTGGTGGCCATGGCCATGCTGATGAACAATACGGGTATGACGAACGATATTGCCAAGGGTCTGGTTGCCCTTACCGGTACCTTCTTCCCGTTCTTCGCTCCGCTCATCGGTTCTATCGGAACGTTTGTAACTGGTAGTGCCACCAACGCCAACATCCTTTTCGGAAAGCTGCAGGCTACTGCTGCCAGCGACCTCGGACTGGTGAACCAGAGTACCTTCTTCGGCGTGAGTGGAAACGAGACCAACTGGCTCGCCGCCGCCAACTGCGCAGGTTCTGAAGGTGGTAAGCTGCTCTCACCACAGAGTATTGCCATTGCTACGGCTGCTTGCGACATGGAAGGACAGGATGGTGATATCATGCGTAAGACCATGCCGTTTGCCATCTTCTGGATCCTGATGAACGGTCTGATGGTATTCTTAGGACTGCATGTGTTCTAATAAGTAATGTTCTTTAATAGGAAAAGGCGGGATATCCCGCCTTTTTCTCGTTAGAAGTGAATCCTAAAATCAATCCCTACCTGTAAGGGGTTTGCGCGCTGTGCAAAGTAATGTGTGCCACCGGCAGCACTGCTTTGCACAGCAAATGTATTGTACCTTGTGTCTGTCAGATTACGGCCCCAGAGAGAAACGACAAATCTATGAGGATTGTTATTCGTTCATCGCTCCGCAGTTGGGACAACGACCTTTCTGACGAATGGGCGTACCGCATTGTCCACAAACATACCGGCAATGCGAACTGTTGTAATAATGCTTCAGCGCACAATAGACATACACCGCCAGGAGTATATATCCTATATAATATAAGGTGGTAAGACTGAATATGATGTAGTTGATGGCGCATACACCTCCCAAGCCGCAAAGATACAACATGGCATCATTGAACGGAAGATGCTGGCGCACCACATCCACGCAGGCCAGTCCTAAGATCAGCATCAGCCATACACAGACCAGGAATACCGTGAGAATCGGGGGAACGCCGAAGGGGTTCAAGGTTGGATGGAAATAGAACTGCTGCCACACATCAGGAGCGAAAAGCTGAATACTGGCATACAAGGTGGCTGATATGGCCACGGTGAGCGCCAGCAGTGTGGGATAGATACTGTCGATATCATTGAAATGTACGATCTTGGCATTCTTCCTCCGGATGATATACAGCAGATAAGCCACGGCAATGAAGCTGATGACGACCAAGAAGATCAGCAGGTGGGTATCCGAGAAGGTGGAGATAAACTGCGAGATAGGATCGTCGGGCACCACCTTGGGCAGCAGTTCCGACTCATGTGCCCAGCCGAACGTCATCTGATCGCGTGCCACCTGCACCCACACCGAGTCGATACTGTCGTTGGGCATGATGCGTATGTCGGCCACCACCAGATGGTCGTGACGATTCACGGGGAAGGTATCGATGGGCATCATACTCACCGCCTCTTCTGGCTGCGAACGCATCAGGTAAAGGGTATCGGCCTTCACCACGAAGTTGAAGTTCTCCGAGTAATGATGCTTGCGGGCAAAGAGTATAGAATCCTGTCGGCGCGCCATGTCGGCAGAGTCCAACACCTCCTCGGCGCGTAGCACATCGGCTTCACCCCTACCCTTCCTGTCGTAACAGCCAGACAACATCAGAAGGGAAAGTAGGACCACGGTCCACCATCGTAACGATCTAACAAATGTCATCATATCTCTCATCTTTCATCTTCCCCATACACATTCATCTGACACTCACTGCATTGGAATTCCAGACGGAAACGTCTGCCATCATCCAGCTTCAGATACAACGGTTCCTTCCAAGGAGACTTCTCCCCACCATTTTTCACGCAATAGCCCAGACTGTATTTCAGACAGTGCCGACACTGCATGATGAGTGGATTCTTCACAGGCGAGAGCTCAAAGGCAGGAGCAATCTCTTTCAGTCCTTGCTGCTCATAGAATGCCCGCGCCTGTTGGTTGGCAATATTGAACAGATAAGGATATTTGTACAAAGATGAGAGATGAGGGATGAAAGATGAAAGATTACTACCGCTGTGACTATCTGTAGAGGATACAGGTGTCTGAACGGTTTCTTCACTATTCACTATTACCTTTTCACTTACCTCCCTTCTCATCTCTGTCAACACACTTGATGGAATGAAGAACGGGAAATCCTGGGGAACGAAATGCACGGAAGTGCACTCGTAAGGGGTATTACCCAGTTTCGACAGTTGTCGGACGATGTTCTCATGCTGCGACTTCTGAGCCAACTGTTTCTCCATGGGGAAACGGACGCTTTGAGTACCCATCTGCAGTTCGAAGCCGTTATCCACCTCCCGTAAAGTCATCTCCACAGGAATCTTCCGCACGGCCGTCTTACCCATCATCACACGCTGAAACTCCTGGTCGAAGTTCCTATATAATGCCATTCCCGGCTTGAGGTCGGCAGGCATCTGATAAGGATACAATCGGTTCCCATCCGCCCTGTTCACGCGAAAGCCCTCCAGTACCATTGACCTTCGTCCTTCCTCCTTAAAGAAGCACAACCCATCACCATTGGCAAACGAAGCTGTTCCGGCCACATTGAATGAGTTACCCCGGATCTCCTTCACCTTTCCTACATACTCGCCCAATGCCTTGGGGGTATCAGGAGAGAAGATGTTGGGCTTCCGTCCGTACAGGAAATAATCGGTAAAACCACGATTGAAGGTCTTCTGTAAGTTCGGAGTAAACGAATACGTGCATGTTCCCAGAGAAGCACGACAGTATTTGTCGGGATGACGGGCAATGATCTCGTTGAGTCGCTGACTATATGCTGCCGTGACGTTCTTCACGTAGTCGATATCCTTCAGCCTACCTTCAATCTTGAACGACACAGCCCCAGCCTCCATCAGTTCCTCCAGCTGTTCGATTCGACACATATCCTTCAAGGAGAGCAGATGACGACCGCGTTCTATCACGTTCCCATCGGCATCTTCCAAGTCGAACGGCAACCGACAGAACTGGGCACAGGCTCCTCTGTTGGCACTTCTGCCGAAACAATACTGCGAAGCATAGCACTGACCGGAATAGCTCACACACAGGGCACCATGCACAAACACCTCCAGTTCTACATCGGGAACGGCTTGATGAATGGCGGCAATCTCTTTCAACGACAGTTCCCGCGCCAGTACCACCCGACGGAAGCCAAGGGAACGTAACCACTGTACCTTCTCGATGGTGCGGTTATCAGTCTGGGTGGAAGCGTGAAAGTCAGTTGAAAGTTGATAGTTGATAGTTGATAGTTGATAGAGGCCCATGTCCTGAACGAGGATGGCATCAACGTTTGCTGCCTGCAAATCCTGCAGCAACCGCTGTGTGTCCTCCAGTTCCTCATCATAGATAATGGTGTTGACAGTGACATATACCTTTGCGCCAAACTGATGGGCATAGGTGCAGAGTTGTGCTATATCTTCTACCGAATTACCGGCAGCCACCCTTGCACCAAAGCGTTGTGCTCCGATATACACGGCATCAGCGCCATGATCAATGGCGGCGATTCCACATTCCAGGTTCTTGGCGGGAGCCAGTAGTTCGATTTTATCCAATCTCCTCGATATTATACGGAGTGGTCTGGTAAACGTAGTAGTTGATCCAGTTAGAGAACAAGAGGTTCGCATGGGCTCGCCAGCGCACCACGGGTCCTTTGGCAGGATCATCATCGCGGTAGTAGTTCTTAGGCATGTCCACATCATCCCGTTTTCCCATATCACGACGGTACTCGTTGTCGAGTGTGTCGGGCGCATATTCTAGATGTCCCGTGATGAAGAACTCTCGTCCCTCTCGGGCCATCACAATACTCACGCCGCTCTCTTTACCCTCAGCCAGCAGTGTGAGCTGATCGTTGGCAAGGATATCTTCGCGGTGAAGCTCAGTATGACGACTATGCGGCATGAAGAACACATCATCGAAGCCACGGAAGATGGGCATGCGGGGATAGAGGATATGCTGTTCGAAGATGCCGAACATCTTCTTCTGCAAAGGATATTTCTGTATGCCATAGTGATAGAAGAGTCCTGCCTGTGCTGCCCAGCAGATATAGAACGTACTGGTTACATGCGTCTTTGCCCATTCAAAGATGCCCGACACCTCGTCCCAATAGGTCACCTCCTGGAAATCAAACTGTTCCACAGGAGCTCCCGTAATAATCATCCCGTCGAACTTCTTGTTGCGGAGCTCGTCGAAATCCTTGTAGAACATCATCATGTGCTCGATGGGCGTGTTCTTCGGGGTATGACTCTTCAGTTTCATGAACGTGATGTCCAGCTGCAGAGGAGTGTTCGACAGCAGACGGATCAGATCGGTCTCTGTCGTGATCTTCAGCGGCATCAGGTTCAGAATGGCAATCTTCAGCGGACGGATATCCTGGGTATGTGCCCTGGTATCATCCATCACGAAGATATTCTCCTGTTTCAGAATATCTATCGCAGGTAACAGATCTGGTATTCTTAATGGCATAATTCTCTCTACCTTTGCAATTTGAGTGCAAAGGTACGAATAAGTGAGAGAAATGCAAAAGGAAAACTCGTTTTTCTTTTCATTTCCGAACGTGAGTACCTTCGGCGAAGTCAAAGGTACGGAAAAATACTTAGAATCGTTCATTTTCCCACCTATTATTCTTTGGAGTCGGTAAAAAATGATTATCTTTGTCGAAAATTCAAGGCATGTCACACCCCAAGCACATACCGCCGATACTAGTATGGCTATGCAGTCTGCTCATCCCAGTTTCTGTGTCAGCCCAAGCTACCGTTGTGTCCAATAGCAATGGAACAGCCTGTCGCACCGAAAGGATAGATGTAAAGCGCCTGTCCGACATGAATACCGCCCGAACCGGTCATACAGTCCTGTTTGCCAATGGGGAACTCACAGTAGTGGGCGGTCATACCAACGGCTTTGTCTCTCTATCCACAGCCGAGTATTTCAGCGGCGGTAAGTGGCAGCAGCTGCAGATGGTGTATCATCATGACGATGGTTTCGCCCTCCCCCTTCAATCGGGAAAGGTACTCATTGGCGGCGGTCATGAGAAGAACCTCGGCATCGGACAGAGTCATGAGGTGGAGATGTACGATCCCCTCACCCACTCCTTCGAGGGCTTTGGCTGTTTAGCCCTGAAAAGAACCAGGGCCACTGCTTTGGAGATAGACAGCGGACGAGTGGTGATTGCTGGTAACTGGTATCATGATGACGGCATTGAAGTGTTTAACGGGAAGGACAGTTTCTCACTGGTCAAGGAGGTTACAGTACCTCGCTGTTCACCTTATCTGCTCCAAACATCCAATCATGATGTGTTGGTTATAGGTAAAGCGGGAACAAAAGGGGAAACGATTGATGAAACCTTGATTGACCGTCTTTACGGGAAGTCGTTTCACGAGCCGCTGTTCGAGACCTGGCATCTGTTGAAAGAGGATATCCAAACTCCCCTCACAAACTGCCTCATCAGTGATGAAACAAAGCATACCTACACCTATTTGTTACCCGTTATGAACCATAGCGGTCAGGTGGCCATCATAGAAGCGTGCGATACGGTATTCTCACTCCTTCCTACGGCCACAGCTGTCCCCATGGAAAGTCCGTGGGGAAGGATTCATTACTATGGGATGGTGATGACCGACAGACTGTCGAAACGGGCTTATCTTGCAGGTTTTGATGATGCTTACCACCTTAGAAAGAATGACAGTACCCGTCTGTATCTGCTCTGTATTGAGTATGACCAAAAGCCCTGTAAACTGACACTTTATCATACCGATCCGCTACCAGAAGTGGGAATGGGCTCCTTTACCATCACTAACGATGGGAACATCGTTCTGACGGGTGGTATGCTACCGCAACGGAACAATAATTACACGCCGTCAAAGGCGGTCTATATGCTACTTGTCAACGGAAAAGATGCGCTTACAAGTAGTAAGAAGATGAGTTGGTGGTGGCTTGTATTGGCTTTGGCTCTGGTGGTTGTTGCTGCATGGCTGTATCGGAAGTATCAGACCCCACCCCTGGCCCCTCCCCTGGAAGGGAGGGGAACGCTGAGCGAAGGTGAAACCTTTGAAGGGAGGGGAACGCTGAGCGAAGGTAAAACCCTTGAAGGGAGGGGAACACCGAACGAGGGTGAAGTCCTTGAAGATACCATACTTTTGAACCGCATTTGTGAACTGATGGAGAATGAGCAGCCATTCCTGAACAGTAACCTGAAGATTACCGATGTGGCTGCCATGTTACATACGAACCGCACCTACGTCTCCAACTGCATCAACAGCCAAAGGAACTGCTCGTTTATGCAGTTCATCAATACCTACCGTGTGGCGTATGCCCAGAAACTGATGAAAGAAACCGACAAGAAGATTCCAGAGATATGGTTGGCATCTGGCTTCGCCAACGAAACCTCCTTCTTCCGCACCTTCAAGACCGTTACGGGTATGACGCCCAATGAGTGGAAAGCCAAGGCAGTTAACTGATTTGTACGAATTGTAAGTAAGATTCGTACGAATTGTAAGTACCGTCATCCTTCTTTTCCCTTAATTTTGTAGCAAATTAAGTATAACAAAATTAACGAAGAAGAAAATGAAAACAAAAAGAGTGATTATTTCCCTGATGGTGCTTTGCTGCGCTATGGCAGTCAAAGCCCAGAACGATGTGGCCATCGCCACCTTGCAACATGGAGATAATGTAAGTGTGTTCAAGGGATCAAGTGCGCTGGCTAGTGCACTTGCAGCAGCTTCTGATCAAGGAGGAGATGTAATTACCCTCAGCGAAGGTACCTTCACGGCTGCCACCATCACCAAACCCGTTTCCATCTATGGGGCCGGATTTGAGACGGACAATGCCAAAGGAACCCAGCTGACGACGATCTCTGGTAACCTGACAGTAGGAAAGGGAGATAACACCACACTATCAAATGTCCACCTCGAAGGATTCTATCTGGACGGATCATTGAATGTGGGCGGTCAGTATAATACAGGACCTTTGGAGAATTTGCGGGTTGTCAAGGTGATGGCAAAATCCATGTATGCCCAAAGCACCAGTTCGAACACAAGTTTTGACCAATGTATTATTCTGGGGTCATTCAATTGTGATACAGCAGGTGGAGCTAGTGGGATTTACGATTTCAATTTCACAAATTGCATCATGAGTAGTGGGACTTTCAGGAATTATAAGCAAGCTGGCAGTTCTATCGTTTTAGACCATTGCATATTCAACGGCTATCACCCAGGTGCATCAAATGGTAGTCCATTCTATAATTCACATAACAATATATTGAGACTCAGAAATTCTATTTACATCAAAGCATCCGGATCTGCCACGCCCTACATATGGCCTTCTGGAAGCGATATTAAGAACTGCATATCCGACAGTGATATATCAGGATTCGAGAACTGCTATCAGGTGGCAATTAACGATATTTTTAAAGACGGTGAAAATGGCACCTACTCCTCCAACCGTACCTATGAGCTGAATCCAGAGCTTTCCTCTTCATGGATTGGTAATGACAACACGGAGATTGGCATCCATGGCGGCAACGGCTGGAGCAAAGTACCAAGCACCCCAGTAGTGAAGAGTATGCAGTTAGGAGTCAACGGGGGCGAACTGAATGTAACCTACGAGGCCGAAACAAGGTAAGAGCAAAGAACAAAAGAACTGAAGAATATGAAAAGAATCAGACTATTGATCGTTGCCGCAGCACTGGTGTTCTGCACGGCAGCAAAGGCACAAAACGATGTGGCCATCGCCACATTGCAACATGGTGATAATGTAAGTGTGTTCAAAGGACCGAGTGCGCTTGCCAGTGCACTTGCATCAGCAGATGAAGAAGGAGGAGATGTGATTACCCTTAGTCAGGGCACCTTCACGGCTGCCGCCATCACTAAACCCGTTTCCATTTACGGAGCAGGTTTCGAGACGGACAATGCCAGCAGTACACTGCTGACAACGATCTCTGGTGACCTGACTGTAGGAAGAACTGATAATACGACATTGTCAAACGTCCATCTCGAAGGTTTCTATCTAGATGGAGAGTTTAAGGTTGGCGGAATAGAAATCACAGGACCGTTAGAGAATTTACGCGTTGTCAAAACCAAATTGAAATCAATGCTCGTTCAGAGTTCCAATTCAAACACCAGTTTCGACCAGTGTGTTTTTATGGGTATGATGAATCGTGGGAATGACAATACTGCATACAAAAGTGTTATCGCTGATATGTTTTTCAGCAATTGTATCATGAATCTTGGAGCTTTCAGGTTTTATTCTAATACCGGCTGTTCCATCGTGTTAGACCATTGTATCTTCAATGCCTATTACAATTATCCTGGTGGTTTAAATTATAGTCCATTACAGGGTTCACACAACACAATATTGACACTTAGGAATTCTATTTACATTTATTCAAATTCCTCAAAGAGTCAATCAGATAGCTATCATTTATGGCCTTCTGGAACCATGATTAGTAACTGTATCTCGCAAGAACCTGACATAGTTAAATATGACAACTGCTTTCAGATGGGAAAAGATGGAATATTTGAAGATGGTGAAGATGGAACCTATTCCTCCGATCGTACCTACGTTCTGAAATCAGAGCTTTCCTCTTCATGGATTGGTACTGACGACACGGAGATTGGCATCCATGGTGGCCACGGTTTTAGCAAAGTACCAAGCATCCCTGTGGTAAAGAACTTACAGTTAGGTGTAAACGGCAGTGAATTAAATGTAACATACGATGCAATAACAAGGTAAGCCAAAGAACAATAATTTGTGAGATTTTGGTAAGATTTTGTAGGATTTCTCGCCGTAGGCGACCAAAGAATAAAAAAATATGAATAGAATAAGATGGATGATTGCTGTTGTGGGATTATTATTCTGCACAGCAGTAACCGCACAGAATCAGAATAGTCTGACGGAAAGTGAATGCTGGTTAGACAACGACGTCAGTACCAAGCAATCACTGACATCAACAGAGACGAGCATCGATATCTCCAATTTGTTGAACGGACTGCATTCGCTCACCGTTCGAGTGAAGGACGCAAAGGGATTGTGGAGCAGTCCGATGACCAAATACTTCATCCTCACGCCCAATGGTATCAAGCCCACCCAGATTGTGGCAAAGGAATACTGGTTCGACAGCAATGTGGGGAACAGACAATCACTAACAACATCAGACATCAGTATGGAGGGCCTCAACCAAGGTCTTCACTCATTCACCCTAAGAGTACAAGATGATGCAGGGGTATGGAGCAGTCCGCTGACCAAGTACTTCCTTGTTCCATCAGCTTCAGAGATGAACGGGAATGTCATTACCCGTTGTCAGTACTGGTTCGATGATGCCAGAGATCAAGACAACTTTGCTGACCTCATCACTACCTGCACGTTGGAAAGCGAGAACAATAACATGGTGATGGTGGATATCGGTGATCTACCCGTTGGCACCCACACCATCTGGTGGCGTGTCGGCGACTCCAAGGGCGCGTGGAGTGAACCGCTATCAGAAGCGTTCACCATTGAGCTGATTACCACAGGCGTTGAAAACGGTCAATGGGACTCGGTCAAAGGTCTAAGTGGTCCTTGGTTCACCATTGACGGAAAGAAAGGCACCGGTACAATGAGAAAAGGCGTGGTGATTGTCAATGGGAAAAAGATTGTTATTAAATAAATGAAAAGTGAGAAGCAAAAACTTCTCACTTTTCATTTGTTATTATTTACCACAGTTCCAGTCGTTCGCTCTTCGGGATGAACATCTTGTCACCCTGCTTGATGCCGAAGGCATCGTACCACATATCGATATGTGGCAGCGCACCGTTTACGCGCCACTCACCCAGTGAGTGAGGATCGCTCTTGGTACGGTTACGGATTTCCTTCTCCGTGATGTTCTGTCCCCAAACGCCGGCATAAGCCAGGAAGAAACGCTGGTCGGCAGTCAGTCCGTCGATGGTAGGCAGACCGCCATTCTTGGTTGCGTTCTTATAAGCGTACCAAGCCACCTGCAGACCGCCGTGGTCGGCGAGGTTCTCACCCAGTGTGAGCTTACCGTTAGCATTCAGGTCGGGCAGCACCTTGATGTTTGAGAAGAAGTCGGCATAACGACCTGTACGCTCCTCAAAGCCCTTGGCGTCGGCCTCAGTCCACCAGTCGGTCATATTACCCACCTTATCATAATGGCGACCCTGGTCGTCGAAGCCGTGAGTCATCTCATGACCGATAACCACACCGATGGCACCATAGTTAAAGGCATCGTCAGCAGTAGGATCAAAGAACGGGGGCTGAAGGATTCCTGCGGGGAAGCAGATCTCGTTGGTGGTAGGGTTATAGTAAGCATTCACGGTCTGAGGAGTCATATACCACTCATCATTATCCACCGGCTTACCAGCCTTCTCCTCAATCTCCTTGGCAGTCCAGAAACGGTTGCACTCCATCACGTTCTCAAAGTAAGTCTTCTTCGGATCGATATCCATTCCGCTCAGGTCCTTCCACTTGTTCGGATAGCCGATCTTCACATAGAACGTACTCAGCTTGTCGAGAGCAGCACGTTTAGTCTCAGCGCTCATCCAAGTCTGTGCCTCGATGCGCTCACCAAGGGCAACCTGCAGGTTCTTCACCAGCTGCTCCATGCGCTGCTTGGAGGTAGCGGGGAAGTAACGCTCACAGTAGATCTTACCGAGGGCCTCACCCATCTGACTCTCCACCTGCTGGGTGGCACGTTTCCAGAGCGGATAGTCCTCCTGACGTCCACGCAGTGTCTTACCGAAGAAATCGAAGTTTGCTGCAGCAATCTCCTCAGAGAGATAGCTGGAAGCACCAAGGATCACTCCCCACTGCATATAGGCACGGTATTCACCAGCCGACATGCTCTTCACCAGCTGCTCAGCGCCGGCAAGGAAGTCAGGCTGTCCAACCACCAGCTCACGATAGTCGTCGGCCTTCACACCCAGTGTCTCCATCTGCTGTGCCAGACGCAGGTGCGGATAGTTACGCTGGAACTCCTGCATGGTCATCTTGTTGTAGTTTGCCTCTACGTCGCGCAGTTCCGTTCTGCTCTTACTAACCTTTGCCAACGCTGTCTCCACCCTCATCACCTGATCCATCTTCTCCTTGGCACGCATCTCATCATAGCCAAAGAGGCGGAACATACGGTAGATATGCGAACGGTAAGCATCGCGGATGCTGGTAGTAATCGAGTCGGTGTCCAGATAATACTCCTTCTGTCCCAAGGCGATACCACCCTGACTCACATTCAGGATATTGTTCTTACTGTCTTTCTCGTCAGCACCGAATCCGAAACGCATGAACTCCTGGTCGCCATACTGCAGCAGTCGCTGCTGAACAGCAAAGAGGTCATCTTTCGTTGCAGCCTGCTCCAGTTCCTTGAGGTAAGGCAGTACAGGAGCAACACCCTCGCGGTTACGTCGCTTCTGGTCCATGGCGAGCTTGTAGAAGTCGCCCAGTTTCTGCTCCACGGAGCCTTTCTGGTACTTCTTCTTTCCGCTGGTCAGGTCTTTCAGAATCGTATTGATCCGTTTGTTGTTATCCTCCTGCAGCTGGTCGAAACTGCCAAAGCGTGAATAAGCAGCAGGCAGTGGATTCTTCTTCATCCAGCCGCCGCAGGCATACTGATAGAAGTCATTTCCTGGCTTCACCGTCTGGTTGAGATTGGTGACGTCAATACCTGACTTCAGTTGCTGTGCCTCAACGCCCATGGTGGCGGAGGCGATAAGCATGATGCTCATCATTGTTTTGATTTTCATTGTTGTATTGTTTTTTTGAATAATATGGGCATAATAGGCTTAATGGGCATAATAGGCTTTATAGGCTTATTGGGGAAGCTGATCGAGTTCCTCGCAGAGGTGTTCCCAGCGCTCGGTCTCCTGATCAATGAGCTTCTTGATACTGGTGTACTCCGTCACGACAGTCATGTCTGATGCGCCCTCAGGCGTACAGAGAATCGCATCCAGCTCTTTGATGCGGTCTTCCAGTTTCATGATCTTCTCCTCCTGTTCCTTGATACTCTTCTCCACCCGCTTCACCTTCTTCTGCTGTTCCTTACGCTCCAGATAGGCGAGTTTGGAAGAGACATCAGTGGATACTTCTGAGGAGTGTGGAGTGTGGAGTGTGGAGTGAGAATTGCTTTGAGATTCTGTCTTCACTGAACTCTTGTTCTTGTCATCATTTCTCACTCCACACTCCTCATTCCTCACTCCACGAGATAACTCATCCAACGATGCTATCTGCTTACGGCGGAGGAAGTCGTAGATGCCACCAAGGTGCTCTTTGACCATACCGCCACCGAACTCATATACCTTCGTCACCAGACCGTCAAGGAACTCACGGTCGTGACTCACCACGATAACCGTACCGTCGAACGCCTTGATGGCTTCCTTCAGCACATCCTTCGACTGCATGTCGAGGTGGTTGGTGGGCTCATCGAGAATCAGCAGGTTCACCGGTTCAAGTAGCAGTCGGATCATGGCCAACCTACTCCTTTCCCCACCGCTCAACACCTTCACCTTCTTATCGGCATTCTCTCCACCGAACATAAAAGCACCGAGTATATCATTGATCCTCAGTCGGATATCTCCTTTCGCTACACGATCGATTGTATCAAAGACCGATAACGACTCATCCAACAGCTGTGCCTGGTTCTGGGCGAAGTAGCCAATCTGTATGTTATGACCGATCTTCAGACTACCCGTAAAAGGAATCTCACCCATGATACATTTCACCAGCGTGGATTTACCCTCACCGTTCTTTCCCACGAAGGCCACTTTCTCCCCTCGTTTAATGGTGAAGCTCACGTCTGTGAACACCGTATGTTCACCGTAGCTCTTCCCCACCTCCTCGCAGATCACAGGATAATCACCACTGCGCAGACAAGGCGGGAACTTCAGTCGCATGGCACTGCGGTCAACCTCATCAATCTCAATGGGAACGATTTTCTCCAGCTGCTTGATCTTCTGCTGTACCTGCACAGCTTTCGTGGGTTTGTAACGGAAACGCTCAATGAAAGCCTTCATCTCGGTAATCTCCTTTTGCTGGTTCTCGTAGGCACGGATCTGCTGCTCCCGGCGTTCCTTCCTGAGCTGCACATATTCGTCGTACTTCACCTGATAGTCGATGATCTTCCCGCAGGAGATCTCCAGCGTACGGTTCGTTACATTATTTATAAAGGCACGGTCGTGACTCACCAGTACTACGGCCTTGGCCGATTGTATCAGGAACTGCTCCAACCACTGGATACTCTCAATGTCAAGATGGTTCGTGGGCTCGTCGAGCAAGAGCACATCAGGCTTCTGCAACAGGATCTTCGCCAGTTCGACACGCATGCGCCAACCGCCGGAGAACTCATTCGTAGGACGTTCCAGATCGGTGCGGGTAAAACCCAATCCCATCAGTGTACGCTCTATCTCCGCCTCGTAGTTCTCTGCTCCCATCATCAGGTAACGCTCATGCTCTTCCGTATAGCGCTCCACCAACGACATATACTCGGCAGACTCATAGTCGGTGCGGACAGACAGCTCATTGTTCATCCTGTCGAGACGTTCCTTCAGCTGTATCATCCCCGCAAAGGCCTTCCGCGCCTCTTCCCTCACCGTGGTATCATCCTGCAGGATCATCACCTGCGGCAGATAACCGATGGTGGTATCGTTCGGCACAGACACAACGCCCGATGTGGGACGCTGCTTCCCACACAGAATCTTCAGCAACGTCGATTTGCCCGCCCCGTTCTTACCCACCAGGGCAATGCGGTCACGGTCGTTCACGACGAAACTGGCGCCGGAAAAGAGCGGCACCACACTGAATTCCACGGTCAGACCTTCAACAGATATCATCTTTCATTCTCAATAAATCGTGCAAAAGTAATCATTTTCCACGATTCCCGCAAAAGGTAACAGTGAAAAAAACTTACCGCATAGGAAATCCCCTCCTAACTTTAGGGTTTTTCCCATCCCGTTTTATGGATATTCCTTTTCAAGAGACCGATTCTTGGACTATCTTTGCAGCGAGAAAAGATAAGTAGAACCATTTAAAACCATACGATTATGAAAAAGTTTACTTCAATCATCACCCTGATGCTCATCGCAGCGATGGCATTTACTTTCACCTCTTGCGAGGACGAGTATATCGCCGATAACCTGAGCGGCGGTACTTTCTACGGAAAGACATGGCAGGGAACCATTCGTCAGTACTACCACGACCGTTGGGGTCTCACCGGAAACCACTACCGCACCGTGATGCAGTTCAATGGCGAAGGCTACACATCAGGTACTGGTTATGAGGTGGACTACGATCTCGACGATCCGTACGGAAGCTACTACTACTGCGAGTTCGACTGGAGTGTATATGGCGGCACCATCACCATCCGTTATGCGGATACCTATTATGCACCTGTATATATCTACGACTACTCGCTGAGCAGCAACTACTTCGAGGGATACTTCGATGATGGAACGGCATCAGACATCTCCTTCCGCCTGTATGCCATCAACAACTTCGACTGGGATCCTTACTGGTACGACTATGATTACTACGATTATTATTACTATGCCAAGCCGCAGACCCGCGCAGCTGGTGACAGCAAGCTGAAGACCGCTGCCAAGGGAGCGTTTGCAAAATGATATATACTCATGTTTATTAGGGATAGCATATGAAAGGAGGGGGTGACCACCAAGCGGGTCGCCCTCTCCGCTTTTTTGTCATCATCGTTTGGTCGTTTGGACAAAACACATTATCTTTGTCGTCGGAAACAAACATACTACGACATGAATCCATTCACCAAGAGAATAGCACAAGTATTAGGACTTCCCGAAAAAGGGGTTGACAATACACTGGCGCTGCTGGAGGACGGCTGCACCATCCCTTTCATCTCCCGCTACAGAAAGGAGCGGACCGGAGGACTCGACGAGGTACAGATCACCCGCATCGCCGATATGAACGACAAACTGAAGGAACTGGTCAAGCGGAAGGAAACCATCGTCAAGACCATTACCGAACAGGAGAAGATGACCGCCGAGCTGCAGAAACGCATTGATGACTGCTGGGACGCTACGGAGCTGGAGGATATCTACCTGCCCTTCCGACCCAAGCGCAGGACGAGGGCTTCCGTGGCGAAGGAACAAGGTCTGGAGCCGCTGGCCACTCTCCTGCTCATGCAGCGGGAGCAGAATCCCAAACAGGCTGCCCAACGATTTGTGAAAGGTGAGGTGACTGATGTGGAGGCGGCCCTCAAGGGAGCGCAGGATATCATTGCAGAAATGGTGAGTGAGGACGAACGCAGTCGTAACATCGTACGCCAGTCGTTCCGCCGCAATGCGCTCATTACCAGTAAGGTGGTGAAGGCGAAGAAGGAAACGGAGGAAGCGGCGAAATATTCCGATTACTTCGACTGGCACGAGCCGCTCAAACGGTGTTCTTCCCACCGACTGCTGGCTATGCGGCGCGGGGAGAGCGAAGGTATTCTGAGAGTGAGTATCACCACCGATGATGACTTCTGCATCGATCGTCTGCAACGGAACTATGTTCGTGGCTACGGTAAGTGCCAGCGCCTGGTTAGCGAGGCCGTGGAAGACGGCTACAAGCGTCTGCTGGAACCCAGTATCGAGACCGAGTTTGCGGCCCTGAGCAAGGAACAGGCGGATGATGAGGCCATCCAGGTATTCACCTCCAACCTGCGCCAGCTACTGATGGATGCGCCGTTAGGACAGAAAAGGGTGATGGGTGTTGACCCCGGCTTCCGTACAGGCTGTAAGGTAGTGTGCCTTGATGCACAGGGTAACCTGCTGCACCATGAGGCCATCTTCCCCCACCCGCCTGTCAACCATCGTATGCAGGCCACCATGCACGTACAGAAAATGATAGACGACTACCATATCGAGGCCATTGCCATCGGTAATGGTACGGCCAGTCGTGAAACCAAGGAGTTCATGCAGGATGTCATCTCCTCCCTCCCCACTCCACACTCCACAAGCAACACTCCACAAGTTTTTGTGGTGAGCGAAGACGGTGCCTCTGTCTATTCCGCTTCCAAGACTGCCCGCGAGGAGTTCCCCGATGAGGATGTAACGGTGCGTGGGGCTGTCAGTATCGGTCGCCGACTCATGGATCCTTTGGCCGAACTGGTGAAGATCGACCCGAAGAGCATCGGTGTAGGACAGTATCAGCATGATGTGGACCAAGGGAAGCTGAAGAGGAGTCTTGACCAGACCGTAGAGAGCTGTGTGAACCTCGTGGGCGTGAACCTGAATACCGCCAGTCATCACCTTCTTACCTACGTCAGCGGATTAGGTCCTACGTTAGCCAAGAACATCGTTGACTACCGCAGCGACAACGGTGCCTTTACCTCCCGTTCCCAACTCAAGAAAGTTCCCCGCTTAGGACCCGCAGCCTTTGAGCAGTGTGCCGGCTTCCTCCGCATCCCTGGAGCTGAGAACCCGCTCGACAACTCTGCCGTTCATCCCGAACGCTATCACCTGGTGGAACAGATGGCTAAGGACCAGCATTGTACCGTCAAACAGCTCATTGAGGAGAAAAACAGAAGGGAGGCTATCGATATCCATCAGTATGTGACCGACGAGGTGGGAATCCCCACACTGACGGATATCATGAAAGAGCTGGAGAAACCCGGAAGGGACCCCAGAGAGCAGGTGGAGGTCTTCGAGTTCGACCCGAATGTGAAAGAGGTAGACGACCTGGAGGAAGGGATGATCTTACCAGGTATCGTGACGAACATCACCAACTTCGGCGCCTTTGTGGACATTGGTGTGCATCAAGACGGACTGGTTCATATCTCTCAGTTAGCCAATAAGTTCGTAAAAGATCCTAATGAGGTTGTTCACCTGCATCAGCATGTGAAGGTGAAGGTGGTGGAAATAGACAGAAGGAGAAACCGCATCTCACTCACCATGCGCCTCTAACACTCCTCAATTCCGAATAGGAAGTCTGCGCCACAACCAGTTGGGAATCATTCGCCAGAAAGGCACCAGCAGTCGGTAACGCCAATCGATAACCCGCACATGGCGCTGCTGCTGGATGGCGTGTAGGATGTCCTTGGCCACCTTGTCAGCATCCATCAGCAAAGGATACTTCTTCCCGTCGCCCAGCAGCGGCGTATCCACGAAACCGGGTCGGATATCCGTAAAGCGAATGGGTAGTTTCCGCATGTTGGTCTGTTGCTCTAACGACTGGATATACACGTTCTGGAAAGCCTTGGTGGCGCTGTACGACGGGGCGGCACCTAATCCTTTTGTTCCTGCAATCGAAGAGATGACCGCAATATGACCGCCCTGATGGTCGGCCATATACGTAAAGACGGTATCCACCATCCGCGTGAATCCCAAGGCATTGGTCATCACCGTCTTCCTTTCCACCTCCTCATCCAGCAGCATGTTCTGCTTTCCGATTCCCGAAGCATGGAAATACAGGTCGACACCACCTACCTTATCGATAAGTTCCAGCAGTCGCTGGGGTGCATCATCCGCCATCACGTCAATCTGCATCACCTCCACCCTGCCGGGGAAGGATTCTGCCAGTTCGTTCAACGCCTCCATTCTTCGTGCGGCCACACCTACATGCCACCCTTCTTTCAGTAGCATCTCGCTCACTTTTCGCCCCATGCCAGATGAGGCTCCCAACACAATTGCCTGTTTCATGATAGGGCAAAAATACAAAAAAATGACGAAAGAAGGTGCTATTTGGGCTTTTTTTTGAAAAATAACGGCTCATACATGACTGTTATCAACTTTTTTGTCTATCTTTGCAAAGAATTGGCTATGCCTTTTTTGTTTTATAATCACGATGTTTAACAAGATGTCATAAAACGTATATGAAAAATTTCTTTTTGAATGTGCTCGCCACAGTGGTGGGCATCTTGGTGTTTTTGCTGTTGATCGGCTTCTTTGGTGTAATGAGTATCGTAGGTATGGTAGCCTCTACCGATGCCACGACCAAGGTGAAGGACAATAGTGTGTTGGTATTGAAAATGGATGGTTCGCTGGAAGAGCGGGCTGAAGACAATATCATGACCCAACTCTCCGGCGTGGTGGGTCAGACCATCGGTCTTGAGGAAACCCTCAACGCCATCAAGAAAGCTAAGGAGAATGACAATGTAAAAGGTATCTATATAGAAGGAGGAATGTTCAGCGGAATCCCTGCCTCCACGCAGGAGCTGCGCGATGCGCTCGTCGATTTCAAGAAAAGCGGTAAGTGGATCGTAGCCTATGCCGACCAGTATTCGCAGAGTTCTTATTACCTGGCCAGTGTGGCCGATAAGATCTGGCTGAACCCGCAGGGTATGATCGATTGGCACGGTCTGGCTTCTCAGCCCTACTACCTGAAGGACCTGCTGGAGAAGTTCGGTGTGAAGGTGCAGCTGGCCAAGGTGGGTGCTTACAAGAGTGCGCCCGAGACCTACACCTCCGACCACATGAGCGAGCCCAACCGCGAACAGATCACGGCGTATATCACAGGTATCTGGGACACCATGCTGAATGATGTCTCCGCCAGTCGTAAGATCAGTAAGGAAACCCTGAACACCCTTGCCGACGGTATGGTGATGCTGGACGACCAGCAGGATTACGTCAAGAACAAGCTGGTTGACAAGCTGCTCTATAGTGAGGAAGTGAAAGGCGAAGTGAAGAAACTGCTGGGCATTGACGACGACAAGGACATCAACCAGATCAATGTGGAGCAGATGCAGAACGTGAAAGAGAAACGCAAGGGCGATGAGATTGCCGTCTATTATGCCTATGGTAGTATTGTAGATGACAGAGGAACGGGTTCCTTGGGTTCAACCGACCATCTGATTGTGGGTAAGGAAGTGAGCAAGGACCTTGAGAAGCTGGCTTCCGACGATAAGGTGAAGGCCGTCGTACTGCGCGTCAACAGCGGCGGTGGTTCTGCCTATGCTTCTGAGCAGATCTGGCATGCTGTCATGAACCTCAAAGCCAAGAAGCCTGTCGTAGTATCCATGGGTGGCATGGCTGCCTCTGGCGGTTACTATATCAGCTGTCCGGCCAACTGGATCGTGGCTGAGCCTACCACCATCACGGGTAGCATCGGTATCTTTGGTATGTTCCCCGACTTCAGCGGTCTGCTTACGCAGAAGCTGGGTGTGAAGTTCGACGAGGTGAAGACCAACAAGAACGCTGGCTTCGGCACCATGGCCCGTCCGTTCAACGAGGAAGAGATGGGTTATCTCAATGCCTATATCGACCGTGGCTATAAGCTGTTCCGTAAGCGTGTGGCCGATGGAAGAAAGCAGAGCCCCGAAGCCATCGAAGAGATTGCACAAGGTCATGTATGGCTGGGCAAGGACGCCCTGGGCATCAAGTTGGTTGACCAGCTTGGTAGTATCGATGATGCCGTGAAGAAAGCAGCCGAGCTGGCCAAGCTCGACCAATACTTCACCTCTTCCTATCCCGGCGAGGTGGACTTCTTCGACCAGATCATGGACAGTATGTCGGATACCGGTGGTAACTACCTCGATGCGAAGATGCGTGCCACCTTGGGTGATTTCTACGAGCCGTTCATGTTGATCAAGAATATCGACAAACAGAATGCCATCCAGGCAAGATTACCGTTCTATCTGAATATCCGATAACCATGGAAGGTGATTTCATCAAGATACGCGAATGGCTGCTGCCCGTCAGCTGGCTCTACGGTATCGGTGTAAGATTCCGCAACCAGCTGTTCGAGATGGGCGTGCTGAAAAGCCGTTCCTTCAAGACCCCCATCATCTCGGTGGGGAACATCACGGTGGGCGGCTCTGGCAAGACACCGCATGTAGAGTATCTGGTTCGTCTGCTTCAAAACAAGACGAAGGTGGCAGTACTCAGCAGGGGCTACAAGCGCAAGAGCTCGGGCTATGTGCTGGCCGACAAGGACTCCACGTCGCGTATGATTGGTGATGAGCCTTACCAGATGAAGAAGAAGTATCCTGATATCTATGTCGCCGTCGACAGGAACCGTTGTCATGGCATCGACCGTCTCACAGGCGACGAGGAGACAAAGGATACCGATGTGGTTCTGCTTGACGATGCCTTCCAGCATCGCTACGTCAAGCCGGGCATCAATATCCTGCTGGTCGACTACCACCGTCTCATTATCTACGACAAGCTGTTGCCCGCCGGTATGCTGCGGGAGCCCAAGCAGGGTAAGAACCGTGCTGATATCGTGATCGTCACGAAATGTCCGCGCGACCTCAAGCCTATGGAGTTCCGCGTGCTCACCAGGGCGATGAACCTCTACCCTTATCAGAAGCTGTTCTTCACCACACTGAAATACAATAAGCTGAAACCGCTGTATTACGGTGACGACAAACCGCTGAGCGACATCCAGTCGGATATGAATATCCTGCTGCTTACAGGTATCGCCTCACCCAAGCAGATGATGATCGACCTGGAGCCTTACACCAAGAACATCACGCCGCTCACCTATCCCGATCATCATCGTTTCAAGAAGAAGGATATCGAGCTCATCAACGACACCTTCGCTGCTATGCCTGAACCCAAGATGGTGATCACCACCGAGAAAGACAATGCACGACTGTTTGGTGTGGAAGGACTATCCGACGAGGTAAGACAGCATATCTACATGCTTCCCATCGAGGTGGAGTTCATGCTGGATCAACAAGAAGAGTTTAACGAAAAGATCATTGGCTATGTACGAAAAAATTCAAGAAACAGCATCCTGGCTAAAGCAAAGGATGAGCACAAGTCCAACAACCGCGATCATTCTGGGAACGGGCCTCGGACAATTAGCTTCAGAAATAACTGATACGTATGAGTTTCCTTATTCAGAGATTCCCAACTTCCCTGTATCAACGGTAGAGGGCCACTCCGGGAAGCTCATCTTCGGAAAGCTTGGTAACAAGGATATCATGGCCATGCAGGGGCGTTTCCACTTTTATGAAGGCTACTCCATGAAAGAGGTCACCTTCCCCATCCGCGTGATGTACGAGCTGGGCATCAAGACCCTCTTCGTGAGCAACGCGTCGGGCGGCATGAATCCCTCGTTCAAGATCGGCGACCTGATGATCATCACCGATCATATCAATTTCTTCCCCGAACACCCGCTGCGTGGGAAGAACTTCCCTACGGGTCCGCGATTCCCCGACATGCACGAGCCGTACGACCTCGCTTTGATTGCCGAGGCCGACAAGATTGCTCAGGAGAAGGGCATCTATGTGGTGCATGGCGTGTATGTAGGCGTACAAGGACCCACCTTCGAGACACCGGCCGAATACAGGATGTACCGCACACTGGGTGGTGATGCGGTAGGTATGAGTACCGTTCCTGAGGTCATCGTGGCCCATCACTGCGGCATCAAGACCTTCGGTGTGTCGGTCATCACCGACCTCGGTGGCTTCGACGTACCAGTAGCCGTGAGTCATGAGGAGGTACAGGAAGCTGCTAACAAGGCCCAGCCACTCATGACCGAGATCATGCGAGAGATGATCAACAGGGCATAACAATAGAAAGAATCAAAACATGGATATAGCTAAAATCGGCGAGTTCGGTCTCATCGACCGACTCACCGAAGGAATCAAACCCCAAAACGCGTCCACCCTGAAAGGAGTGGGCGACGACTGTGCTGTGATGCACTATCCCGATTCGGAGGTACTGGTAACCACCGACATGCTCATGGAGGGCGTGCACTTCGACCTTACCTATATTGACCTCCAGCACTTAGGGTATAAGTCGGCCATGGTGAACATCTCTGATATCTTCGCCATGAACGGCATACCTCGTCAGATGACGGTCAGTCTCGCGCTCAGCAAACGGTTCTCTGTGGAGGACATGGAGCAGTTCTACAGCGGACTGCGCATGGCGTGCGACAAATGGAAGGTTGACATTGTGGGAGGCGACACCACATCGTCGCTCACAGGAATGGCCATCAGCATCACCTGTATCGGCGAGGCACGTAAAGAGGATATCGTGTATCGCAGCGGCGCCCAGGACACCGATCTGGTCTGTGTCAGCGGCGACCTCGGTGCGGCCTATATGGGACTCCAGCTGCTGGAGCGTGAAAAGACCGTCTATTACCAGCAGATCGACGAGCTCAACAAGAAAATAAAGGCGGCCAAGGCCGACGGCTCCTATGAGCAGAAGAAGGAGATGTTCCAGAAACAGTGGGCGCTCACCAAGGATTTCCAGCCCGACTTCTCAGGAAAGGAGTATCTGCTGCAGCGCCAGCTCAAGCCTGAGGCACGTGGGGACATCATCAAACAGCTGCGCGAGGCCAATATCCGTCCTACGGCCATGATGGACATCAGCGACGGTCTTTCAAGCGAGCTGCTGCACATCTGCAAGCAGTCGGGCACAGGATGCCGCATCTACGAGAAGAATATACCTATCGACTACCAGACGGCCGTGATGGCCGAGGAGCTGAACATGAACGTCACCACCTGCGCCATGAACGGAGGTGAGGACTATGAGCTGCTCTTCACCGTGCCCATCGGCGACCATGAGAAGATCGAGGCCATGGAAGATGTGAAACTCATCGGTCACATCACCCGCAAGGAACTCGGCACCATGCTGGTCAGCCGCGACGGTCAGGAATTTGCAATCACTGCACAAGGGTGGAACCCTTTGAAAGATGAGAGGTGAGAGGCGCTAGCGTTTGTTACTAAACGTTAAATGAGGGAAGTTTTCATGGAAAAGTTTTTTCCATTCAAGAAAATATTGTACCTTTGCACCCGCTAATCAAAACCAATGGTGCCATAGCTCAGTTGGTAGAGCAACGGACTGAAAATCCGTGTGTCCCCGGTTCGATTCCTGGTGGTACCACTCCTCCTTTCATTTGGCCCCTGTCAGTGATTCGTCGCTGCAGGGGCTTCCTCATTTTAATAACTCGTTAATAACTAATTTAATAACCGTAACTTAACCTGATTTATGAACAAGAAAACTGTTATTTCCATGGTCGTCCTGACCATGATGAGCGCACTCCCCACATGGGCTTGGAAGGGCGACATTGTCGTCAGCACCCCCAAAACCTCATTGGTTCTCCATGCCAACGAAGGTGGTTCGCTGCGTTTCTCCTATTTTGGTGAGAAGCTAACATCGAACGAGATCAGTCAGCTAAAGGGTACCAGCATGGACCTGAACCAAGCGGCCTACCCCGCCTTCGGTCAGCACGACATGCTCGACCTGCCCGCCATTCAGGTGCTGCATGCCGACGGACAATGGACCCTCTACCCCACTGTCGATGATGTAACGACGCAGACAGAGGGTAACGCCACCGTCACCACCATCACCATGACCGACAAGCAGTATCCCGTCACGCTGAAGGTGTTCTACAAAGCCTACAGCACCGTGGATATGATTGAGACATGGACCGAGATTACGCACCGTGAGAAGAAAGCCATCACCCTGAAACGCTACGACTCCGGTCATCTGGCCATTCCACAGGGTAACCTCTATATGATTCACATGCATGGCAACTGGAACTCTGAGACCTACCCCACCTGCGAGCCCATCAACCCCGGACTGAAGGTGATACGCAATACCGACGGTGTTCGCAATGCCCATAACGATGCGCCTGAGATGATGCTCTCGCTCGACGGGAAGCCGCAGGAGAACAAGGGGCGTGTCATCGGTGCCGCCCTCTGCTGGAGCGGAAACTATGAGCTGCGTGTGAACAACTCCAGCGATAACCGCTACGCGCATTTCTATGCAGGCATCGCCCCGCAGACCACCGAGTATATCCTCGAACCCAAAGAGGTGTTCACCACCCCTAAGCTCGCCTTCACCCTCTCTAACGAGGGCATGAGCGGCGTTTCCCGTAACTTCCACCGCTGGGCCCGCTATGAGGGTTGGCTCCATCAGGGCGACCAAACGCGTAAGATCTTGCTGAACTCATGGGAAGGGGTGTACTTCGACATCAACGAGGAGGGAATGTTCCAGATGATGGAGGATATCAAGAGCATGGGCGGCGAGCTCTTCGTCATGGACGATGGCTGGTTCGGCGATAAATACCAGCGTAACGACGATGTGACCACCTTGGGCGACTGGATGGTCGATAAGAAGAAACTGCCCAACGGGGTGGCCTCACTGGTAAGGAAAGCCAAGAGCTTGGGCATCGAGTTCGGTATCTGGATAGAGCCCGAGAGCTCCAACACCAAGAGCGAGTTCTTTGAGAAACATCCCGACTGGGTGCTGCAGGAGAAGAACCGCGACCTGAAGCTGGGACGCGGAGGCACACAGATGCTGCTCGACCTCTGTAACCCGAAGGTGCAGGACTTTGTCTTCAGGGTGGTTGACGACCTGATGACCGAGAACCCTGAGATCTACTACATCAAATGGGATGCGAACTGCGCCCTGCAGAACTTCGGCAGTAACTACCTGCCCGCCAACAAACAGAGTCATCTGTACATCGAGTACCACCGCGGCCTCATCAAGACCTTACAGCGCATCCGCGCCAAATATCCCAAGCTGGTCATCCAATGCTGCTCCAGCGGTGGCGGCAGGGTGAACTACGGTCTGCTGCCCTACTTCGAGGAGTTCTGGACCAGCGATAACAACGATCCCTACCAGCGTGTGTTCATCCAGTGGGGAACCAGCTATTTCTTCCCCTCCAACGCCATGGCACAGCACATCGCCCACTCTCCCTATTGGAACACCGGGCGCACCACACCTATCAAGTACCGCACCGATGTGGCCATGTCAGGACGACTGGGTATGGAGCTGCAGCCGCGGAAGATGACTGATGAGGAACGTGAGCAGAGTCGTCGCGCCATCAACGACTACAAGCCGCTGCGCGAGCTCATCCAGTTGGGTAACCTCTACCGTCTCATCTCCCCCTACGACAACGAAGGTATTGCCTCGCTGATGTACACCAACGATGCCAAGTCGAAGGCCGTGCTCTTTGCCTATCGCGTACAATACTTATATAATATGAAAACGCCGCGCATCCATCTGGCTGGTCTTGACGCCACCAAGAACTATCGGTTGCGCGAGCTCAATGTGAAGGTAGGCAGCGAGCCCTCACCCCTCAACAACAAGGTGTTCAGCGGTAAGCTCCTCATGGAGCAAGGACTATACCTCCCCTTGCTGAAAGACTATAACAGCTGTGTGTTCGAACTCACTGCTGAATAAGAACAACGAACCCCGCGATTCCACTCGCGGGGTTCTTCATTATCTTTTCCTGTCAAACGTCATCTCTCCCATGAACGATATGGGGTCGCGGTTATACGAAGAGATGTCGAGTGTGGAACTACCGTTTTCAAACACCTCCAGGATATAACGGTACTCCTCCTCATCGTTGTACACACCCATAATCACGCGGTACAAGCCTGCCTTTACCTGATAAGCCTCGTAGGCGGTGATACGACCGATGAAGTTCAGTCCTTTGCCACCACCATAGGGCACCATTCTCACCTCACCGAAATACGGCAGATAAGAAACCACACTATCACCATAAAGCTCTAAGGAATAATCGCCGGTCAGGTGGCGACTCACTCCGCGGAACGGATGCATCGACTTCATGCTTACCACAAACTGCCTGTTCTCGATGCCCTCTCTCACCTTCTGGCTCACCCATTGGCCATACTCCTCTTTCGTCACTTTCTGTCCATCGATGGTATAAGAAGCGCAGGATACCATCAACAAAGCCATGACAAATACTACAATAATCTTTTTCATACGGTTAGTGTTTAATTAGGTTATCGTTTCGATGGCAAATATAATAATTATCATTGAAACATCCAAGTAATTCTGAAAAAAGTTGATGGCATACTCACACAGATCTGTACCATCTCACAGAAATTTTTCTTTTATTATCCGCAATCCGAATGTTCGTTTTAGTCCGGAAAGAAATTAGAATAATTAGAATAATTATCCCAGAAATACTATTTGAACACTTTTAATCAACTTTTCCGTTCTAAAAATATTGGTCGTTATTCATTCAAAAGATACTTTTCTTGCCACTTTCTTTCCTTTCAAAGAAACTTTTTTGAGTTTTTCTTTCTTTGAAAAGAAACTTTTTATATCTTTGCACCGAGAATTTATAATGTAATGGATATGGAAGCATTATTCTTGGCATATAGCCGCCGGTTAGAAGAGATTGATTGTAAATACCAGCGTTATCTATACTCACAGATAGAATGGAATGAACGCCTGATTGGTATCAAAGGAGCAAGAGGTGTTGGTAAAACCACGATGCTCCTTCAGCATATCAAGCTCACCTTTCCAGACTGGTCAAAGGCTTTCTATGTATCACTTGACCACATCTGGTTCAGTACACACACCCTTTTGGAACTCACGGAATATCTATACACCCATGGCGTTACACATATCTTCCTTGATGAAGTACACCGTTATACCAACTGGATAAAAGAAATCAAAAACATCTACGATAGTTATCCTTCACTTCATATAGTATTCACAGGTTCTTCCCTGCTTGAGCTTAATGGAGCAGAGGCCGACTTATCCCGTCGTCTCCGTACTTATCACCTCGAAGGACTTTCTTTCAGAGAATACCTTGCCATTAATGGTATAGTCACATTTGAACCACTATCACTCAATGACATTCTTACCCGTCACCAGCAGATAGCGACAGAAATTGCAGGCAAGCTGAAAGTACTGCCTCATTTTGAACGATATATTCAGCAGGGGTACTATCCATTCTTTCTTGAGACATCATCCACTGTCAGCTATTATGAGAGGATACAGAGTATCGTCACAACAATCATAGAGAATGATATCCCCGCTGTTGAAAGCATAGAGTTTGAGACTCTTCAGAAAGCGAAGCGTCTATTGGTCCTTTTGGCTCAGATGAAGCCTTTTACACCGAACATCTCATCACTTTGCTCAGCTTTGGACACCACTCGAAATCAGCTCATTCGACTGCTGGCGCTACTCCATCGTGCAGCCCTTTTAAGACTGCTGTATGCAGACAGAAAAGATTTAAAATCATTAGGGAAACCCGAGAAGATTCTTTTCAACAATCCAAACATCATGCAGGCATTAGTCCAGCCTGCTGATACGGGCACAGTTCGCGAATCTCTATTTGCCGCTATGCTTGCACAGAGTCATAGCATCCAGTACCCCAAGCAGGGCGACCTGTCGGTTGAAGGCAAGTATTTGTTTGAGGTGGGAGGCAAGGGTAAAGGATTCTCCCAGATCAAGGATATTCCTGACAGTTATGTCATAGCTGATGAAATAGAAATCGGATATGGAAACAAGATCCCCCTATGGATGTTCGGACTGCTGTACTAACATATATTATTCTGACCACGAACCTACCGGATTCCATGGATTGATGTTGAGGAAGTATGTCTGATTGGAAGGAACGTGAGAGCTTGCTCTCAAAGTTTCTAACAAGAAAACATACTTATCATCAAGATATTTTGTCCTTTTGTTCTTTGGTCTATAAAAAATATATGTTGGATTTCATCCTACCTTTTCTCGCCATGGCAAAGTCGAAGCAAGCTTCACTTTGCTCATCTGGCTTAATGAAAACGTTCTTTTGTTATTATGTCTAAAAAGTTCTTCTGTCAAAAATATAGGTGGAATGAAAAAAAGCATTATCTTTGTAGTCGAAAGAAAATAAGTATGTCAAAAAGAAGAGAAATAAGAAATAGTACAGCTGAGTTCCTGATCTTTCAGATAGAAGGGAAGGAACAAGGAGTAGAAGTTTATTACAAGGATAAAACTGTATGGTGTACGCAGAAAGCTATGGCCATGCTGTTTGACTGCTCGACAGATAACATTGGTTTACATTTAAAGAACATATTTGCCAGTGGAGAGTTGAAAAAGGATTCAGTTACCGAGAAAATCTCGGCAACTGCATCAGACGGAAAGAACTACATGACACAGTTCTACAACCTCGATGCTGTTATCAGCGTAGGCTATCGCGTGAATTCTATCCGTGCTACGCAGTTCCGCCAATGGGCTACGAGTGTATTACGTGATTATGCTATTCGTGGTTATGTGCTTGACAGAAAGCGCATGGAGAATGGTACATTCCTGGATGAGGACTACTTCGAGCATCTGTTAGCAGAGATCAGGGAAATACGCCTGTCCGAGCGCCGCTTCTATCAGAAACTGACAGATATATATGCTACAGCCGTAGACTATAATCGTGATGCTCCTACCACTAAGATGTTCTTTAAGATGATGCAGAATAAAATGCACTATGCAGTTCATGGACATACGGCTGCAGGACTAATAGTGGAGCGTGCTGATGCGGAACAGGAACATATGGGGTTGACTTCATGGGAGAATGCGCCTGACGGCAAGATTGTGAAGACGGATGTGTCGATAGCCAAGAACTATCTGAAGCAAGTGGAACTGGCAGACATGGGCCAACTTGTGAATGGTGTGCTCGAATTAGCAGAACGCATGGCCAAACGTCATATCCCCATGACAATGGAGGACTGGGCCAAACAGATAGATGCGATTTTGGCAGCTGGTGGTAATAAAGTACTGCAGAATACAGGTAAAGTGACTGCAGAAGAGGCCAAGGAACATGCCGAGACGGAATTTGAGAAATACCGCATTATCCAAGATCGTTTATTCCAAAGCGACTTTGACAAATTCTTAGGCGAACTGCCGTTTATTGATAACAAGTAGAGCTTCATACATTAAAGATTAAACATTAAACATTAAATTTTGTCCTTTTGTTCTTTGGTCTAAAAAATATATGTTCTTATGTTATTATGTCTAAAACGTTCTTCTGTCTAACCTTGGTTCAAAGGTACGAAATAATATTGAGCCCACCAAAAATCGACCCCTCATAGCGTGCAAAAATCTATTAACAAAGCACCATCTTTCTGTTAAAAAACACTGAACGCCGTAAACGCTCCCAGTGATCAAGGCAAACGCTCCTGGCGTTTGACGTTCCCACTATCAGCGTTTGAGGCACTTTTTACCAGAAACTGCCATAGTTTCCAACGCAAACTGCCATAGTTTCACCTAGAGAATGACGTACTCTCTCATAGAGAAGATGGCTAAAGGCACACAGATCATGACCATCTTCACAGATTTCCGCATTTCCGTTTCTTTTCCGTTTCTTCTGTTGTAGAAAACGATAAAGGGTATTTGTGGGTTAGATCTACGGGATATGTACGGGATATGTTTGAGCAACATATCCCGTTGGTCAAACCCTTTACACATCGGCATTTCAAGAGTTTTACGGGAAATGTTGCGGGAAAAGAGACTCTTTTGTATGAATTCAAAGGGTGATTTAATAATAACAATGGGGTAAAACCATAAGGAACAAGGGAACAAACCACCGCTTTTCCATCGTTCGCCTATGCCCAAACGATCGTGCGCCTATACGCAAACGATCTGTCGCCTATACCCAAATTGAAACGGCATTTTATATTTATTATACCCATCCTGCTGGATGTACCGATGTTCCAAGGCATCCGCATCCATTCAGGCAACACCGTTGAAGACACAGAGGGCTGCATCCTTCTGGGGGAGAACCAGTCAAAAGGCATGGTATTCAAATCCCGCTACTGGGTGGCTCAGCTGATGAATCTGATTGATGACGCCAAGGTTAGGGGTGAAAGGGTATGGATCAACATTGAATAACGCAAAGAGAGAGCTGGCAAACGCCGGCTCTCCTTTCTCCCTTATTTGTTACTTTTCTTTGTGTATTAACAGTTATTACCCGTATTTAAGCATGTCCATATTTTCTGTTAAGATCTTTGGATTGTTTTTAATACGAGTCACATTTTATTAACTTTGTAGCTGATTACAACTTAAACTTGTGAAAATGGCTGACAGGAGCATTATCCAACTTCATATGCTGGCAACAGATACTTTCGAGTTTTCGGTTCGCCAGCCGCCCTCTTCGACCGCTATACGGCAGAAGACTTACTAATTGCACAGAAATCGCTAAATAACTATTTCAGTAAATGTGGCGATGAGCCCAAGGTTTACCGTAATGCTGTATGTAAGATCCGCAAAGGTGTGCTAATTACCAAAGAGAGTAATAAGAGGTAGGAAGAAAGAGAAACGTGAAGAGGGGGGGTAGGTTTCTGTCACGCTTGAAGGATATCGTGGAATTGCTATCTTTAGACCGTTGTACTAAAGATAGCAATTCCTTATCTTTGTACCCATGAAAACTGAAGGAAATATCGCCTTTGGCAAGCGCATAGCAGATTGGCGTAAGAATGCCGGTTTGTTTAACTGTTTATAAATTCATAATGGATTATGCAGTAATTACCGATAATGGTGGAGGTAAAGACCAGATCTATCATGATGTAGAGGGACAGATCTACACATTTCCACCTATGTACAGGTCGAAACTTCTTCCTGGCACACAAGTCGTATACCACCGTAACAAGAAGACATCAACAAGTCCCAATATTCCAACACGAATGTCAGATGAGTCACATTATTTTGGTGTTGCGGAAATAGGTAAAGTAAAAGCGACCAATGACGGGAATCTTCGTGCAACTATTGTGAATTTTCGCCGTTTCAAATACCCCGTTGAGATTCATAAAACAGGCGGTGATTACTATGAAGTGAATCCTTTCTGGCAGCAAGGTGTAAGGGCTACAAATAAAGAAGTTTATAATAGTATTGTAGCAGCAAGTCAGTTCCCTCCAGTACCTCAATATCGTAAGACATCTGGTGTGAAGACCACAACATCGTTAGAGGTAGGAATTGCGAGTAATCCATTCTGTCAGAAAAAATATCAAGTTGTAACTGGTCATAAGGGTTACTATCTGAAGAATTTGGCTGATGGTGTCTATTATGAATTGGGAAAAGTTAATTCGTTTGATTATAAGAAAGGGAAATTAAAAGTTCTTACAAAGAAAGCAGAGCCCATTCATGAAAAGTTGAGTTTTCTGATTCGGCATGAATGTCAGCGAACTGTCGATATTGGTATCTTTGATCAGATTACTAATGGGTTACATTTCACAGGTAAAATTGACGAAAAAGATATAAGTATCAATCTTCTTACATAATTATTTTCAAAGAACTAAAAAGATAGTAGGTTAATTAGTTATAATCTTGAATGATGAAAACAACAGAAAATATCGCCTTTGGCAAACGTGTTGCAGAATTGCGTAAGAATGCAGGTTATTCTCAGGAACAATTTGCATTCATGTGTAATGTTGACAGAACCTATATTGGCACTATTGAGCGTGGAGAAAAGAGCCCTACGCTGAATACCATAGTCAAGATTGCCAAAGCCTTAGAGATTTCGAAAAGCGAATTGTTTAACTACTAATAATATAATCATATGGAGTTGAATGTTTTTGTAGATGTAATAAAAGAATATGCTCAAAATGTTGGTTTTATTCCTGAGAAGAACGGAATATGGAGAAAGGACATAAATCGACCAGCTAACGAATTTGAAAGTGTTGCCTATTTCGGCTTTATCAGAGAAGGTCAGGAACCCAGCGGCCCTTACAGTGACTTCTCTCTGTGTTTCATGCCAGAGAAAACAAATGACAATACTAATAGCGTTTCTGCATGTGCTATCGTTTTGGTTGTTGGTACACAACAGTTCATGTATGATGGTGTTTTAGCACAATCGCCGTTTACTCGCAGAAGATTCTTGCGATTGAACTCGAACTCCCGTGTCTATTACAAAAGTGATTTCAGCAGTATTACTGACCCACTCCCAGAACTTATCACAAAGCTGAAAGAAGAGCATCCACACATTCGCCAGTTTGATGATCGTTTTGGTCCTTTGGTAGTTGCCTTCGAAGTGGTGGATATCAAGAATGATTTTACGGTCGATGATTTACCTTATGAATTCAAGAAATGGATTTGTGCCTATGCAGAGTTTAGAGGATGGCCCACAAATGATAGCCAGCGAAAAGAAGTTGTGGATGTATTAGATAAGTTAGAATCTATTAATTCTAAGAAATCGTTGACTGATAATGAAATATTCGAGATTCTTAAGAAAGACAGATACATCATACTTCAGGGAGCTCCTGGAACAGGTAAGACCTTTACAGCATTAAATATTGCAGAATACAAATTCTTTAATGAAGTTAAGTTTACCCAGTTCCATGCCGAAACATCGTATTCTGATTTCGTATATGGAATCAGGCCAGATACCGATTCAAACACATTGGTTTACAAAAACTCTCCTGGCATATTATATGAGGCAATCAAGGAGGCTAAGGAAGGCAAAAACGTGTTGCTCATTATTGATGAGATAAACAGAGCCAACCTTTCTAACGTGCTTGGGCCTGTATTCTACTTGTTCGAAAAGAATGCCGGCGATAATCGCAAATATAAGATTAAGATAGGTGATTTAGAGATTGACAAGTTGCCCGATAGCTTGTATGTTATTGGCACGATGAACACAGCAGATAAGAGTTTGGCTATTGTCGACTTTGCTCTTCGCAGACGCTTTACGTGGATTACATTAAGACCTAAGGTAATTGAGCGTGATGATTTTAGGAAAGAGGAATTCCTGGATTTTGAAAACATGTTTATGCGACATGCTACTGACGAAGAATTAAATCTACAGCCTGGTCAGTCCTATTTCATAGCAGCAGATGAAGAAGCCATGAAGGAAAGGCTGAAATATGAACTGATGCCACTTATTAAAGAGTATATTAACGAAGGCTTTTTGCCATCGGCAAAAGACGAATTTGTGAACTATTTCTATAACAAGATAGGTGAGCTGATGTATGAGTAGAGCCGAGGCAAAAGAACGGAAACAATTGCTTAAGCAAAAAGCTGATGATCTGAAGGTTAATATTGAACTTCAGAAAAGACAGCTGCGCCCTGCTATTCTACCTCTTAAAGTATTGAGCGAAAAAACGATATCTTTCAAAGACCTAAAGAAAGATTGGAAAGGTATAGATACTCGCAAAGATGCTGAAAGACATATCATTGAGTTTATAAATATAAATTCTCCCGTTTTTGAGTTTCTTGGCATTACCCCTCAATTGTCGCGTGACGAAAATGGCGCAAGTGCCATACAATTCACTACATCAAAATATGCAGGCTGTGTTCCGCTATTGTCACCAGGAACGGGTATGCCTTATGGCGAGCTTATTGTAGAAGGACTGTATGGTGAAAATCTTTCAGAACTCATTTCTGTCATCAAAGAGGACCTGAAGATAGAATATGACGAGCGATTCCAAATCAATACGGTTAATACCGTAAAACCTCCTTTGTATTTGGAATGTCAAAAATACGTTGATAAATACATCGAAGCAAAGAGGTATCATTGGAGAAAGTTTAAAAACGTTGAGATGACTCAACTTTTTCCAAATGCATCAACAAGATGGGACAAATATGCGGTAAGGGATATTGACCCGTGGTCAGCATTAAAATACCCCAATAGGAATAATATACTGACATGCGACCATGAAGAGTGGAGGGCTCTGACGTACATTCTTCATCTGAGTATAAATGAGATAATGAAGCCTTCAACTCCTCTACGCTCTAAAACTCCGTATCTCTCCAAGATATCATTATTAAGCAAGCAATATGATGTGAACAGGCTCAAACCTGTAACATCTATCCCACTTCGCACATCAGATCCTGCAATAATCAAAGAAGCCAAAGAAATTGGAATGAGGATCTTGCAAAACAATGTGAGTTCAAAACGAGCATGGAAAATAGATTATTCTGTATTCTTTGAAAGATATGTGCAATATGTTTTAAAACTGGTTGCAGGCTTAAAAGGCGCAAGATTGGAAAGCAACAAAAAATATCGTATTAGCGGAGAGAAAACGGCTTGGGCGCTTAGTCATCTTGAGCCAGATGCTGTCATGTACAAGGACGACATCCAGTATATTATCGATGCAAAATACAAATCTCACATGTATAATGTGAATCGAACTGGTGAAGAGTTGAAAGATACCTTCCGCGAGGACTTCCATCAAGTGCTGGCATATTCCTCGTTTGGTGGTAACATACAAAAACATGTTATGCTTATCTACCCTTCCGAACATTTCATTTCACGTGAGCTTTATATTCGAAGCAGCATCAATGGATATTCAGCAAAAGCATATCTTATTGGGATTCCCTTGAAGAAGTCGGATTTGGAAGATACAAAAATGAATTTATCCGAACTCATCAATTTTAATATTTCTCCATCAACGACTCCAAACTGCAACCGCTGATGGCAATAAAAAAGTCATCTGCGTTTTCATTGTTTAATGAGGCGAGAAGGAGTTGACGGGCTTTCTTGTAATAAGGTTCGTCATCAATAATAATTTCATGTAGTAACGTTTCGAAGAATCTTTCAAGTCGTTCTTCTGAAGCGTTGTCAAGTATTATTTTAATTTGCTCTTTGGTCATATCTTTTTTGCTTACAAAGGTATCATATTACGAGCCAAAGCAGAAATAATTTAACCTTTCCCAGGATAATCCTGGAATTATTAAATACTTAAAGAAAACCTCTCCTGTGAAAGAAGGGCCTTCTTTTGATACTTGAAAAAGCTGATTTTGTAAAGAATATCACTAAACATTTGCCTGTTAAAGATTTATATATTATATTTGCAAAAAATATATATTATGGAAAAGAAAATCATTGAGAGACTGAGTGTCTATGGCTTAAAGCCGTCAGACCTCACGGAGGAAGAGCTAAACATGCTCAAAGAGGAGATCAAGACCGAGGAGGAAGGTGGATTTATTCTTGACGGCGTCCTTTTCAACCCTGAAATACAACAGCGAGCGTTCAAGCGCCAAAACGATCTCAAATAGAATTGTTTGTTACAAGTTACATTGTTACAAACAGAAGACGGTTCTTTTGTTACACGCTAATTTCTGTAACAACAGAACGGTCCCCGTGTTACACAATTATCGATATGAACACGATTCTTTACATCCTTCTCATCCTTGCCTTCATCGTTCACGATGGAGAAGAGATTGCTGTGGTGCATAAATGGGTGATGACGCATGGCAATGACTTGTGTGAGAAGCATCCAATGTTACGTCGTGTGTTCAACTATTTACGGAAATTGAATACTAAAGCCTTCGCCATTGCAGCATTTGAAGAACTCATCGTGTTAATAGGAATCTCGGCGTATGCGTATATTGGAGGCCCGTATGCCATAGAACTATGGTCGGCAACCTTCATGGTATTCTCTCTTCATCTCATTGTACATATTGGACAGGCAATCGTTGTGAGAGGATATGTTCCAGGACTCGTGACATCTGTTCTGCTCTTGCCTTTCGTTTTCCTCGTAATGCAACGCATCTGTACAACGATCAACGCGTTTCAACTGGTGATATGGACTGTAGTTGGTGTAATCTTTATGGTGGCTAACTTGCTATTTGCACATTGGTTGGGATTTAGACATACGAACAGGTTTTTAGACAAAAGAACAAAAGAACGTTTTCGTTAAGCCAGATGAGCAAAGTGAAGCTTGCTTCGACTTTGCCATGGCGAGAACCGATGGAGCAGCGAGTGCAATACAAAATGAATTTGATTATTGCCGAGTCGCTTCCTATGATATTTACCAAATTTATTAAGTTAAAAATTTTATATATTGAGAATTATGTAGATTGCGATTTTCTTAACGTTCTTAGGG